>DATDPU010000068.1:0-16486 GCA_035292585.1 Anaerolineae bacterium | reverse complement strand
CCGGGCTTATTCCGAGACTACGTCGAAACCGGCAAGGTGCAACTCGTCTACAAACACTACGCCTTCCTGGGGCAAGAATCGATCTGGGCCGCCGTCGCCTCGGAGTGCGCCGCCGATCAGGGGCGTTTCTGGGAGTATCACGACCTGCTGTTCAATCGCCAGGCCGGTGAGAATCTGGGCGCGTTCGGCAAGGAACAGCTGACCGGCTTCGCTGAGCAATTGGACCTGGACCTGACGCAATTCGAGCCGTGTCTGGAAGAGGAACGAACCGTCGACCGGGTGCAGACCGACTCGCAGGAAGGCCAACAGGCCAGCGTGAGCGGCACGCCCACCTTCTTCGTCAACGGGCAGCCGCTGGTCGGCATGCAGCCGATCGAAGTGTTTCAGGCCACCATCGATCCGCTGTTGAGCGAAAACTGAAAGAGAATCAGTTGAAATGCGCGCAAACGGTTTGAAAGGAGGTCAATGCGGTAAAACGACGCACGGGCGAACATCTCAAGTAAATGCCAAGGGAGGCGTAGCTATGATGAAGTTCAGCAAAACTCACGTCAAGTGGTTCGTCGTGATCATTGCCTGCACCGCGATGATTCTTGTAATCCAAACTCCGGCAGTGGGTCAACCCCCACCCGGCCAGGTGCCCCTCGACCCGCTCACGATCCCGAAGTTCGCGCAGGAGCTGGCCATCCCGCGGGTGTTTGCACCTACACTCATCACGAATCCCCAGGGTCAGGTCATCCGGCACGAGTACACGGTGTCGGTGGCGCAAACTCAAGCGCAGATGTTGCCGCCGGGCTTCCCGGCGACGAATGTGTTTGCCTTCGGCGGCCAGGTCAAGATTCCTGGCTCATCGCAGACCGAGTTCGTGCGCAGCGTGCCGGGGTCGATCTTTGATAACACCCGCGGCATCCCGACGCGCGTGACTTGGGTTAACCAGATCCAGCAGCCGCACTTCTTGGCCGTCGATCCCACGCTGCATTGGGCGAATCCTCTGAACATGGAGGCGCCGACGGCCCCCTTCGCGCCGTTCCCACCCGGCTACACCAACGCGCAGTTCCCGGTGGGGCACGTAATCCACAACCACGGCTTGGTCGTGGCGCCCCAACTCGATGGCACGGCCGAGGAATGGTTTACGCCCAACGGGCAATATCGTGGCCCGAGCTTCGCAAGCACGGTCTACGATATGCCCAACCAGCAGCCGGGCACGCAGCTCTTCTATCACGATCACACTATGGGTGCGACCCGGCTCAACGTGTACGCGGGGACAGTGGGAGCGGCTTACTATATCCGCGATCCCAATAGTCCCCTTGACCAGCCGAGCTCGCCCCTGCCCAATGGACAGTATGAGATTCCGCTCGTCGTCTTCGACCGGGCTTTCTTCACGGACGGGTCGGTCAGCTTCCCGCAAGCCGCCGCGGCTGTCCCCGGCACCCCGCGCTGGGCGTACTGGCAACCCGGCGACGGCGCGAACACGGTGCTGGTCAACGGCAAAGTGTGGCCCAACTTGAACGTCGAGCGGCGGCAGTATCGTTTCCGAATGCTGGCCGCCGGCAACGGGCGAACCTGGACCTTCCAGTTCACCAACGGCGGCGCCCCTGTGCCGTTCACGCTCATCGGCTCCGACGGAGGATATCTGCCGGGGCCGCAGTCTGTGACGCAGGTGATTCTCGGCATCACCGAACGCGCCGACGTGCTGTTCGATTTCTCCCAGTTCGCGGCCGGGACGCAGATCATCCTGATCAACGCGGGCGCCGATCCGAACACCGTGGGCACCGTCATGCAGTTCACGGTCCAGAACACGGCGGCGGTTCCGCCTCCCACGTTATCTTCGTCTCTCTTCCCTGCCAGGCCGACTTTGCCCACCAACGCGCCGAAGCGGATCAAGACGCTGATGAACCATGTCGACGCCGACGGCAACGCTCAGCGCTCGGTCGATGGCCTGGACTTCACAGTGCCCCCCACCGAGTTCCCACTCATCGGCTCGACTGAAGAATGGGTGTTGGCCAACGTTGGCGGAGGCGGCCACCAGGTCCACCTGCACCTGATCGAGTTCCAGGTCGTGGACCGCCAGGCCATCAATACCGCCGCCTACCTTCAACAGTGGAATCTGATGAACGGCTTCAGGCCGACGACGCGCCCAATCGTCGTCGACCCCACGCCGTTCCTGACCGGCTCCCCGGCTCCCGCGCTGCCGTATGAGACGGGCTGGAAGGACACTGTTCGGGCGCCGGCCAATCAGGTGACGCGCATCATCACGCGCTGGGCACCGCAAGAGGTCGCGAGCGGCGGCGTCAATCCCGGCCAGAACCTGTTCCCGATCGATCCGCAGTTCCCCGCCAACATCGATTCGTTTACCGGGCCGGGTTACGTGTGGCACTGCCACGTCCTGGGGCACGAAGACAACGACATGATGCGGCCGATGCCGGTGATCAACGCCTGGGCGGGGGGCGTGAGCTACCCGGTCGGGCGAGTCATTGCCTACCAGAACGTCAACTACCGGGTGCGCGTGGCGCACACCTCGCAAGGGAGCCAACCCCCGCCGGCGCGGTTCGATCGTTGGGAGCGCGTCAACAACAACGATGGTGCCTGGCAGCCGCAGATCATCTATGCAGTGAAGGACCGGGTGCTGTTCAACGGGCAGCTCTACGAGGCGCTGCTGGTTCACCAGGCGCAGACGGGGCAGACGCCGCCTAACAATCCGGCGTTGTGGCACCCGCTGCCCATGACCGCGAGCGGGCAGCTGGTCGAGTTCTGCGCCGACAACACGAGTGACCCGGTTGGCGCGCAGTGTTTTGCTACCGGGCAAGCTGGCAACGAGGCGAATTCCCTGGCGCAGCTCGGGACATGCCTGGCCGTGTGCGAGCACGTGCATGCCTCGCCCTGCTCGGGCCTGTGCAATAACCCCGTCCCGTTCAGTGTGGCGGACGGCGCCAACTTCCAATCAGGCCCCCTGGGCACCGGCGCAACCTGCCACGAGACGACGTCGGAGCTCCTGTCGGGCTCGAGCAGCAGCTTCAGCGGCGGACGGCGACTGACGGTGAACGGCAGGCTGATGCCCGCCAATGGAAACTGGAACTACCCGTTGCCGCCTCAGCGCAATCACGGCTACTGCATCCAGACCACCCCCGGCAACCAGCCGTGGGCGGCCTTCTCCGCGTGGTAATTGGTCAAACCGTTTTCTACGCTTTTAGGCCTCGCGGGTCTTAGAGACCCGCGAGGCCTTTTCTTGCAAATTGACTTTTGTCCCGGCCAGACTAAAATGAAGCGCCGAGCCGCGCTATCTCCCTGTGGAGCTAACTATGACCTACACGCCGCCTTCGCAGATTCGAGTGACTGCACAGCCGCATCTCAACCTGCGCCGGGAGCCGGCGATCAAGACCGGCAACGTCGTCGCGCAACTGGCCGATGGCTCGACCTGGCCGGTGATTGGCGTGGCGCGCGAGAACTTCGAGGCGCAGTCGAACGTGTTGTGGGTGCAGATCGAGGCGACGAACGCGGCCACGCGTCAAAAGGTGACCGGCTTCTGCCGGAGCGATTTCATCACCCCCCGGCCCGACCCGCTCCCGGCGTCCCAACAGGTGCTCCCCGCCGAGGGCTTGAACCTGCGCAGCTCACCTGCGTTCAGCCCGGCGATCAACAACAAGATCGTCACCATGCGCGGCGGTTCGATCATCCGGGTGTTGGGCGGCGCGTGGGAAAACCTCGACCCGCGCAGCGGCAAGTGGTGGTTCCTCGTCGATTATGCGGGCGAGCGCGGTTACGCTTACGCGCGCTACCTGGGCGATCCAACCGGCGCGCGGCCGGGCGACGACACGACCACCTCGCCCGGAACCGGGCGACCGTCGCCTGCCTGGAGGTTCGGCGTCTGCCTGGCCGGCATGGGCAACTCCGATGCAAACACCTGGCACGAGCCGACCTTTCAGGATGCGATCAAAGCTGCCCGCCTGGAGTCGATCAAACTGGCGCCGTTGAGCGATAAGGAGAAGATGAATCGGGTGTACAACTGGCTGCGCGCGCAGGGCATCGCTTTCGTCATGGTGCGCTTGACCTGGAAACCGAATCCCATGTGGGCCGATTTTCAGCCGGCGGCGCGGATGACCGCGGCGATCAACTCGTTTGTCGAAACCGCGCGCGACCAGATCGAGTTCGCGTATGCGAACGGCGTGCGCTATTTCGAGGTACACAACGAGCCAAACATCACACCCAACCCGACCGATCCGATTGGCGATGGGCTAGGCTCGGCCTGGCTGGGGCCGAGCGAGTTCGCCGAATGGTTCAGCCGTGTGGCCGATCAGCTGCGCCAGATTCGCCGCGATATTTATCTCGGTTTCCCCGGTTTAGCGCCGCGCGGGTCAGAGTTCGCCGATTTCGGCGGTGGGCTGATCAAGGTGAACGGCCAGCCGCTGGTGTGGAACACCGACAAGTGGCTGTCGAGCTGCAAGGCCGTGATCGACGAGAAGGCCGACTGGATTGGCGTGCACTGCTACTGGCAGTTCGACGGGGGCGGGCTGTACGGCATCGAGAATCCCGATTCGGGCGGCATGTACTGGCGGCGCTACAAGACGCGCTTCCCCGGCAAGCTGCTGTTCATCACCGAGTTTTCCAACAACGGCGCGCAAATTCCCTACGCCGACAAGGGCCGGCAGTACGGCAAGTACATTGGGCTGCTGCGGCGCGAGAAGTCGATCGGCGCAGCCTTCGCCTACTCGATCTACTGGGCCAGCGATCCGAATCGCGAAGGTTGGGTGACTGTCACGGGCGAGGGCAAGTTCCGCATTATCGAGATTCCCGGCGCAATGGGCCTGGCCCTGGCGGCGCAGCCGGCGACGGCGAACCCGGTTGTGGTGAACGCGCCGGCAGTGTGGGTGTGAGTGACACGTGAGGCGTGAGACGTGACATCACGTTTTACGTTTCACGTTTTCTAGCGTAATCAACCACTTCTGCCAACCCTACTTTGGTCATCCCCGTCAGAGCGAAGATCACGCCGATGTGGCACGCCACGATCGCGGTTGAGTAGCGCTGGTATCTTCGCAGCACGGCTTCGGCGCGCAGCCGCACCTCGCAGGCCGACTCCCACGCGCACTCTTCGCCCGGTAAGTTGAAGCGATCGGATGCGTAGAAGTGTAATCGGCGTCGCTCGACCTCGTCGACGACGAACGGGGCGTACGGATCGCGGTCGTACAGCCATTCGTGCAGGTCGTACTCGATGTGCAGCGGCAGGTCGAAGCGCCGGCTCAAAATGGCGGCGGACTGCAACGCGCGGGTGTACGGCGAGGAAATAACGGCCTCGGCTGACTTCAAGCGCTCGTCGTGCGCCAGCGCCTCGATCTGCGCGACTCCCGTTTGCGTCAGTTCCACGAAGTTGAAATCACGCCCACGCGCGCCGCGCGCCCGCATCGCCGCCCAGGCTGTTTCGCCGTGACGGATCAAGTAGAAGCGAGTCATCTCTCCATAGCGCGTTCGTCGTCACGACTTTAGAGCGGATTCCGCTCGGCTGTACGGATTACGGAATACCTTATGCCCGCGATTCCGATGGTTTCGGTAGAGCGTATCCCACTCCGCTACGCTACGGGGACTGTAGTTCCGTAAATCAACCTGGACGCTGCTCTTGTCGTGCAACCACTGCCACGACGGACGCCTCAGGCTTTGCGCTTTGGGAAGCGGCTCACCACCGTCGCCGCATCGATCGTCGGCACGCGCGCACCGATCTTCAAGTCCGACGCAGGCTTGCCCTCTCTCGACGCGGGCAGAATACCGATGGGCGTGCCTTCGACCGCATATTTCAGCTCGACCAACGCCTGGCCGGTCATATAGCCTTCGCTATCCACCGCGCACGAAAGCACCCGGCCGATGACGCGCCCGCGCTTATCGACCACGTAATCCATAGCGCCGCCGCTCTCCAGCGCCGCCGCGCCCTTGGGCACGCGCACACCCTTGTCGTTCATGCGGAAGCGAGTATTCTCCAGCTTGCGCGCCGCCTCGTGCGCCAGGTACGGCGCGCGCCCGACGAAGAACGGCTTGTAGGTCTTGACGTACGACGAGAAACCGGCGTCGGCTGGATTCAAATTCAGCGGGCCGGCCAATTCGTGACCGTACAACGGCAGGCCCGCTTCGGTGCGTGTGCTATCGCGTGCGCCCAACCCGGTCGGCTTCAGGCCCAGCGGCGCGCCAACCTCCAGCAACAGGTTCCAGAGCGCGGGCGCCTGATCGGGATGAACGAACAGCTCGTAACCGACCGACTCACCGGTGTAACCTGTGCGCGAAATGATCACGTCGAAGCCGCGCAGCGTGGCCTGCATCAAATGCGTGCGCGGCATCTTGCTCAACTTTGCCGCATCGGTTTTGTCGTCGCACAGCGCTTTCAGGATCTCCAGCGACTTGGGGCCTTGCAGCGCGATATCGACGCGGCGCTCGGCGCCCCACTTGGGATCGCGCAGATCGCGCAGCGTGCACGGCGCAGTGTTGCGCGCCCACGGCCGCTGCGCGTCGATCGCAACATGACCCGCGTTGACGGCATTCACCCAGGCCCAGTCCTTAGCGTTGTTGCCGGCGTTGACGACGAACAGGTAGCGCTCTGCGCCGGTGCGGTAGATCAGCAGGTCGTCAATCGGGATGCCGTCGATGCCGAGCAGATAAGTGTAGTGCGATTCGCCGATCTGGAGCGCAGCCACATCGTTCGTCGTCACCCGATCGAGGAACGCGGCGGCGTTGGGGCCGGACGCTTCGAGCACACCCATGTGGCTCACGTCGAACAGCCCGGCCGTCTCGCGCACGGCTTTGTGCTCTTCCAGGACGCTGGTGTACCACACCGGCATCTCCCAACCGGCGAAGGGCGCCATCTTCGCGCCCGATTTCTTATGCGTCTCGTACAGCGTCGTGCGCCGGAGCGGCGCGGTGTGGTCTTCGACCCACTTGAACTGTTGTAAGCCTTGCGAAGGTTGCGCAACCTTCGCAAGGTTATCACCATGCATGCCGATGAAGTAGGGCTTGTGAGCGGCCACCGCGTGTTTGAGATCGGTTGCGATCGGGGCCGCCGGCTGCGCGTCGGGCCGGTGTCGAATGGCGACCGGCCCGGCCAGCTTGGCATACACGTCGTCAAAGAGCACGAATCCATCCGACAGCGCGCGCAGCCAGGCCGCCACACGCGCTGCGCGCTCGCCCGGCACGGCCAGCTGGTAAGTATCTGCCGCGATTCGTTCAAGCGCGCCGCCGCTCAGCGGCGCGCCGTCTCGCTCCAAGAGGAAGGTCGGCTGCGATTCGCCAATCTTCAGCGTGTCCACGTCGTTCGTCGTCGCGGCCTGCAACAGTGAACGCGCTGCGTCGCCCTGAATCTCAAACACGGCGGTCGGGCCGTAGGAATCGTGCAACGACCAGAAGTGCGGATAACCGCCGGGCTGAGCTGGTGCGCCGGTGTCCAGCTGCGCGACGATTTCGGCGACATCGAGCTTGGCCTGCTCCAGCGTATCGAAATCGACTTTGGCGCGGAACGCTTCGCCGCTCTTGGTAGCGTAGGTGAAGGGGCTGCACGTCTTGAGGACACGGGCGATGATCTGGCCCAGCCGATGCATGTCGGCTTCCTTCAGCCCGCGCTGCGTGACCCACGGCGTGCCGAGCCGGATGCCTGAAGCCGAGCCGGCGCCGCGATCGCCGGGGATCGTGTTGCGGTTGCACACGATGTTCGCCAGATCGAGGATGCGCGCGGCGGGATGGCCCATCAGCGGCGTGCCGTCGGCGCCCTTGACTGATTTGCAATCGACGAGCAGCAGATGCGAGTTGGTGCCGCCGTAAGCCACGCGCAGGCCGTTGGCTTCGAGCGCTTTCGCCAGTGCGACGGCGTTCTTGACGGTCTCGTGTTGCAGCTGTTGGAATTGCTCGGTGCGCGCCAGTCGAAAAGCAACCGCCATCGCGGCGATGGCGTTGACGTGCGGGCCGCCCTGCTCGCCGGGGAATACCGCGCGGTCGATTTTGCGCGAGAGCGCGGGATCGAGGGTGAGCGTGCACGCGCCGCGCGGGCCGCACAGCGTTTTGTGCGTGGTGAAGGTGATGATGTGCGCCGCGCCGAGCGGCGTCGGGTACGCGCCGGCGACCACCAGCCCGGCGACGTGTGAAATATCGGCCAGCAGGTGCGCGCCGACCTCATCGGCGATCGCGCGAAACTTCGACCAATCCGGCGCCCAGGGATACGAGGTGTAGCCCGCGATGATCAGCTTGGGCTTGTGCTGGAGCGCCAGCGCCCGGATTTGATCGTAATCCAGTTGCTCGGTCTGCGGATCGACTGCGTACGGCGCGATGCGATAGTGCTTGCCCGATCGGTTGACCGGCGACCCATGCGACAGATGACCGCCGACGACGAGCGACATGCCCAGCACCGTGTCGCCTTCCTGGAGCAGCGCTTCGTATACGGCGTTGTTGGCCGGCGCGCCGGACAGCGGCTGGACGTTGACGTAGATGCGAGCCGGGCCGATGATGGGCGTGGCGAACAGCTCGGCGCAGCGGCGGCGGGCCAGCGCCTCGATCATATCGGCGTACTCGACGCCTTGGTAGTAGCGCGGATCGCCGTAGCGCCGGTAATAGCCGAGCTGCTCCTCGTAATCCAGGATTCCAGCTTCGGTCTGTGCCCGCGTGCGCGCGTCGGGATAGCCTTCGGCGTAAATGTTTTGGAACACGGAACCGAGCGCTGCGCGCACCGCCTGGGGCGCGGCGGATTCGCTCGGGACCAAGATCAACTTGTGGTTTTGGCGATCGGCTTCGTGCTCGATCAACTCGGCGACGGCCGGATCGATCTCGGCCAGATCGCCGCGAAATAAGAGGTCGGACATGGCGGCTCCTTGAGGAGAGTTAGAGTTGGGAGTTAGCGTTAGAGTCTGGAGTTGGAGTGAGAGTTCAGGGTTAGGGTTTGAGTTTAGAGTTAGAGTTAGAGTTAGAGTTTAGGAATTTGAAGCGGGTCGATTGTAACACTGCGCTGGCGCATGGTCAAAGGCGGTTCGGCGTGCATGCGAGGCGCGCGTCAGCACGACGAAAGAAGACCGATCGGGTTTGCCATCAGAACAACCGGTTCACTCTCAGACCAGATGCCCGCAGGCAGGGCAGGCTTTCATCCGCTGGATTCGAAACGACGAAAAGGTCAGGTCCTCGCCGTCGAAGGTCAGGAGTTTCCCTTTGAGGTTCGCGCCGATGCCGGTGATGAACTTGAGCACCTCCATAGCCTGGAGACAACCGGTAAGACCGGGCGTCACGCCGACGACCGGGAAGGTGCCCTTGGGCGGCGGCTCCGGGGTCAGACAGCGCAAGCAGGGCGTGTCCGGTGGATGCAGGAAGGTTACCTGACCGGTTAGCCCCCAGATGGCGCCGTGCACCAGGGGGATTCGATGCTGGATGCAGTAGGTGTTGAGTAAGTAGCGCGTCTCGTAGTTGTCCAGGCAGTCCACCACGATCTGGGCTTGACCCACGCTCTGCTCGATCGTCTGCTCGGAGAGCAGCACCTGCTGCGGCACAATACGGACGGTCGGGTTGCAGGCCTGCAACGTCATGCCGGCCGATTCGGCTTTGGGCATCCCCAGCCGAGCATCGGAGTGGAGGAGTTGGCGATTGAGATTGGACAATTCAACGGTATCGGCGTCGCACACTCTGATTTCACCCACGCCCGCGACGGCCAGGTAGAGCGCGACCGGGCTGCCCAGGCCACCGGCGCCGGCGATGAACACGGTTGCGGATTTGAGCTTCAACTGTCCCTCTTCTCCCCAACCCGGTATGAGCATCTGCCGGCTATAGCGCGACAAATCGTATGGTGTGAGAGGTGTCATGGTCTGCATCCATTTCGATGTATAGGGTGTCCCCAGCTGAAACAAGAAAAGCGTACCGTGCACGATCGCCCAAATGCACAGCACGCTTCTATCTTCCGGCGCGTTCACAGACGGATGTCATCGCTCCTGGCTAGTGCCGTATTGCCTCCGCAAGTTACACCCGTGGGCCGCCGACACAAGTTGAGTGGGCGAAGAGGGACTCGAACCCCCGACTTCCTCCTTGTAAGGGAGGCGCTCTAACCAGCTGAGCTATTCGCCCGATGGGGTGATTTTACCACAGAGTTACGGAGACGAATGACGATGGACGGACGACGAATGGATTGGTCTATCGTCGGTCGGCGTTACGGCGAGTTGTTGCGCGTGATAAGCGCTAAATAAGTGAGGCGCGCCAATGCCGTGGTGGCCGCGCGCGTGACGGGCTGCACGCCGCCGCCGATGACAACCGTGCTGGTCTGCGGTTGCATGAGGCCGAGATCGAGCGTCGGCGTGAGCGCATAGGTGATGAACACCGATGCATTCTCGGCGACGATGCCGCTCCACCGAACGCGCGCGCCGTCGAAGGTCGGCGCTGCGCCGGACGAGGCCAGCAGCGTGCCACTGACGAGCGTCAACGACGTGGGCAGCGTATTGGTGAGCGCGATGTTCCCGGAGATCGACCCGGTGTTGCTCAAGACCAGCGTGTAACTGATCGGCTGACCCGGCGCGACAAAGCGCGGCGCGACGATGCGCGAAGTCTCCAGCACCGCCGCCGGGTCGAGCAGGACGGTCGAGAACGCCTGGCCCCATTCCTCATCGCCGTAGGGTTCGAGATGGCCCGCCTTGTCGCGCGAGCGGGCGCGGAAGAAGTAGGTGCGCCCGGCCTGGCTGGTGAATGTCGCGTTGACGAAGTGAGTGTCGGTCAGCCAGGTCGTCCACACGCCGGTATAGCCATCCTTGTATTGCACGTCGGATGACTCGACGCCGCTGAAATAATCGCGCGCGCTCCACGCGACGTTGAAGGCGGTCGTGTACGAGAAGCGCGGCAGCTGGTCGACGCGCGTGACCGGCGCTAAACAATCGATCGCGTTGTAGCCCAGGGCGAGATAAGTATCGTACGTAACATGAATCGCCAGGTCATTCAGAGGAATGCTCGTCGGGATCGATGTCTGGAACGGCGTGGCCGCGTCGGTGACTGGAAGATCGATCCGCGCGATGCGCGCGCACGTGCTGCGCTGCCAGACGCTCAACTCGTGCGACGGCCCGATCGACCAAGTCGAGAACAGATTCAGATCGAGCGCCGATCCACTGTGCTGGACGTGCAGCGCAAAATCGTCGTTGGCCGCCGTGACGCCGCCGAGTCCGGCAACGGGATACCACACCTCTTCCCATTGAATCGATTGTCCGGGCGCGAGACTGACGGAGTCCCAGAAGGTCGGCGCGAGGCCGCCGTGCAGCTCCACGTAGGTCGAACCGTCGTCGGTCCAGTTGCCGGGGTCGATCGGCCTGGCCCAACCCATCGCGAAGCCTTTGATGCCTTGGGCCACCTCGAGCGGAAAGACGCGGATGACGCCCTCGTTCGCGGCGCTATCGTACACGCCGACGAAGTCCTGCATCGCCTGCGGGCGACCGAAGAAGCCGAACCACTCGTCGAAGTTGCCCAGCCGGCTCCAATCGACGCCGTTGTAGATCGGCCAGCTGATCCACTGCTCTGGGCCGCTAGGGCCGGGCCAGCCATGACCGGGCAGCCGATCGTCGTTCGTCGAGTGGACGGTGACGGCGTCGATCGGGAAGATGAAGCGCAGGTCGGGGCCGACGGTGTTCGCCGCGCCGGGCGCGAGCATCGCGTTGATCCACCACTTGTAGGTCAGCGGGACGCTACGCCCGTTCTCGATCTTCGGACGGGTGATCAACGCGGCGCGCTCGCTCGGCAGGAACACTTCGACCGTCGCGCGCAGCCGATCGGCCTGGGTCGAATCGCGCAGCGTGACCGTCGCGCCCGCGCTCGTCTGCTGGATCGAATAGCTCCACGGCAGCGCGCTCTCGTAGCCGTGCTCTTCGACCGGCAGCCCCCACTCGATGCCGCCAGCCGCCAGCCACCAGCCTTGTTCGGGCGGGCCCCAGTGTGTCGGCTTGATGACCGGGTTGCGGTACAGTTCGTTGTGGCCGGTGGGTTTGTAGATCAGCTCGTACACGCGCCCGCCGAGTTCGGGCAGGATGCTCACGCGCAGCCAGTCGTTTTCGAGCGTCAGCCGCGTGTAAGCCTTGTCGCTTTTGGTACGGCCGGTTTTGTCGTATTCGCCCCAATGCAGGACGGGGTAAGGGATGTTGTAGGTTGTGTTCGTTGCGGTGAACAATGCGGGCGCGTAAGAGTAGGTGGGGACGAGAATGGTATCCGTGGTGACGGTGGTGATGCCGTTAGCGCGTATGGGAGGGCGGGAACTTGCCGCGACAGGCGTGAATGGCCGGGCAAGCAGCACGACAAGCGCAGCGGCGAAGAAAATGGCGAACACGGGGGCGAGTCGGCGCATGGCAACCTCCGGCTCGATTGTACACCCGGCGGCGGGCCGGAGGTGTTACAAACGGATTACGGTCAACAGATTGCCTGCGGCGAAGCGGACAAACGGACAAGAACGGACTCTATCCGCTTCAGTCCCGCGAAGCGTGCCGGTTCTAAAGTCCGTTGACGGCCTTCACTGAATAATCCGGGGCAGCACGATGCCGGTCTGCTTGTCGTACTTGCCCTGCTTATCCTTGTACGAGGTTTCGCACTCCTCGTCGGCGACGAAGAACAGCACCTGGGCGATGCCTTCGTTCGAGTAAATCTTGGCGGGCAGCGGGGTGGTGTTGCTGATTTCGAGCGTGACGTGGCCTTCCCACTCCGGCTCGAAGGGGGTGACGTTGACGATCAGCCCGCAGCGGGCATACGTCGATTTGCCGACACAGATCGTCAACACGTTGCGCGGGATGCGGAAGTATTCGATGGTGCGGCCGAGGACGAACGAGTTGGGCGGGATGATGCACACGTCGCCCTGGAAATCGACCATGGATTTCGGATCGAAGTGCTTGGGATCGACGATGGCGGAGTGAACGTTCGTGAAAATCTTGAACTCGTCGGCGATGCGAATGTCGTAGCCGTACGACGATACGCCGTACGAGATCACACCGTTGCCGACGCGACCCTCCTCGAACGGCTCGATCATGCCGTGCTCTTTCGCCATCTTGCGAATCCAGCGGTCGGGTTGGATGGACATGTGGCCCTTTCTGGAGGTTGGAAGTTAGATGCTGGAAGTTGGAGGCGCTCACTACAACTTGCGCCAGTTTTGAATCAGCTTGTTGAGCTGTTTTGCTACGACGACATACTCCTCGATCATAAGCTGCGCGTTTTCCGTTGAGGTGTACTCTAGCGTCACAGCCTGTTCAAGATGCTCAACCATTTCATTCGCCGATCCCATCGATGTGCGCCAGAACGACTTCGCTTTAATCGGCGTGTCCTTGTGGCTGTATCCTTCGACGATATTGGTAACCACCGACTTACAAGCGCGGCGCATTTGATCGCACAAATCGAATTTCTCGCTCGCCGGAAAGGTTTCGACAAGCTGATAGACTGGACCAATAAGCTTCTTCGCGCGCTGATAGGCTTCTAAGTCGCGATAGCTCTTGATCGCCACCGGCCCCTCCAACTTCCAACCTCTAACATCCAACCTCTAGCTTCCAGCTTCCAACCACCAACCTCTACATCGACTCCGGCGCGCTCATCCCCATCAACCCCAGGGCGCGCGCCAGCGTCAGCTTCGCCGCGCGGCACAGCATCAGGCGCGCCGCCGTCAGCTCGGGCGCAGACGCATCGACCACTTTGCAATCGCGATAGAACGCGCTGAAGGTCGAGGCCAGGTCTTGCGCGTAATGCGTCAGGTGATGCGGCGCCAGGTCGCGCACCGATTGTTCGATCATCAGCGGCAGTTCGAGCATCTTGCGGATCAGCGTCAGTTCCGACGGATGCGCCAGCAGCCGCACCTCCCCTGGTGCATCTTGAGGCACACCGACATCCGCCGCCTTGCGCAGGATGCTGGCGATGCGCGCATGCGCGTACTGCACGTAGTACACCGGGTTCTGGTCGGACTGCTCCTTCGCCAGCTCCAGATCGAGCGTGATCTTGCTATCGACCGAACGGGTGAGCAGCATGAAGCGGATAGCATCCGCCCCGATCTCGTCGATTACCTCGTCGAGCGTGATGAACTCGCCGGTGCGCTTGGACTGGCGCACTTCCTCGCCGCCGCGCGTGAGCGTGACCAGTTGATACAAGATGATCACCAACCGATCGGGCGCGATGCCGAGCGCTGCCCGGATCGCCTGCATGCGCGGCAGGTCGCCGTGGTGGTCGGCGCCCCAGACGTAGATCACCCGGTCGAAGCCGCGCTCGATGAACTTGTTGTGCACGTAAGCGATGTCGCTGCCGAAGTACGTCGGCCGCTCAAGCGGATCGGGGATCACCTTCGGCGCGCGCACGATGACAGCATCCTTCTCACCTCCGAACGCCGTCACCTTGAACCAGATCGCGTCGTCGCGCTCGTACAGCAAATCTTTCTCGCGGAGCTGGTCAAGCATGCGACTGAACAGCCCGGATTCGTGCAGCCAGCGTTCGTGGAACCACTCTTCGAAATGAATATTCGCGCGGGCCAGCGTCTGCTGTGCTCCCTCGACCATCTGATCGATCCCGATCTGACCCAACGCACGTGAGGCTTCGGTTTTATCCATGCCGAGAAACCGATCGCCGTGCTCGCGGATAATCGTCTGGGCGATCTCGGCAATGTACGCGCCTTTGTATCCGTCCTCCGGGAAGGGCACAGCCTGTCCCAGCGCCTGAGCATAACGCGCATAGATCGATTCGCCGAAGTGGCGCACTTGCGACCCGGCGTCATTCACGTAATATTCGCGCTGCACGGCATAACCGGAAGCTTGCAGGATGTTGGCGAGCGTGTCGCCGATGACGACGTTGCGGCCTGAGCCGATCGTCAGCGGGCCGGTCGGGTTGGCCGACCCATGCTCGACCTGTACTCTTCGCCCTCCACCCAGATCGAGATTCGCCCACTCCGGCCCGGCGTCGAGGATCGCTTGAACCTGCTGCGCGAGCCAGGCCTCGGAGAGCGTGACGTTGATGTGACCCGGTTTAGCCACCTCGACCTTGCCGAGCGCTTCGTGCGCCGGGATGTGCGCGGCGATGCGCTCGGCGATTTGCAGCGGCGGCCGGCCCGCCGTCTTCGCCAGGGTCAACGCCAGGCTGGTCGAGTAATCGCCGTGCGCGGCCAGCTTGGGACGCGCCATGTCGATGCGTGGCACATCGAAGGCAGGCAAAGCATTGCTCTGCTGCGCGTTGAGCAGCGCGGTGCGGATCAAGTCGGCAATTTGGTCGCGGATCAGTTGCGCCATCGATTATTCCAATCAGCCTCCCACGGCGCTGAAGCGGTGGAAGGCTGGTGAGTGGGTGTTGCAATTCTACCTGTTCAGACGCGATCCGACAAGAGGCGTAACCACAGATAGCACGGATGACACAGATTCAGGACTTACGCCGTTGCATGTTGCTGCCGCAGTTGTACTGCGGCAGATGGGGCGGCGGCAGTGCAACTGCCGCCGCCAACTGCGTAAGTCCTAAGATTTTTAGCCGTCGGTGATCTCTGGGTCATCCGTGGTTATTCACGATCGCATTACGCGGCCTCCAGAACGCCATCAGCAGCGCGGCGATCAGCGCCAACGCCCCGCCGAATAGAAATGGCGCGGAAGGGCCGAACCCTTGCCACGTTCCCACACCTTGCCAGAGCACACCGGCGATGATCGATGCCGGCAGGTTGAGAATGCCTAACACCGCGTTATATGTCCCATACGCCGTGCCGCGTAGCGCATCGGGAACCAGATCGGCGATCATGGCATTGGTTGTGCCGAAAGCGAGACCGTAGTACAGGCCGTATACGACGTACAGCGCCCACACGTGCCAACCCGCTTGCGCCAACCCGAAGCCCAAATAGATGGCCGCGTACACCAACCAGCCGCCGACGATCACGCGCCGACGCCCGATCCGATCGGAGAGCGATCCGGCCGGGGTCGAGATCAGCGCATACACCAGGTTGAAGGCGACCAGCATCGCCAGCATGCCGACGACGCTGACGCCGCGCTCCTGCGCGCGCAACACCAGAAAAGCATCGGACGAGTTGCCGAGGTCGAAGATGCCGACGATCAGCATGAAGATGATGAACGGCCGGCCGAGCGAGCGCAAGGCGAACTTCGGCGCGGCGCGCCGGCTTGTGATCGGCGCCTCGCGCACGCCGAGCGCCAGCGACAACACCGCGAGCGCTGCCGGCAGCAAGCTGATCAACACGATGCTGCGGAAGGTATCGGCCCCCAGCTGCACGCCGCCGGCCTGCAACAACCAGACCACCCCCAAAGCGATCAATAACCCGAACATCGCCCCGGCCGTGTCGAGCGCACGCTGCACGCCGAACGCCAAACCACGCTGCGTTTCGAGCTCTCTCGGAAAGTCCGAAGGGCCCGGTTCTGGCTTGAATAGGCCGCCGTCCATAAGCGGCGTTTAATGTTTTACCCCCACCTGAGGCAAGATCGGGCGTATCTGACACGTTCCGGTCTTGGCCCACAGGAGGGGGCCCACCCATGATACGCCCAACTCGTACCCACCGGCAGTACCTGGAGTTCTTCCA
>DATDPU010000067.1:0-43394 GCA_035292585.1 Anaerolineae bacterium | reverse complement strand
CGCAGACATAACAACCAAGAGACCACCCGAAAGGCAAAGCCCGCACCCGGTGGTGAAGGGACCGCTGCAACGGTGCACGCTCCAGCCGAGCGACGGTGCGCACCTTGAGGCCGTCCTCGTGCGCGAAGGGTGGTTTTTCAGCAGTCTCCTAGACTACCCATCACTTTCAAGTTGACTGACCACTAGCCTAGGCCCTCGCCCCGTTGCCCTTGTTCTGAGCACCAGCCGCCGTTTCAATCCACCGCAACTCGCGGCAACGCTTTGAGGGTCAGCGTGTGAGCGCTGGCGCTCCGGCTGATTGCTTGTGCCGGTTCGCCTCGACGTAGCGCCGAATCGCCTCGGCATCGGGTTGGACGAGCGCCGGCTGGTTGTAGTTGATTCCAGCGAGTCGCCGGCGCTGAATCTTCTGCTTCAACACCGCTTCGATCCGATAGATCATCTTCTCGTCTGCCGGCGCCACCAGCGTATACGCTTCGCCTGCGGCCTGCGCCCGTCCGGTTCGCCCGATGCGGTGCACGTAGTCGTCCGCCTGCATGGGCACATCGTAGTTCACCACGTGCGAGACACCCTCGACGTCGATTCCGCGCGCGGCGATGTCGGTGGCGACCAACACGCGGGTGTGACCGCGCCGGAACGCTTCGAGTGCGGCGACGCGCTGACTTTGCGAGCGATTGCCGTGGATCACGCGCGCCTTAATCTGGGCGCGCTGCAGGTTCTTGACCAGTCGGTCGGCCCGATGCTTGGTGCGGGTGAAGATCAGCACGCTGTCCATCGCCGGGTCTTCCTGCAACAAGCGCCGCAGCACCTCGAACTTCAAGTGTTCAGGCGCCGGAAACAGCGTCTGCTTGATCAGCTGCGGGGTCGGCGCTTGGGCCACCTCGATGCGCTTGGCATTGTGCGTGACTTCCGCCGCCAGATTCAGAATCGGTTGTAGCGTGGCCGAGAAGAGCAGCGTCTGGCGCTGGCGCGGCAGCAGCCGGACCACGCGCCGGATGTCGGGCAAGAACCCCACGTCGAGCATGCGGTCGGCCTCGTCCAAAACGAGTATTTGCAGCTCAGTGAAGACGATGTTCTTCCGCTCGATGTGATCGAGCAGCCGGCCGGGCGTCGCGATGGCGATATCGATCCCGCGCTTGAGCGCCTGATCCTGATCGCCATAGCCGACGCCGCCGTAAATCGTCGCGAGGCGCGTACCGGTGTGTTGGCTCAGTTGCCTGGCGTGGTCCGCCACTTGCAAGGCCAGCTCGCGTGTGGGGACAAGGATCAGCACATGCGGCCCGCGCCCGGGCGCAGGTACGGCGATCAGTTGCTGCAAGATGGGCAGCAGATAGGCGGCCGTCTTGCCGGTGCCGGTCTCGGCCGAGCCGAGTATGTCGTGACCCTGCAGCGCTGTGGGCACCGTCGCGCGCTGAATCGGGGTAGGTCGATCGAAGCCCAGCGCCTGGATATTTTTCAGCAGGCGCGGGTCGAGATCGAATTGTGTGAAACTCATGAAACTCCTGGGTGCGGCTCAGGATGTGCCGAGGTGAATGGCCGCAGGGACACATCGGGTTAGGGGAGTAAACAAATCGCCGCCCGGTCACAAGATCGGGCGGCAGAGATCAACCAGATTTACTTGCGCTCTAACGGGCTGAACTATAACACAGCCAGAGCTATCCGTCAACCCAGGCCCAACTGGTGATGATTCACAAGTCTGTTCGTCTACAGTTGTACTGCGGGTGTGGAGCGACAGTGCAACTGTCGCCCCAGCATGGGATCGGCTCTACGCCAGCGCCTGCGCCGCCAGCGCCGCACCGACGATGCCCGCCTCATTCAGCAATTGGGCCGGCACGACCTGGGCGCGCGTGGTCAGGCGCGGTAGGAACTTCTCATGCTTCTTGCTCACGCCACCGCCGATGATAAATAGATCGGGCGAGAAAAGAAACTCGAGTTGTCCTAGGAACTCGTCGACGCGCGCGGCCCACTTCTTCCACGTCAGGTCCTTTTGTTCACGCGTCCGATCCGACGCGCGCTCCTCGGCCTCTTTGCAGCGCAGCTGGAGATGGCCGAACTCGGTATTGGGCACGAGCTTGCCGTCGAGGAACAACGCGCTGCCGATGCCCGTGCCAAAAGTCAGCAGCAGCACGACGCCCGGCTGGTTTCTGCCCGCGCCGAATTGCATCTCGGCGATGCCGGCCGCGTCGGCGTCATTGAGCAGCCGCACCGGGCGTCGCGTTTTCTTCTTGAGCAACTGCTGGCCGTTGACTCCGATCCACGATTCATCCACATTCGCCGCGCTGTAGGCCACGCCGTTCTTGATGATCGCCGGAAACGTGCAGCCGATCGGCCCTTTCCACTTGAAGTGCCGGGCGACCTCCGCCACCGTGTCGGCCACCGCATCAGGTGTGGCGGGTTGCGGGGTAGGGATGCGATAGCGCTCGGCGACCAGTGTTCCCGTGTCGATATCCACCGGCGCACCCTTGATGCCGCTGCCGCCAATATCGATGCCGAGGATGTGCATAGATGGCTCCTCCCGTTTTAGAAACCAAGTTTGTTTAAAAAACTTGGTTTCTGGACGGTTGTACTACGTTTCCGCGTATTGCGCAATTTCTTGCCAGGCGCGCAAGACTTCCGCTACGCTCCAGGCCTGGGCAAAGCAACCGCGCGGCGTGAAAGGCGGATCGCCGTCGAAGATTTCGCTAAGGCTGCCCAGGCCGTGATCGGCGAGATGATGGAACAGCGGCAGCAGGAACGTCTGCGCCTGAACCGGATCGCGGTAGACACGCAGGTGGGCGCTGACGAACGGCCCGATCAGCCAGCTCCAGACCGTGCCTTGATGATAGGCCGCATCGCGTCGATACGGGTCGCCGCCGTAGTGGCCGACGTAAGCAGGGTCAGTCGGCGCGAGGCTGCGGAGGCCGTGCGAAGTCAAGAGCTGGCGCGCACACGTATCGACGACGGCGCGCTGCCGATCAGCAGCGAGCGGGCTGTAGGGTAGGGAGACGGCGAAGAGCTGGTTGGGTCGCAGCGTGGCATCAGCGCCGTCTGGCCCATCGATCACATCGTAACAGTAACCACCGGCATCATGCCAGAACCGAGTGAAACTTGTTTTGACCCGATCAGCCAGATCACTGTAGGAGGCATCTCTCGATGCCGACCCTCTTAATGCCGATTGTCGGCTACGGGACTCGGGTCGGCGACTGTCCCCTTCGCTGCGCTTCGGGGATCTGCGAGAGTCGCCTCCTACAATCTCGTTGAACTGGGCCATGCTGCGCAGCGCGTTGTACCATAGCGCGTTGATCTCCACCGGTTTGCCGATGCGTGGCGTCACCACCCAATCGCCGATTTTGGCGTCCATCCAGGTGAGCTGCACGCCCGCTTCACCGGCATAGAGCAAGCCATCGTCGGGATCGACGTGAATATTGTAGCGCGTGCCGCGCTGATGCCAGGCGACGATGTCGGCCAGCACCGGGTACAGCTCGCGCACCAGGCCGTCATCGCCGGTCAGGGCATGATAAGCGCGGGTCGCTTCAAAGTACCACAGCGTGGCATCGACCGTGTTGTAGTCCGGCGTCTCACCCGCGTCAGGAAAACGGTTGGGCAACATGCCGCGATCGACGAAGTGGGCGAAGGTGCGCAGGATATTCCGCGCAACGTCGGGCCGGCCAGTCGCGAGCGTCAGGCCCGGCAAGCTGATCATCGTGTCGCGGCCCCAGTCGCCGAACCAGGGATAGCCGGCGATAATCGTGCGGCCGTGCGGGTCACCCGGTGTTGGGCGAGCGACGATGAACTGATCGGCGGCCAGAACCAGTCGGCGACTAGAGTCGCCTCTCACCTGGGTGAGGAGGGTTTGTTCGTAGCGCTGACGATCCGCATAGGCGGATTCGCCGTCGAGGTTAGGGGCCGGGTCGGTGCTGCTGATGATTGTGAGCGGTTCACCTGGTTGCAGGACTGCACGAAAGTCGGCGGCATAGAAATGATCTTCAATCGCGCTCAACCCGCGATCGTTCTCGACGCTCAAGTAGAAATTCGTGTACCACTCGCGCCGGGGCGTGACTTCGGCGCGAGCGCTCACCAGGTAGAACGGCGTCGCGCCGTCAAACGCCGTTATTCGTAGGCCGGCGGTGACCGGCTCGATCTGCATCGGCCAGTCGCCGGCGCGCGTTGTGCCGTGATAGTCGCGATAGTTGAGCAGCGCCTTGGCGACCAGCGTGAGCGGCGCGCTGCCCCGGCGCAAATGATACTGGAGGTAGGTTGTGTTTGCGCCCGGCTGCATCCACACGCGCTTTTCCAACAGCGCATCGGCGCAGGCGAAAGTCCAGACCGGCGTTGCGCCTTCCAGATGAAAACGTTCGAGGTGGTGGAAGCCGGCCGGCTCGATTGAGCCGCTGGCCCAGTGATTGGCGAACAGTGGATAGTGTGCGCTGAGATAGGTTGCGGTTTCGTCGAGCTTGGTCGCCAACAGGGTGCGCCCGAGCGGCGGCTGGAGCGCGGCGATCAATAAGCCGTGATAACGCCGGGTGAGCGTACCCGCGATCGTGCCCGACGCGAAGCCGCCAATGCCGTTGGTCACCAGCCATTCTTTGCGGCTCGCCACGGCGAAGTCGCCGCAGACCTCGCGCCCGAAATCGAGGTCGGTTGTGGGCAGGGTTTCGGGGTTAGGCATGAAGCTGCTCTTTGCCTTTGGAGATTAGAGAGTGGGGATTAGAGACTAGTACCCCGACCGCCTAATTCTGCGGGGTTGGGACGGCAGTTGCACTGCCGTCCGCCGCAGTGCTGGCCGCCGCCCTCTTTAAGAAGGCAGTGAAAGGCGGCGGTCATGCGGCAGGAACTATACAACTTCAAGTTGTCGAAGCACTAGTGTCCATCAATCTCTAATCTCCACTCTCCACTCTTTATGTTTTCTTCGCGCCTTGTTGCTGGATCAGCTTGGCGACCAACCCCGTCCAGCCCGTCTGGTGGCTCGCGCCGATGCCCGCGCCGTTGTCGCCGTGGAAGTATTCGTGGAACAAGATGCAATCGCGCCAGTTTGGATCGTTCTGAAACTTTTCCAGCGCGCCATAAATCGGCCGCCGCTCACCTTCGCACAGGAACAGCCGGATGAGGCGCTGCGAGAGTTCGTCGGCGATCTGGTTCAGCGTGAGGTATTGGCCCGATCCGGTGGGGCATTCCACCTTGAAATCGTCGCCGTAATAACGATGAAATTTCTGGAGCGATTCGATCAGCAAGTAGTTGACGGGAAACCAGATCGGCCCGCGCCAGTTCGAGTTGCCGCCGAACAGCCCGCTGTGCGATTCGGCCGGCTCGTAGCGCACGATATGCTCGACGCCGTCGACGTTGAGCACGTAGGGAGCGGCTTCGTGAACTTTGCTCAAAGCGCGAATGCCGTAATCGCTCAAGAACTCGTTGGGGTCGAGCGCGCGCTTGAGCAGCCGCTTCATGCGATGCCCGCGCACCAGCGCCACGAGCCGGCGCTCGCCCAGGCCCGGCTCCTGCCAGCGCGAGATGAGTCGAGTGAGGTGCGGTCGATGGGCGAGAAACCATTCGAGCCGGCGCTTGAAGTCGGGGACCGTTTCCAGGTGATCGGGTTCGATCGTCTCGACGGCGAACAACGGGATCAGCCCGACCATCGAGCGCACCTTGAGCGGCCGGTGCGAATCGTCGGGCAGGTGCAGCACATCGTAGAAGAATTCGTCTTCCTCGTCCCACAGCGAGATGCCCTCGCCCGCGATGTTGTTCATCGCGCCGGCGATGTACAGAAAGTGCTCGAAGAATTTGGTGGCGATATCCTCGTAGACGGGATTGGTCTGGGCCAGCTCCAGCGCGATCGTCATCATGTTCAGGCAGAACATGCCCATCCAGCTGGTGCCGTCGCTTTGCTCGATGAAGCCGCCGGTGGGCAGCGGCGCGCTGCGATCGAATACGCCGATGTTGTCGAGTCCCAAGAAGCCGCCCTGGAAGATGTTGTTGCCCTCCGAGTCCTTGCGATTGACCCACCAGGTGAAGTTGAGCAGCAGCTTGTGGAAGGCGCGTTCGAGGAAGGCGCGGTCGGGTTGGCGGCGACTGGAGTCGGGTCGGCGACTGGAGTCGGGTCGGCGACTGGGGTCGGGTCGGCGACTGGGGTCGGGTCGGCGACTGGAGTCGGGTCGGCGACTGGAGTCGCCTCCTACAATAGCTCGTTGTTTGGCGTCGATCTTGTAGACGCGCCAGGCGGCCCAGGCCATCACTGGCGGGTTCACGTCGCCGAAGGCCCACTCGTACGCCGGAATCTGACCGTTGGGGTGCTGATACCACTCGCGCAACAGCAGGATGATCTGGTTCTTGGCGAACTCGCCGTCGACGAGCGCGAGTGCGATGCAGTGGAACGCCAAATCCCACGCGGCGAACCACGGATACTCCCACTTGTCGGGCATCGAGATCACGTCGTAGGTGTTGAGATGGAGCCACTCGTGATTGCGCCCCGGTTTACGCTCGGGCGGCGGGGGTGGCTGCGCCGGGTCGCCTTGAAGCCATTCGTCCACATCGTAATGATAGAACTGCTTTGACCACAACATGCCGGCCAACGCCTGGCGCTGCACGCGGCGCAAGTCTTCACTTAGATGGGACGGCTGTAGTGAAGCGTAATACGCATTGGCCTCTTGTTGACGTTGAGCGAAGATCGCGTCGAAGTCGGCGAAAGGCGTATTAGATTTTTGATTGCGGATTTTTGATTGCGGATTTTCGGATTCCGCAATCGCAAATCCGAAATCCGAAATCCGTCTGAGGCGTAGACGCAGCGTGAGGGTTTCGCCAGGGTCGATCGTTCGGGCATAGTGTGCCGCCGCTTTCGTGCCGGTTCGGGCGGGGTTGACGGCTGCACGGTTGCCATGCACCACATATTCGTGAAACGCATCTTTCGCGTATGGCGATGAGCCGGGCGCGCCGTACAGCCGCAGCGTGTTCGTGTCGTTGTGGGTGAAGAGCAGCGCGTTGGGGTTTTCGCAGTACAGCTCGTATTCACCTAAACTCTCATGCTGCGCCTGAAGGGCGTGGATGAACACGCCGCTTTCTTGCAGCCCGCGGCTCTCGGCCAGAACCGGACGATGCTCGTCGCGGCCCCAGGCCCAGGTGTTGCGAAACCACAGCGTCGGCAGCAGATGCAGCGTCGCCGGATCGGGGCCGTGGTTGACGGCCCGGATTCGGATCAGGATGTCGTCGGGCTGGGCTTTAGCGTATTCCACGAAGACGTCGAAGTAGCGGTTGTCGTCGAACACGCCGGTATCGAGCAGCTCGAATTCAAAGGCGTCCCGGCTACGGCGCGCATTCTCCTCGACCAGCTGCTGGTAAGGGAAAGCGGCCTGCGGGTACTTGTAGAGCATACTCAAGTAGGAATGGGTCGGCGTCGAGTCGAGGTAGAAGTAATACTCCTTCACATCTTCGCCGTGATTGCCCTGCGAGCCGGTCAGCCCGAACAGGCGCTCTTTGAGGATCGGGTCGCGCCCGTTCCACAACGCGAGCGCGAAGCACAGCCGCTGCCGGTTGTCGCAGATGCCGGCCAGGCCGTCTTCGTTCCAGCGGTAGGCTCTGGAGCGGGCGTGATCGTGGGGAAAGTAATCCCAGGCCGTGCCGTACGCGCTGTAGTCCTCGCGCACCGTCCCCCAGGCGCGCTCGCTGAGATATGGCCCCCAACGCAGCCAGGCGGGGCGATCGCTAGACAGGCGCTCTTGCTCAATTGTCACTGCGCCTCCGTTAAGGATGAAGGATGAAGGATGAGGGATGAAGATCTGCCCCGAGGCGGAGCGGGTTCATCCTTCATCCTTCACTACTTCCATGAACACCTTGATCGCGTTCTTCTCTTCGGTCAACAGGCGGATCATCTCGGCATAGTTGTCCAGGCCGCGCACGGGATGAGTGAGCAGGCGTCCCAGCCAGCCGGGATACTGCGCTTCGGCCAGCGCCATATCCTGCACGCCGCGTTCAAAGTAGACGCGATTCGCGTTGACCGACCCGACCGCGACTTTATTGCCCAACACGAAACCAAGCAGAATCCGATCGCCCGGCACTTCGACTGCGCGGTTCCCGCCGCTGATGCCGGTGAGCACCAGCACGCCGTTGCGACCCAACGCCTCCATCGCTTCGAACACGACGCTGCTCGCGCCGGTCGCTTCGAAGATGACGTCGAATGGCCCATACTGCCCGGCGGCTTGCGTCAGCGGCAACCTGCGCGTGCTGAAGTAACGCGCGCCCATCGCCTCGACGAGCTGGCTGTTCAACGTGGGCGGCGCGGTGCGGGCCAGCGTGGTGACCTCCAGGCCGCGCAAGCGCAGCGCGAGCGTGGCGAGCAAGCCGAGCGGCCCGGCGCCGACGACGGCCGCCCGCATCGGTCGCCACACTTTGAGCCGCCGCTGAATCTCGTACGCCTGCTCGATGCCTTTCTCGGCGATGCTCAACGGCTCCAGCAGCACGCCGACATCTTTCAACCGGGCTGGGACCTTGACGATGTACTCCGGGTCGTCGACGTAATACTCGGTCAGGTAGCCGTGCCGCAGGTTGATGCCGCGTTCGAAGTACGTCGCGTCGATGGTCATGTCGTACGCGCCGATTCGATCGTAGATGCTGTTGCCCGGCCGGCGCACCGTCGCCACCACGTAGTCGCCCGGCGCAAGCCCGACCACGCCCGACCCGACCTCGACCACGCGCCCGAACGACTCGTGCCCCACGATGAGAAAATCATAGCCTTCCGGCGCAGCGCCATATTCGCCGGCGTTGATCTCCTTGTCCGTACCATCCACGCCGACGCGCAGCACTTTGACCAGGACGCCGCGCCCGTCCAGTATATCTGCAACGCGCGGCATCGGCAGATCGGTCAGGTGGATGCTGTTGGGTTGGCGCGGAAACACCGCGATGGCCTTCATGCGAACTCCTGCTTTCACAGGCTATCCGATTCAAGATACGCGATAAGCGCCTCGGCCACAACCACCCGAAGTCAGGAGATTGACCTATCGGAAGTGAGGGCTAGAGCGTGAAGAGTGAGCAGTCAATAGTTGCCAATTACCAATCACCAGTTACCAGTCATCAGTCGTTACATCTTCTTCAAGTACTCGCGCACGGTCAACGCCGCCGTCGCGCCTTCGCCGACGGCGCTGGCAACCTGCTTGGTGCTGCCCTGACGCACATCGCCGGCCGCGAATACGCCCGGCAGGCTCGTTTCGAGCGTCGGCTGGGTGAGGATGAAACCGGTCTTGTCGCGCTCGATCTCCGGCGGCAGCCAGCCGCTGTTCGGCAGCAGGCCGATGAAGACGAACACGCCGGCCGGGCTGATTCGCTCGGTTTCCATCGTCTCGCGGTTGCGGATCGTCAAGCCCGTCAAATGGCCGTTGCCGTGCAGCTCGCGCACTTCGGTGTTGTAGCGCACTTCGATCTTGGGCGTCATCTCGACTTTATCGATCACGATCTTGCTGGCGGTCAGCGTCTCACCGCGAACCAATATCGTCACTTTCTCGGCGAAGCGCGTCAGGAACAGGCTCTCCTCGCCGGCGCTATTGCCGCCCCCGATCACCGCGACGTGCTGGCCTTTGTAGAACGGGCCGTCGCACGTGGCGCAGAAGTGGATCCCTGCGCCGATCAGGTCTTCTTCGCCAGGAACACCCAGCCGCCGATACGTCGAGCCGGTGGCGATCAGCACCGCGCGCGCGCCGTAGTCCGCGCCATCGGAGGTGGTGATGTAGCGCGATTCTTCTTCGGCGCGCAGCCCGACCACTTCTTGCGCCTGCAAAATCTCCACGCCGAAGCGCCGGGCTTGCTGCGCCAGCCGATCGGCGAAATCGGCGCCGTTGATGCCATCGGGAAAGCCGGGGAAGTTGTCCAGCTGCTCGGTCACGCCGGCCTGCCCGCCCAGCCCGCTCTTCTCGATCACCAGCACTTCCAACCCTTCCCGCGCCGCGTACAGCGCGGCGGTCAAGCTGGCCGGGCCGCCGCCCACGCAGATCAGGTCGTAATAATTCATCTTGGCGCGAGTCTGCAAGCCTAACTTGGCCGCCAGCTCGGCGTTGCTCGGCTCGACCAGGACGCCGCCGTCGTCGAACACGATCGTCGGGATGAGACGTTTGCCCTGGTTGACGCGCTCGACCAGCGCCAAGCCGTCCGCGTTCTGCTCGACGTCGACCCAGTTGTAGTGGACGCGCTGCTCGCCCAGGAACTTCTTGGAACGCTTGCAGTCCTCGCACCAGACGGCGCCGTAGACGGTTAAGTTCGTGTGAGCCATTGTTCCCTTCTCCCGTGGAATGATTTCGATCTCGCTGAGACGAAGCGCGATATACCTGTTTCGCTGATCTGTCGAACACGTACGCCGTAGCACGCCCACAAGGGGCTATGCTACCCTGAATGCACTTGTTCTAAACATGCGTCAACTGTTTAATTCGTGTTCATTTGTGTAGATTCGTGGATCAATCCTTGTGCTGTGTAGGTTCACAGGTATAGTCTTGAGGCCGGCTGGTTCGTTACACGCGCGGGGCCAACTTGTTTGACACTGATCGGTCCTTCGAGTATGCTTCGACCCGCCGACCGTCGTTATGCATTACACGTTGCGTCTATGGCTATGCTCCAAGAGGAAGCCAACCCGACCGGTCTCGTGGCGTCCGCCGCCGACTTGCGCCTGGTTGAGGCGCTGCGCCGGGGCGACGAAGCGGCTTTCACGTCGCTGATCAAGGCACACCACGCCGCGATGCTGCGCCTGGCCCAAATCTTCGTCTCCGATCGCGCTACCGCCGAAGACGTAGTCCAGGAAGCGTGGATCGGCGTGCTGCGCGGGCTGGATCGGTTCGAGGGACGTTCGTCGCTCAAGACGTGGATTTTTCGTATCCTCACGAATTGCGCCAAAACGCGCGGCCAGCGCGAGGAGCGTAGCCTGCCCTTCTCAGCCGTCTGGAATCCCGATGCCGAGCCTGACGAGCCTGCCGTCGAACCAGATCGCTTCCGCCCGGCCGATGATCCGAAGTGGGCGGGCCATTGGAACTCCTTTCCGCATAGTTGGGCCGATATCCCGGAAGAGCGCCTGCTGGCGCAGGAAACTCTCGCGACGATCCGGCGGGCGATCGAGGCGCTGCCGCCGAGCCAGCGCGAAGTGATTACGCTGCGCGATGTCGAGAGCTGGTCGGCGGAAGAGATTTGTAATGTTTTGCGGATCAGCGAGACTAATCAACGAGTTCTGTTGCATCGGGCGCGCTCGAAGGTGCGGCGCGCACTGGAACAATACTTGAGCGAAGACTAGGTAATCCGAAGCGTGGCTGCCAGCGAGCTGAGTTGCCGGGAATTGGTGGAACTGATCACCGACTACCTTGAAGAGACGCTGCCGTTTTCTGAGCGTGCGCGCTTTGAGCAGCATCTTGCCATGTGCGACGGCTGTCTGAACTACCTGGCGCAAATGCGCCAGACAATTCGGGCGCTGGGTCGGCTGACCGAAGATTCCATCGAGCCGCAGGTTCAACACGACCTCCTGCAGATCTTCCGCGATTGGAAGAAGCGTTAACAAAAATAGAACGGAGAGGACCGGTCTGATGCGCGGCTCAGACTGACCCTTTCCGTTCGTGGCTACACTATAGGTGGACCATATAGTCCGGTCAACGTGACCTCAGTCCTGTGAGGCATCCGACTTTTGGACTGTATGCGCGGCGCAGAAAGTGTAGACAGCTGAAGCGGGTTTGATGATACTAACTGTGTTTCAAAATAACAACGCCTCTCACGGAGAGGCGTTTTGATTCTGCGAGGTCCGGACGGTACAACCCTCTTCGCTGCGCTCGTGGGCAGGCCGCCGCCCTTCTTTACTCAAGGGCAATGTGGGGGGGCCGAACTGCGACGGCAACCAGGAAAGAGAGCTCATGTTAAGGCGTGCTGGCGGAGGTTTCCGACTGGCCTAGAAATGCCGTGACCACCGGCGCGATCGCCTCGCGAATGGGGATGAGCACGCTTGCGCCGGTCGGCGTTGTCCAGCCCTGCGTCATGGTCTGGTCAATCCGGTATGCCGCGATGTTCTCCCGTGGAAGCTCGCTCCACACTTTGGCGATGCTCGCCAGCTCCGCCACGCTCAGATCAGTCTCATAGAACCCGTGCACTGCATCCAGCAGTTGCGGCAGCTGCGCCAGTACATCCAGGCTTAGCGCCTTGTCGCGCACCGCCAGGATAACTTGCTGTTGTCGCTGCAAGCGCCCAAAGTCGCTATCCTGATGGCGCGTGCGGACATACTTCAGCGCCAGCGTGCCGTCCATGTGCTGCAACCCCGGCTCAATCACCAGCTGCTCGAAGCCATAATCTTCCGTGGGATAAGCGTTGTCGACAATCCGCGTCGGCACATCGATATCGATCCCGCCCAGCGCATCGATCGCGCGCTTGAAGCCTTCAAAGTTGATGATGACGTGCTTGTGCACCGGGATGCCCAGGTTCCACGTGATCGTGTCCTTGGCGGTCTGGGCGCCGCCGCCTGGCAGTTGATTCGCTTGGCCGAAGAAGTAAGCCGTGTTGATGCGATCGACCCGATCCATCCCGGCTAACGGCACATACAAATCGCGGGGGATGGATAGCATCGCCGCCGTGTGGCTGTTTGGATCGATCGTGATGAGTGTGATCGCGTCCGATCGCGTCGGCACGTCGCCCTGCGCCGCGCGCCGATCGACGCCCATCAGCAGGATCGTCAAGCGGCCCTTGTCCGGCACCGGCCAGGTCTCTTCACCCCGAATGACCAGATCCACGATCTGGGCGACTGCTTCAATCCGCTTTTCCGGCGTTTCGCCCAGCACCTGATCGCGCAGCGCCAGGACGCGCTCCGGGCCTAGCGTCACCAGAATCAAGCTGCACGCGGCGCACGCCAGCACCAGCACGCTTAACAGCGCGCTGAAGGCGATCAAGCCGAGTGACGCGCGTTTGGGCCGTGGGCGCAGCGCTGGAGGGAGCGGGCGGGGCGCGCGCAGAGCGGGTCGCGGTTGAGTAATCTCAGACCCGGCCGGCGTGGGGTTAGTGTATCGAATGGTCATGAACTTTATCCGTCATCGCGTGTAGATCAGTCAGACTATCCACATACCATATCAAAAGAGTTGGCCGCAGGCCATATACCGGGTATAGAGAAACGAGGTGTAACCTGGGCCTAGCGATATTATCACTTCTGATCGATCTACGGAACCCACGATCGTCAAGGGGTTACCCGTACCCGATGCTTCGTCACCGCTTGCCCGACGCTTCCTCAACTTCGATACGCCAGCGCAGCAGCGCGCGCCGGGTCGAGGCGAACGCGATGTCAGCCGGAATCTCGCGCGGCGTGAAGAAAGCGACTTCGTCGGCGTCGTCGGCCGGCTGCGCTTCCCCCGACACGACGACGGCGCGATACAGGATGAGGATGCCTGCGCCGCGCGGATCGTTGGCGATGTGATACACCCCGAACAGGCCGGTGATGCGCACGACCAGCCCGGTTTCTTCCAGGCACTCGCGCAGCGCTGCGGCGACCGGCCCCTCGTCGATCTCCATGTAGCCGGCCGGCAGCGCCCAGGCGCCCTTTTTCGGATCGACCGAACGGCGCACCAGCAGCACGCTGCCCGCCTGCTCGACCAATACACCGGCGGCGACCTTCGGTTCGCGGAAGAACACGAAGTTGCACTCCGGGCAGGCGCGCCGAACCCGACCGAACACGAACTTGTCTTCAAGCGGGTGTCCGCAACGCGGGCAATAGTTCATCACGATCGTGGATTGGGCCATCGGTTCAGACTTGAGCGGTGTTGAATCGAACATGGAACCGGCGTTCACTCTCATTCGCCAGCGCGTGGATATCCTCCATGAGTACCTGCGTCACCGCCGCCACATTTGCCGCATCGTCAACATTACCACAGAAACGCAACGGCCGGCCGACGGTCACCGCGTACGGCCCACGCAGGTACCAGTAGCCGTTGAGCGGTCGCCGGCCAATCCGACCCCGAATATTGCGCGCACGCGTACGCGGCAGGTAGATGCCCACGGGCACAACTGGCACGCCGGTCAATAGCGCCAACCGCGCTGCGCCCGTGTGCAACGGCAGCGTCCCGCCTTCGCGCGGGCTGATATTTCCTTCCGGGAAAATAGCTACGGCGCGGCCTGCTTCCAGCCGCCGTTGGGCCTCGACGAAAGCGGCGGTCCCCGCGTCGCGCGTCACACACACCTGGCCGGCCCGACGCAGGTACGCGCCTAGCAGCGGAAAGCGGAACGCGCTGTCGATCAGCAGCATATCGATTGGGTGGTGGAACAGCAGTGGGAGGTAAAAGGGATCGGTGGTGCTGGGATGATTCGCCACGATCAGCTGCGGCGCGGGTGGCGCAGGCTCAGGTCCGGCGATGTCGAGATCGATCATCAGGCGCATGTAAGCAGCCACGACCGCCCGGCCGGCGCTGTACCACACGTTTCGCCGCATGTTCTCCTTCCCAAAATAGAAACCCGGCTTCTTCAAGAAGCCGGGTTTCTGAATCTACGACCTTACCGAATGCGTCGCCGTAACACCAGTGTCGTGGTTCCTAAAACGACGGCCGCTCCTGCCAGCGCGATGACGATGGCGCGCAGCGCATCGAACTGCGCCAGGGCGGGTGTTGCCGGAGCGGGTTCTTCGGTGGAGGCGTAGTTTTGCACACCTGCCGACTGATCGGCCGTAGCGGTGGGTGTGGGAGCTAAAGCGCCCAGCCGGGATTCGTCAGGCTCAGCTAATTCAGTTTCCGTGGGGGTAACCAGCTCACTGGCGGCAGGCGGCGCGGGTGTAGCGGTGTCCGTCATCGCATCACTCGGCGCTAGAGTGGGTTCGGGCGCCGCCGTCGGCGCAGGCACCTGCAACGCGAACGCTTCAGCCGTGGGCTGTTCAGGCGTCTCGGTCGCCGACGATTTGGAGGAAAGCAACATCTCCGGCGCCGCTGCCGGCGCAGCCAAGCGCGATGAGGTAACCAGGTCGCCCGCCAGCGCGAACACGAATAGCGCCATCGCGGCCACCGTCGCGAACCGCAGCGCGGGGTATAGCCGTAGCGCCAGGCTCGGCTTGCGCGCCATCGAGCGCGGCAAAACGAACGAGCGCGGCGCTTTGACCGGCGGCAACGTCTTCGTTAGCTGCACCGCCTGCTTCAGCAGCTCGAACTTGGCGCGCGCCTCAGGCTGGCCGGACAGGTAGCGCTCCAGAAATCGGCGTTCCTCGGCGGTAACCTGACCATCGATATAAGACGAGAACAGTTCCTCGGCCCGCTCTTCGTCTGATCGTTTGTTCCTTAAAAAACTCATTCAACGTCCTCTGGCTTACTGATCCTGCAGCATTTGTTGCTCGGCTTTAGGACGAAAAGATTCGGGCAAAAGTTCCCCACTGGCCAGCAGGTGATCGCGCAGCTTGGCGCGCGCGCGACTGAGCCGCGATTTGACCGTGCCCAGATTCGCGCCGGTGATCAGCGCAATTTCGTCGTAGCGCATACCCTGCACATCGCATAAGACCAGCGTCATGCGCTGATCGGGCGGCAGCAGGTCGATGCCCGCCTGGATCGCGCGGGTCATCTCGCGTTGCTCGACATGGCTTTCGGGACTCATGCTGTGGTCGGGGATGTCGTATTCGATCTCGGTATCGCTGTTGTCGACCAGGCCTTCGAGCGAGGTGGCTGGGCGCCGCTTGCGACGGCGCAGCTCGTCGTAGCACGCATTCGTGACGATGCGATACATCCACGCTTTGAACGATTCGCCGCGAAACGACGCCATGTGTTTATACGCGGAGATGAAAGCTTCCTGCGTCACATCCGCCGCCGAAGCCTCGTCGCCCATAATGCGATAAGCCAGGTTGAAAATCTGGTGCTGATAAGCCACGACCAGCGTATTGAACGCGTCCAGGTCGCCCTTACGCGCAGATTCGATTAGAGCAGACTCGTTCATGGCAGGTTGATTTTAGCACGAGTGCGGCAAAAAGCGGAAGACCTCCGAGGTCTAGCGGCCTGACTGATCTCGACGCGCGATCTCCCGTCCACAATGGCTGTCTATGATTCCTTCTCAGCGTGTCGCCGGGCGCCAAGATCGATTCGCATCGATGCACCGATCAAGCCCAATCCCATAGGCTCAACGATGGCCAGCACGCGGCTGTTCGCAAAGAAAGGGAAGTCGAAGGCGATTGGGTCGCCAGCGTGTTTGTCGGGGATCGGCATCAGGCGCGCGGTGAGCGGCTTGTCGAGCCGGAGCGATTGCGCTGCCACGTCAAATAAGATGGCCGCCAATGCCGCTTCACTCACATCGCCGGGCAACGGTACGGTATCCAACCCGACGCCGCACACCGCCGACAGCAGCAGCAGATCGTCGAGCGTTAAAACCCCTTCTGCCGCGCGTTGCGCCAACACCGTATCTTCCAGCACGGGCAACATCAAACCTGAAAAGCCACAGCGGGGAAAGCGGGCGCGATCGATCGCATCCGTCAACACAGCCGCTGCGGCGAGTGAGGCCGGCGACCCGACCGGCGATCCGCTCAAGCGCTCGATTGCCGCGCCAATGCTCCGCTGGGCCGAGGGAAACGGCGCGAGCGAGAAGTCGATCCCGCCGAAGCGCAGATCATGCGTGCGCGCTGCCTCGGCGGCGATGGTCGCGATCTGCGTCGCGTGCGCCTCGATTGCCGCCGTCAGCGCGTTGCGGGCTTCAGCGGCTGTATGCGCCGCAGCGCAGGCGGCGACGGCCAGATCAGCCGACTCGGTGGCAATGGCAAAGGCGCTTGCGCCGCCGGCATGATATGCCGCCGGGAAGAACGGCGCGCCCGGCGGTACATTGGCCAGCGCGGCCAGTCGCAAGTTGCTGAAGCCATCGGGCGAGAGGCTTGCGACGCGCCGTATGGCGGAGGCCGCGTGATGAATGGCAGCGATATCGATGCCCGGCTCGCGCGAGGCAATGCTGATCCCACAAAAGATTGAGTCAGCCGCGTTGAGCAGCTGGGGAATGATTTCGATCCACTCGCCCGTGGCCGGTCCGAGTGAGACGTAATCGATGCCGTTGGCCTGGGCGGCTGCGGCTACCTCGTGTGCGAAAGCGAGGGCCTGTGACGGGCTATCGACGCAGGTCGGGAAGGGCGGCAAGGCCAGCCGCAGCGTTTGAACCGGAAGGCCCGCGACTTCAAACGCCGATCGGATCGGCTTCAATGCGGCAAGGTTGTTCGCCTCGAGTGGCGGCTCGGCGAACAGGGTAATAGAGCGAATGTTCATGCACACTCTCTCTGTTGAGAAACCGGGTTTCTTCGAGAAACCCGGTTTCTGGTCTTCGCAAGACAAGCGCCCTTTCTCTAAAAAGCGCAGCCAGAGAAAGGGCGCAGCTAGACAACGGAGTCTGGCTAAACGTTCTTCGCCGTCTCAGCCAGTTTGGCGAAAGCCGCGGCATCGCGGATGGCGATATCGGCCAGCACCTTGCGATCGAGCGTGACGCCGGCTTGCTTGAGACCGGCTATGAATCGGCTGTAGGATAGGCCGTTCAGCCGGGCGGCGGCATTGATGCGCGCGATCCACAATTTGCGGAAATCGCGCCGGCGTTGACGTCGGTCGCGGTAGGCGTAATACAGCGAGTGCAGCATCGCCTCGTTGGCCTTCCGCCACAGGCGATGGCGCGCGCCGCGTTGTCCTTTGGTGAGTGCTTTGACTTTGTTATGACGCCGGCGCAGGTTGGGGCCGGCTTTGGCACGGGGCATGTTGGGTCACCTTCTTTCTCAGCGATGTCCCTCGGCCTTTCAGCCTACGGGGAGGTGACGCCCTGAGGGGGACGTCTTCAGTTGGTAAGGCTCGCGCCGGTTGAGCCTAGCGCTACTTTTGGTCGAGATGAGGAGCCAGGCGTTTGACGCGGCGGCGCAGCCCCTTCGGCGTGACCGTCACGGGCTTATCGGTGGTGCTCACGATGCGCGCGGCTTTGTTGCGGCGCAAGTGCTTACCCAGCCGCATACGGCGCAGCTTGCCTCCGCCGGTCACGCGGAAACGCTTGGAGGTTGCTTTATGAGACTTGATCTTTGGCACGGGCGACTTCCTCTTTGCTAATCTTTTTCTTGTGGGGCGCTGGCGCGAGCACCATCAGCATGGTGCGCTCTTCCATGTTCGGCTGCACTTCCACCGTCGCCACGTCGCTCAACTCCTGAGCGATCTCGCTCAGGTCTTGCAACGCAATCTCTGGATGGGTGATCTCGCGGCCTCGGAAGCGAATGCGCACCTTGACCTTCATCCCCTGTTCCAGCCACCGGCGCGCATCGCGCACCTTGAAGCCTCGATGGTGGGGGTCGGTCTTGGGGCGCAGCCGAATCTCTTTGACTTCGATAATCTTTTGAGCTTTTTTCGCGTCGCGCTCTTTCTTCTGCTGCTCGTACAGGAACTTGCCATAGTCCATAATCCGGCACACAGGCGGGTCGGCCTGCGGCGAGACTTCGACCAGATCGCGTTCCTGTTCACGGGCCAGGCGCAGCGCTTCTTGAACTGACAAGATGCCGAGGTTCTGTCCGTCGCTGCCGATGACGCGAACCTCGCGCGCACGAATGCCTTCGTTAATTCGTAAGTCTCTGCTGCTGATAAGCTAACCTCTCTTTCGCGGATTACGGGCGGGAATGATAACACACTCAAATTGAATCGTCAACCGTGTCACGAAAACCGCCTTTGCGTTTTGATTTTGGGCAGTTATAATCCTATCGGCGTCTGCGGTAAACCATGTAACGAGGTGCCGAGTGAGCGAACCGCGCGTGGGAGTGGGTGTGATGATCGTGCAGGCTGGGCAGGTATTGCTCGGGCGGCGGCGGGGCGGCCAGCGGCCGCGCTGGTATGGCTGGATCGGCGGCAAGCTGGAGTTCGGCGAGACGCTGCAAGCCTGCGCCGTGCGTGAAGCCCGCGAAGAGGCCGGCATCGAGATCGCGAACCTGCGGCTATTCTGCATCTCCTCGATCATCGTCCAGGATCAGCACTGGATCGACGTGGAGTTTCAAGCTGAGATCGCGTCGGGTCAGCCGCACGCCGCTGCGCCGGATGAGATCGCCGAGTGGGCCTGGTATCCGCTCGACGCCCTACCGGAGCCGCTGTTCGAGCCGGCGCAATACGCGCTGGAAGCATATCGTTCGGGAAATATCCTGAATGAGCGCGCATGGCGATGAGCATCACATTCGCAGACGTCCAATCCGCTGCCGCGGTCCTGGCCGGCGTAGCGCACCGCACCCCGGTCGTCACTTCACGCACGCTCGCTGCGCGGCTCGGCGCGCCGGTATTTTTGAAGTGCGAGAATTTCCAACGCGGCGGCGCGTTCAAGTTTCGCGGCGCGTACAATACGCTCAACCGATTGAGCGCCGAGCAACGCCGTCGTGGCGTGGTGTCGTTCTCGTCGGGCAATCACGCGCAGGGTCTGGCATTGGCGGCGCAGCTGCTCGCTGTGCCGGCCGTCATCGTGATGCCGGACGACGCGCCCGAAGTGAAGCTGACCGCCACGCGCGGCTACGGCGCGGAAGTGGTGTTGTACGATCGAGTTGAGCAGCAGCGCGAGGAGATCGCGCGAGAGTTGAGCGAAGCGCGCGGCCTGGCGTTGGCGCCGCCGTTCGACCATCCACACATCATCGCCGGACAGGGGACGGCGGCGTTGGAACTGCTGACCGATGTGCCCGATCTCGACGTGCTGCTTGCGCCGATCGGCGGCGGCGGGTTGATCGCCGGGTGCAGTATCGCCGCCCACACGTTACGGCCCGATATGCGTGTCATCGGCGTCGAGCCGGAGACGGCCAATGATTCGTATTTGTCGCTGCAACGGGGTGAGCGCGTATCGACGCCGCAGTCGCACTCGATCGCGGATGGGTTGCTGCCGACGGCGCCCGGCGCGCTCACGTTTCCGATCATGCGCCAGCACCTCGAATCGATCGCGCTGGTCAGCGACGGCGAGCTGGCCGAGGCGGTGCGCTTCCTGCTGCTGCGGCTGAAAATACTGGTTGAGCCGAGCGGCGCCGCGCCGGTGGCGGCGCTGCTCAATGGCCGGGTTTCGAATGCGTCCGGCAAACGCATCGGCGTGATCTTGTCGGGTGGAAACATCGATCCGCACCAGTTGGCGGAGCTGTTGGACGGATAGGCCAGCAACGGATCGCTTCTAGTGCTTCGACAACTTGAAGTTGCATAGTTCCTGCCGCATGACCGCCGCCTTTCACTGCCTTCTTAAAGAGGGCGGCGGCCAGCACTGCGGCGGACGGCAGTGCAACTGCCGTCCCAACCCCGCAGAATTAGGCGGTCGGGGTACTAGCCGTTGACAGCTGACCCGATTGGTTTAAACGATGAACGTTGAATGCACAATGCAGAATGTAGAATGAAGAATTGAGAAACGGGCGCAGCGCTCTTTCTACATTCTTAATTCTCAATTCTCAATTTCCTGCTGGAGTTGTGTCTTGACCCTCATCGTCGATGCCCACGAAGACATTGCCGCGAACATCCTGTATTACGGGCGCGATTACACGCAGTCGGCCCGGGTGATCCGCGCGCGGGAAAGCGCCGAGGTCGCCGCCGATGCGGGTGTCGCGATGCTGGGCTTACCGGAGTGGCTGGCCGGCAATGTGGCCGTGGTCTTCGGCACACTGTTCGTCGAGCCGAAACGGTCACCGCTCGTCTGTGAATTCAGCCAGCCCTACGCGACAGCGGACGAGGCGTTCACGCTGGCCATGCGACAACTCGACATCTATCGGCGGTTGGCTGACGCGCACAAGCAGTTCCGTCTGATTGCTACGCAATCCGATCTCGATGCCGTGCTCGCCTCGTGGAACCCGCCCCCAGAGGTTGGCGCAAGCTGGGAGGAAGAACGCCAGATCGGGATCGTGCTCTTGATCGAAAACGGCGACTCGATCCGCAAGCCGGATGAGGTCGAGCGCTGGTACGGCGAAGGCGTTCGTCTGATCGGGCCGGCGTGGATGGCCTCACGCTATTGCGGCGGGACGCGCGAACCGGGGCCGCTGACCGATGAGGGTTTCCGGCTGCTGCGCCGCATGCAAGACCTGAACCTGGCGCTGGATGTGAGCCACATGGCGGAGCAGGCGTTCTTTCAGGCGATCGATCGCTATGACGGGCTGATCGTCGCCACCCACGCCAATCCGCGCCACTACGTGGACGGCGATCGCCAGCTATCCGATGATATGCTCCACGCGTTGATCCAGCGCGAGGGCGTGATTGGCATTGTGCCGTTCAACCAGTTTCTCGTTTCGGGTTGGTTGAGGAGTCGAGGCGATCCCAAAGATGCGGCCAACCTGCGCACGCTCATCCGCACGATCGATCATGTGTGCCAGCGGGCGGGCGATGCGCAGCACGTGGGGATCGGCAGCGACTTCGACGGCGGTTTCGGCGCCGAGGCGACGCCGGCCGGCATCGACACGGTAGCCGATTTGCAGAAGGTGGCCGACGGGCTGCGCCAGATCGGTTACGCGCCGGCTGATGTCGAGGCGGTGCTGAGCGGTAATTGGTTGCGCATCCTGCGCCAGGCCTTGCCCAGCTGAAGAAGCACACCTCACCCTGCCTCAGCCTGACAGAGAACGCTGAAAACCTCTTTCACCGCTGAGAGCGCAGAGAAACCCCTTAAAATCTCGGCGTCCTCCCCGCACTTGCCGACCTGCCCCCTGCCTTCGGTTGGGCAGGTGGGGTACGCGGCCGCCTGGGGCAAGTGTGCGCCTCGGCGGTGACCCCCACTTTTTAAGCGCTCACCTAAAATAGGAGGGGTAGGTGAGGTCACTTCGCTTTCAACACGCGCTCGATGCGCAGGCGCAACTCTTGCGCATCGAAGGGCTTGGCGACAAAGTCGTCCGCGCCGATTTCCAACGCTTCCAGCCGTTCGGCCTGGTTGGCGTGCGCAGTCAGGAAGATGATCGGGATGTGCTCGGTGTAGCGATCGGCGCGCAACGTGTTCGCCACGGTGAAACCATCGGCATCGGGCAACTGGATATCCAGCAGGATCACGTCCGGGCGGGCTGCGCGCGCGATCTGGATCGCCGCTGTGGCGCGGCGGGCAATGTACACGGTGTAATCCAGGTTGGCGAAGTAGAACTCCAGCATCGAGCAGATATCGGGATCGTCGTCAACCACCAGGATCGCCGGCGGTTTCTCCATCTCGTCTCCTGTTGTGTGGTTCCGTATACGCCGGAGTCAGCGGCTGATGTTCACTCAGGGTAGGAAAATAAACGCTGCCAACATCTCGTCGAGTGTGGCATTCAGCGGCGAGCGCGCCGGCGCGATTAGCGACAGGGCGTAGCCGCGCTGGCCTTTGACAGCCAGCACCACGCGCTGCGTGAGCGTCTGCCCGTTTTGCTCGACGGTCGTCTGCGTGGTCAACGCATTCAGGTTGCCCAGCTGCGTCGGCGCCGGGTCGCTGAACACGGCGTCTGGTGACGAGGCGCGGATACCTTCCATTTGTCGCGCGGCAAAGTCGGCCAGCGGCTCTTCGCCATCCAACCGCTGGACGAATACGACGAACGTCGTGTTAGCCGCCTGGCGCACGAACACAACTGCATGATACCGATCCGGTCTCTCGCCGACCAGCTGCGCCGGGTCGGTGCTGGCATCCCAGTTCGCCGGATAGTCTACACGAAAACCGAGATCGGTGCTGATGTATGGCGTGAGCTCGCCGACCTCGTTCGGATTGCCGCCGCACGCCGACAATGCCAGCGCGGCCAACACCACTCCTATCAGTCTGAGCTTCACTCCACCCTCTTCTAGCCTGGTTCGTTCACCGGGGGTTCGGACGACAGTTAAACTGTCGTCCGCCGCAGTGCAACTGCGGCGGGAACTAGGCAAACTTAGTGTTTCTTCGTGTCCTTCCTGGATCGAATCATGCGAACAAGTACTTCAAGATCGTGGCCGGGTTCAACCCGATGCGCGGATCGACGGTCGCCGTCACCACTCCGCCGATCAGCTCCGCCAGGTCTGGCCGCCGCGCCGCGCGATCCATCAACAAGCGCAATATGATCGGGTTGACGTACAACCGCCGCAGCCACGCCATCGTCACGCACATCGACTGGAACTTCTGCCGTAATCGTCGGTCGTATTCGCGCAGCGCCCGACGCGAAAGGTCGTCGCGCTGCAAGACCTCGGCGGCGAACTCGGCCGCGATCTCGCCGCTCTCCAGCGCGAAGTCGATGCCCTCGCCCGTCATCGGGTTGACCAACCCCGCCGCCTCGCCGACCAACAACATGCGATCGCCAAACGTCGGCGCGGTCGCAAAATCGATCCGCAACGGATAGCCCTTCGCCGGCCCGACCTGTTGCGCGCCCTGCAAGCGTTCACGCGCGGCGCGGTTGCGCTCCAGGAAAAACTCGAACGCCCCGCGCGCCGTGGTTGTACGTCCCCGTTGGGTCAGAAATCCCGCGCCCACGTTCGCCGTGCCATCGCCCAGCGGGAACACCCAGCCGTAGCCAGGCTGGATCACACTGTCGAAGTAAAAATCCAGCACATCATCTTTCGGATCGAGTCCTGCGAAATACGCGCGCGCGGCCAGGATCAGCGCCGGCGTCCGCTTCAACAGCCCGAGCGACTTGAGCAGCGCCATGTTCGCGCCGACGGCGACGATCGCCAGCCGCGCCTCGATCGCTTCGGCCCGCCCCGCGCGCCGGCCCGAGACGACGACCCGCTCGCCCGCATTCAGCGCCGCGTCGACGTTGAAGCCACCGCCGAAGCTCGCGCCGGCGGCGAGCGCATGGCGGCGCAGGATGTCGTCGAACTCGATGCGACGAATGATCAAGCTATACTTGGGATAGGCCGAATCGCGCAACCCCATGCCCGCATGCATGTGGCGGCCACCCGGCCCAAACGCGCGGGCTGCCGCGAAGCGCGGCTTATCCAACTGCGTCAACAAGCCCATGCGCTCGAGCGCCGCGAGTGAACGCGGCGCGATCCCATCGCCGCAAGTCTTATCGCGCGGGAATTCGCTCTTGTCGAGCAGCTGCACCGTCAGGCCACGGCGCGCCAGCCAGTACGCCGCGCTGCTGCCCGCCGGGCCTGCGCCGATGACGACCACATCGATCATACGCTCAAGTCCTGTCGATACGCGATGTTTGGTTTTTCGTCACTTGTCCTTCGTCTTCAGGCTACTACCACAAATGCCGCAATATTGAAACTGCGCCGGTAGATTCTGCGTCCCGCAGTGCGGGCAGGTGGCGGTCGGCGCGCCGTGCAGATATTCAGGCGACTCGTCAGATGCGGCTTTGCGGCGCAGCGTCTCGTAATCGGGGCGGCGCTTCTCGGCGAAGGCGCGCACACCTTCCAGCGTCTCCGGCGAGGCGCTGTGGATCGCCAGCCAATCGCGCGTGTGGCCGATAGTCAAGCTCCACGAAAGATCCTTCCAGAAGTTCAAATGCTGCCGGGTATAGCGCACGATCTCCGGCAGCTTGTCCAGCAACTGCTGCGCCATCGCTGCGACCGCTTCGTCCAGCTGCGCGCGCGGCACGACCCGGTTGACCAGGCCCCACTCCAGCGCCTTTTGAGCGGGAATTTCTTCGTTGAGCAACAAGATTTCGCGCGCGCGCCGATCGCCGACGATGAGCGGCAGCCACTGTGTCGCACCGGCCGCCGCCACCGAGCCGTGCGACGCGCCGATCTGCCGGATGTAAATGTCGTCCGCCGCAATCGCCAGATCGCACGAGAGGTTGAACTCATTGCCCCCGCCGACGACAATACCGTTCAGCCGCGCGATCGTCGGCTTGCCGATCTGGCGCAGGCGCTCGTGCGCTTCCTGGAACGCGCCGAACCACTTCCAGTAATCGCGCGGGCGCTCGACAAACTGCTGCTGCTCCTGCATGTCCGCGCCGGTGCAGAAGGCGCGCTCGCCCGCGCCGGTCAAGACCACCACGCCGATCGCATCGTCGAACGAGGCGTCGTGGAACGCCTGCGAGAGTTCGAGCAGCAGCGGGTAGTTGACGGCGTTCAGGACGGCGGGGCGGTTGAACGTCACCGTTGCGAGGCGGTCGGCTTTACGATACAGGATGTTTTGGAAGTTGAAGGAGTCGGCCGGTTGGCCGGTGTAGGCGCGCATAAGCTGCTCTCGATACTCGACCCTCACCCTAATCCTCTTCCTCACCGGGAGAGGGCCGGGGTGAGGGTGAGCTCACTGCCTTACCTCATCCTCATACGCATCGGCGATCATCAGCATGACGATGTCTTTGGCGAACGACATTAAGTCCTTACCTGCCGCCCGGTTCTCCTCCGATCCCATCGCCCGATTGTAGGCCTCCATATCGTCGAAGTACATTTCATACATCAGGTAGAACGGCGCTTCGCCGCGCGGCGCGCCGGTGATGCGGCTGAGTTCGGTCTTGCGCAAGCCGGGGATCCGCTCGATCAGCGGCAGGTGGACGTTGGCGTAGTGTTCTTCGAATGCCTCGACATCAGCGGGCTTCTTGTAGAGCGCGATCAGCTTGATCATGTGCGACTCCTGACAGGTGAAGGGCTGTGCGCAAAAGCTCATGGGCGGCGGGGTGGCAAGCGATGCTGCGATTATATCATGCTCGCGCAGTGGCGCCGGTCTCACGCTGCCCGGAGGCAAAATGGGATAGTCTCCCCTTACAGTGTTGGCGTAGCGCGTGGCTCGCTTTTCACCGCAAAGGCGCGGAGAACGCTAAACACATTCAGACTCTCTGCGCTCTCTGCGTCTCGGCGGTGAGACCAACACTAGTGCTCCAACAATCTGAAGTTGCGTAGTTCCCGCCGCAGTTGAACTGCGGCGGACGGCAGTGCCAGCCGCCGCCTTTCATTGCCTTCTTAAAGAGGGCGGCGGCCTGCCCACGAGCGCAGCGAAGAGGGTTGTGCCGTCCGAACCCCGCAAAATTAAGCGGTCGGGGTACTAGAGTAGGAAGACTGTCCGAAATGGCGTGAGAGGTCAAAAGAGAGCGGAAAGGGGTGAGATCACTGGTTCAACTGCACCGACCACACGCCATTCTGTTGCGCCACGGCCAGACTAACCAGCGTGGCGTCACTGCCCACCGTGGCCTCGACTTCGGCGCGATCCTCAAACAGCGTGATGCGCTTCGGTTCGTAACCCACGGCGAGTGTGGCGTGAACCACTTCCAGGTAATGCGCGGCAATCGGATCGCTAAAGGTCATGTTCGTGTCCAACACCGCCTTGATCGATCCGAGCAGCATCTCGACCCGATTGAAATCCCGCGCCAGCAGCGCTTCGTTGGCGGCGACCAGCATCGTTTCCAGGATGATGTTCTCCGGTTCGTCCGGATGGCGCATGTAGTCCGCCACGATCCCGCGGTCTTTCGCCAGATGGACGCCCGGAATCCAGGCGCTACGGAAGTACGCCGACGGATCGAGCGCGCGCTGGTAGCGCCGCACTGTGTCGTAGAAAGCCAGCGTAGCGGCCAGGTCGCGCCGCTGCGCGCCGGCGTCCAGCGTGCGCAGGTGCGTCAACCACTCGGACTCCAGCTCCTCCAATCCGAGGCCGTACCCGGCGCGCAACCCGCGATCGATGAGATCGACGTCCGGCTCGCCGAGCTTGTGCTTCAGGTCGCCATAGAATTTGATAAACTGCTCGAAGCCGTTGCGCTGGATCAGGTAATCGATGAAGGCGCCGGCTTCCAGGTAGCCGGTTTCATGCTGGCTGGGATAGAACTCCTTGATCAGCTGGCGCAGCGGGATGTAGGCCCCCAGCTGCAGCAACGCGGCTGCCCGCTCCGGCAGCGGCTCCAGCTTGAAGTGACCGCCGGCGATATACGTGGCAAATCCCTCGGCCAGCATCACCACCCGGTCGCCCCGGATGAGCTGTCGATCGAGGAGGTGCGTGGCTTCGTGGCGGAAGGCCGTGACCAGGCTCCCGCCCACATAGTCTCGATCGAGATAAGAGATGCCCATGTCGTCCCCGGCAAATCCACCGTGGCCCAACATCCGATCGATCAGGTACACATTCAAAGGCGCGCTCGCGTGTATCCCTAACCGATCTTCGACGTAGGCGACGGCTTCCTCGGCCGTGTGTTGAATTGTTTCGATATCGCGCGCGGCGGTGGTCTCGCTAATGAAGTGAAAGGTGCAGCAAGCGCCAGGGGTGGTTTGCCAGTGCGCGCCGTTCTCTTCCGCCGGGCGCTTGGCCGCCGGCTGGAGCTCGACCTGGATCACGGCGGTGTTATTGGTCAGGTCGGTATCGCCCCGGTGCGGATCGATGGTGATGGTGACTGTCTGCGTCCCGACCAGGGATTCGGTATTCCACACCCACAACAAATCGGTGAAGGCGCTGCCGTTGTTCGGCACCTGGAAAATCCAGCTGGGAGAGCGAGCCGATTCCCAAGTGACCCATACCAGTACATGAAACAGCGTCCAGTTTCTGCCGTTGTGGACTTGCACCCGGAAGGAGACTCGATCGCCTGAGTACAGTCCACTATGTGGATAAACCTCTATATCGGAGGGTTCGATCCAGAGATTGTTTGGAGTTGCCGTCGGGATAGGGCTGGGCGCCGGGGTGCGCGTTGGAGCGGGCGTGGGCGAGCGCGGTGTGAACGTGGCCGGGTTGACCGGGCTGGGCGAGACGGCCAGCTCCTGGCACGCGACCAGCGCCAATGCCGCGAGCAGCAGCGTGATGATCACGCGCAGCGGTTGAGGGAGATGTAATGAGTAATGCTTGCGCATGATCACTTCCTTAAAAGGTCTCTCGGATTACCGGCTCAACTGCACCGACCAGGCGCCAGCCTGCTGCGCGACGGCCAAACTCGTCAGCGTCGCGTCGCCGCCTACTGTCGCCTGGACTTCGGCGCGTTCGGCATAGAGCGTAATGTGATGCGGCTCGTAACCGGCCAATAACGTCGCATTGACGATAGCCAGGTAACGCGCGGCGAGCGGATCGGTGAAGACGACATCGGCCGCCAACACCGTGTTGGTTGAGGCCAGCAGCGCTTCGACTCGATCGAAATCCTCCACCAGGAAGGCTGCGTCAGCGGCGACGAGCATGGTCTCCAGCGCGATGTTCTCAGGCGTGTTCGGATGGCGCAGGTAATCCGCCACGATCTGGCGCGCAGCGGCCTGCCGAATGTCGGGAATCCACGGGCTTAAAAAATACGCCGATGGATCGAGCGCGCGTTGATAGCGCCGCACGGTATCGTAGAAGGCGAGGGTGTACTCCACGTCGCGTTGTTCTGCGGCCGTGTCTAACGTGCGCAGATACGCCTGCCACTCGGCCTCCAGCTCGTCCAGCCCGACGCCATACACGCCCCTCATTTCGCGGTCGATCATCTCGGCATCGGTCTCGCCGGGCTGGCGCTGCATGCCGTCGTAGAGCGCCATGAAGTTGGCGTAGCCGTTGCGCTGCACCAGGTAATCGATGAAGGCGCCGGCTTCCAGGTAACCGGTCTCGTGCTGGCTGGGATAAAAGTTGTTCGCCAGCTCGCGCAGGGGGATGTAAGCGTCGAGCGGCGCCAGCATGGCGGCGCGCTCCGGCAGCGGCTCGATTGTGAAGTGGCCGCCGGTGATGTACGTGGCGAACCCTTCGACGAGCATGATCGGCCGCTCGCCGCGCGCGATCCGGTGATCGAGCAGGTGGGTGGCTTCATGGCGGAACACCTCGACCAGGCCGCCCCCGGCATAGTTTCGATCGAGATAAGAAATGACGAGGTGGTCTCCGGCGAACCCGCCGTGACCCAGCACCCGATCGATCAAGTACACTTCCAGCCGATCGTTCTGGCGGATGTCCAACCGCTCCTCCACATAGTCAACCGCTTCGTCCGCCGTCTGTTTGATCGCGGCGAGATCGCGCGCGGCGGCCGTGCCGTCGATGTAGTGGAACGTGCAGCAGGCGCCGGTGGTGGTTTGCCACTGCGCCCCAATCTCAGCGACAGGCCGGCCGGGCCGCAGCTCGATCGGGATGACGGCGATGTTATTACTTACGTCCGGGTCGCCGGTCCGGTTTTCGGAATCAACCGTGACGGTGACTGTATGAGTCCCGACCAGCCCTGCGGTGTCCCATACCCACAAAAAATCGGTCGAGGCGCTGTCCCCGTGTGGGATTCGGTTGATCTCACCTGCGACCTGATCCGATCCCCAATTGACGACGACGGGCACGTGGGCAAGGTCTTGGTCGCTGCCATTCTGCGCTTCGACACGGAAGGACAGGATATCGCCGGAGTATAGCCTGCCATCGGGGTAGACGCGCACGCCCGAAGGGTCGAGCCAGAGATTGTTCAGAACGGGCGTGGGTGTTAAGGTGGGAGGTGGAATGGGCGTAGGCGCTGGCGTGGAGGTGGGTGCGGGCGGCAAGAGCGTCGCCGAGACCGAGGGTTCAGGCGTGGCGGCAAGTTCACGGCAGGCGGCCAGGCCGAGCGACAGCAGCGGGACGATGATCGCGCGTTGCAGCAAGCGCCGGCTGCCTATGCGGTGTAGCCATGAGCTAACACGCATCAACACGGCATTCCCTCAGGACTTGATCGAGCGGCGAATGAGGACGGCCGCGCCCAGCACGATGGCGCCAATCTGGAGGCCGGCGATCAATCCCAGCATATCGAGCGGCGCGTCCGACCAACCTTGCGCGGCGATCCGCTCAACCGGCGCTCGATCAGACTCAACGCCCGCCGGCGTCGAGGCGGGACTGGCGCGCGTGGTTGTCGGGCTAGGCGCAGGGGTTTCTTGATCGTCAACGGAAAGGTCGGATTGGGATGAAGGCTCTGAAGTCGGCGAAGGGATGAGCGCCGTCGGTGGCGGAGTTGAACGCAGCGTCGCCGTCGCGCGGGTCGCTTCAACACGGGTAGCCGTGGGCGACGCGGTGGCCGTGAACGTGGCGGATGGCTGGGCTGTCGGCGTGCTCGTTGGGACGGGTGTATCGGTCGGGACGAGCGTGGTGGTTGCCGTTGGCGTATCGGTTGGCGCCAGCGCCGTAGCGGTGAAGGTTGCGGTGGCCGCTGGCGTCAGCTGGGGCTGCGTGCTGGCCAGCGACACAATGCGGAAGTACGAGGTGACGGTGTTATCGGCGTCACGATATTCCACCGTGATGCGATGCTGCCCCACGACGTTGGGCAGTGTGAAAGGCATCGAGCGTTGCCAGACTTGCCACGCGGCAGCGCTCAGGTCTTCACCTGCGCCGACGCGAATCTCGACCGCGCGCCCCATCGTTCCACTCGAGCCGTTATCGGGTGTGGCCTCTTCATTACTCAAGGTCAACGTGACCTCGGGCGAGGTCAACAGGCTGCCCTGATCGACGAAGAATGGCAGCACGCCCGGCCGCGCGCCGAAGGTGAGGGTGAAGTAGGTCCCGCTTGCACTCGTCACCACGCCGATGCCGATCTCGCGGTACCGCTCGTTGAGCAGGTTGTTGCGGTGAACGGTCGAGTGGGTCCAAAAGCTCCAGGCATCCTCGACGGGAGCAAGGCCGCCGCCATAGATATTCTCGCCCCAGGCGGGAAAGGTCGGCCCGTAGCCCGAGTCGCGAATGCGCTGTTCGATGCCTGAGCCGTCTGAGCCGGTGTGGCTGACGTTGCCGGTGTTCGCCATATCCTGGCTGTGACGTTGCGCCGCGGCGATCAACTGATCGTTGAGTTCCAGCGGCGCCTGGCCGCTCGCGACGCGCAACGCGTTGATGCGATTCAACAGCTCGAAGACGGCCTCGGACTGAGCGGAGGCCGCCGGAGGAAACGCGCTCACTGCCAGCGACAGAATCAACAAGAACAGCCTAACCTTTCGCGCGGCACGGCGTCGGGAAGGGAGCGGATCAGGCATGGCGGAGATTGTAGCATGATTTGCAGCAGAGTGACTTGCAATCCTCCTCGCCGAAACCGAGGGAAGATGAGAAGTTGGTGAATAAAGAAGAAATTCTGTTGCGACGAGATTGAATCTGGGATACACTTGTGCCATCCAGGGGCGCCGAGCCAGCGTATAGTGTGCAACACGTGATACGCGGGCAGGCAGGGGAGGCGACGCATGACGGCGAATCAGCATTTATTGGGGTCGGCAACCGGCGTAGCCCCGGCTCGGGTACGTCGAAAGCCGGGCGATGTTGCATTGGCCGGCTGGGTGATCGGGTTGATCATCATGGCGGGCGCGATCGCCGCGATCGCGTTTGTTGTACCCGGCCTGATTCCTTCCATTCAACAACCGGTCACCGATGTTCTGGTCGCGGTCGCCTGGTGGTTGGGGCCGATCTCGCTCGGTATGCTGGGCTATTTGCTGACCGCTTCGCAGCGCAGGCCGCTCCGGCTGATCGGCTCGCTGGCGTTGTGGGCGCTCTTCATCAGCCCGATCTACATCGCCTATCTCCAGCAAGACATCCTCGACGTCATTCCGGGCATTATGGGCGCGGTGCTCAGCGTCCTGGTCGTTGCCGCCATCGTCGCGGTCGAGTTCATGCTGTTCAACTGGGCCGCTTCTCAACACGATTCGCGCCGCTTCATCACGCGCATCCTGCTGGTGGCCGGCCTGAACGGCCTGGCGTTGTGGGCCTATCTCGATTCGGAAGTTCTGAATGTCATCCTGATCGCGCTCGGCTTCGCCCTGCAGATCGTCTTTGTCCTGGTTTTCGCCGTCATTCAGTTCGTGGCGATCTTCTGGTTCATGTCGCAGACCAAAGTCGAGGTCATCCGCCCCGGCGATCCCAAGTCGCTGACCTTTGATGATTACAAGGGCCAACCCAACTTGCTGCGACTCGTGAAGCAGTGGATCTCGCTGCTGTCCGATCGCAGCCAATTTCAGGATATGGGCGGCCAGTTCATCAATGGTATTTTGTTGTACGGCGAGCCGGGCACCGGCAAGACGTTGCTGGCGAAATGTATGGCCGGCGAGGCCAATGTGGCCTTCATGTCGATCGAAGGCTCCGGCTTCCGAGGGATGTTCTGGGGCGTCGACGTGCTGCGCATGATCTGGTTCACGCGCCGGGCGCGCAAGCTGGCGCGGGAATACGGCGCGTGCATCGCCTACATCGACGAGATCGACGCCGTGGGCGCGTCGCGCGGCGGCGTGATGGGCGGCGGGCGCATGGGCATGGGCGGCGGCCTTCCGATGATGGGCGGCGGCGGCGGCGCGCTCACACGCTTGTTGTACGAGATGGATGGCATCGGCGAGCAGACGCGCTGGGAGAAGTTGCGAGCCAAGTGGTATCAGTGGCGCGGGAAGCCCATTCCAACCCGTAACTGGCATCTCCTATTCATGGGGGCGACCAACCGACCCGATGTGCTCGACCCGGCGCTGACCCGCCCCGGTCGCTTCGACCGGATTATCCGCGTCGATAAACCGGATCGCGCCGGCCGGCGTGAAATCGTCAAGTATTATCTCGCCAAGATCAAGCACGACGAGACGGTGGACCTGGAAGCGATCGTGAGCGACACCGCGGCTGCGACTCCGGCGCAAATCATGTCGGCGATTACCAAAGATGCGGTGCGGCTGGCGCTGTTCGATGGGCGGCACAAGGTGAGCCAGCGCGATATCGACCTGGCTTTCCAGGAACAACGCCTGGGGCTGGAAAATCCGATCGAGGAAATCGAGGACGACCAGCGCCGGCAGATCGCGTATCACGAGGCCGGCCACGCGGTGGCGCAGTATTACCTCATGCCCGAAGAACGCATCGTGCGCGTCACGATCGTGCGCCGGGGCGATGCGCTCGGTTACGTCATGCCAGTGAACAACTTCGAGGTGTACGCCCAGCCGTTGCATCGCTACGTCAGAGATATCATGGTGTCCATGGCCGGTCACGTTGCGACCAAGATTTTCCTGGGCGAGTATTGGACGGGCGCGACGGGGGACTTCCAGACCGTTCGGACGAGAATTTCCGCTCTCGCGCACTATGGCTTCTTTGGACCGCCGACGGCCGATATGAACGCCATCCTGTCGGGCCAGTTCAAGTCCAAAGAGATCGAGCGTTTCTGGCAGCAATGTGAGGAAGGTGTGGAGCGGTTGCTGCGCACACATACCGCCGAGATCAACGCCGTAGCCCAGGCGCTGTTGGAACGGGGCGATATGAGCGGCCAGGAGTGCGTGGTGATCATTCGCGAGGCGGCGGCGGCGAAGAACGGTCACCAGGCGGTCGAGGGGCAGTTGATCGAACAGCTACCTGAGGAGATTGTGATCCCGCTTCCGTCACGAGATATCACGCAGGTTGCGGCCGAGCCGGTGCATCGCAGCGAAGTGAGTCGTGATGACCCGCTTGTCCCCGGAGTAGAGCGGAGCGAGGTTAGTCTTCCAAGCGACTGAAGAACTATAACTGAAGAACTATAGTGGGAGTGCGGGCTTCAGCTGGTCAGCGCAGCCTGACCCCGCAAGGGGGCGCTTTGCAGAGGCTGCATTCCGGCCCGCAAAAGTAATTCACAGCAAACGTTTTAGTCGGATGGACTGACACAAGGGGCGAGCCTGCGGCTCGCCCCTAACTGCGTGGATTCACGGATCACTTCCACGACCAGTAGGCTAACACCCCTTCGGTCAGAAAGCGCGGCTCCAGATTCCCCGACGCCGCGATCACCCAAACCCCCAGAGCCGCATTCGCGTCGCTGCTGCGGAAGAAACCCGCTAGCACCAAATTCTTGCTGTCGGGCGACCAGATCGTGGCTGAGCGCTGATACTGATCGAAATATTGCAATGTCGTCAAGAACTCCTGGGTAGGATAGAAGGTCGTCACCTCACGCGCGGCGCCCGTCTTCACATCCAGCATGTACAGCCGCAGCAGAATCGTCGTTTCGGGTTGGCCGGACTGGTTCGGCTCAGCCGTGGGCCGCACGACCAGCGGCACGAAGTAAGCGATTCGCTCGTTGTCGGGCGACCAGAAAAAGGCCAACACCGCTTCCTGCTCGGTCGTCTTGGCCTCTTCCGGCGTTTGCAGATCGAGCACGGTCAGCGGCCCGATGGTGAGCGTTTGATCGCCGCCGGCCGCGATGTAGGCAACCTGCTTGCCGTCCGGCGACCAGCCGAAGGCCGTCGATCCCTCCAGTGTCTTCAGCACATTTTTCACCGCGCCGCGCGGGTCGGTCACCAACAACGCCTGTTGGCCGTCGTCCGTCTCGGCGGCCAGCAGCAGTTGACTGCCGTCCGGCGACCAGGCCGGCGCCTGGAACGCGCTCGGACGCAAGTCTAATCCCTCCTCGGTCACCCCGCCCGCAAGATTCAAAAACGCCAGTCGCGCTTGAGGCTGTTGCTGCGCCGCCCCACCGGCGTGGATCAAAATGCTTTGTCCATCGGGCGCCCAAGACCAGTAGTAGGGCGAGCCGGTGTCCAGCACTTGCGAGTCGCCGCCGCGCGCCGGCGTCAGCTGCAACACCACGCTGCCAGATGTTGTCGTCGTCAGGAAGCTGACGTGCTGATTGTCGGGCGACCAATATAAGTAAATCGGCAGCGCTTCATCACTGCTGAAGGCTTCGACCGGGTTCGTTCCGTCAGGCGCCGCCGTGAAGATACTCGCTTGCTCAACCGCCTGACTCGTGCGGATAAACTTCGCGAAGGCCAGCAGCTGCCCGTCCGGCGACCAGGTAGGGAACTGGTAGAAGTGCAATTTTTCATCGATAGTGCCGGCGTCGCTGGTCACCGCTTTCTGGTTTCCGCCGCCCTGATCGATCGTATAGATGTTTCTGTCGGTCCCGATGTAAACGATCAGCCCCGACTTCCGTTCCAGCGTTCTCAGGAGCGGATCCTGTGGCAGCTGCGCACCTCCACCCGCCTGGCAGCCTGGGCTGAGGAGCAGCGCAGCCACGATCCAGCCCGCAACCAGTCCGCGTCTCATGCTCGGCGTCATTGCACACCACCTTATCATTTAGACCCGATCCCCCTGTCGGCAGCTGCCAGAAACCGGGTTGCTCTCAACTTAATCGATATACGTAAACGCGCGCGCGTTGGACTTGCCCCCGCGCGCGCCCTGGGTCGGCGCAGGCGGTTTGAGCGCTTCAATCGCGGCATCGCGCACCGGGTCGACTTCGTCCGTCACCTCGTCCCAATCGATCTCGATGACGACATCCGGTTCGACGCCTGCCTGGCCGATATCGCGACCCGCCGGCGTGCGATAAGAGGAGGTGACGATAAACACCCGTGAGCCGTCGGGCAGGGGATATTCATTCACGGCTTCGACGAGACCCGGCGTCGGCATCCCGACGATCTGCGCGCGCCCGATCCCTTGCATCGCGCCAGCGAAGACCTCCGGTCCGCCCTGGGTGTCCGGGCCGACGATGATCGATAAGGGAATGCTCTGCGATTCGAACAAATCTTGTCCTTGAACTCTGGCCGTCTCGGTCGTCGTGCGGGTATAGGCGACGCCCAGATCGCCCCGACCGAAGAGCGCCATCATTTCGCCCAGCGGCCAGTCCCCTCGCGTCGAGGCAATGCGCAGGTCGATGACGAGACCCGACAGCTGCCCCTCCTCATTCAGCGCCTGTAACGTTCCAATTAGGGTCTGGACGATGGTGTCAGGGGTAGCCGCCGGAAAGAGCAGGTAACCGATATCCTCGTTGCCCAACACGCCGATGGCGAGCTCATCGGCGACGGTGACCGGCGCGCGGCTTACCACGATGTCGCGCGGGGAGCTGCCGGGTGAACGAATGCTCAGCGTCACGTCGCTGCCGGCCGGCCCGCGAATCCGCTCCACGGCGTCGAGACCTTCGGCCGCGTTGATCGGCGTCCCGTCGATCGCGAGAATACTGTCATGCGCGCTCAGGCCGGCCTTCTCCGCCGGCGAATTGGCCATGACCGAACGCAGCACGATGCGCGGCTCCGGTTCAGCGCGGAAGGTGATGAACGCGCCGATGCCCTCGTAGCGCAGGGCATCCTGCGTCTCCTGCTCGATCCGCTCGGCGCGTGTTTGCCAGGTGGCTGTGCCGTCGGGCAGATCGGCCAGCATTGCTCGCATCAGTTCGGTGAACGCGGCGGCGCTTAACCCGGCCTCGACCTGGGGGCGATACGTAGCGTGAACGGCCTGCCAATCGACGCCGTTGAAGTCTGGATCGAGGTAGTGCTCGTCGATGGTCGACCACAGCGCTTCGAAGGTGCGCAGCTGGAGCGCCAGGCCAACCGGGGTGGCAGAAACGGGGGTTGATTCTGAAGTGGGCGTTGGGCGAGTCGCGCAGGCGCTCAACCACAGCGCGCACGCGATGCCTATCCCCCAGACTAAACCAAGTCTGCGCTGAACGCGAATCTGATTCATCATCACCCCTGTTGATGCAGATATTACTCAGATCGCAATCCGATTGTTCAATTTTATCATGCTTGGCAGTGGAATGGGTAGCGGATCACGTTGCAGCGGGGACGGCGGCGGTGTCCGGCCGAATGGAGAATTCCCTACCCGGCCCGGCTGATCTCGCGCTGGGCGCGCTTGAAGATGCGTTCGAACATCGGGCGGGTCAACAAGCCGGTGGAGGTGTTGCGCTGGCTGGGGTGGTACGAGGCCAGGATCGTATACGGCTTAATCCGGTACACGGCGTCGTGCGCGAAAGACGGTCGGGGTGCAGGAATAACGCTCCCCAGCGCCTCGATGGCGCGCAGTGTGTGATCAAACGCAAGTTTACCCAGCGTGACGATGACGCGCGCGTGCACCAGCAGGCGCAGCTCTTCGATCAGATAAGGCCGGCAGTTGTCGAATTCGACCGGGGTGGGTTTGTTGTCGGGCGGGGCGCAGCGCGCGGCGGCGGCGATGTACACGCCGGACAAGGCCAGCCCATCATCGGACGCGACCGAAGTGGGTTGGTTCGCAAAACCGGCGTGATACAGGGCGCTGTAGAGAAAATCGCCGGAACGATCGCCGGTGAACACGCGGCCGGTACGGTTGCCGCCGTGCGCGGCCGGCGCCAGGCCGACGATGAGCAGGCGCGCGCGTGGATCGCCCCAGCCAGGTACGGGCCTGCCCCAATACTCTTGCTCGCGAAAGGCACGGCGTTTTTCACGAGCGATACGCGCCCGGTAGACGACGAGGCGCGGGCATTTTTCGCAGGCGATGATGGCGGCGTTGATTTGCTCGAGCGTCTCGAAAGTCATTTCGACCTAAATCAATTCTTCGCGCACGGCTGCGTCGATTTAGCCGTTGCGTTGGCGACTGCGATGCGCTTGCCCAAAGGTGGATGCGAGTAGAACAGGAACTCGACCCACGGCTCCGGGTCGGCATCGGAGAGGTTTTGATTACCGAGGCGTGCCAGGGCTGCGGCGAAAGCCTCGCCCTTGCCGGTGGCGCGCACGGCATAGGCGTCGGCGCGCCGCTCACGCCAGCGCGAGTAGGCGTTGCTCAGCGGCAGCGTGATCAGGCTATACGCGCCCATCACCAGCGCGAAGACCGGCAGCGCGGCGATATCGGCCGGGCCGGCCAAGCCGTACGCGGCTGCGCCCCACTTCAGCGCGAGCGAAGCCAGATACAGCCCGCCCAGCGTCAGGCCCGTGCTGACTAAAATGCCGATGGGGATGTCCTTGTTGACGTGATGGCCGAGCTCATGCGCCAGGATAGTTTCAATTTCGTCGGGGGTGAAACTATCGATTAGTGTATCGCCCAGGACAATGCGGCGGGTATTGCCGATACCCATCAACGCGGCATTCGCTGTCCTGGTGCGGCGGCTCATATCGAACTTGAACACGCCGCGCACGCGCGCCCCGGCGCGCTCGGCCAGACGGATCAGGCGCTGCGCGAGCTCGGCATGTTCCTCGCCGAGGGGGACGAACTTGTAGAAGAGTGGGGCGATCAACACCGGCGCGAGGTTGGTCAGGACGACGCTGAAGAGCAGCGACAACGCGCCGGCCCACAGCCACCACGTATCGGGCGCAGCGCGCAGCAGCGCGTAAACCGCTTCGAGAACGACGCCGCCGAGGAGCGCGCTGATGCCCAGCGCCTTGACCTGATCGCCGATCCAACCGGTGCGCGTTTGCGTCGAGAGTTCGAAGCGCTGCGGCAGGACGAAACCGGAGTAGTACGACAGCGGTAGATTGAGCAGGTAGTACAGGCCGCCAAAGACTGCACCGAACAGGGCGACGAGTAACCAGTGATCAGTGGTGACAGTGAGCAGTGTCGCCTTGAGTGAGGCCGACCACCCCAAGCCGAGCCAGGCCAGCGCATACACGCCGCCGATGGTGACATCGACCAGGAATAGCCGGCGATGGATGCGGGCGTACTCTTTGGCTTTGCTTTGGCGTTGGGGATCAAGTCTGGCTTCTGACATGCGTTGATTCGCTCATAGCTCAGCGGGCGTCAGCAGTACAACTGCTGACGAACTCTGCGCCCACACCCTCGCTCATTCCATCTTCCGCGAGGTGACGATGTCCAACAGGTAAACGCCGGACGAGACCAACACCCGCGCGGCTTTCAGGTAGGCGCGATATTCCTTGTAGAACTGCTCGCCGGCCAGCGCCTTCAACCGTTCGCGGTTGTCGAAGATGTTCTTCAGCCACATGTCCATCGTCCGGTAGTAGTTCTCCATCGGGATCTCGAACACGTTGACCAGCTGGAAGTTGTTTTGGTCGAGCAGCTGCAGCTCTGTGTAGAGCGGGAGGTAGTTGCCGGTGTAGCCGAAAATCTTGTTGATGTGATCGCCCAGTGGTTTCGGCTCGGCGAAACTGGAGTGACCCCAGTGCAACTCCTTGTGCGCCATCAAGCCGCCCGGTTTGAGCAGCCGGTGACACCTGGCGAAGAAGCCATCCAGGTCGAAGAAGTGGACGATGACCTCGTCGGAGTAAATCGCATCGTACGTTTCGACTTCGGGCAGATTCTTCCAGTGGACGACTTCAAAGGTCGCATTGACGCCGCGCCTGGCCGCGCGCGCGCGCGCCGCCGCCGCCTGTTTGGGCGAGACGGTGATGCCGTGGCCGGTCACGCCGTAGGTCTGGCACAGATAGACTAACGGGCCGCCCCAGCCGCACCCGACATCCAGGATGTGCATCCCCGGCTTCAGCCGCATCGACTCGGCCAGCCGGTCTAGTTTCTTCTCCTGCGCCTGTGTTACGCTGAAGCCATCCTCCCATAGGATGCACGAGTAGACGTTCCACTCGCCCGCCGTCTGGATGTAGTAGAACTCCGGGTCTTGTTCGTAGTGGTAAGCCGAGCGCAGCGCGTCTTCTTCCACCTCGTATTCCTGGTACATGCGCGTTCCACCCGGCGGCAAGGTCTGCGCGACAATGGACGAGTCTGTGTCGGTCATCGAACTCCTCCTTGTAGTTTTCACCGCAGAGGCGCTGAGAGCGCGGAGTTTTCTCCAACGTACTCTGCGACCTCCGCGCCTCTGCGGTTTAACATTCCGTCATAGCGCAGCGCTGACGCGGCGGGCCTGCGCCAGATGCCAGGCCATTTCCAGCGACTCGAACAGCTGCATCGCTTCGTCGAGCATCGCGCGCGCCTGATCAGTCTGACCCCGATCGCGATACAGCTGACCCAGCTCGAACGTGCTCACCGCGACGAGCGGTCGCGCGTTATATTTCTGCTGCAAGGCCAGGCTGTTCTTAAGCGCCTGTTCGGCCTTGTCCCAATCGGGCGTGTCCGCCCGCGCGTGAATCTTCCCCAGGATGCGCTGCGCCTCGCCTTGCGCCATGCGCTGCTGGGTGCGCTCGGCTGCCGCCGAGGCCGCTTCGGCGCGCGCCAGCGCGGCAGGCCAATCCCCATTGATCAGGTCGAGCTCGGCGCGATAGGCTTGATATAACGGCACAAACGCCGAAGCCTTGTTATCCTCGGCCAGTTGTAGGCAGCGGCCGAGGTGATCGCGCGCCGTATCGATGTTGCCCCAGTGCAAGTGCAAATATCCCAGGCAGCCGTGCGCGATGTACAACGGCTGAATAAATTGCTTCTCTTCGGCAATGCGCAGGCAGTACTCCAGATAATGCGTGGCAGCCTCGAAGAAACCACAGAAGGCCTGGCAGAAGCCCATCACCATCAGGTTGCCGGCAATCCGGCTGGGCAGCCCGATCTGTTCGGCCAGTGCCAGACCGCGTTCGGCATGTGGCACGCCTTCCGCTCGCCGCCCCTGAAACCAGAACGTGGAGGCGTAAAACAGCAGCGAGCCGGACAGCAGTTCCAGGTCGTGGAACTTTTCGGCGAGCGGAATTCCCTTGGCGAGCATCGCGGCGGCTTTGGCGTAATCGCCGGTCACGGCCAGCGTGCGCCCGATGATGTTGTAAGGTTGCATCAGCAACTCTTCCAGGCCGAGCCGCTCCGCTAACGCCATGCACTTGCCGAAGTCGTTCAGCGCCTCGCTGATGCGCCCCATCACGTAATGGAACGCGCCGGCGCCTCCATACGCCCGCGCCAGGAGCGCCTCGTCTTGCAGCGCCTCGGCCGCATCTTTCGCACGTTGGAGCATCTCCAGGATGTTATCGCTGGGCAGATAGGCGCCGACGCGCGCCAGATTCACCGCCAGCTCTACCAATTGCCGCTGGCGCTGCGGCGTGACCGATAGATTCAGCAACAGCTCCAACGCTTGCTCGAACAGCGCCTTGGCTTCGGCGTTCGCGCCGGTGTGCATCGCCTGGCGGCCGGCTTTCTCCAGGTAGTCGATGGCCTTCGATTCGTCGCCGGCCTTGTTCCAGTGGTAGGCCAGCAGCTGGTAATAGTGCGTCCCGTCGTCGGCCTGCGCGCGCTCATACCACTGGGCCACGGCGTGATGCAACTGCCGGCGCTGGGCGAACAACATCAAGTTGTAAGCGACTTCTTGCGTGATGGCGTGTTTGAAGATGTACGCCAGGTCGGGTTCGGGCGTGTCGAGCAGCGTCAGGTTGAGCTGTTGCAGCGTGGCGAGGTAATCGGCCAGATGCGGCTTGTCGATCTCGATCGGATGGATGTCGCGCAGAATCCGATAGGGGAAGGTGCGCCCGATTACGCTCGCCGCTTTCACCGTCATCTGCTGGGGCGGCGTCAGTCGATCGATGCGGCTGGTGATCACGCCCTGGATCGTATCGGGGAAGGATAGGGCGCGCAGATCGCCGGCATCGGGCGCGAGGGCACATTGCCCAGCGACGACCCGGATCAGGCCGGCGTCGCGCAAGGCATACGCCAGCTCTTCGCTGAAAAACGGGTGGCCTTCCGCTTTCTCGGCGATCAAGTCGATCACTGGCTGCGGCAAGACATCGACGCCGAGTCGTTGACACACCAGGGCCAGCGTGTCATCGGGCGGCAACGCCTCCAATCGCAAGCGCCGCGTGTTCGGCGCGAACAACAACTGTTGATACTCCACGGGCGGATCGGCCAGCGGGCGTGTGGCGACGACCAGGAGCAGGCGCCGAACGCGCTGGCCGGCCAGCAACATCAGCGCCCACGAGGCCGAATCCAACCAATGCGCGTCCTCTACGGTCAACACTTTGGGGGCTGTGTCCCTATCATTCGGTTCGGTCACGGGGAATTGCGCCAGGATGTGCAGCAGCAAATCGTGCGTGTGATCGGCGCGCAGTTGACCCGTGAGCTGCACGGTCGTTTCGTTTTCCGGCAGATCGAGCGGCAACACCGCGTTGAGCAGCGGCGACAGGCGCAGAAGTTCTGGCTCGGACTGAAGTTGATCCAGGACGTGTGCGCGCCGGGTCTCTGGATCAGTCAGCGTGTCGAGACCTAACAAGCGCGTGAAGATGCTCTGCCAGGCGTGATAGGGTGTGTTCTTTTCGATCGCATCGCCGGCGCCGCTCAAGCAGGTGACGCCCAAGGCTTGCGCCAGCTGCAGCAGCTCGTCGACCAGCCGCGACTTGCCGATGCCCGCCTCGCCCTCGATCAGCAGCGCGCCACCTGCGCCATCCCCCGCCAATGCTTGCAGCTGTTCTTCGAGAACCGCCCGCTCGGCGGCGCGACCGATCATTGCGCCTTGCGGGCGCAGCGTGGTTTTTGCCTGACCTTGTGGACGATAGAGCGCCACCGGTTCGGCCTTGCCCTTGACGGAGATCGCCGGCAGCGGTTCGAATGACAGCTGCGACTGCGCGGCTTGAACGGTTGCTGCATCGCACAGCACATCATCTTGGGCGGCCTGCATCAAGCGGGCGGAGAGGTTCACCACATCGCCGACCATCGTGTATTCGCGCCGCCTCGTGTTGCCCACCGATCCGCAGAAGACGAGGCCGGTCGCGATCCCGATCGCGGGCTGCAGGCCCAACTGGCGCAGCGTGGCCTGCGCGCCAAACGCCGCCTGCACCGCGCGGGCCGCGTCGTCTTCGTGCGCCCACGGCGGCAGCCCGGCCGCGGCGACCAGCGTCGCGCCGCGATCGTCCACGCTGATCTTGTTGATGCTGCACTCGTAACGATACAGCAGTGTCTGGAGCGCGCGCGTCACCATCTGCGCCTGCTTCAGCGCGTTGGGTGAGGCGTGGTTGAGCTCGCGCAGGTTGATGAAGATCACGCTGACGCGCCGCAGCTCGGCCAGCCATTCCGTCTGCCCGGCCGCCAACCGATCCAGGATGGCTGTGGGAATGAACGCGCGCAGCGCGGCGTCGTGGGCGAGGGGCGCAGGTGAGGCGAGGGCGCGCAACGGGAGCGGCTCGCGCACCGCTTCCAATCGCATGCAGTCCTGCGGCAGATCGCGCCCGGTGAACCACGCCTGCACGAGCGCCCAGCCCTCGGCTGAGATAATCACATCGCCGGGTTGGGCGTCTTGTTTGATGTTGCCGAGTTGGACGAGCGGCGCGCCGGCAGTCAGGAACTCCCAGCGGCCGCGCACGCCGCCGATGTGAACGATAAAAATCTCGCCGGCCCCGATGCCCACCCGCAGCGACAACCGGACATCCTCGGCGACGGTGTAAGCGTGGAGTGTGGCTTGCACGGCCAGACCGCACTGTGCGGCGCGGCGCGCGACCGTATCCAGGGATTCATCGATCGCCGGCCAGACGGCCAGCAGCGCATCGCCGGCAAACTTCAAGATATCGCCGCCGTGAGCGGTGACGAGATCGATCAACTGTCCAAAGTAGGCGTTGAGCAGCCGGGACATTTCTTCTGCGCCGGCCGGCCCGTGTTGGGCCAGGCGCTCGGTCTGGGCGGTGAAGCCGGAGATGTCGGCGAAGAGGATGGCCGCCGGGAAACTATCGGCGCCGGGAGACGTGATCTGGCTCGGCGTGTCAATGAAGCGACGTGCGACCAGCGCGGGGACATAGCTGGCGAGAGTTTCCACAAGGGTTGACACGCTCACTTCCTTGGCCGGGGTGGCAAAAGCGTAGCATAGAGCGATGGGCCAGTCAATAGGACTGGGATGACGGACGACCAACCCCCTCCGCTGCGCTACGGGGCAGGCGACGAATGACGAAGGTTGAAGCGCCCTTGATGGCCGAAGGTCTTTGACCGAGGCCCAGGGAGACCGTAGGTCTCTACAATGGCTCGGTCGGCCCCTACGCTCCGCGCTCCGGGGTGCTGCGCTAAGACCTGCGCCGAGCGGTGGGATGCGGGGCGACAGTGCCAGCCGCCGCCTTCATTACAACTCTAAAGGATGGCAGCGGTTGTGTCGCCCCAACGGGTATCGGTAGGGCAATCGCATCTAATATGTCAATAGCCGATCGGCCCTGAAAATAGGCCACTGCTCTCGGCCCGCGTCCGCGCGGGCCGCGCGAAGCGGACGGGGACGCGGACGGTGAGCCATCCCGTCTGTATTTGCGCTGTGCGAG
>DATDPU010000066.1:0-6919 GCA_035292585.1 Anaerolineae bacterium | reverse complement strand
GGGGGGGGGGGAGCCGATGACGAAGATCGGCAAAGCTAATCGGTTGGGTTCAGAACGAACGATCGCCGGTGATGCACCGGATAGTGAACTCGGCGCCGTGGAGAAGATCGGTGGCGGTGAACTCGACCGGCCTGCCGGCGGTAGCAGCGCACTCGACGCCTGAGCCGGCGCGGCAACCCATGCGGTCGGCGTAATCAGGGCGCAGACCAACACCGCCGTGAGGATGCGCAGTGTGCGCTGTGAAGCAGAAGATGTATTCATGAGACCACCTATCAGCCATGTGAACGGATGCCGGTTACGCTATCGATCTCTTAGAGGGCATCCCCTCCCCCGTGCACGTGTTGGGGGAAGCCGCCGCATCCGTTCTACTGCAGCTGGTCTCGCGTCCACCTGTTTACTGGATACCTGTTTACCCGTACACCAGTAGACAGGTATCAGGTACGCAGGTAGCTAGGTATCAAGTATGTCTTTCGCGGATCGGTCTTCAGGGTTTAATTGGCGCACTGTTCCAGTAGTTTTTGCGCTTCGCTCTTGAATGGCTCCTGTGGATTCAGGGTCTGAAACTTCTCAAACGTCGGCACGGCATCCGTGCAGCGTCCCATCTCGGCGTAGGTTTTGCCCAAAGCGAACAAGGCTTCGGGCGAGTCCGGCATCAACTCCAGCGCGCGCAGCAACGTGTCCACCGCCTGCGGATAGTCCTTGTCGAGCAGATACACATTGCCCAACCCGATGTGAGCCTGGCCCAACTCGGCATCGAGTTCGAGCGCGCGCTCGAATTGTTCGCGAGCCAGATCGCGCTGGTCTTGATTGAGGTAGGCTGCGCCCAGCAGGTAGTTCGTCTCCGCGTCCTCTGGCTGAGCCTCCAACGACTGCTGGAACAAAGATACCGCCTGCTCCAGGTCGCCGGTTTGGTAGGCCACCACGCCCAGATTGGTCAACGCCGGCGCATACGCCGGGTTGATTTCCAGCACGGCTTGATAGGCCGCTCGGGCGGCAGCGAAATCGCCCAGGTTGAAGTGGCTGTTGCCAAGCATGAAACGAGCTTCCAGGTGTTCGGGCTGGAGCGCCAGTACGGCTTCCAAGTAAGGAATGGCCTGCTGCCACTGGCTGGCTTTAACGGCTGCCTGACCGGCCTGCAGCGCCGCCGCGAGCGCCTCGTCGATTCGCGGGTGATCAGCGCGCCCGGCCGGATTGAGTTTGACGGCAGCGGCATACGCCTGCGCGGCCTCAAGCGGCTGGTCTTCATCCATGAGCAAATCGCCCAGCAGATACTGGGCAGTGGCATTGGACGGATCTTGCTGGAGACCGGTCTGCAGCCGCTGGCGCGCTTCGTCCGGCCGGCTCGCCGCGTAATACGCCTGCCCGAGCAACACCTGCACTTCGGCGCGCGTGGGATCGAGCGCGACGGCCGCTTCGAGTTCCTGAATCGCTTTGGCCGTGTCGCCAGACTCCAAAGCGGTGCGCCCCGCCGCCAAATGGTCGTCCACCGAAGGCGGCGGGGTTGCACAGGCGCTCAACCCCAACATCAGGAGGACGGCGCAACACAGCGATCGGACGCTCATGGTCTCATTCGTCCTTGCTCTTCAACTCCAACAGCACCACTTGCGTCTCGTCAGGCAAGCCGCTGCGGTCGATCTTGAGCATTTCCTGCTCTTCGACTTTATCCAGGCCCATTTCCTTGAGGAACTTCGACACAGGGTCGAGTTTGAGCTCGGTCCCTTTGATCTTGTAATGCATGGGGATCACGATGTGCGGTTCGAGCAGGCTGACCACTTCCGCCGCCTGCGAGGCGTTCAGCGACTCGCCCCCGCCGACCGGGATGAGCAGCACGTCCACCGCGCTGAGCGTTTCCTCCAGCATCGCCTGCGTCGGCGCCGAATCGAGATCGCCTAAATGGCACACCGTCAGGCCGTCCAGTTCGATCAGAAAAACCGTGTTGCGCGACGCAGCCGGCGCGCCCGTGGCCGACTTGCCCGTCGCCTTGCGATCGCTCAACACCAGGCCGGTCACGAACACACTCGCTACTTCATACTCGCCCGGTCCCGACAAGACTCTGAAATCGCCTTTCACGCCCTTGGTGTAGTTGTGATCGTCGGCAGCATGGCTGACTGTTACGATATCCGCCCGGACGCGCGGCAGGTTCAACCCCAGGTCTTTGCCGTAGGGATCGGTGACGACGGTTGCCGTCCGGCTGCGCAGTCGAAAACAGCTATGTCCAAGCCAGGTAATTTCCATGCAAATCCTTTCGAGCCGTTCGCTGTGGCCGCAGCGAACCGGTTTGTAATTTGTTCCTGAAGCATTATACCAAAAGCAATTTCAAAAGCAATCGCCCAGCACGTGATATAATCTTTTTCAGCGCATCCCCAACCGGCCTGCAAGCATTTTGCAAGTCATCCGAAACCAACGTCTGTCCAACCCTGATGGATATCGATCGGCGTATCGCCGAACTGACGACGCTAAATCAGATTGCCGCCACGCTCAACGAGTCGCTCGATTTGCGCTCGGCGCTGCAATCCGCGCTGGCGCAGCTCGTCCAGCTGCTGGGGCTGACCACCGGCTGGATCTTTTTGCTCGATCCCCATGCGCCGGGCGAGCCGGCGCAGCTGATCCACACCGCCGATTTCCAGTTGCCGCCCGGCCTGGCTGCCGATAACGCCCACGGCCTCAAGTCGGCCGGCTGCTCGTGCCAGACGTTGTTTGAAAAAGGGAAACTCAAGAAGTCGATCAACATTGTCGAGTGCAGCCGCCTCGAGGACGCCAGCGCGCAGGGCAGGGACGTGAGCGGCCTGCGCTATCACGCCAGCGCGCCGATTCGCGCCCGCGACCGCGTCATCGGCATCCTCAACGTCGCCAGCGCCACGCTCGATCGCTTCAGCGACGAAGACCTGCAGCTGATGACGGTCATCGGCAACCAGATCGGGCTGGCGGCCGAGCGCGCGCGCCTGTTCGATCTCACGCGCGCCCAGCGCGTGCGCGAGCAGGCCGCGCTGCTCAATCTCTCCAACGCGCTGCTCTCGTCGCACGATCTGCAAGCCGTCGTCGATCAGGTGGTGCAGCTCGTCGCCGAGGCGCTGAACGCCGACGCCTGCGCCCTGGTGTTGGCCGATGCCGACGGCAACATCGAGTTTCGCGCCAGCCTGGGCTGGAATCTGGCGCTCTTTGAAGGCGGCCCGCCGCACTTTGTGCGGAATGCGCCGGCCGGGCGCGCCTACTACAATGGCGAGCAAGTGTGCATCGACGATCTCGATCAAGACCCGCTCTCGGCGGTTCCCAACCTGATCTACAAAATGATGGGCTTTCGCTCAGCGCTGGCCGTGCCCGTCACGGCTGCCGGTCAGCGCATCGGGGCGTTGCTCGTCAACACGCACGCGCCGCGCCACTTCGACGATGACGAAATCCGGCTGTTGCAGTTAATGGCGAACCAGGCCGCAATCGCCATCGAACAGGCGCGCCTGCAGGAACGCGCGCTGGCCGAGCAGCGCCTGCGCAAGGAGCTGGAGCTGGCGCGGCAAATCCAGACGTCGTTCCTGCCCCGCGAGCTGCCCGCGCTGCCCGGCTGGGAATTCGGCGCGCACTATGCCGCCGCGCGCGAGGTCGGCGGCGACTTCTACGATTTCATCGCGCTCAGGGATCCCGCGCAGCGACCAGCCGGTTTAGCGGGGTCTTTTCTGGAGGGCAGTGGCTTGCTCGGCCTGGTCGTCGCCGACGTATCGGATAAGGGTGTGCCGGCTGCGCTCTTCATGGCGCTGTGCCGAACGCTCATCCGCGCGGTGGCGATCAGCGGGCGCAGCCCGGCCGACGCAATTCAGCGCACGAACGAACTGATCCTGAACGACAGCCGCACCGATCAATTCATCACCGTGTTTTACGGCGTGCTCGACCCGGACGCGGCGACCCTGCGCTTCGTCAACGCCGGCCATAACCCGCCTATGTTGGTGCAGGCCGCCTCCGGCGCGATTTTCGCGCTGCACGCGCCCGGCACAGCTCTGGGCATCCTCGACTCGATCCAGCTCACCGAATCCCAGGTGCGCTTCGAGCCTGACGACGTCCTGCTGTTGTACACCGACGGCGTGACGGATGCGTTGAACGCCAACGTCGAGGAGTTTGGGATGGAGCGGCTGGCGCAGCTGCTGGTAGAGAACCGGCAGCGCTCTGCCTCGGAGATCGTGCGCGGAATCTGCGAGGCGATACAGGAGTTCGTGGGTCAGGCAGAACCGTTCGATGATATGACGATCGTGGCGTTGAAGAGAGTTGGGTAGGCAGGTAGACAGGTAGCGAGTATAGGACTTACGCAGTTGGTGCGGCAGTTGCACTGCCGCCGCCTCATCTGCCGCAGTACAACTGCGGCAGCAACATGCAACTGCGTAAGTCCTGGAGTAGCAAGTTGGTAGTTGGTAGTAGCGACTTCAGTCGCTCAAGCTGGATAGTAGCGCCTCACCTGCCCCGTAGCATGGCGGAGTGGGGTCAGTCGCTCTTGCACAGAGCAAGGTGTTTGGGTTTGGCGGATAGTTGGCTGGCGCGCTGCAGGCCGTTCCTGGCAGGCAGCGGGCAGATCGAATCGATACCGGACGGCGCGCGGTTGATCTTGCCCTCGGCATCGGCAAGCCGGTACAGCGATGCGCAGCTCGACGACTACGCCGGCCTGACTCGCCGCCGATTTCCACACCGACCTCCGCTGCATCTCGCCCTCCACGCCCGATTCTCCCACGGCGCGCACCAAACACTTACCGGCACGGCCGGCTTCGGTTTCTGGAACAATCCCTTTGGGCCACAGAGCAAAATCCCGGCGCTGCCGCAAGCGCTCTGGTTCTTCTATGCCGGGCCGTCCTCGAACCTGTCGCTCGCGCTGGATGTGCCCGGCCACGGCTGGAAAGCGGCCTGCATCGACGCCGGTCGCCGATCGGCGTTGGCCTGGGCGCCGCTTGCGCCGCTGGTCACGCTGATCAGTCGCTCGCCCAAGCTCTATCGGGGTGTGTGGCCGCGCGTGCAACGCGCGCTGGGGATCAGCGAGAAATCGATCGTGTTCCGGCAAGGCGATATGACCGGCTGGCACACTTACGAGGTAGATTGGCAGCGTGATGGGGCGTGCTGGCAGGTCGATGGGGAAACGATCCTGGAAACCGACCGAGCGCCGCGCGGCCCGCTCGGCTTCGTCGCCTGGATCGATAATCAATATGCGGTAGTCACACCACAGGGAAAATTGAGGTTCGGGTTGCTCGATGCGCCTTTCGAGCAGTGGATCGAGTTAAAAGACCTGCGAGGTTTATGAAACTATACCGGTCTCCCCGAACCCGGTTTTCGGGGTAGTGGATCGAGTTAAAAGACCTGCGAGGTTTATGAAACCTCGCAGGTCTAGAACTCCGCGCTCATCACGCGCGGCCCTAGCGGCTGCGCGCTCTCACCCTGCGGTTCGAGCGTAATGCCCAGCGCGCGATACTTTTGACGATCGGCGGGCATCGGCATGATCCAGGTGCTGGCGCCGCCTTCCGGCTTGAACGTGCCGCCGCTCGTGCGCTGATTGTCCGCGTCGATCCACCAGCACTGGTAGACCTGCTCGCCTTCAAGTTCGGGCAAGCCCACAATCCACAACGCCGCCTGCGTACCGGCATAAATCAGGACGCCTTTAGCTGAACCGCCGGCCGTTGCCGTGTCCAAGGCAATCATCCGCGCATCGGGTTGTTGGACAATCGTCAACAGCTGCTCGCGCCGTTCAGACGGTGCGTCCACCTGATTCTGGAGCGATAGCCCCCACAGGCCAAACGCCACGGCCAAGACCGTCGCCAGCGCCGCCGCCGCCCAGCCGAAACGCGCCCGGCGCTCGATCCGGCGCGGCGCCGCAGGCCGCCGCCCCAGGCTCGCCAGTACGCGCGACTTCAGACCGGCCGGCGGATCGATCAGCGGCACGCTCGCGCACAGTCCATCAGACACCGCTTCGTACCCGCTGAGCGCAGCGCTGTGGTGGGGGCAGGTGTGGAGGTGCCGGACCACGTCGGCCATCTCGCTGGGACGCAACACACCCAGCGCGTATTCCGGCAGCAGCTCTTCAAGTTCTTCACAATTGAGCATTCGAATGTTCACGTCGTCTATCCGTTCACCCTACGCCCTGACCCCACTCTCCAACGCAATTATACGCACCCGTGGCGCAATCGGATTACCTCACTCCGCGGTGTTTAGCTGTTCCAGGGCGCGGCGCAGCTTCTGCATGCCCATCCGCATCCGCGTCTTGATCGTGCCCAGGGGCGTCTCCAGCTGCTCCGCAATCTCCTGCTGGGTCAGCCCGCCAAAGTAGGCCATTTCTAAGGCCCGGCGCTGCGGATCGGGCAAGTCGGCCAGCGCGCGCCGAACAGCCGCGCGCTGCTGGTCGAGCCACACCAGGTCCTCGACCGAGTCGACGCGCGGGGCGCTGTGGTCGATGCCCTGCTCCAGATCGATCACATTCCCTTCCGGCCGCACCCCCAACCGGCGCAGCTCGTCGATCGCCCGATGGCGCGCCACGCTCATCAACCAGGTCACGAACCGGCCGCGATCCTGCCGGAAACTGGCGGCGGCCTGCCACACACTCTGGAACGCATCCAACGTAATCTCTTCCGCCAGCTGGCGTTGCCCCACGATGCGAAAGGCCACGCTGTAAGCCAGCCGCGCGTAGCGATCGTACAACGCGGCTAACGCTGCTTCGTCACGTTCGGCGACGAGCACGATTAAAGCCGCGTCTTCAAGCTGGGCATAATCCATGCGCCCGATTGTACTCGCCCACTGCGGGCCTGTCAAAGCGTTTGACTAGGGCAATCGCATCTAATATGTCAATAGCCGATCGGCCCTGAAAATAGGCCACTGCTCTCGGCCCGCGTCCGCGCGGGCCGCGCGAAGCGGACGGGGACGCGGACGGTGAGCCATCCCGTCTGTATTTGCGCTGTGCGAG
>DATDPU010000065.1:0-17520 GCA_035292585.1 Anaerolineae bacterium | reverse complement strand
GGGGGCGCAAGCAGGGGGCTATGCGACTATACTCTATCGGAAATAACAGCGTAGCATAGCGCCTTGTGCGCGTTCTCGCACGATTTCGACGCCCACAACCCCACAAGGGGGCGCAAGCAGGGGGCTATGCGACTATTTCCGATAAAGCCTACTGGCAAATAAACATCGATTCGTGCAGATTCGTGTTATTCGTGGATCGAAACTCAAGTCCCTAAGTAAGCGTCCAGCACCAGTGGATCGGACTGCACCTGCTGCGGCGGGCCTTCGGCGATCTTCCGACCCTGATCCATCACCAGGATGTGATCGCACAGTTCCATCACCACGCCCATGTTGTGCTCGACGACCAGGAAGGTGACGCCGTCCTGGTTCAGGCCGCGAATGAGATCCATCATGAAACGGATCATCGTCGGGTTGACGCCGCCCGCCGGCTCGTCGAGCAGCACCAGTTCAGGCTCCGCCATCAAGATCGCGGCGAACTCCAACAACTTCTGCTGGCCGAACGACAGCTTGCGCGCCGGCTGATCGCGCAGATGCGCCAGGCTGACGCGCTCCAGCAGCGCCATCGCCCGCTTCTCTTCATGCTGAAACATGCCCGGCCCGAACAGCGCGCGCAGCCCGACCTGCCGTACCGGCACGATCATGTTCTCCAGCACGCTCAGGTCCCAGAACAGGCGCGTGATCTGAAACGTCCGGCTCAACCCGCGATGGCACAAGCGATGCGGCAATGTGCCCGTCACGCGCTGTCCGCGAAAGTACACCTCGCCGGTGTGCGGCGGATAGACGCCTGTGATCAGGTTGAACAGCGTCGTCTTGCCGGAGCCGTTGGGGCCGATCAGGCCGGTGATGCTCCCCGGCTGCACCTCGATCGAGCACGCGTTGACCGCCGTGATGCCGCCGAAGCGCCGCGTCAAGTTCTCTGCGCTGAGCAAGGCGGTCATGATTTCGCCTTTTCCACGACGGACAACTCTGCCTCATCCGAATCATGCCCGCCCGGCGCGGCAGTCGGGTCGTCCATCATCTCCGCCATCGAGTGCGCGCCCGCGAAGGCCGCGCGGGGGGTGCGTCGGCGCTCAAGCCACTCCTGAAGCGTGGGCAGAATGCCGCGCGGGAGGAACAGGATGATCGCCAACATCAGCGCGCCAAAGATGGCGAGGTGAATCTGGCTGGAGCCAAATCTGAATAGGATCAGGTCCGAGGCGGGGATCAGAATGAACGCGCCCAGCACCGGCCCCCACAGCGTGCCCAGACCGCCGAGCATCGTCATCAAGATCATATCGACGCCGATCAAAATATCGAAGGCAAACGTCGGGCTGATGTGCGAAGTGAAGTACGACCAGACGCCGCCGCCCAACGCCACGAAATACGCGCTCGCCCCAAACGCCAGCACCTTGTACAGCGTCGTGTTCACGCCGACCATCTCGGCCTTGCCCTCGTCATCGCGGATCGCCAGCAGCCCCAGGCCGAAACGCGAGCGGCGAATGTAGGCGGATACGAGCAAGGCGACGATGAGGCAAGCGAGCATGTAATAGAAGAAGGGCATGCGCGAGAATTCCGGCGTCCACGGCGGGAGCGGCTGGCTCAAGCCGGGCGCGCCGTTGGTGATGTCGCGCAGATTGAGCGCGAGCAGGCGGAAGATCAGCAGCATGGCAATGGTCGCGATGACGAAGGCCGAGCCGCTGGTGCGCAGCATGACCCAGCCTAACCCGAAGGCAACCAACATCACCATGAGCGCCAGCACCGGCGCGCTGAGCAGTGGATTCCAACCGAGGTGGACGGCGGCCAGCGCCGCCAGGTATGCTCCCAGCCCGAAGAATGTGGCGTGGCCGAGCGATTTGTAGCCGGTATAACCGCCCATGATGTTCCAGCTCGTCGACATCATGGCATACAACAGCGCGTTAAAGCCCAGCACGTGATAATACGGCTGACGCAGAATCCAGGGATAGAGCAACAGTACGACGAGCGCGAGGGCGGGCCACCAACGAGCGAGTCGAGTCCGCATCTTAGCCCTCGCGCAACCGGGCGCCGAGCAGGCCCTGCGGCCGGAAGATCAGGACGAGGAACAAAATCAGGTAGAACACGATCGGCGACAGATACGTGGTCAGCGTGACCGCCGCGACTGACTCGACCACGCCCATGATCAGCGCGGCGATGAACGCACCGGGCAGGCTGCCCATGCCGCCCAGCACGATGATCGACAACATCTTGGCGATCCACTCTTCGTGATTGGAGGCGTTGAACGTCCAGATCAAGCTGAAGATCGCGCCGCCGGCCGCCACCGCCGCCAGACCGAAGCCGAAAGCGACCGCCTGCACGCGGGCAACGTTGACGCCGACCAGCTGCGCCGCCGTGGAATTCTGAATCGTCGCGCGGATGGCGCGGCCCAGATTGCTGCGGAGGATCAAGATGTGAAAAAAGGTCATTACGCCAACGGCCGCTGCGAACCCGATGACGCGCACGATCGGCAGACGCAGGTTCAGATTCAGCACGGCCAGCCGGATCACCTCGCCGGTGTATTCCGTGCGCACCGAGCGCCCGGTGGATTGCCACAGCGCGCCCATGATGCCTTCGAGCGTGATCGCCAGCGCGAACGTCACCAGCACGAACAGGCCCGGCTCGCCGCGCACGCGGGACAGCATGTAACGCTGAAAAACGATCCCGATCAGGAAAAACAGCGGGATCGTGATCAGGACCGACAGGAGCGGATCGAGACCGTAGCGCGTGAACAGCCAGTAGGCGATGTAGCCGCTGAGCACCAGGAACGCGCCGTGGGCGATGTTGATCACGCGCATCACGCCGAAGATCAAAGACAGCCCACCGGCCATCAAGGCATATACGCCGCCGGTCAGCAACCCGACAATGACGACTTGAACCAGAACGTTCGCCGATGGAAAGGTCATGTGACGAGTACCCCGACCACTTAATTTTGCGGGGTTCGGACGGCAGTTGCGCGAAGCGTGCCGTCCGCCGCAGTTCAACTGCGGCGGGAACTATGCAACTTCAGATTGTTGAAGCACTAGGCCGGCTCCCTCACCTCTACCTCTACCCCTCCCCCTCTCCCAAGCTTGGGAGAGGGGGAGGGGTAGCGCACCCGGGGAGGGGATGAGGTCTACCACTCCGGCTTGGGCCAGACCGCTTCGCCGCGTTCGCGCCCGGCCGGGCCAACGATGACGAACGTGTCGCCCTGCCACTGCAAGAGCATATACGAACCTTGCGGCTGGCCGACCGCGTCGAAGCTCAATGGGCCGACGATGGTATCGTACGTGCCCTCGTGCAGCTCCTCGATCAGCTGCGCGTTGTCGATCGAGTCGGTATTCTCCATGGCCTGCTGCAGCACCTGGCCCACGGTGAAGGCATTCGCCGAATCCTCCGCGATATCGTTGGCCGTGCCGCCGAACATCTCGATGTACTTGGCGACGAACTCGGCATTCTGATGCTCCTCCGCCTCCGGGAACCACGAGATGGACGCGAAGACCCCTTCGGTCGCCGTGCCCAGCCCTTCGCTGAACGGCCCCGGCAATGACGGGCCGCTAGTGAAGAACGCGCCGCGCGGCTGGTAACCGGCTTCCTGATACGCGCGAATCTGGCCGATCGAGTCCTCCAGCTGCGTGCCGCCGACAATCAGATCGGGGTCCAGATCAGCCACCTGTAGCGCGAGCGATGAGAAGTCCGATGTTTCGGGCGGGTAGATTTCGTCGAAGACGAGCTCCAGCCCGCCTGCGGTCAATTTCTCCTTCAACGATTCCATCACACCCAGCGTGAAGGGGTCGTCCTGGCTGACGACGGCGAAGGTCTGGGGGCGTTGATCTTCCGGCAGGCCGAGAATATATTCGGCGAAGGGGTCGGCCTGGGTCGCGCTGGGCGCCGGCTGCGCGAAGAAGAGATTCGTCAAGCCCCGATTGAACACGTCGGGCGCGCCGCCTGCCGGCTCGACGAAGGCGTAACCGTAGCGCGCTGCGACTTCAGACGTGGGGATCACCAGGCGGCTGGAGAACGGCCCCACCACCAGATCGACTTCGTCGACGGTGATCAGTTTCTCGTAATCGGCTACGGCGGTATCTTGATCGCTGGCATTATCGACGACGCTCAGCTCGACCGGGCGGCCGAGCAGACCGCCAGCTTCGTTCACCATCGCCACCCACACTTCGTAGCCTCGCTGCGCCGCCGTTCCCGGTTCGCTAAAATCTCCGGTCAGCGGCAGCGAGGCGCCGATGCGAATCGGCCCGGCTTCAGGGGGCGCATCGGTTGGGGCCGGCGGCACGGTGCTCTCCACGAGCCGGGTGGGTTCCGGGGGCTGTGTCGGCGCTGTGGTCGTCGCGGCGCCGCCGCAAGCGGCGAGCAAGAAGCACAGGCTGATCATTCCAACGAGCAAGCTATTTCGTTTCATCTTCTCTCCTCCTCTAGGTGATGCGATCGGCGCATTGGGTTGCGAAGAGCACGGCTCCTATCTCGATTCGAGGCGCCTCCTTCCCGGTCGGATTACGGGCTGCGCGGATTGAACGTCAACAACTTCAGCTCACTCATCTCTTCCATCGCATAGCGCAAGCCTTCGCGGCCGAAGCCCGAATGCTTGACGCCGCCGTACGGCATGTGGTCGATGCGGAAGGTGGGCACATCGTTGATCATCAGCCCGCCCACCTCGATGTCGTCGAACGCGGCTTTGATCACGTTCCAGTCGTTCGTGAACAGCCCGGCTTGCAGGCCGAAGTCGCTATCGTCGACGGCGGCGATCGCCTGGCGCGCCTCGGTGTAGCGATACACGCCGATCAACGGCGCGAACACTTCCTGGCAGCTCACGCGCAGCGTCGGCTGAAGCGCGGCCAACACCGTCGGCTGCCACAGCCGGCCGGTGCGCGCGCCGCCGATCAGCACTTCGGCCCCAGCCTGCTTCGCCTCGTTCACCCAGGCTTCGACGCGCTCGGCCGCGCCCCGATCGATCAGCGGCCCCACATCGGTGGCCTCATCCAGCGGATCGCCGACCTTGAGCGCCTGCACGCGCGGCAGCAGCTGATCGAGGAAGCTTTCGTAGACGCCAGTGTGCGCGTACACGCGCTGCACCGAGATGCACGACTGCCCGGCATACGAGAACCCGCCCCACGTCACGCGCTCGGCGGCGTAATTCACCTCGGCGTCGTGATGGACGATGACGCCCGCATTGCCGCCCAGTTCGAGCGTGACGCGCTTGCGCCCGGCTCGACTCTTCAACGACCAACCCACCGCCGGGCTGCCGGTAAAAGTCAACAGGCGAATCCGATCGTCATCGATGAGCGGCGCGGCGTCTTGCGTCGTGCTCGGCACGACGCTGAACGCGCCTTCCGGCCAGCCCGACTCCGAGACAATCTCGGCCAGCTTCAACGCGCTCACCGGCGTTTGGCTCGCCGGGCGGATGATGATCGGGTTGCCGGCAGCCAGCGCCGGCGCGACCTTGTGCGCGACCAGGTTGATCGGGAAGTTGAACGGGGTGATGCCGGCGATCGGGCCAAGCGGCGTGCGGCGGATGTGCGCCTCGCGCCCCTCGGTTCCCGGCAGCCAATCGAGCGGGACGATCTCGCCGTAAATGCGTTTGGATTCTTCGGCGGCGACTTTGAATGTGAAGATCGCGCGATCGACTTCGGCGCGCGCCGTGCGAATCGGCTTGCCCGCTTCGAGCGCGATCGTGCGGGCGAGCTCCTCGCGCCGGGCGGCGATGCCCGCGCTGATCTTTTCCAGCGCGTCGGCGCGTTTCCAGGAGGGTAACGTGCGCGTGACCTGGAAAGCCTCGGCTGCCGCCGCAATCGCCACTTCGATCTGCTGCGGCCCGGCCCGATGCACGATCGCGACGAGCGCTTCATCGTACGGGCTGCGCACTTCGATCGCTGCGCCGGTCTTCAACCATTGGCCGCCGACGTAACAGCCGTATTCCCCCAGCTCAGTCGATTCACGTCCGTCTCCCGTGGCCGAGACGACGGCAGCCGTGCGTAGACGTTCAGTGCTCATGCGAATACCCCCAAAAGCTCCTCGATTACTTGCCTATGCGCTACGCAATACGCCCTACGTAATACATAGTAGACTCTATCGGAAATAACAGCGTAGCATAGCGCCTCGTGCGCGTTCTCGCACGATTTCGACGCCCACAACCCCACAAGGGGGCGCAAGCAGGGGGCTATGCTCCTATTTCCGATAAAGCCTAATGCGTATTGCGTATATTACGCTTTTCCACATAGCGTCTTGGCCATCTCAAAGACCATCTGCTCGTTCGGTACGGTCGCGTCCTCGAGCGGCGGCGAAAACGGGATCGGCACATCCAGCGCGCCGATGCGCTTGACCGGCGCATCCAGGTAGTAGAACGCGCCCTCGGCGATGATCGACGCGAGTTCCGCCGTCACACCGTAGCGCTCGTAACCTTCGTCCACCACGATCGCGCGACTGGTCTTTTTAGCCGAGTCGATCAGCGCCTGCTTGTCGAGCGGAGCGGTGGTGCGCGGATCGATCACCTCGGCGCTCACGCCGATCTCGTCCAGCAACTTCGCCGCGCCGAGCGCGACTTGCACCATGCTGCTCGTGGCGACGAGCGTAATGTCGGCGCCGGCGCGTTTGACGTCGGCGACGCCGAACGGGATGGTGTACTCCTCGGCTGGAACCGGGCCTTTCAATTTATACATCATCTTATCTTCAAAGAAAGCGACAGGGTTATCATCCCGAATGGCGGTCTTCAGCAGACCCTTGGCGTCGTAGGGTGTCGAAGGGATAACCACCTTCAGACCGGGAATGTGGCTGAACCACGCGTGCAGCGATTGGGAGTGCTGCGCGGCGGAGCGTCGGGTCGCGCCCAACGTCGTGCGCAGCACCAGCGGCGCTTTGAGTTTGCCGCCGGACATGTAATGAACTTTGGCCGCCTGGTTCACCATCTGATCCATCGTCAGCGTGATGAAATCGCCGAACATGATGTCCACGACGGGTCGCAGGCCGGTCAGCGCCACACCCACGCCCAGGCCGGTGATGCCCGCTTCGGAAATCGGCGAATCGATCACGCGCTCCGGCCCAAACTCTTCGACCAGGCCCGACAGGACTTTGAAAGGCGTGCCGGCTTCCGCCACATCTTCGCCGACGATGAACACGCGCGGGTCGCGGCGCATCTCCTCGGCGAGCGCCTCGCGAATGGCTTCGGCAAAAGTGAGTTCGCGGCCGTTGGCCTCAGGCATAGACATGTTGAGTGACCTGGCTCACGTCGGGATACGCGGCGTCGAGGCCGAATTGCGCCGCCGCCTCGATCTCCACTTTCACGTCGGCGTGAATGCGATCGAGCACGGTCTGGTCGGTGAGCTGCCGGTCGAGCAAGGATTCGGCGAGTTTCTTCAGCGGATCGCGCCGCGCCATCCACTCCTGCTCTTCTTCCTTCGCGCGGTAATAGGTGCGATTGATGTCGCCGACGTGATGGCCGCGATAGCGGTAAGTGTGGCACAGCAGGAAGGCCGGCCCCTCGCCCCCGCGCGAACGCTCGACCAGGCGCTGCATCGTCGAGTAGACGGCGCGCACGTCCTGGCCGTCTACTTCCTCAGCGTGGATACCGAACGCTTGTGCGCGCGCCAGCAAATCGCCGGCCGTAGTTTCGGTATAGCGCGTGTACTCGTTGTACAGGTTGTTCTCGCAGACGTAGATCACGGGCAGTTTCCAGAGTTGGGCCAGGTTCATCACTTCGTACAGTAGGCCCTGCCCCAGCGCGCCTTCGCCGAAGAAGCACACCGCGACTTGCCCGGTTCCGAGCCGCTTGGATGTGAACGCCGCGCCGGTCGCAATTCCGGCGCTCCCGCCGACGATCGCATTCGCGCCCAGATTGCCGGTATCCTGATCGGCGATGTGCATCGAGCCGCCCTTGCCCCGGCAGTAACCCGCCTCCTTGCCGAGCAGCTCGGCGAACATGCGCTCCACCGAAGCGCCCTTCGCCAGACAGTGGCCGTGCCCGCGATGCGTGCTGGTGATGTAATCGTCGCGGCGCAGCGCTTCGCACACGCCGACGGCCACCGCTTCCTGGCCGATGTACAAATGCGCCAGTCCGGGCATGCGGGCCTGAGTGTACAGCTCGTTCACCTTTTCCTCGAACTCGCGGATCTTCACCATCTGCTGGTATGCGTGGAGCCAGTGCTCGACGTCAGGCTCGGCGTATACCGCTTGCGCGGCAGCGTCCGGCAAACGATTCATGTGTCTATCCCCGACATGCGCGCCAGAACTTCGAATAAGATCGCGAAATCCTTCTCGGCTAATCCCATGCCCCGCGCCGTCGTCAGGAATTCGTTGGTCGCGGCCGTCGTGGGCAGCGGCACGGCCAGTTGCCTTCCCAGCTCCAAAGCCAGGCTCATATCCTTCTGCATCATGTTCACGTCGAACCAGGCTTCGTCCGGCATCTTCAGCACAAACGGCCCGCGATACTTCACCATCGGTGAGGCGATGACGCTGTTGAGCAATACCTCGACGGCGATCTCGCGCTTGATGCCGCTTTTCTCGGCCAGCAGCACGCCCTCGGAAAAAGCCAGCATCTGCACGGCCAGGCTCAGGTTGGTGGCGATCTTCATCGATACGGCCAGCCCGTTGCCGCCGACGTGGGTGACCTTCGGCCCGATGTCCTGCAGAATCGGCTTGACTTTTTCAAATGCGTCTGGAGCGCCGCCGACCATGATGGAGAGCTTGCCCTCTTCGAGCGTGATCACGCTGCCCGATACCGGCGCGTCGAGCATGGCCGCGCCGATCGCCGCCACGCGGGCCGCCAGCTCCCGGCTGGCCGCCGGACTGACGGTGCTCATGTCCACGTAGATTTTGCCCGCTTTCAACCCGGCCAGGATACCATCAGGGCCTTCGGTCACGGCTTGCAAGGCAGCCGTGTTGGTCACCATGCTGAGGGTGACGTCCGCTGTTTCAGCCACGGCTCGTGGCGTATCGGCCCAGCGCATTCCCATATCCAGGAGCCACTGCGCTTTCGACTGCGTGCGGTTGTAACCGGTGACGGTATGGCCGGCATTCAGCAAGCGCTTGACCATGCGGCTCCCCATCACCCCTAAACCCACAAAGCCCAGATTAGCCATTTAATCCTCCAAAACGCAAGGGACTCAGTCCGCGGGTGCAGCCGAAGCCCCGCTGTCTTCACGAACCTGCTGAAGATGCGCGCGCATCGCCTCCTGGGCCGCCTCCGGATCGCGCCGAACGATTGCATCGAGGATGCGCTTATGATGGAACTGGCCGCGCTGCGGCCCGCCCTGGACGTGAAAGATGCGCGCCCGCTGCTCGCGCAGCAGATCAACGATCGAATCGATCAGGGCGGGAATGAGCGCATTCTGCGTGGCTTCAGCCAGGGCCAGGTGAAAATCAAGGTCGGCTTCGATAAACCGGTCGGGGTCTTCAAGAGCGACCTCCATCGTCTCGACTGCTTCGCGCATCGCGGCGATGTGCTCTTCCGTTGCGCGAGCGGCAGCGAGAACGGCGATCTCCGGCTCGATGATCTCGCGCACCTCCACCAGATTCGCGGAGCCGTCCACCCGCCCAATCCGGGTGAGCAAATCAAGTGAGTGACGCATCGCTCGCGACGTGCCGTTGGTGATGAACGTTCCACGGCCCGGTTGGACCTCGACCAGACCTTTCTGGCGCAGCGCCTTGACCGCCTCGCGCACGGCCGTCCGGCTTACGCCGAATTGATCGGCCAGCTCGCGCTCAGGCGGCAACCGATCGCCGACTTTCAAGTCGCCAGAGAGAATCTTCTGCTCGACTTGCTCGACGATGCGCTCGTAGAGGCGTTCTGCTTGAATTGGCGTGTATTTTGAGGCTTGAGGCATAATAAGGTATAGTGGTATGATGTTTATACCATATACCGGTCAAATTTGTCAAGATATTCATCTTGAAAATTCGACAGTTTTGGCAAATGTGGGCCAAAGTGTCGCTGGGGTTGGGCTTGGGGCGAGCGTTTCAGACAAGCCGCGCGACGGCGGCATATCGGGGGCAATCGACCAAGTGATCATTCACCATGCCCGTCGCCTGCATATGCGCGTACACAATCGTGGAGCCGACGAAGCGGAAGCCGCGCTGTTTGAGGTCTTTACTGATCGCATCGGAGAGCGGCGTCTTGGGCGGAATCTCGGCGAGAACACGGAAGCGATTGCGAATCGGCTTGCCATCGACGAACCGCCAGATGTACCGATCGAACGTCCCGAACTCGGCTTGCACTTCGAGGAATCGGCGCGCATTGTTGATCGCCGCTTCGAGCTTGAGCCGGTTGCGGATGATGCCGGCATCGGCCAACAAGCGCCGAACATCCCTCCCGGCGTACTTGGCAACCCGCCGGGGATCGAAGTCGTGGAACGCCTTGCGGAAATTTTCGCGCTTATTCAGTATCGTCGACCAGCTCAGGCCGGCCTGCATGCCTTCCAGGATCAGGAATTCAAACAGCTTGTGATCGTCGTGGAGCGGCACGCCCCATTCTTCGTCATGATAGGCGATCATGCGCGGGTCGGTCCCGGCCCACGCGCATCTCAACCGTGTCTTTGGCATGACACCTCCGGATAGGTTACCTACGCGCCATAATAAGCCACCAGCGCCCGCAGCCGCTCCAGGAAATCATGGGCGACTTTCTCGATCGTCGCACGCTGATGAATGTTTTCGCCGTATTCCCACAAGAATGCAAACTGATTCTGGAAGGTAGTCGCGGTGCACTTCAAAACATAGTCGCGTAGATTCGCCGGATCCTCAGGCGATCCGACCGGTTCGCGCGCGGGGCGGAAGAAAGAATCGCCCGGCGCAGCACTTCCCATCGGAGGGACGTAATTGAACACGACTTTGCGGCGATTGGTATCTTCATCCATCTTCTTTCGCTGGTCACTTGCGTCACGAGTGAGCCGCTGCATGATGCCGTGAGTGATTCCACGATTAGGAATGCGCGCTATTTGTTCTTTGACGTTGGCTAACGCCGTTTCCGGGGTTTCAGCATTCCTCAGGTCCAAGATCACCGGGATTCCCAGCGCGAAGAGGCCCACGGTACGGGAAAGATCGATGTCTGGGAAAATGGCGTCGCGCCCGTTGATGATCAAGGTGAAGAGGACGTAAGGGTTCCCGATCCAATGCGCCAGTGTTTGTCCAAAAGCGGCCAGCAGCACATCTTGCGCGCCCATCCGATTCGCTTTGAGCAAGGCTTCGGTCTCGCTGACGCCCAGCCACTCCGTAATCACACGAGTTGAGGCGACGGTGTTCTGTGTTTCGTCCGCGAAGTCCAACGGCACGGCGGTAACCCGCTCCCAGGGCAGACTGACCCAATAGTCCAATTCGCGGCGCAGTTCCGCTGATTGAGCGTAGGCCGCCTGCTTTTCGGCCCAGGCTTGGTAAGAAGTAGTTTTCGGCGGCAATTGAATCGGCTCACCTCGCGCGAGCTGCCGATAGGCGGATTGGAAATCCTCGGCTAACACCTGGATGGTGTAGGCATCGCTGATCAAGTGGTGCAAGACGAATAGCAAACGCCCCGGTTGTTGAGCGCCCAGGTCGAAGTAGACCGCTTGCATCAAATGCCCTCGGGCGAGGTCCATGCTATTCTGGAGTTGGATAGCCGTCGTCTGGAGGACGGCGCTCTGTTCCGCTTCTGGCGATTCGCTCAGGTCCATCGCGGTGAAGGGCACGGTCTCGTCGGGGGCTGTTATGAATTGCCGCCACTCAGTCGCTTCGCGCGCAAAGCGAGCGCGCAGGATGTCATGCTGCACGAGCAAAGCCCGCATGACTTCCTTTAGCAGCGCCGGTTTCAGGTCGGGCGATGTTTCCAACAACATCGGGATATTCCAGTGGCCGGGATGCTCCAGATTTCGCCCGAAGAACCAATGCTGATTCGGAGTGAGCGGGACAGGCCCGGTGACCGGCCCTTGTTCTGCCTGAAGTGCAGGTGCAGTATTAGCCAGCGCGGCCAGCCCGGCGATGGTGGGATGCTCAAACAGCTGCCGAGGCGTCAGGCTCAGGCCCGCCTGCTTCGCCAGCGCCACCACCCGCAGGCTCAGAATCGAATCACCGCCCAACTCGAAGAAATTGTCGTCCACCCCCACCCGCTCCACCTTCAGCACTTCCGCCCACACTCGCGCCAGCCTCGCCTCTGCCACCGTGCGCGGCAGCGCGAACGCCTGCGCCAGCGCCGGCCGCGCCTGATCCGGCGCCGGCAACGCCCGCCGATCCACCTTGCCGCTGGGCGTCAGCGGCAGCGCCTCCAGCATCACGAACACCGCCGGCAGCATGTACTCCGGCAACTGCCGCTGCACAAACCCGCGCAGGTCAGACACGGTTGGCGGCGGCGCATCGACCGGCACGAGGTACGCCACCAGCCGCTTGTCGCCGGGACTATCTTCCCGCGCCACCACCACCGCCTCGCGCACGCCCGCGTGTTGCCCCAGCACCGCTTCAATCTCGCCCAACTCGACCCGGAAACCGCGCACCTTCACCTGCTGATCGAGGCGGCCCAGGAACTCCAGGTGGCCGTCGGGGCGCCAGCGCGCCAGGTCGCCACTCTTGTACAGCAAGGCGGAGGGATGAGGACGGAGCCCCCTTCGACCTGCCCCCGCCGCAGGCAGGGGGTGCGCTTCGGGGGCAAGTGATGAAGAAGACCCTTCAGCTACCCGCAAAGCTTTCCACCCTCCATCGTCATCCTTTCGCTTCCCCCCTTCATCCTTTATAAACAGGTTGGGGATGAACTTCTCCGCCGTCAAGTCGGGTCGATTGAGATACCCGCGCGCCAGGCCCACACCGGCGATGTAGAGTTCGCCGGGCACACCGATCGGTACGGGTTGCAACTGAGCGTCTAAGATGTAGACCTGCGTGTTGGCAATCGGCCGACCCATGGAGGGGGTTCGGGCTTCCTGCCCGTCGAGCACAGCCATCGTCGCGCAGACGGTCGCCTCGGTTGGCCCGTAGCCGTTTAGAAAACGCCGCCCCTTTCCCCAGCGCTTCACTAAATCCGCCGAACAAGCTTCGCCGGCGCTGACGATCGTCCGAAGCGCAGGCAGTTCATCCGGCGGCAAAACGGCCAGCGCCGAAGGCGGCAGGGTAACCACCGTGATGTTCGAGTCGCGTAGCAGTTGAGCCAGGGGTGCTCCCGGCAAGAGCGAGTCCGGGCGAGCCAGGTAGAGCGTTGCCCCTCTCAGCCAGGTGGTGAAAATCTCGGAGACCGAAGCGTCGAAACTGAAAGAAGCGAATTGCAGCACGCGGCTGTCCGGCTGTATGCCGAAAGCCTGCCCCTGGGCTTCCGCCAGGTTCGCAATTCCCCGATGGGTGACCAAGACGCCCTTGGGCCGGCCCGTGGAGCCTGAGGTGTAGATGACGTAAGCCAGGTTGTTGGAAATAACGGGAGATTGGGGATTGGTAATTGGAGATTGGGCGATAGCAGGCCAATCAGCGTCCAGGCACACCACTCGCGCATTGTGCTCAGGCAGCCGGTCGCGTAAATGCGTCTGTGTCAGCACCACCCCCACGCCCGAATCGGCCAGCATGAACCTCAACCGCTCCCCCGGATACACCGGGTCCAGCGGCACATACGCCCCACCCGCTTTCAGGATGCCCAACACCGCAACCACCAGGTCAAGCGAACGCTCCACGCATAGTCCGACCAGCGTCTCCGGCCCCACCCCCAGCCCCTGCAAATACCACGCCAATTGATTCGCGCGGGCATTCAACTCACCATAGGTCAGCGCCTCCTGCTCAAAACGCGCCGCCAGCGCCGCCGGGCGGCTCTCAGCCTGTGCTTCAAACAACTCGTGAATGCACTGATTTTGCGGGAAGGGCGTGTGCGTGGCATTCCAGTCCACCACCACCTGCTGCCGTTCAGGCTCGCTCAACAGCGGCGCCTCCGCCAGCCGCCGTTCAGCGTTGACTGGGAACGCCGCCAGTAGCGTCTGGAAGTGACTCACCAACCGTGCGATGGCGCCTGCCTCGAACAAGTCTGTGTTGTATTCCACCGCGCCGCGCAGCTCGCCGGCGCTTTCTTCCAGCAGCACCGTCACATCGAACGGCGCCGCCCCCGTCTCCACCACCAGCGCCTCCACCCGCACGCCCGGCAGGTGCAGCGGCGCCTGCGGCACATTCTGGAGCGCAAACAGCACCTGAAACACCGGGCTGCGGTCCAGATGCCGAGCCGGCTGGAGGTGTTCTACCACCCTCTCAAACGGCACATCCTGATGCGCATAGGCGGCCAGCACACTCTCCCGTACCTGCCGCACCAACTCCCGCACCGTTTCCCCAGCGCTGAACCGCGTGCGCAGCGCCAGCGTGTTGACGAAGAACCCGATCAACGCCTCCAACTCGCTGCGGTTGCGATGGGCAATCGGCGTCCCCACCACGATATCCGTCTGGCCGGTGTAGCGGTGCAGCAGCAGGTTGAACGCCGCCAGCAGTGTCATGTACAGCGTGACGCCTTCCTGCCGGCTGAAGGTGTGCAGCGCCGCCGACACATCCGGCGACAGCCAGAAGAAGTGCGTCGCGCCGCGCTGCGTCTGCACCGCCGGGCGCGGATGGTCGGTGGGCAAGGCTAACAACTCCGGCGCGCCGGCCAACTGCCGGGTCCAGTACGCCAGCTGGCTGGCCTCGAGGGCGCCACTGAGCCACGCGCGCTGCCAGACCGCATAGTCGGCATACTGCAGCGGCAAGTCGGGCAGTCGGGCAGCCTGCCCGGTCAACGCCGCCTGGTACAGCGCCACCATTTCGCGCGTGAAAATCGCGACCGACCAGGCATCGGACACGCTGTGATGCAGCGTCACCAGCAGCACGTGTTCGGCCGGTCCCAGCCGCCACACCCGCGCGCGCAGCAGCGGTCCGCGACTCAAGTCGAACGGCTGCCGGGCTTCTTCCTGCAACGCCTGCTGGAGCTGCGCCTCGCGCTCGGCGGGTGAGCGATCGGCCAGCTCGACCAGGGGCACGGCCAGCGTCAACTGCGGAGCAATCACTTGAAGCACTTGTCCGGCTTCCAGGGCAAAGGTGGTGCGCAGCACGGCGTGGCGTTGGACGACGGCGTTCAGGCTTTGCCGTAAGGCGTTCAGGTCCAGCGCTCCCGACAGGCGTAACGCCAGAGGGATGTTGTAAGCCGAGCTGTTAGGCTCCAGTTGATGCAAAATCCAGAGGCGCTCCTGCGCAAAAGACAGCGGGGCGCGTTGGGGCGCATGTTGTCGTCGCTGGAGCAATTTGACCAGCAACGCGCGTTGTTCTTGCGGTGATAAGCCGGCCAGTCGCTCGCTCAGTTCATCGCTCATGACGCCTTCCTTCGGTTCGAGGCGTGGAGATCACATCCGGCTAAATGGGCTACCCCCTTCCCACATGGGGAAGGGGGGGAATTGCATCATCATTTGAAGTTGTGCGAAGATCAAGGCCACGGCATCTTCGAGCGCCTGGCAAAAAAAACTCGCCGAGCGAGCCTGTCCCGTGTGAAAGTGCTGTGCCTGGACGAAAGCGCGCCGCACGATGGGCGTATTGCTTCAAGTATAGATTGCTCTCAGCTAACACGCAACTCGAAACGAAATATTAGGCTTCATCCATTGACTTGAACGCTAGCGGAAATTTTCAACGCGGAAACGCAAAAATCGCGCTCTGGCTGATCCGGGTGATGGTCGCGGCCTGGGGCAGCGTCATGTAAATGCTGCGCACACCGCCACACTGCTTGCGATACTCGCGGACGTGTTCTTCTGACCAGAAGAAGACGGACTTCCTTCAGAAAGCGTCGATGATGCTGGGAGCGCGCAGCTGAGCGAAATCGACCAGCGGCGCGGCGATCAAAGGAGCAGCATCTACTTCAGCGACCTTGTAGTTCAACTCACTATCGACTTCGAGGTGCAGCGCCTGGCCGCAATGCCCGCACTGGGTTGTCACGGAAATCGAGATGAAGGCTTGTCGTAATTGCCCTTGCACGAAGGGCGCCGCAAGCGCGTCGATTGCTCAAGCTGCGTACAGCGACTCGCCCGTGTTCGCCACGAAGCGATGTGGCGTTGGAGCAGCCGCGACAGGATAAGCCCACACGACCGCGCCGGCCTCGTTGCGGAACAAAAAAGTGAGATGTCGTTCCAGATCGTCCAGGATCGCGCCGACGCGGTCGGGCGGCAGATTCAGCTGTTGCGCGATCATTCCCGGCAACAGCGGCTGCCCGACGCTGGGTAATTCGGTCACGACGAAGTCGCGCACACGGTGATGGTCATCTGACATGAAGCCGAGTCCGGCGCGCGCACGTTGCGCGTTGCGCTTGACCTGACGTTGCCAGATGAAGGGCGGGATTGACAGCAGGCGCCGCCCGAGGCCCAATAACAGCTGGTTGCGCATCTTATCCTCCGGCTGTGCTTCCTGTGGTTAGTAGGGCCAGTATAAGTCCGCGCGCGTGTCGGCGTCTGCTGTCAGACGTCACGCTATCATACTGAGACACGTCCATGATCTAGACAGCTAACCGATTTGAGAGATAGCAATGATTGGAATGCCCCCTCAGTCGGTAAATATGCGAGCTTCCACCTTGAATTGAGACCTTCGACAGATGACAAATGTCCTACTATGCTGGAGACTGGGCACGGTTGCGCCCGGAGCAGAGTTGGGCCGCCTGATGCCGTTGTTGACGACCACCGACGTTGTCTGGCGCAACCTCGACCGGCCACCCGCCCCGATCAATACCCTGCTGGCCAACCCAAAGGTTGCTCGGCTGGTGTAAGATTATGATCGGGCAACACCCTATCTCAACCTGTAAGGAGACCAACCATGAAAGGAAACGACAAGCTCAACGCTGTTCTGAACCAATTGCTGGCGGACGAACTGACCGCCATCAGCCAGTACATGGTGCACTCGGAGATGTGCGATAACTGGGGCTACGGGAAGCTCCATAAAGCTATCGAGCATCAGGCGATGGATGAGATGCATCACGCCGAGTGGCTGATCCAGCGCATCATCTTCCTGGAAGGCGTGCCCGTCGTCAACAAACTCAACCCGATGAAGATCGGCGCGAGTGTGCTGGAGATGGTGACGAACGACCAGGACGCCGAGCATGCCGCCGTGCGCGCCTACAACGCCGCGATCCGCCTGGCGCACGAGGTGGACGACCAGGCCACGGTCGATCTGCTGACGAAGATTCTCAAGATGGAAGAAGGGCACGTGGATTGGGCGGAGAAGCAGCGCGCACAGATCGATCAGATGGGTCTGGAAAACTACCTGACCAACCAGACGGAGGGCGCGGCTGACTAGTGGTCAGTCCAGTTGATTTTGATGGGTAGCATAGAGCCGTATGCCCGTCCACCGCCCACGACTCCAGTTGACCGGATGCGCTCCACCGAGCACGATGAGTAGCATAGAGCCGTATGCCCGTCCACCGCCCACGACCCCGCAAGGGGGCGCAAGCAGGGGGCTATGCTACGGCTTATCAATTTCAGATGGACTGCCTACTAGCAGTTTGTCGGAGAGAAAGGCCTAATAGCAGCCCAAGCTGGCATTGGGCCCGGAATTAGCCGCCCATTCTGATAAGTGAGTGTTTAACTTGGCCTGTTTCACGGGTTGCCTCACTGGTTTTTTGGGTAGCAGGCA
>DATDPU010000064.1:0-2258 GCA_035292585.1 Anaerolineae bacterium | reverse complement strand
TGCGTGTCCGGGAAGAGGTCGATGAAGTCGGTGATGATCGGTTGCATTGCTGCCAGCGCCATGCGGCGGCCGCCGATCAGGTAGGGCGAGATGACACGGTCGGCGCCCGCCTGACGCAGCTTGGACTCAACGGCGGGTGAGCCGACGCGCGCGACGACGAAGGTCTCGGGACGCATGCCCTTTGCGGTCAGCGTGATGTACGTGTTGGCGGCGTCCGAGTCCGACGCGGCGATCAGGGCGCGGCAGCGCTCGACGCCCGCCGCCGAGAGCACAGACTCCGAGGTGGCGTCACCCAGAACCACGAGCAGTCCGGCATCGCGGGCGTGCTGCAGGCGCGGTTCGTTGGTGTCGACCACGATGAACGGCACCTTGCGCGTCACCATTTCGCGCGCGATCTCCTCGCCGACGCGGCCGTAACCGCAGACGATGAAGTGGTCGCTGATATGTTGGATTGTCATTCTCATCCGCCGCGCGCCGAACAGCTGACGCAGGTCGCCCTCGATTATCGCCGCAACCAGGGAGGTCAGGATATAGAATGCGGCGCCGACGCCGAAGAAGAGCAGCCCGATGGTGAACATTTCGCCCTGGCGGCTCATCGGCTGGACTTCGCGATAGCCGACCGTGGTGATCGTGATCGAGGACATGTAGAAGGCGTCGAAGAACGACCAGCCTTCGATGAGCATGTAGCCGGCGGTGCCGGTCAGGAGGATGATCACCAGCGCCAACGCGCCGAGTATGACGCGGTTGTAGTGAGTCGAGGCGAGTCCCAGAGGGTCCATCGGGCGTTAGCATGCCAGCGCAGGCTCCGGTTCACAACCGCGGGACCCGCAGCGGCTACGAGCCAATACGCCGCTTGCCGATGAACACGAGAGCAACCAAGCAGAGGATGATCGTGAGAAAGAAAGCGCTGGCGTCATTTGATCCGACGATCGGCGCCAGCAGCGCGTAGACCAGGATGCCGCTGCCGATCACGGCGATACCGGCAAGCCCGGCGAAGAGCACCATGTCACCCGAATGAAACAGCGTATCGAACAAGGTGCGGCGCGAGGCCTCGAGCCAGGCATGGCGGCAGCGGCTGCAGCTTGCGCGCCAGGCGCCGGGTGAATCCGGCCAGCGACGAATGGCCCCGGACGGTGCGTCGCACTCAGGGCAACGCGTGGCCCGCTGGGGCAGCGGCGCCTTAGGGTCGTGCGCGGCTGGCTCCGCGCTCGCCGGCGTCATAACAGCGCGATTATAGCGTTGACGCGGCGGTGGCAGGGGCCGAGTTCGATGGCGCGGTGCTTGAGGATGCGCTCGGCGCCGGTGCAGGGCCCGTCGATGACCTCCGCAGCGAGGGATCGCAGGGACCACACCCGGCGCATCCAGGAGGCACTTGTTGCTCCGGCCGATCCGCGCCTGCAGAGTTACCGCGCCGGAGTCTCGGACGCCGCGGGTGTGAGACCTAGATAGAGAACGTCCGGATCGATGTCGGCGCCATTTGGCCACACGATGGTGCCTAGTTCACGGTCAAGCCTGAACTTCTTGAAAGCGTCGAGCGTCCTCAGCGATTCGAAGATCGGGCCACTGAGGAAGGGCGCCAGATCGATTTCGCGGCGCGAGCCATCCGTGAAGGTGAACTCCACAGTGAAATCCCGAACGTATCTGGCGCGCTTGATTCGGATCATTGCTACTCCAAGGGGGCGATAGGTTTCAGCGGCAGCCCCAGTCGGGCTAGATCCCAGTCTTCGCTCAATTCACGTGCATGCATCTCAGCCCATTCTCGCACAAGCTCAATAGCTCTGGATGGGAGTGACCCCTGTAAGACTTCCAGGGTGTCGAGAGCAATCTGAGCTTCGGAGCCGGAGTAGATCACGTGGAAATGCGGAGGCGAGTGGTCGTTGTAGTACATGACGACGCTGATGCCGAAGAATCGGCTAACGCGGGGCACGAGCGTCGGCTAGCCGACGCCGTGGACGCTCTTGCGTTTGTTGCGCACGTAGTCGACGAGGATGTACTCGCCGAGGTGGTCGGGCGTGGTGTAGAAGACGCGGCCCTTGTTCATCTTCGCCATCTGGTTGACGAACTCTTTGAGGTAGTAGTTGCGGTCCAGCATGAAGGTGTTGATCGTGATCTTCTTCTGGGTGCAGCGCTTGACCTCTTTGAGCGTCTCGCGGATCGTGATCGGGCTGGGCGGGTAGGAGAAGAACGAGCGCCCGTGCTCGATGTGCGCCGTGGGCTCACCGTCCGAGATCATGATGATCTGGCGCGTACCCGTCTTG
>DATDPU010000063.1:0-6231 GCA_035292585.1 Anaerolineae bacterium | reverse complement strand
GTGATTAGGCGGTAGAGCTTCTCCCAGCCGAATCGTAAGGTTAAGCGTCTCTTCGTAATTGGCGGTTTTGAATTTTCGGCTCATGCCTGAAGTGTATCACCTATCGAACGGCTTAATGCCGCTCTCCGACAAACTGCTAGTGTCCATGCCCTTGCATGGGCGTGAAAGGCTTCCCATTTGCAGGTCGATGACACTCTCCTCGGCCGGGATGTCGACAATGTTCTATGCCGTTACTGGCTGCTGCCCGAGCAAAACATCACGCCTGGAGACCACCAGACCGATCCCGATAATCGCGATCGACAACCAGCCCAAACGCCAACCAAATGGGCCTATCCAGTTGGCAGACAGGGGCAGCCAAGATGCGATTGCGGCTGCGATGGCCCATCCACGGGGCAATCGGGCTATGGCAGGCATGAGCGGCAACAGATTGTAAGGAATAAGGAAAGGCGTAAGTGTTGTTCCAGCCAGCATCCACCAATCCGCATCCTTTTTGGGCATCTTCCACACCAAGAGTGCGAACAAAGGTATACCTATCAGCCATCCCAATGCAATATCTTGGGGCCACTCCTCCCGATTAGAATGATAGGTGAGCATGTCCGCCGGCCAGAAGCCCCATAGCAGAAACGAGATCACTAAGAAGATCGCCGTAAGGATGATAGCTGTGCGTTGCGATGCAATAGCGAAACTCGCCACCTGAGGCTTGGTGAGGGCCAGCGGCGCTAACCACGGCAGCCCGATTACACCCAGCAAGGCCAAGCCATCCAGTTGCCCCAAGAAGATCGTCCAGAAGAGCGGAAGATTCAGAAACGCCGCCACAGTGCTGGGTAGCGAAGAAGCACGCTGTAACACGGCCACGCTGAAGGTGGATAAAGTCAGCCCGGTCAACAGCGGCCAGCTTAACGGCAGTACGATAAGCCGCGTCCAGGGCGGATAAAATGCTGGCACATTCCAACCCTGATCGAAAAACGCGATCCAGTCAAAGGCCAAAACACCACTGGCCGGGATGATCGTGGCGACAATTGCAAACAGCGCGGTGAGAACACACCAGATAACTATCCACTGAAACTTATTCGCAGTTTTGAATCTCGCTAAATGGGCCACCCTGGCCCTTGCTGGCATTTCGAAGTGCGGCACAAGCTGAGAGTCTCCTCTAAATCCTGCAGGTCAGCAGCCGGCTCAATTGCCGACACCCGGAAAATCATCCGCCTCACTCTACTCTACTTTCCAGTAGCGAGGAAGTAAGTTGTTCCCTCAACGCGACTGGAATCCGCTCTAGTACCCTACCACAGAGAAAATGACGGGTAGCTTAGCCCCTTGTGGGCGTCTGACGGGCACGAGGCCCTACGCTACGCCCATCAAAATCACTGTGGTGGAGTACTAGTGGCCGTGCCCTTTCATGGGCACGAAAGGTTTGCGATTAACCCCAACATACTCCTCTGGCTGCTCCTCGAAAGTGTACTTGCAGCCCGGCGCGCAGAAGTAGTACGTCTCGCCCTTGTACTCCGTCTTGAACTTCGCCGTCTTCTCATCGACTTGCATACCACAGATCGGATCGACTGCCATGTTGTTCCTCCTGGTGTGAGTTGGATAATTTGCGAGTTGACTGAATCAGCCAAGCGCCTCTGTCACCGCGCCACTTTCAGGCCGCGCAATCGCAGCGAGTTGCTCACGACGAACACGCTGCTGAAGGCCATCGCTGCTGCCGCCAGCATCGGGATCAGCGCGCCGAGCGCGGCGACCGGGATCAAGATCACGTTGTAGAAGAAGGCCCAGAACAGATTCTGCTTGATCGTGCGGAGCGTGCCGCGACTCAACGCGATCGCTTTGGGCACGCCGCGCAGATCGCCGGAAATCAGCGTCACGTCGGCCGCTTCAATGGCAATGTCTGTTCCGGTGCCGATGGCAATCCCCACATCCGCTTGAGCCAGCGCCGGCGCGTCGTTGATACCATCCCCCACCATCACTACCTGTACCTGCTTACCTGTTACCTGTTTACCTTCTGATTGCAACTCCTTCACCTTCGCCGCTTTATCGCCGGGCCGCACTTCGGCCAGCACCCGATCGATGCCGACCTCTTGCGCGATCGCCTCGGCGGTGCGCCGGTTGTCGCCGGTGATCATCACGACCCGGAGGCCCTGCGCGTGCAGCGCGGCAATCGCTTCTTTCGAGCCGGGCTTGACCGTGTCGGCCACGGCAATCACGCCCGCCGCTTCGCCGTCGATCGCCAACAGCATCGCCGTCTTGGCTTCGGCCTGCAAGCGCTCGACTTCGCGTGCAAGACCATTCAGGTGCACCTGCTGCTCGTTCATCAGCGCCAGGTTGCCCAGCAGAATGTGCTTACCATCGACCGTCGCCGAAACGCCGCGCCCCGACAGCGCCTGGAAGCCCTGCGGCTCGGTGAGTCCCAATCCCTTGCCGGCCTCGACAATCGCCGTCGCCAGCGGATGTTCGCTGCGCTGCTCAATCGAGGCGGCCAGCCGCAGAATCTCTAATCGCCAATCTCGGTTGGAATTAGAGATTAGAGATTGGAGATTGGCCGGTATCACATCTGTCACCGCCGGCTTCCCTTCCGTAATCGTGCCGGTTTTGTCCAGCACGACCACCTGGGCCTTGCCGAGCTGTTCCAGCGCCTGGCTGTTCTTGAACAGCACCCCGTTCTCCGCGCCCTTGCCTGTTCCGACCATCACCGCCGTCGGCGTCGCCAGCCCCATCGCGCACGGGCAGGCGATGACGAGCACGGCGACGGCGGCCAGCATCGCGCCGGTAAAGCCGTTCGTGCTGTTCAGCAACAGGTGGCCGGCGAAGGTCAGCGCCGCGATCGCGACGACGGCCGGCACGAAGAGGGCCGAAATCTGATCGGCCAGTTTCTGGATCGGCGCTTTCGACCCTTGCGCCTGCTCGACCAGCTTCACGATCTGCGCCAGCACGGTGTGCTTGCCGACTTGCGTCGCTTCAAATTTGAGCGCGCCTTGTTTGTTGATCGTCGCGCCGACGACCTTATCGCCCGGCCCCTTGTGAGCCGGCATCGACTCGCCGGTGATCATCGATTCGTCCACGCTCGACCGGCCCTCGATCACCACGCCGTCGACGGGCAGCTTCTCGCCGGGCCGCACGATCACCGTATCCCCGACGCGCACATCGTCGATCGGCGCTTCGAACTCCACGCCGTCGCGCACGATGCGCGCCGTCTTCGCGCGCAGCCCCAGCAGTTTCTTGAGCGCCTCGCTGGTGCGCCCTTTGGCTTTGGCTTCCAGGTATTTGCCCAGCACGATCAGCGTGATGATCACGGCGGCCGTCTCAAAATACAGGTGGCCCATGTACAAGTTCAGCAGCGCGCCGATGCTGTAGAAGTAGGCGACGCTGGACCCCAGCGCCACCAGCACATCCATGTTGGCGGCGCGGTTCTTGAGCGCCTTCCACGCGCCGATGTAAAAATCGTAGCCCACACCGAATTGCACGGGCGTCGCCAACGCCAGGAACAGCCAACCCAGGCCCGCCCAGTGGAAGATCGGCGTCAGGAAGGCGGGCAGGGGCACGCCGGTGTGGAACAGATCGTTCAGCATTGCGAGCACGAAAAGCGGCAGCGTGAAGACCACGCCGACCGCCAGGCGGCGGCGTTGACGGGCGAACTCGACCGCGCGCGCTTTCCGCTCAGCGTCTTCAGCCGACGCGCCTTCGGCGACGACGGCCTTGAAACCGGCCGCTTCGATCGCCCGCCGCAAGTCGCCCTGGCTGATCATCGTGGGCAGATATTTGAGCGAGGCTTTCTCGGTCGCGTAGGATACGTTTGCGTCAAGCACGCCTTCGAGTTGCCGCACAGCATCTTGAACAGTCCGCGCGTCGACGTCGTCATGCAGACCCTGGATCGGGAGATCGGCCTCGGCGGTTGCCACGCCGTAGCCAATGTCCTCGATCTTGGCGATGACATCCCGCTCGGTGATCTGATCGGCGTCGAACTCGAAGGCGCCGCGCTCGCTGCTGAGGTTGACGTTGGCCGTGACGACGCCCGGCAGTTTCTTCGTCACGCGCTCGATCGTCGCGGCGCAGTTCGCGCAGGTCATGCCGGTGATGGGGACAGTGATGTGCTTGGTTGCCATGCTCTCCGCCCTACTTGCTACCTGTTTACCTGTTACCTGTTTACTCAAATACAAGGTACACAAGTAGCAGGTAGACAGGTGTTAAATCTTCTGCGCCATCTCGAAGACGTCGACGATCTCTTCCAGGACGCGCTCACGCTGCTTCCGATCGTCGCCGCGCACCGCGTCGATGACGCAGGTGTGTAGATGGTTTTGCAGGATTAAGTCGTTGACCTTGTTCAGCGCGGCCTGCACGGCCTGTACCTGCTTGATGACGTCGATGCAGTAGGCGTCCTGATCGAGCATGCGCTCGATGCCGGCGACGTGCCCGGAAATACTCTTCAGTCGGCGTTTGAGCGTTTCTTTCGCTTGAGCATCCATGAGAGCCTCCCCCGCTCCATCCCATCCCCCCTGGGGGGGGTACTGGACTAAACTGTATCACGCCCCGGCGCGAGCGTCAAGGTGTCGAATGTCACAGGTTTGAGCGTAACAGGCTTCAGCGCCGTCTTCAGCGACTGTCGCACGCCCCCAGATGCAAGTAGCGGCAAGTCTCAGACTCGCCGCTACTACGTTTTATCTGCGCCGCGCGGTCTGCTTGCGCGTCGTTTTCCGGGTGGCCTGCGCTTTAGTACGAGCTGGCGATTTCCGGGCTGCCTGCGCTTTCGTGCGCGCCAGCCGGCGCTCCTCAGGCGGATAGGCCCGCTGCAGAAAGGCCAGCACGGCGGGATCGATCCGGCTATCGGCTTGCCAGCGTTCTTCCAGGTTCTCCATGCCGATCAGCGCCTCCACCGCTTTGCGCGTGTCGGCATCATACTCGCCGTCGACCGGGCCGGCATATTGTCGGCCCTGCCGGGCGATGCGCTGCAATTCGCGCGCCACCGACCTATCGATCGGGATCAGGGCGTCGGGGTCGGGCCGCTTGAAGTACAGGTAATGCAGCGCGAGAATTTCTCGCAGGCGGTCGATTGGGCGGGGATCGTCATCCACCCGCAGATCGATGTAACGATCGTTGAGGCCCGCGTAGCCGCCCTTCTCGCGCACGACGAGCAGCGCCGCGCTCTGCTGCCCACGTTTATCGCCGCCGGCCCGCTGCCCCGCGGCAAGGGTCGCCACAAGCCGCTCGGCCAGCTCGCCGGTCGAGGTCTCAAACGTTTCGGCCATACGAATGATGGTTTCTTCACTGACGAGGATGTTGCCCTGAACGGCGTAATTCTTTCCGGTGCGACCGCCGGCCCAGGCATAACATTCCTTGCCGGTGAACGTGGCCGCGTTGCCGCGCGCATCGACCAGACCCGCTTGCCGATGCGCGCGGCCTTCGTCTTCCGCCACCAGCCGGTCGAGCGTTTCCTGCGCGCTCAAACCCGACGCCATCCGCTCCAACCCGCGCGGCCCAAACGAGGTGTTGGCATGCGCTTGCGTCGCCAGCGCGCCTACACCGGCTCGCGCCCACGGTACCACGGCGCCCACGGCCAGGAATTTGCTCTGCGTCGCCACGCCCCACGCCTGGGCATCCGGATCGTAGGCGACGATCGAAAAAGTGGAGTAACCCATGGCCCTCTCCTCCTGTGTGTCCCTTCGCGCCCCTTCGTGTTCTTTCGTGGATCAGTTACCCGCAGACTTGGCATCCAGTAGACGCAGGATGCCGGTGGTTGCGTCTTGCAACGCTTCGCGCAGTTCGCGCTCCGATACGAACTCCCACCAACCCCGCTCGTCGGCCAACGTCTCCACACCGTGCGCGCCCAGCCAGGCGCCCAGCTGGGTCTTGTCGCCCGGCCGGTTCGACCGCCACACTTTCACTTCAAAGCGCGATGGCCCGCCGCCCGCATAGAACAACAACTGCACATCGACGAAGGCCGGCGCGTCGTCTTGCGCGGGTCGACCAAACCGGTATAGCCCGCTGCGCATCTGGATCGCATCGTCTTGCAAGGCGAAACCGCGCTCGGCCAGCGCTGCGCCGGGCGCCTCCAACAACATGTCTTTGAACACGTCGAACGGCGTGGACATTAGCGCATATTTGTCAACCGCCACGACATCGTGGGCGCTAGAACCGCCACGACATCGTGGGCGCGCTAGTGGTGATCTGCCGCCAGGACATCGTGTGCAGTGGGTTCATACTTCTACCTCAAGGAGGTGGGTATGGACCCCTGCACCAGCG
>DATDPU010000062.1:0-19326 GCA_035292585.1 Anaerolineae bacterium | reverse complement strand
GCTGGTGCAGGGGTCCATACCCACCTCCTTGAGGTAGAAGTATGAACCCACTGCACACGATGTCCTGGCGGCAGATCACCACTAGCGCGCCCACGATGTCGTGGCGGTTCTAGCGCCCACGATGTCGTGGCGGTTGACAAGTAAATTCTAGGGATGTTATCGAGCTGAATGGAGTGGACGCGGGATTTTGCTTTATTGATGCAGGCATAGATGTACATGCAACCAGGGCGAGCAATAGCAAACTCAGGTGAATGAAACGTCGAGTATTGAGCACGTTGAGTGTAAATGGACCCCACACTGCGGTTCTCCGATTACCTGAATCCAGACATCTTGCTATGGGCTAAGGTGCCAATCTAATCGGCTGGAGCAGACTTCGTTGTCCGCTCCAGCCAAGTGCAACGCATGCGCACCGATAAGAGAAGTGGGTCTTTGCAGCTAAGCTCCAATACTGTTGGCGAATGGCGGCTCCCGCCGGGTCTGTCCGATAGGAAGCTCAACGTCAGGGGTCATAGACCCCGGCAAGCGGATTCCGCGCCGATTTCGCTAACATTGTCAACCTCCTACCACACTTGTGAATTATTCCTGCTAACCCACGACCAGAACGTTGACATGCCCTTATTATTATAATAAGAGCCGGTGTAACCCGCAGTAGGAGCGGCTGTTTCCACATAGTATACATAGGTTGTAGTGGTAGTGGCTTTATAGCCATAGGTTGCCAGAATATGCCGGACATCTCTGGCACCCCAACCTGGCATCCCTCCCGTCATTAGCGCAGTGATTAATGAATAGCCCGAGTCAATATTTAAGAAGATACGTGTTTCGAGATTATTCTGACTGGGTGCGCCGCTAACTGTATAGGCTATAACATTCAGAATCCGATTCAGCTCATCTCTAATAGCCTGAGTAGTCACTCCATTGTTTGGGTCGATATTTTCGTCTCTACCGATTGTGTCTATATTGGGTACCTGAGAAGCAGGCAAACGAGCGTCAAGAGCTACTTGAGTTGCTCCAGGGCCACAGTAGTTACGATGTGCCCAGTCATCTGGCTCACGCCACTGTTGCTCAAAGGAGAGATAACGTTCTCCAATCGGGATAGGGCCATTGGGACTCAAACCACGAAGTTGTTGCATGTGCTGCTTGGCTCGTGCTTCTTTCTCGGCATTGAATCTTAGCTCAGCCGAGGTCGGCACATAATTCGGATCAGATCCATTCAGCATGGGGCCAGTTGTATCGACACTATTGCTGACGCTTGGAACGGTGGTTGTTACTGGAACATCAGATAGCAAAGTCGAACTACGACTGGTTATCTGAACTCCAATGGATTGAGGCAGCAACTGTGCTTTGGCCGCTGATGGTTGGCTCGCTAACAAAGCCAACCCGACTATTAAGAAGGCCAGAGCTGAGAAAAACTTTACCTGACGCATTTCAAAACCTCCTTAGTCTTGTAATTCTGAAGAGGGGCAAGATGTTCGGATAGGCTAATTACGCCAACAAGGTCTTGAGGAGCCACTGCGAACCGGCTTTGAGCTTGAGCGCCCGGCCAAGACTAACGCCAGTCCAACCAGGATACGCCCGAAAAAGATTCCGAAGTCAAGCATGGGAGGGAGACTCACATCGGCGAGTTTAACCCGGCGCACGACTCTATACTTGACGCTTCGGTATCAGTTAGGTATCAGTTTTCAAGAAGGCCAAGAAGATTGTGGAGTAGGTTGATGAACAAAATCAGCGCTCAAGCGGATCGCGCAAGAGATAGCCCCACCCGCGATGGGAGTAAAGATATTGCGGAGTTGCTGCATCCGGCCTGATTTTCTGTCGGAGGCGTTTGATGCAGTGCTTGACCTGTGATAGTGTCCCACCCCGATCGGGTGAAATGCGCCATACAGCGTTTAGCAGCTCGTCCGAGCCGACCGGTCTTCCAACGTTGCGCGCCAGATACGCCAGTACCTCGAACTCCAGCCGCGTGAGTTGCACCCGCCCGCCCCTGAGCCGCACCACCCTCGATTGCAGGTCGATGGTCAACTCACCGATATGGATTTGCGCCTCCTCCGAGGGTCGCATGAGAAAGGGTTTGACGCGCTCAATCAATTGCGGGTCGCGTTCCACGATTCCCTGAGCCGCGTTCCGCACGATCCGGCGCAAAGTATCCAGATCGATGTTCAAGCCCTGAAGAGCCGTCACGCCCGCAGCCAGCGCAGCTTCCAATGTGCGGACATCATTCCCCGCCGTTAAAGCGACAATCCGCGCACTTGGTAGCAGAAAATGGATCGCGGCCCAGGCTACCGTACCGATCATTTCAGGTTGATCGACGTTGATGAGCAGAACGTCAGCCTGGAGCTGGCGAAGAATAGGCATTTGACAGGCGTACAGGAAGTCGCCTGCCGCGCCAACAATCCTGAAACAGGCCTCACCCGACAGGCAGGTGGCAAGCCCTTTCCGTCGCCTCGGGTCTGGCTCAACGATTAAAACGTTGGTCGCATCCATGCTTAAGAATCTTCTGCTGGTTTTATGAGTTCAGGGAAAGCACAGCGCCAATAAAAGTCCAGAGGTGGACCTTCCACCATCGACGCAGGTGCGAACGCGGTATTTGATGCAGCGACGGCAATGTAACACGCAGGGGTAAAAGGAGCAACCTAACAACAGCCAGGGGCGAACAAATCGGCCAATCCTCAATTCCCATCTGCAAATTGATCAGGCTGTGCTATAATCGCGCTCAAACCGCGCACCAAACTGGCGCGGCAGCCCAATGGCCAGCATCGATCCGAAGCACATCGTTATCAAAGGCATCCGCGAGGGCCTGTCGGTGTTGTTACCCGGCAATAGCCCCTGGGACCACGCGCTGACGGCGCTCGAAGCGCGACTGAGACAGGCGCCGGCTTTTTTCAAGGGCGGGCGCGTCGCCTTGCTGGTCGGCCCGCGCACCTTAACCGAAGCGGATATGCGCCAGGCGCGCGACCTGTTGGCCCGCCACGATGTGACCTTGTGGGCGATCGTCGGCGAGGAGGCGGAGACGCAGCGGATCGCCTCGGCTTTGGGACTAGACGTTATACCGCAGCCCCGACCGCCGGCTCCACCGGTCGAATCGCGCACCTGGGAGGTGGCCGTCGAGGGTGATCGGGAACCGATCGCCCTCGCACTCGAAGATTGGCCGGACGCCGGGTTGGTCGTCCGGCGCACGCTGCGATCGGGCCAAACACTGCGGTATCCCGGCAGCATCGCCGTGATCGGCGACGTCAATCCCGGCGCGGAGATCATCGCCGGCGGCGACATCTTGGTGTGGGGCAAGCTGCGCGGCACCGTCCACGCCGGCGCGCTGGGAAATGAGGGGGCGATCGTGTGCGCGCTCGATCTGGCCCCGACGCAGATCCGGATCGGCAGCCACATCAGCCGCTCGCCCGACGAGCGCCGCCGCAAGTCGCGGCCCGAAGTGGCGCGCGTGCGCGACGGGCAGATCACGGCAGAACCGTGGGGGCTGTAGGACGAGCGAACAGTGAGCAGTGAACAGTGAACAGTGAACAGTTGCCACTGCTCACTGGCGGCTGGCTACTGCCGATAGGAGGCAGATATGACCGCTCGGGTGATTACGATCACGTCCGGCAAAGGCGGCGTCGGCAAAACCACCGCCACGGCCAACCTTGGCGTTGCGCTCGCGCTACAAGGCAAGCGCGTAGTGTGCCTGGATGCCGACATCGGCCTGCGCAACCTGGATGTGGTGCTCGGACTCGAAAACCGGATCGTGTACGACGTAGTCGACGTGATCGAAGGCCGCTGCAAGCTGCGCCAGGCGCTGATCAAAGATAAGCGCCTGCCCGATCTGTATCTGCTGCCCGCCTCGCAAAAACGCGATAAAGGCGCAGTGAAACCGGAACACTTGATCCAGGTGTGCCAGGAGTTAAGCGCTGATCACGATTTCATCCTGATCGATTCGGCAGCCGGCATCGAAGAAGGTTTCCGCACCGCACTGGCGCCGGCCAACGGCGTGATCATCGTGACGAATCCCGAAGTCTCGGCGGTGCGCGACGCCGATCGCGTAATCGGCCTGGTCGAAGCCGCCGAGAAAGGCCCGGCCAAATTGATCGTCAACCGGCTCAAGCCGGAACTGGTGCAGCGCGGCGACATGCTCGATACGGGCGACGTCTTGGAAATTCTCGCGGTCGATCTGCTGGGGATTGTGCCGGAAGATGAAAGCGTGCTGATCTCGACCAATCGGGGCTACCCGGCGGCGCTCGAAGACAAATCGCGCGCGGGGCAGTCGTTCCGCAACATCGCGCGCCGCCTGCTGGGCCAGGATGTGCCATTCGAGACGTACCGCGAAGCGCCCGGTTTGCTGCATCGCCTGGCACGCCTGTTCCAGTCAGATGGGAGGTCGGCATGATGAACGTGCTCAGTCGCCTGCGCGGACGCAAGTCGCCCTCCAGTCGCGAGATTGCCAAGCAACGTTTGCAGTTGGTGCTGGTGCACGATCGCAGCCAGATTTCGCCGGGCCTGTTAGAGATGTTGAAAGACGAAATCATCGCCGTGATCTCGAAACATATCGAGATCGATCCGGGCGGCGTGCAGGTCTCGTTCTCGCAGACCGAGCGTGAGAGCCGGCTGGTGGCCGATATCCCGCTGGCCGATGGCCGCCGGGTGCATAAATAACCATGGATGTCACGGATAGCACGGATTATTCAATACAATTCGTAGAAGTTGAGGTAACTGAGTAGTGGCCGTTATTCGTGAAGCGCGAGGCCGATCATCGTATACGCGTGTGGCGTGGCGCCACTTCGACTGGATCATGCTGATCATCATTGCCCTGCTGATCGCGCTCGGCGTATTGATGATCCACAGCGCGACGCTGGGGGCGCCGCTCGGGAGCGATCTGGCCGAGGCGGCGCGGAAGCAGGCCCAGTTCGCCGTGCTCGGGCTGGGTGTGTACCTGGTCATGGCCTCGATCGACTATCGCCTGTGGTTCAACCTGTATCGCGCGCTGTACATCATCTCCGGCATCTTGTTGGGCATCGCGTTGCTGCTCGGCAGCAGCGAGATCGGCGATGTGCGCCGCTGGATCGACCTGGCGCTGTTCAACATCCAGCCGGCCGAGCTGGCCAAGGTGCTGCTCATCCCGGCGCTGGCCGGGCACCTCGCGGCTCAACGCGAACGCATCGGAAGGCTGCCGACGTTTATCGCCACGCTCGCGCTGATCGCCGCGCCGGCCGCGCTGATCTTCCTGCAGCCCAACCTGAGCACGGCGATCGTGGTGGGCGTGGTGGGCCTGGCGATGTTCTACGTCGCCGGCTTGAAGAAACGCCACATCGTCGCCTTGCTCGCCGTCATCTTGATCGCCGTACCGCTGCTCTGGACGGCGATGGCCGATTATCAGCGCGCGCGGATCGCCTCGTTCATCGACCCCGGCAACAACCCCGACGCCGAATACAATTTGCGGCAGGCCGAGATCAGCATCGGCAACGGCGGGCTGTTAGGCCAGGGCTATGCGCAGGGCAGCCAGAGCCAGGGCCGCTTCCTCAAGGTGCGCCACACCGATTTCATCTTCTCGGTCATCGGCGAAGAACTGGGCTTCGTCGGCGCGCTGATCATCCTGGTATTGATCAGCCTGCTGCTGTCCCGGCTGCTGCGCGCGGCCCGGCTCGCCCGCGACGATTATGGCCGCATCCTGGCCGTCGGCGTCTTCGCCATGGTATTCTTCCAGTCGGCGGTGAACATCGCCATGAACTTGCGGCTAGGGCCGGTGGCCGGGCTGCCCTTGCCGCTCGTCTCCTACGGCGGCAGCTCCTTGTTAGCGACCTTGCTTGCCCTCGGCTCCGTGCAGAGCATCGTCATGCGGCACAAGAAGATTGAGTTTTAGGAGAGGGTAGGTTGGTAGGCTGGTAGCAGGTAGACAGGTATCCAAGTAACCCATTACCCATCTACCAATCTACCTGCTACCTGTTTACCTGCTACCTGTTTACCTGCTCATCAACCGACTACCATGACCAACCCCGTCCGCGTCCGCTTTGCTCCCTCGCCCACCGGTCTCCTGCACGTCGGCAACTTGCGCAGCGCGTTGTTTCCGTGGTTGTTTGCCCGCAAGCACAATGGCGCCTTCATTCTGCGCATCGAAGACACCGACCAGAAACGCTACACGCCCGGCGGCGTGCGCGCGATCATGGCCGGCTTGCAGTGGCTGGGCCTGAACTGGGACGAAGGCCCCGATCGGATCAGCCTGCGCCGGATGAAGACGAACGAGGACTATGCCGGCGCGCCGGACATCGGCGGGCCGTATGGCCCCTACGTCCAGTCGCTCAAGCTCGAGCGCTACAAGCAGGTCGCTGAAGACCTCATCGCCGGCGAGCGAGCGTACCGCTGCGATTGCTCACCCCAACGGCTGGAGCAACTGCGCAAAGAGCAAATGGCGCGCAAGGAGACATCGCGTTACGATCGCTCGTGCCGCTTCAAACGACCGGGCGAGGTCGATCCGAACAAGCCGCATGTCGTCCGCTTTGCCGTGCCGCTGGAGGGCCGAACCGTCGTGCACGATCTGATCCGGGGCGAGATCGTCGTGGATAATCAGACTCAGGACGATCTCGTCCTGCTCAAATCCGACGGCTTCCCTACTTATCACCTGGCTGCGCTCGTCGACGATCACGACATGGCGATCAGCCACGTTATGCGCGGCGAGGAATGGTTGCCCAGCCTGCCGCGCCACATCTTGATCTTCCAGGCTTGCGGCTGGACCCCGCCCGCGTACCTGCACCTGCCGGTCATCCTCAGCCCGAGCGGCAAGGGCAAGATGAGCAAGCGCGCGGCGAAAGCCAGCGCCGAATCGATCTTCGTGCACGAGTTCCGTGAGGAGGGCTATCTGCCCGAGGCGCTGCGCAACTTTCTGGCGCTGCTCGGCTGGGCGCCCGGCGAAGGCCTCGCGCAGGAAATCTTCACGCGCGACGAGCTGATTCAGCTGTTCAGCCTGGAGCACATCAACCCCGCGCCCGCCGCCTTCTCGTACACCAAGCTCGACTGGATGAACGGCATCTACATCCGCGCCCTGCCTGTCGCGGAACTGGCGCAGCGCATCACGCCCTTCTTGCGCGACGCGGGCTTCGAAGTGGATACCGCGCGTCTGCTCAAGATCGCGCCGGCTATTCAAGAACGGCTGGTGACTTTGAAAGACGCGGTGGAGATGACGGACTTCCTGTTCGTCGCAAGTATCGCGCCCGACCCGGCGCAACTCGTCGCTAAAGGCATGTCGAAGGAAACGACGCTGAATGTGTTGCGGCAAGCCGAGGCGCTCCTCGGTACGTTCGAGCCGTTTGAAGCGGAGCCGCTGGAGCACGCTTTCCGCGCAACCGCCGCAGCCGCCAGCCTGAAGCCCGGCCTGTTCTTCACGCCGCTGCGCGTGGCCGTGACGGGCAAGACCGTCTCGCCGCCGCTGTTTGCCTCGATTGCCGCGTTGGGGCGCGAGAAAACGATCGAGCGCTTGAAGCAAGCCCAACATCTGCTAGAAAGAACTACTGATATAATTGGCTCTTGAAAACAATCCACGAATGCACACGAAGCTTCACGAATTTCATATTCGCGTGCATTCGTGTAAATTCGTGGATCAATCTTCAGTTCAAGGTATTACACCATGTCAGTTGTCGATACCGCCAAACCGACCGACTTCATCCGTGAGGCCGTCGCCGAGGATTTGAAGTCGGGACGCTACACGGCAGTCCATACGCGCTTTCCGCCCGAACCCAACGGGTATCTGCACATCGGCCACGCCAAGGCCATCTGCATCGACTTCGGGATCGCCCAGGAGTTTGGCGGCAAGTGCAACCTGCGCTTCGACGACACCAACCCGATCAAAGAAGATGTGGAATACGTGGACGCCATCAAGGCCGACATCCGCTGGCTGGGCTTCGATTGGGAAGACCGCGAATTCTACGCCTCCGACTATTTTGATCAACTCTACGAGTTCGCCGTCAAATTGATCAAAAAGGGGAAGGCTTACGTCGACGATCAGAGCGCGGAAGAGGTGAGCCGGAATCGCGGCACGCTGACCGAGCCGGGGAGCGAGAGTCCGTATCGTAATCGATCGGTGGAAGACAACCTCGACTTGTTCGAGCGCATGCGCCGGGGCGAGTTTCCCGACGGCGCGCGTGTGCTGCGCGCCAAGATCGATATGGCCTCCGGCAACATCAACCTGCGCGACCCGGTGATGTATCGCATCATCCACGAACCGCCGCACCACCGCACGGGGAAGACGTGGCGCCTCTATCCGATGTACGACTTCGCGCACGGCCAGTGCGATTCGATCGAAGGCATCACCCACTCGCTGTGTTCGCTCGAATACGAAGCGCACCGCCCGCTGTACGATTGGTTCCTCACGGAACTGGAGATTTTCGCGCCGCGCCAGATCGAGTTCGCGCGCCTCAACATGAACTACACCGTGATGAGCAAGCGCAAACTGCTCCGGCTGGTGCGGGAAGGCGTCGTGCGCGGCTGGGATGATCCGCGCATGCCCACGCTCGGCGGCCTGCGCCGGCGCGGCTACACGCCCGAAGCGATCCGCGATTTTGCCAACCGCATCGGCGTCGCCAAGACCGATAGCGTGGTAGATGTGGCGCTGCTGGAAGCCTGCCTGCGCGAAGACTTGAACCGGCGCGCCCCGCGCCGCATGGGCGTGCTGCGCCCGCTGAAGCTGGTGATCGACAACTATCCAGCCGATCGGGTTGAGGAAATCGACGCGATCAACAACCCGGAAGACCCCGGCGCGGGCGGGCGCAAAGTGCCCTTCTCCAAAGTCTTGTACATCGAGCAGGAAGATTTCCGGGAGACGCCGCCGCCCAAGTATTACCGCCTGTTTCCCGGCAACGAAGTGCGGCTGCGCTACGCCTATCTCGTCAAGTGCACGAGTGTGGTCAAGAACGATCGGGGGGAAATCGTCGAAGTGCACGCCACCTACGATCCAGCCACGCGCGGCGGCGACGCGCCCGATGGGCGCAAGATCAAATCGACGCTGCACTGGGTCTCGGCCGCGCACGCCATCCCGGCGGAAGTGCGGCTGTACGATCGTTTGTTCAGCCGCCCCGATCCCGAAGCCGGCGAAGACTTCATCGACTACCTCAATCCCCATTCGCTGACCGTGCTGGCTGGATGCCGGGTGGAAGGCAGCCTGGCCGCTACGCGCCCCGGCGACCGCTTCCAATTCGAGCGCCAGGGTTACTTCTGCGCCGACCCGGACTCGACGCCAGAGAAGCCGGTCTTCAACCTGGCGGTGGCGTTGAAGGACACCTGGGCCAAGATCGAGCAGAAGCAGAAGTAGGCCGTTGGAATAACACCATATCACCAGACAAAGCGTTCCTTCGAAATCTCAGGCTTGCTATGACCGAAGAGCACATTTTGAAAGATAGAAGCAACCAAATGCTCATGGAAGACTATCCCATCCATGATTGGTACCGCTTTGTCCTATCCTATCCACCGCACCTTGTTGTAGATTATCTCCGAAGATTCGGAATAGATAGTAGACATCAGGTACTCGATCCGTTTTGCGGTACTGGCACAACGATCGTGGAATGCAAGAAACTAGACATTCCGAGCGTAGGTATTGAAGCTAACCCGATGGCGCATTTTGCCAGTCAAGTTAAAGTGAACTGGAATCCGGATCCGGATGGCCTATTCAACCATGCCGGCAAGGTTGCTCAAGCCACTCTAGATGACTTCAAAGCGATGGGGATCGAAGACGCTCCCCTTTTAGATGCTCCCCCCAACGGCCATTTACCTTTGCGAACTCTTCCGCCTAACTTGATGAAATTGCTGTTGACGAATTCGATTAGTCCGCTGCCTTTACACAAGACATTAGTCTTGCTTGACCACCTCAAAGAACAGCCGGATGCAAAATATCACCAGCATGAGCTGCTCGCGCTGGCGAAGGCCCTGGTCAGTTCGATCGGCAATTTGCATTTTGGCCCAGAAGTTGGGGTGGGCCCAGCCAAACCAGACGCGACTGTTGTCGCAGTTTGGCTAGACTGCGTTCGCACAATAGCAGATAGTCTGCGCCAAGTGCAAGACTACCCCAACACGCCCGCAGTTGTGCATCTCGCAGATTCTCGACAAATCCTTGAAGTATTAGAGCCTAATTCGATTGATGCGGTTATTACTTCACCGCCTTACCCTAATGAAAAAGACTATACCCGTACGACGCGTCTTGAGTCGGTGTTACTTGGGTTAGTTCATGACGGGTTAATCCATGATAGGTTCGATCTCAAAGCCTTGAAGCGTGGACTAGTACGCTCAAATACTCGCAACGTTTATACGGATGACGATGATGATCAGTGGGTCATTGATAATGAGGAAATTCAAAACCTTGCTAAAGCGATTGAGGCCAAACGTATAGAACTGGGCAAAACATCTGGCTTTGAGCGTTTATACGCTAGAGTGGCAAAACTGTATTTTGGCGGTATGGCGCGCCATTTAGCCGAACTCCGTACCGTTTTACGTCCGGGCGCACAGCTAGCTTACGTTGTTGGCGATCAGGCCTCGTACTTGCGCATCATGATTCGTACAGGCCAGTTGTTGGCGCATATCGCTCAACAACTTGGTTATGAAGTGCTCGGCATTGACTTGTTTCGTACTCGTTTGGCAACCGCCACTAAGGAGCAGATGCGCGAGGAAGTTGTGAGCCTAAAGTGGCGGGGGGACAAATTCGTTATCCCAAGAACCAACGCTTCAAAATCAGAGGAGAAGGGAAAAATGGCCGACCCGAATCGGCATACTCAAATTATTGAACGAATATTTTTTGGGCATTACACAGAGGGCGACAATGAGATCGTCTTCGATCGGGCAGACATTGTGCGCGCCGCCGAAGATTTAGAGATCAAACTTCCCAAAAACATCGGCGATGTAGTTTATAGTTTCCGTTACCGTGCGCCGCTGCCTGATTCAGTGCGCGCCACAGCCCCAAAAGGTAAAGATTGGATCATTCAACCGGCTGGCAGATCGCAGTATCGCTTTGTTACCACAGATGCAGCGTTGGCCCGAATAATCCCCAAGCCGCTGATGGCCGAAACTAAAGTTCCAGACGCAACGCCGGGTGTAATTGCAAAATATAAACTTGGCGATGAGCAATCTCTCCTAGCCAAGTTGCGCTACAACCGCCTGATTGACATCTTCACCGGCGTAACCTGCTATTCATTGCAAAATCACCTTCGCACGCACGTTCCAAATATTGGGCAAGTGGAAACAGACGAAATATATATCGGCGTCGATCGCCGGGGAGTCCATTACGTATTCCCCGTTCAAGCGAAAGGCGGGAATGATCAACTTAGTATCGTTCAGATCGAACAAGATTTTGCATTGTGCGCTTATAAGTTTCCTGGGTTAGTCTATCGGTCAATCGCGGCTCAGTTTATTGAAGACGATTTAATTGCGCTTTTCGCGTTTGAAATGGGCAAAGATGGGATCGGACTGGTATCGGAGAAACATTATCGGCTGGTACCACCTGAGGGCGTTGACCAAAATGATCTTGATATTTATCGGACTCGCCCGGAATAGGTTCTGCCCGGATATAGCGCTCGATTTATTAGGACGTGTTGCATTTGAGCTGAAAGTGCGTGAGAAGCGCGGAATTCATTCCGCTTTTATGGCCGTAGCAGAATAAACTCTGCGCTCCTTCAATTGATTTGAAACCCGCTTTATCCATCGCATTTCACCTATTGTTCTCATTATGCGCTTCCACTGGACGATTCGCCGCCGACTGCTCTCACTGGTCATCAGCGTCGCCCTGCCGCTGACGATCATGATCGTTCTCAACGCCGCCGCCGAAATCCTGGACGTGCGCGGCGCGCCGCCCGAGGTCGCCTCCGCCAAGATCGCCGCGGTGATCGCGCGCAACGTGCTGCTCTCGATCGCCGTCTTGATCGTCGCGTTGCTGATGGCGCGCCTGATCATGCGCCGCATCGAGCCGCCCCTGCAAGCGCTGGTTGAAGCGGCGCGCGCCGTGTCGGATGGCAACGATGAGGTGCGGCTGGAGCCGGCCCCCGATCGCGATCTGGCCGATCTGGCGCGCGCCTTCAACCAGATGATCATCACCCGTAAACAGGCGATGGCCGAGCTGGCCCAGGCCGCCGAGCGCTATCGCGAGTTGTTCGAGAACAGCCGCGACGCCTTATTCGTCATCGATCTGCAAGGGCGCACGGTAGACGCCAACGCCGCCGCGCTGCGCCTGACCGGCTACGCGCTCGAAGACATGCGCGAGATCAAAGCCTTCAATCTGGTGCCCCTCGACGAGCGCGAATCCGCGCGCCAGCGGCTCGAGCGCTATCGCGAAACGCAGGGCCTGCGCGAGATCATTCTGGTGACGCGCGACGGCCGCCAGGTGCCGATCGAAGTTGCCATCACGCCCATCACGTCCCACGGCCAGGTGATGCTGCTGGGCGCGGCGCGCGACATCTCCGAGCGCCGCCAGGCCGAAGAGCGCCTGGTGCGCTTGAGCCAGCGCATCCTCACCCTGAACGAGGCCGGCTTGCGCATGCAGGCCAATCTCGACCCGCAAGCCATCCTCAACATCGTGGGCGATGAGCTGCGCCACCAACGCTTCACCTGCTTGCTCGCCGTCCTGACCGACGATCAGGAATCGGCGCGCATCCAGTACGTTTCGGACCCCGAATGGGCGCAGGCCTTTCGCCGCGCGCTGGATGTTGAACTGATCGGGCTGACGTTTCCGCTCAACAGGCCGGCCTGGCAGCGCGTCGTCGATCGCCAGCAGACGCTCCTGTTTGAAGATGCGCGCTTGATCCTGCTCCCCGACGTGCCGCCCGAGCGACAGCCCGCTGTTTACAAGGTCTTCACGCAGTTGCGCCTGCTGCGCGCCATTTTGGCGCCGCTCATCGTCGATCGGCGCGTCACCGCCGTAATGGCCGTCACCGGCCCGGATGTGCAGGAAGTGGACACCCCGGCCATCGCGGCCTTCGCCCGCCAGGCGGCGGTGACGCTGGAAAATGCGCGGTTGTATGCCGAGGCGACGCAGAAGACCGAAGAAGTGGCCGCGCTCAACGAGATCGCCGCCAGCATCAGCCGCTCGCTCGATCTACCCGCCGTGCTCGACGCCGTGCTCACCCAGCTGCAGCGCGTGGTCGATTACGACAGCGCGGCCGTCTACCTCGACGACAGCCGTCAGTTGGTGGCGGCGGCCGCGCGCGGCTATCGCGACGAGGCGGGCGCGCTGCGCCGCACGCTGCCGCGCGCCAACAGTTACTACGAATACCTCAGCTCGACGCGCGAACCGTTGATCGTCGCCGACGCCAGGCTGAGCGAGGAGTTCGCCTCGACGACCGCCGACACCGCGCATAGCTGGATGGGGGTGCCGCTGCTGGCGCTGGGCGAGTCGATCGGGTTCCTATCGATCGACAAGCGGCGGCGCAATCACTTCACGGCCGAGCATGCGCGCCGCGCGCAAGCCTTCGCCCGGATCGCCGCCACGGCCATCGAGAACGCGCGACTGTTCGACCGCGAGCGGCGCGCGCTGGCGGAGCTGTCCGCGCTGGCCGGCATCACCGAGGCGGGGTTATCGGTGCTGCGGTTGGATGAAATGCTGCACGAGTTGATCCGGCGCGTCGTGAAGAGCACCGACGCGGCGGCCGGCATGATCCTGCTGCTGGAAGACGACCGCCTGATCGCGCGGGCGGCGCTCGGGCTGGATCAGGCCATCCTGGGGCGCGTCGAAAAGGTCGGGCACGGCTTCAGCGGCCAGGTGGCGGCGCAGGGCCGCGCCCTCCTCGTCACCGACGCGCAGACCGATCCGTTAGCCGATAATCCTTTCATCCGGCAGGCCGGGATCAAGACCATGCTCGGCGTGCCGCTCAAGGCGGGCGGGCATGTGGTCGGCGTGGCGCACATCGATTTTAAGAACGTGCGCAATGTCGAGGCGACCGAGATCGCGCGGTTTGAGGTGATGGCCGATCGCGCCGCGCGCGCGATCGAGAATGCGCAATTGGTCGAGCGTATCAGCGCGTACGCCGAGGAGTTGGAGCAGCGGGTGGCCGAGCGCACGCGCGATCTGGAGCGGGCGATGGCCAAGGCCAAGGAGGCCGACCAGCTGAAATCGCAACTGCTGTCCACCGTCTCGCACGAGCTGCGCACGCCGCTGGCCTCAATCAAGGGCTACGTCACCACGTTGATCGATTACCGCGACCGGCTGCAAGAGGCCACGCAGGCCGAGTTTCTACAGATCATCGATTCCGAGGCCGATCGGCTGCGCGAGTTGGTGGAGAACCTGCTCGACATGTCGCGCATCGAGGCCGGCGTGCTGCGCATCCATCCCGAGCCGACGCGGCTGACGCCCGTCGTCGAGCGCGCGCTGGCGGCGCTGCAACCCAAGCTGGCCGGGCGCGCGGTGACGGTCGACTCACTCGACGCGCTGCCCGACGTGCGGATCGACTCAACCCGCATCCAACAGGTGCTCTCCAACCTGATTGACAACGCGGCCAAGTACACGCCGCCAGGGCGGCCCATCGCCATTCGCGTGGCGGCGAACGATACCCAGGTGACGGTGGGCGTGCACGATCAGGGGCCGGGCATCTCGCCCGAGCACGCCGAGAAGATTTTCGATCGTTTCTATCGGATCGAGAACGCCGGCATCCGCAGCACGGGCGGCATCGGGTTGGGATTGGCGATCAGCCGGGGCCTGGTCGAGGCGCACGGCGGTCGATTGTGGGTCGAAAGCAGCGCCGGCCAGGGCAGCACGTTTTACTTTTCCATTCCGGTCGTCACGGACCGCGTCGCCTCGACTGCCGATGGGCGTGAAGAAGCGCCGGAAGCATTCGAGGCGGGTTAAGCGATGGCACACACGATTCTCGTCGTCGAGGACAACCCCAATATCCGGCGCTTCATCCGCACCACGCTCGAACTGGAAGGCTATCAGGTGCAGGCTGTGCCGACCTTACAGGAGGGCCTCGCCAGCGCCCGACGCGCGCAACCCGATCTGATCTTGCTCGATCTGGCGCTGCCCGATGGAACCGGCTGGGACTTCCTGGAAGCGATGCAGACACGGCCCGAAACGCGCACGGTACGCGTGGCCATGCTGACCGCCTCGGCCGATCACGGCATGGCCGCACGGGCGCTGGCGGCCGGCGCCGTTGCCTTCATTACCAAACCCATCGCGGCCGGCGAGCTGGTGGCGCACGTCCGCCAGGCGCTCGCCGCTCACCGCGCCGCGCCGAAGAGGAGTGACTGAATGACCAATCGCCCTGAAATCCTCGTCGTCGACGACGAACCGCGCATCCGCCGTTTTCTGCACACCAACCTGGACCTGGCCGGATACGTGACGATCGAAGCCGAGGATGGGCCGTCGGCGCTGCGACTGTTCGAGCAGCATGCGCTGCAGTTGGTCGTGCTCGATATCGGCCTGCCCGGCGAACTCGACGGGTTTCAAGTGCTGGAACGCATTCGCCAGCTGAGCGACACGCCGGTGATCATGCTCACCGCGCGCAACACCGAAGACGACAAAGTGCGCGCGTTCGAGCTGGGCGCGGACGATTACCTGACCAAGCCCTTCGGCAGCCGCGAGCTGGGCGCGCGGGTGAAAGCGGTGATGCGCCGCTCGTCGCGCAAAGGCGAAGAGCCGCAATCGATGATCAGTGTGGGCGAGTTGAAAATCGATCTGGCTTCACGCCAGGTGAGTATCGGCGACCGGCCGATACGCCTGTCGCGCACGGAGTTCAACCTGCTGGTGGAGCTGGCGCGCTATCCCAACCGGGTGCTCACGCACGGCCAATTGCTCACGCAGGTGTGGGGCAACGAGTACCATGACGACGTGGAGATTTTGCGCGCGACGATCTGGCGGCTGCGCCAACGCATCGAGCCGGACGCGCGCGCGCCCAAGTACATCGTGAGCGAGCCGGGCGTGGGTTATTCGCTGACGGGCGAATAGCTCGTGCGGAAAACGGTTAGGACTTACCAACGATAGCAGGGCACGGGGTCTCCGATGTCGAAACAAATGCGGCGGAGCCGTTCGCCACTGCTATTTTCCTGAGGAGTGACGCCTTGTTTTGTTATAGGGCTGTTACGTTTGTTCGATCGATTTTGAGGCATGATTAGGGCCGGCACGGTGTGACGCACACGCCCGGCAAAAGTGGGCCGTGCCCGGAGATGGCCTGGATGCACATTCTGCTCATCGAAGACAACCCCGACCACGTCTACTTTGCGCGGCGGGCCATTGAAGAAACCTGGGGCGACGCCACGCTGGATGTGGCGCGCGATCTCCGGGAGGTCGAGGCGTTAATGCAGCGCTCGGCGCCTCAGACCCATTTCGACTTGCTGCTGGCCGCGCTCGATTCACGCGACAACCAACGCTTGATGCAGCTGCGCGAGCTGCAAACTTGCCCCGAAATGCAGACCGCGCCGATCATCGCGCTGGTCAGTTCCACGCGCGACCAGGAGCTCGCCCAGGTCGCCAACCAACCCCTCGACTGGATCATCCTCAAGCCCTTGCGTGCGGAGGCGCTACAAGAGGCAATCCAACGCCGGCCGCTGGCGTAACTTAACCAGACTGAAGGGTCCAAGCAAGAAGCCCGCTTCTTCTCGAATGCGGGCTTCTTGTGTCGCACACCTCGATCTGAACCACACAGGTGTAACGCGGACTAGGTGAGAAGAGCGGCCATCAGGAGCAGCAAAGTTCCCGGCGCCAGGGCAAGCCCAATGCTCCAGCCGGTCACATAGACAACGACAACGCTCGTAAGACTGAGGAGGCCCAGAGTCAATCGCACCCAGTTTCGCGTGTTCATTCGAACTCGGCTGGCGGCAATCGCCATTAGTCCAAGGATAGCTGTCAGGGCCAAAATCGCGAAGCCGGCAATGTCGCCAATCCTCCAGTAGGGATAGCGGGTACAGTCAGGGCCAGTACAGACTTCGATCAACGGGAGGAACAACACGGCTAACGCTGCGATGACATGCCACAATCCCCCGACGAGCGCGGCGCGAGCTCCCAACCTTGTGCGCAAACCCGCTCCTTCCCTACTACACCTCGCCGTTTAGAGGCAGCGACTTGCAAGCGGTAAGCAGAACATTGCAGACGCGCCTACTGGATTTGCGTGTAAGAGCTGACGATTTTCAGCAGCTCACTTTTCATCTTCAAGTAATCAGCGTAAGTCGCTGTCGCAGACGGCCACGAGCCATACTCGATCACGGTAGCATCGGGCAATCTGACGCGAAAGAATTCGTAATGATGAGCCAGGGTCTCATCCGGCCCGACAACCTCCCAGCCTTCCGCGGTGTAAGCCTGCCCCTCAAGCGTGATTTCTTCACTCGTGGCGACGACCTCATAATCACCAACCCCCGTGACACCACAGTGCACATATCGAGAGTTGAGATTGGGCGGCGCAGAGAGAAGGATATAGCCCAGCTGATATTTGACAGAGACGCATAACTTGTCGCCATAGCGCGAACGAAGCTGATTAAGATATTCATCGGCCGTCATCCCAACTGGTAACTCGTTGGTCGGGAAACTCTCGACCCCCCTCTCAATGAGAGTCGCCCCGGCTGGATATCTCAATTGATAGCCATAGGTATCGTTAACGTAAATGGAGTGTTGTCCATCCGGTGTGATGTTGGGCTTCGGCGTTGGCGATGCCAGAGGGAGAGGTGTGATCGTTGAAGTAGGTGACACAACCGGGTTTATCGTCTTTGTCGGCAGGCGAGAGGAATGAGGTATTGGCGAACTTGTGAGTACTTGTTCAGGAGTGCTGTTGCAGGCGATCAAAGTAGAGAGAACGGTAATCATACCCATACCAACGCCAGCATTCTTGAGGAAAGTTCGGCGGTCCATAAAACCTCTTTTCTAATTCTGAATCTCCGCTTCGACGTAAGTGTAGAGTTCGGCGTCAATATGCGGGCGCGCCGAATCAAGCAAAAGTTTCTCGATTTTCCGGTCCGGGTCCTGGTAGAACGTGGTCTGCCAGCCTGTTTCTTGAATGCCGCCACGGTAAATCGCCAAGCGTCTGACCGAACCCGAAGCCTTCTCGGTTATTTCAACGATAAACCCGCGATAGCCTAAACCACTATCGGGATCAGGGCCTTCGCGTGAAGGCGTGGTCTTGAGTTGAGCCAGTTCATCGACCAAACGCACGGCCGCGGCATCAGATAAATCCCAGAAAGGGTTAGGGCTTCCTGAGAAAATATCCAGGCTTGCCTGAGCTTTCGGGATAGAGTCGTTTTGCGTAGTTGATCTTGAAAGCCCTGGATCGGCGACAGGGTTGCTTGCGTTGAAGCCACAGCTAACGATAAGCAGAGAACAAGCGCACAGCAGACCGAGCGTGAACTTCATTAGCCTCGCTCCCGTCAGGCGAATCATGGGTTCGGGGAACATAATTTGGCTGAACTCAGCGTGTCCGACAAAAGACAGCTGCCTTCGACTGGATCAGCCTCAAGCTGCTGCGCGCCGAGGCGCTACAAGAGGCGATAAGGCGTAGGCCGCTGGCGTGGAAGATAGTCAGCTCCGGCAGTCCTCTGGTATGTCTTGAACTGCGATATTCGAGACACTGCCGGCATGGCTGCTCATCCAAACGACGGTTGCGCCGGATAAACGAGGCATCAACTGATCATCGCTCGGCTCATCGTAGATGATGCACAGTTTCTCTTTAGCCAGACCAGACCATAAGCGGCCAGCCGGTTGCGGCTCTCTCCAGGCAGACTATCGCTCCACACCACCACATCTCCCTCAATGTCCACGAAGGTCGAGTAGGGTTGCGCGGGCAACGCGAGGTCTTGACCGGTGGACAAGTCGAAGACGTGCACCATGCCCGCCGCCCACGCTACCCGGTTGCCCGACACCGCATAGTCGCTGCCCGGCCAGTTGACCTCAGCCACCGTCGTTCGGACACCTGTCTTGAGATCGTAAGCATAGATGATGTGGGAGTAGCCAGCGCGCCCGGGCCTGCCGTGCGTTTCCGAGTACACGACGATATCTCCATCGATAGCAGGTAACCCGTAGGTGGATTGACCATCCACCGGGGCGGAGACAATCTCCAGCGCCTGGCCTGAGTCCAGGTCTAGCCCACGAATGCCATGAGTCTGATCGTCTGCCTCCTGCCACACAACGACTGGAACAGCGCAGTTGCCCACATACCCACAGCCGCTACTACGGCTTCGACCCGGTCAGCACCCACCTTCACAGAAAGGACAGATGCACTTTAAGAATGGTACTTTTGGTGTCTAGACAATGGGGCCCACCTTATAGACTGGGGTCCACCTTAAGCTTTGATTCTCAAGCAGACATTGATGAGACTGGGAAGAGGAACGACCCGGCTAAAAGCGCGAAGGCGGCACTTTTGAGATACTCAGCGCCGCGAACGGTGTTCAAATCAGCATGGTCGTAGA
>DATDPU010000061.1:0-80036 GCA_035292585.1 Anaerolineae bacterium | reverse complement strand
CCCAAACCCGACTTCGATGCGGCGGCCGCGCTGCAGTTGATCCGCTACTACCAGAAGCGTAATCATGTGGCCTACCTCTCACATCGCAAAACGAGGTTGGAGCAGCTTACTGCTTCTGGCAACTTTGCGCTGTAATACTAGTGCTTCAACAATCTGAAGTTGCATAGTTCCCGCCGCAGTTGAACTGCGGCGGACGGCAGTGCAACTGCCGTCCCAACCCCGCAGAATTAGGCGGTCGGGGTACTAGGGCCTTGTGCGACGCTCTACTCCGCCAGGCGGGCGAAGGCTGACCGAGCGTTCGTTGCCTGGACTCGGCCGTTGTGCACAGGATCGCTGAAGAACCTGATGCGCGCTCGCCACACCGCTAGCTGCAGGTGAACCCTCTCCGTTGTGCGATGACCCTCAACACTCACTCGCCGTGAGCGATAGCGCCTGGTCGTGGGGTCGCCATTTGATCGGCGGCTCAATCGGTAGTACGATTCGGAGCAGGCTGAGCTGAGATGAAAACAAGGGGGCCGGTTGACTTTGCAACGCGCATTAGTGGAGTGGCAGCGCAGCTTGGGCGCTGAACACGTCGTGCTGGATGTGGAGCCGGAGTACGCCTCGGCGACTTTCCCCGTTGTACATAGCATTCTGGCCGTGCTTTATCCCGCCGATGCAGACCAGGTTCGCGAAGTCGTCAAAATTGCGGGGGCGCATGGCGTGCCGCTGTACCCCATCAGCCGTGGCAAAAACTGGGGCTATGGATCGCGCGTGCCCGCGGCCGATGGATGCGTGGTGGTTTCGCTGGAACGGCTCGACCGCATTTTAGATTTCGATGCGCCGCTGGCTTATATCACCGTCGAACCCGGCGTGACCTTTGCGCAGGTCAACACATTCTTGAAGGCGCAAGGCGCGGACTTGATCATCAACAGCCCCGGCAGCACCCCGGATGCCAGCCTGATCGGCAATGCGCTCGAGCGCGGCATCGCGAGCGGGTTGGACGCCGAGCGGTGCGCATCGGTGTGTGGATTGGAAGTCATTCTGCCGGACGCGCGCCGCCTGCACACCGGGTTTGGCCGCTTCGCGGGCGCACAGGCGGCGCCGGCGGCGGGATATGGAGTCGGCGCGGCGCTCGATGGTCTATTCTTCCAATCCAATTTGGGCATCGTGACCCAAATGACGTTTTGGCTCACGCCTGCGCCGGGTTTCTACCAGCACTTCACCTTCACGCTTACGGAACACACCGCGCTTGATGAGCTCATCCCCAGGCTGCAAGCGGTCAAGCGCGAGAACCTGGTTCAGTCGTCCGTCGGGTTGTATAACGCGTTCAAACTCCTCACCTATTTGCGACAGCATCCCAACCCGCCGCACCTGATCACGTTGTCTGAATTGCCGAACGACTATCAGGCGCTGCTGGGCGGGGGCGTGTGGTTCGGAGAAGGGATGATCACCGCGCCGGACGCCGCGATTGGGGCGTTAACCCGGAGACGGTTGCGCGAACAGTTCGAGGGCAAGGTCGAACAGCTTCGGTTTCGAGAGGGCAGCGCCTTTATCGACGGCGCGGCCAGCCTCAAGAGCATTTACTGGCGCAAGCCGACGCCTATGCCCGATGCACCCGACCCCGATCGCGACGGCTGCGGACTCATTTGGTGCTGTCCGGTCGCGCCGTTTCGCGCCGCGAACATCCGTCAGTGTTTGGCGATCCTCGAAGAAACGCTGCCGGCCCACGGCTTCGAGCCGATTATCGGTATCCAGTGCGTGACGATGCGCGCGGTATACATCATCGCCTCGATTGTGTACGACCGCCATCAGCCCGGCCATGATCAGGCTGCGCTGGACTGCTATCACGCGCTGCACACACGGCTTGCGCGCGCCGGATTTTTCCCCTATCGCCTGCCGATACTCGCGCCGCTTCCGCCGGCGCAGGACGACACGGACAGCGTGTTACGCGACCTCAAAGCGGCGGTCGACCCCGCCGGGATTTTAGCTCCCAAACGCTATGAACCGTCTGTTTGAATTTGCGGATCAGGCGTGGCTGCCCCGGCTCTTTCGCGATTTGTTGACCGAGCTGCTGCACTATCAGCTGAACACCTATCGCATTTACTGGCCGATCATTCCCAAGCTGAACGAAACGCTGCGCCGCAGCCAGAGCACGGAGATTTTAGATTTGTGTTCCGGCAGCGGCGGCCCACTGTTGTATTTGCGCCCGTATTTGCGCGCCGTCCGATTTACATTGAGCGATAAGTACCCGAACCAGCGCGCGCTTCAAGCGCTGCATGACGCCCCCGATGTGACGTACTTGCCCTATCCGCTGGACGCGCGCGCCGCGCCGCGCCTGAAAGCCTGTCGCACGCTGTTCACCAGCTTTCACCACTTCGACCCGTCGGATGCCAGAAGAATTTTGAAAAGCGCGGTAGAGGCGCAGGCCCCGATCGCCGTATTTGAATTTACCGAACGGACCCCTGCCAATTTACGCGGGATGCTGCTCGCCCCGTTGGGTGTGTGGCGCGATACGTGGCAAATGCGCCCGCGCCGCTTGTCGCGCCTGTTCTGGACGTATGTAGCGCCGGTGATACCGTTTCTGTATACGTGGGACGGTATCGTTTCACACTGGCGCACCTACCGCGTGGCGGAGCTGCGCGCGCTGACCGAGGAGTTCATCGACTATGCGTGGGAAGTAGGGACGCTGCCGCCGGAAGCCGCTCGTGATCGGATCACGTACCTGATCGGCATTCCGGCGGGCTAACTACAAACCACTGACTGGCTAACACTTCCGCTCACGGCGGCCTGATTTACCGCAGAGCCTGCAGAGATTTCAGAGGCTTTCTCCGCGCTCTCCCCGCACTTGCCGCTACGCGGCAGCGTGGGGCAAGTGTGCGTTCTCGGCGGTGAAATGGTCTTTTGAGTACGGTGAGTTATGAATTCTGCTGTTGGGCGGACGAAACGTGCGCCTGCGCATCGGTTCACGGCGGCCTGATTTACCGCAGAGCCCGCAGAGATTTCAGAGGCTTTCTCCGCGCTCTCCGCGTTCTCGGCGGTGAAATGGTCTTTTGAGTACGGTGAGTTATGAATTCTGCTTTTTACGGCGGGCGTCGTCCAGCTTGGCTTGCGCCGCCCCCGTCGTTTGACTGGCCTGCTGTTGGGCGGACGAAACGTGCGCCTGCGCATCGGTATGGGCTTGCCGGCGCTGGGCATCGGCGGAGATGTTGGCGTCTTGTACGCTCCGCGTCGCTTCCGTGTGTGCGTCTTGTACTTTTTGCTGCCCTGTCTGCCGGCGACTCGCCGCGCGTCCGTTTGCGTCGTTGATTTGGGCCGTGGCTTGCGTGTGCGCATCCTTCAAATTGTCGTGCGCCGCCTGACGCCGGCCGGTGGCGTCTTGATGCGCCTGTGCGATGTCTTGCTGGGCTTGCACCTGAGCCGCTTGCCGGGTGGCTTGCGCATCCGTCAAGCGGTCGCTGGCGGCTTCGGTAGTTGTCAACAGGGCGAGGCCCGTAATTTCGGCTTTGGGCAGCCGGGTCACCGTTTCGGGCTGGCCCGACCCATCCATATCGGCGCGGAATAACATTCCACCTTCAATCCAGTAGAGCAGCTGCGTGGGTGCATCCAATGCCAGACCTGCTCCACCGCCTTTTAACGGGAATAGCATTTGCGGCTTGAAGCGCGCCAGCAAAGTCCGCTGGATGCTTCTCCCGTCGTTCCAGTACAGGTACCCGTTCCTGGCATCCACGGCCAGCGCGACTGCGTAACGGGCGGCAAGATTCCCCATCAGGATTTGCCCTTTGGAACCGTCGTAATCCACCTGTCCAATTGTGTCCGGTGTACTCCAGTAAAGGCGCTGGTTGACGGTATCGAGCACGAGCGCCCAGAAGGGCGCTGCCACATTGGGAATTTGAAAGAGGCGCTGCGCGGTTGCGCCGTTAAATGCGACGCTGTACACCGCGCCGTCGGAGGTCACCCAGAAGATGCGCTGCCGGCCGATGTCGATCGCAATCGCGCCGGCCGACGGCGGCGCGGCGCGGTTAAATGGAACGCTGGCGCTGCGTGCAATCGATTTGCCGTCTATTCCGCCGGTGAAGAGGCTCGCGCCGTCGGTCGTTTCGGTGCGTATCTGAAGCGAGGAAGCCGTATCGCTGCCGACCGCCGTACCGCCGAGATGGCGGTTTTCCGTTTTAAACGCTTGCTGACGCCCCTGGTAGCTGACGTGTTCGTACAACGTGGCCGTGGTATCGGCCCCGACGCGAATCGACGAAATCTGGTCGTTCAGCCCTTCGTACACGCGGAAATCGGCGATGTCGCGGTTGAACACCCACACCTTGCCGCCGTAATCGACGTGCTGGTACAGCGCCACTTCGCCGGCTTGTAACGGCAGCAGTCCAGGCGGCGGCGTCACCCGACTGATTTGCAGGGAGGATGCGGCGTCGTTGCCCACGACGGAACCGATGAGGTTGGGCGCATCGCCTTGAAACGTCTGCTGTGTCCCTTGATAGCCGACGTTGGCATACAGCGTGACGCGCGTGTTCGGGCCGATCCGCAGCGATGATATTTGGTCGTTGAGGCCGTCGATCACCTGGAAGTCTGTGGTGTTGGCGTTGAGCATCCAACACCGCCCTTGATAGTTGACGTGTTCATACAGGGCGACTTCGCCCGCTTGCAGCGGCGTCAGCGACGGGACGCTGCCGCTCACCGCGATGCGCAGCGACGACGCGGTGTCGTTGTCGAGGCCCGCGCCGCCGATGCTGTACGTGTCGGCGTTGAAGGTCTGTTGGCGGCCCTGAAAATTGACCTGTTCATACAGCGTGACCGTGGTATTGGGGCCGACGCGCAGCGATGAAACCTGATCGTTGAGGCCGTCCACGGCGCGAAAATCCATCACGTTTGCGTTCAACACCCACAGCGTGCCGCCGTAGCCTCCATCTTGATACAGGGCAACCTCACCGGCGCGCAGCGGGCGAGTCTTCTCCGGTTCCGGCAGTGGGCGCGGCTGGAAGCCGGTGACTTGCTTATCGATCTGTGTCCAATAGACGCGTTTCGCGCCCGGATCGAGCGCCACGCTGAAGGTTTCCGCAGCCGGCAGCGTCGCGGTGAGATTGCCGTTAGCGTCGACGCCCAGCACTTGATTTTGCGCGGCCAGGAATACGCCTTGCAAATTCTGGCCCAGCGTCTGGGCGGCTTGCGCGTGCGCCAGGTTCAGCCGGCTGGCGGCGCGCTGCTGCGCCTCGGCCTGCTGCTGGGTGGCGTTCTGATTGGCCGCTACGATTTGCGCGTTGGACTTGTCTTTGGCGCGCGCGATGAAGGACGCGGCTGCGCCGGTGTGGCGTGTTTTCTGATCGTTATCGGTCATGGTGGCCCCTAATATTTCTTAATCGTGTCCCAGGCATCTTCGGCTTCGCGTTCGACCCAATGCACCACGCTCTTAGCCGCTTCTTCGATTTCATCGAGAATCCGATCCGCTTCGGCTAACAGTTCTTCCGCCAGGTTTTCCGCTGCGCGCAGAATATCTTTCGCTTCATCCTCCGCGGCTTGCGCGATCGCGCTGACTTCCTGCGCCACGGCCTGCGCGATGTGTTGCGCTTCGGCGGCGGCGGCGTCGAGAATCTGCTCCGCCTCGGCGGCCAGCTGGTTGAACTCCGCTTCGACCGCTTGTTCGATCGCGCTCACCTCCGCCGCCGCCTTATTGAGCACAGCCTCGGCTTCGCGCTCTAGCGTTTCGACTTCCGCGGCGACGTCTTGCGCGATTTGCGCGACCTCGGCGACCGCGGCCTGCGCAATTTGCTCGGCTTCGTGCTCGAGCTGGACGGCTTCGTTTTCCACATCGGCGATGCCCGCCACAATCGTCTCATATACGCGACCGGCGTCGGCGACGATGCGCTGCGCCTCGGCCTCGGCCGCCTGCTCGATCTGTTCCACGGCCTGTACGACTGCTTGCCCAATATGTTCGGCTTCGGCCTGCGCCTCATTCAGCAGCTGTTTGGCTTCGTCGAAGAGGTCTTTGAAAATCGTCTCGACCTCTTTGCCGATTTGTTCGACAATCTTGGCGGGAAGTTCTTCCAGCGTCTTGAAATCGACTTGCAGCGTCAGGGTGGGCATGGTCAGGTGCAGGTCGTCGAACCAGAACTTACCATCGATTGTGACGCTAAATCCTTGCGCATCGATTCGAATGTCCAGCAGCGCGCTGAAGACGACATCCAGGTGAATCGTTCCCAGGTCGGCGCCCAAAATCACAATCGGGCCAATGTCCCCTTTGAGGTCCACGTCCAACTCGGCGCGCCCATGGAACCCGCTTTTATTCACAGCGCAGGTGACCTCGAAGTGGGCGACCGCGCCCACGCTCTCCGACCCGATTTGACCATCCAGCAAGAATGAAAAACCATCCGTGCCGACGGTCACTTCGACGTCTTCGCTGAACAAGTTGAACAGCTTGACCTGCACGCTGACATCGATGTAGGGCGAATGGCTGCTATTGAAGGCGACGGTCGCGCCCCCCGGCGGCACCGCGACGAAATTGCGCGTTGCATGGGTGTCGCTCCGGCTGCCGAACGGCTTGCTCTGCGCCTTGACCCACACGCCGTTGATGTTCTCTTGCAGGACGGTGACGCCCTGGCCCTTGCCGGTGATGCTGACCAGGTTGTTCTGCTCGCTGGGCAGGTGAATCGGGGCGAGTTCCGCGCTGCCGCGCGCGCCGGCGGCGCTGCTCAATTGCAGCTCGGCGTGCGCGGTGAAGCTGCCGATTTCGATCAGGCCGTTGAAACCGAAACCGGCCTGCGACAGCGTGCCGTCGGGCAGGGCCAGGCCCGGCTCCTCCGACCAGTACACGGACAGCTCCGACGCGCTGATTTTTTGCAGCACTTCGGGCAGGTCGGATACCGTTTCGCCCGTGACGGCGGTCAGCAACGACTGCACCGTGATCGTTTCGATGTACGTCGAGAGCAGCAGCGGGTCCGGCACTTCTTCGATCAGTTCCATGACCAGCGTGAAGCTGTTGATGCCCGGCGGCTGGCCGATCACGTTAAATTTGCCTTCCAGCGCCAGGTCCACGCCGGGCGGCGCGAACACCGCTCCCACCCCCACGCCCAATTCGCTCAACCGCACGCCCAACAGCCCGAACGGGAACGGCAAGTCGGCGGGCTGGCCGTCTTGCGTGGCTTTGACGTCGAGCAGCGCTTCCATTTCCGTCTCGGTGATCGCCAGCGCGCCCGTCGCTTCGAGCGTGACGCTCTGAATCGGCACGAGCACCGATCCCGCTAACAGCAGCGACAGCGGCGAAAAGCCGAACTGAATCACGACATTCGACAGCGAGAGGTTTTCGCCGCCCAGGCTGAAGCGCACGCCGCCCAGCAGTTCGGCAAAGATCATGCTCTGGCTGATCGGGTTCGCCAGCACCGCTTGAATGATGATTTCCGGCGCTCCGACCGTTTGGTGTAAATTGCTGACGAGCACATTCGAGCTGCCTGCCAGCTTGAGCACCCCGGCCACACTCACGCCGGCCCGCAACTTGATCGGGTTGGCGCCCAGCGCGGGATACGTGCGGCGCGTGGCCGGAATCGTGGTCTTCATGTCCGGCAGCACCACCGGGTGCGCCGGCAGCGACGGCACCTGGAAGCGATCATCTTGCACCGTCGACAGCAGCAGGCTGATGCTCTCGATTTCGAGGACGTCGGTATCCGGGAAGCCGGGGATCTGGTCGAGCCGCACCAGGATGCCGAAGACGAAGTCCCAGCGCCCGTTCGCGTTGCTGGCGATGAAAAACGCTTCGCCGAAGCGGGCGGACTGCGCGCTCAACAGGATGCGGCCCTGGGTGAGGTTGAACTCCAACGAGGCGCGCGTGAGCGTTAGCTCCATGCCCGACGGCGGCTGCAAGGTGTGATCGATGTTATGGACGTCGGTCAGGTCATTGAAGGTCACCGCGCCGCCTTGCGCGCTGTCCCAACTGGCTTTGAGAATGTTGTCCTCATTGAAGTCGTACTCCAGCTGGAAGACCGCCGTGCCGAACATCACTTCGCCGCGCAAAAATCCTCGGAACCGGCGCTGCTGCGTGTCGGGATTGATATCCGAAGTGATATGCACGGTCGTCTTGACGCCGTGCACCTGATTGCCCAGCTGCACCAGGCCGGGGATTTCGGCGTCGGTTGTCGCTTGAAAGGTAAATGCTTTGGATTGGGTGTTGAAGCTGATTTCCAGGTCGCTGAGGACGATTTCAGGCAAGTCCGCAGTCGGCGGCGACGCGCCGAACGCCTCAACGAGTGAAGTCACCAGCTCCGTTAGATTGATTTGCGCGCCCGGCAGCATGCGTCCCTCAAACTGCCAGCCGGCGCCAGGTTCCGGGTGGCTGGCGCTGATGCTGATATCCACGCTCCCGACGCGGAACTGCCCGTAAACGAGCGCTTCATTCAAGACGCCGCCCGCTTCCGAGATCGCGACGCGGACATCTTCGATGAAGAACGGGGTATCGGGAATTTCCCACAGCCCGGCGAGGTTGCAGGCGAGCGAAAAACTGCCGGAGTGATAATCCAGTTCCAACTCGTCCACGCTCAGGAGCGGCACGTCCGCCTGCGACCCCAAGAACGCCTGGAACAACTCCGCGAGGTTCAGCGCTGTCCCGTCTTTCAGGTGAACCTGGAACACCAATTGCGGGTAAGCGGTGTCCACAACCAGGACCCCATGTTCTCCAATGCCGATCTCGCCGCTCAACAACATCCGGAAATTGCTTGTCCCGAACGGCGCCGCCATTCTGAAGGCCAGACGCACTGCGGCAAGCGTGAACTTCATGCCTGAGGCGGTGGTGAAAATGTCCCAGGGGCTGGTGGTTTCGATACCGAACCCGATGGTTCTGAGTTTCGGGGTGGCAGACGGGTCGACGTCGAAGAAAAAATCCGACAACTTCACGTTGTCTTCGATCTTAAAATTGTCAGTGGGTAGATAATCGCGAAAGTTGAGCGCGTCCGCTAACCCGCTCTCGCTCGCCAGAGCGCTAATTTCGTCTAACAGCGCGTCAACCCCTTCGGTCAGGTTCAGCGAGAAGCGCATAGCGCCGTTCAACGTGGCGAGTTCGGCCGCGACGGGAATGCGCCGCTGCTTGCCGTGCGCCGTGAAGGGTATTTCAGCGCTGAGTCCGATGTAGGGTAAAGGAAACTCGCGATTGCCGAAGACGCTGTACCCCAGGTGCGATCCCATTTCGAAGGTCAGCTCATCGACTTCGGCGATGCCCAGGTTGATCTGTTTACTCACCGGGCTGACCAGGTTCATCTCTTCGACCAGCTGGCCGCTCTGCGCCAGCTTGACCGAACCGGACAACGGTTGTTGTGATCGGCCGGTGAGCGCGCTCAAGCCGCCCGTCATGGCGGCTAAATCGAGCAGGCCGGTCAACGTCAGGCCCGGCTGGTCGTGAGACTGGAAAGAGACGGTGGGGGCCGAGTTCGGGTCGGTGAACGCGAACTTCAAATCGGTCAAAAAGGTTTCATCCAGCGAGGGGAAACCGGCGTGCATGACCCAACCGGATTGGGCGGTCGCGGTCATGCGCAGCCGCACGTCACCGGTGTCCGAAAAAAATGTGACGAGCAGCGTCGTCGTCAGGTTCTTGAACGGGACATCCACACCCTGACCCTGCGCGCTGAAGATGATTTGACGGCCATCGTCCGAGCTCGTTTCGGTTGGGGGTGCGGGGACGGCGCTCAGGTGAATCGTGTTGTTGGGAAAGTAGGCCGGGGCGAGCTGATCGATGACGCTGGATTGCAGCTGCCCAAGCGCGAGGGTGAGCTGTCCATTCTGAACGCTGCCGTTCAGCGCGGTGCGCAGGGCATCGAGTGTGATAGGCATGAGGCTCTCTTTTCGCCGAAGGCGAGGTTGAAAAAAGCGGCGCGTTAACCCAGCGTGAAATCGAACGGGCCGTTGGTCGCCGTTTGCCGGAGACTCAGCGACGTTTCTTGACGGTACAGTCGAAAGCCGGTCTTGGTGTCGAGCGCGAAGTAGTCGTTCGCAAAAACTGAGTAATCGGTATCGAGGAAGTACAGGTTGCCCTCTCTAACGAATGCTTCGCCGTCACCCTCCCATTTTTGGAGAAGCTTCTTCGCCTTGTTGTCCTGGCCGGGGTTATAGGTGGGGTCGCGCACCCAGTAATCGATCGTGTGCGCATCCATCTTGGATTTGTTATTCAATTTGCCGAGCCAGCGCTTGATGATTTCTTCTTTGGGAAGGTAGTGAGAATGTTCCCGGTTGGCTACGCTCACGAAGGCAGCTTTGGGATCCGTCATGTTGGCAAACGCCACCCCGGAAGATGTAGCGCTGCCATGATGTCCAACCTGGATAAAATCGAGATTACTGATATTGGCGGCATGGTTCGCCGTTAGGAAGGCTTCCGTAGTCTCCGTGCCATCGCCGCAAATCAAGCCCTTTTTCGCGCCGATCTCCAGCAGGGTGATTAAACTCGCCGTGTTACGCTTGCTCTCGGAGGAGAGGGCCATACCGTCCGGCACGTTGCCGGCGATAATCGAAACGCTCCAGTTGGTACCCGAGGTCTTTCCCGATAGAACGGTTAAACGATTATTGTTGATGGCCGTTGTCCGAACGGGAGTCGTGAATCCATCCGCCTTCTCCCAGGTGATGTACTGATTCGGTCCGGCGGCGGCATGGATCGTGACTTCGTGAATCTCATCCGTAGAAAGATAATGACCATAAACAACCCCCCCCACGCTGTTGGTTTTGTAGTTGCCCAACGGGCCGGCGACGGCCGAGGCATTGCTGAAATAGATCTGCAAGACATCGACGGCTTTGAATTTTTGCGCCTTGATCGTCTTGGCGCCCACCTTCACATCGCTCAACCAGGTATACTCGCCCAGGATGTTGCCGACTTCGCTGTAGTGATCGCGGTCGGGATGCGTCAAAATCAGCGCGTCAATCGCGTTGAGATTCTTTTTGGTCCACTCCCGAACGGCCATCTGCACGGTGATCCGTCGATCGTCGGTGAACCCGGACTTGCTCCCGCAATCGACCATGACGAGCTCGTCGTTGGGACAGCGAATCAAGGTGCAGTCTCCCTGTTCCATGTCCAGAACCCTGATGGTGAACGGCATGTGAATTCTCCTCCAGGTGCGAGTATCGTTCGCGCGAATCAGATTTTAGACGGCCGCCAGCTGCAGCGGTCTTTGGCCTATTCCCATGGCCGCATCGAACTCGGGTGATACGTGCGCATCACAAGACGTACGGCCTGGGTAGCGTCTGTGCGTCGCCACGTCCAATCGCTTGAGCGGCAGATTTTGAGTTTTGGCTGAAGGGGACCTTGGCTAAACTAGCGTTACACGATAGCTGAACAAGACCATCTACCGGCAAATTATAGAGCAATACTTTGTAAAAGCAAGTGGGCAACAAATCAACGGATGGCGGCGCCGCCATCCGTTGTCGTGGTGGAGATTCGATCTGCCGCGGCGACTAAGGCAGCCAGCGGCAACGGGTCGTCACTTTTTCTTCCCCGACAACTTGTTGCCAAACTCGCGATTCAACTTGGCGGCGTTGTCGCTCGCCAGGACGTTGGAGTTGTCGGCTGTGAAGTGCCCGTTGAGGGTTCCGAAGAAACCGTTGAAGAAGCCGTTGCCCTTGAAGTCGATATCGATGTCTGCGCCGATGCTCTGGTTGGCCGGGATGTTCTCTTGCGTCGAGATCTGTAGATTGGGCACGCCTCCCTTTTCGCGGAAGCTGAGCGGGAACCCCTCGTGGAAACCTGCCCGGTTCCGGCCCGAGCCAAACTCTTTGGCCTGATTGAGAATGCCCACCGAACCGGCGCGCAGGTTGACGAACAGCCGAAACTGTTGGTCGCCGCGCGCGTCCTTGATCTCGCCCGCAATGATGCTGATGCTTTCCACCAGGTCGAGCGCGGTCTTGATGTTGCCGTCGAACGGCTTCTTCTTGTCCTCGCTGGTGAGCGGCTGGTTCATCAACGCGAAGGTGATCGCGGAAAAGGTCGCGCGCTCGGTTTGGCTCAGCAGTTGGAAAACCTGTTGCGGTGTGAAAGCGGTGCCCAGCATCGCGTTCCGCCGCCTGGCAAACTCGTCGAAGAGTTCTTTGGATCGCCCCTCCAGCTCATCGTAGTCCATGAACGTGCGCCGGTTTTCCAGCCCCAGCGGATCGACCAGCGCCAGCGGGTTGTTGAGCACGTAGGTGTATCGATTCCAGGACTGCGGGACATCAACCTGGCCGCTGGGCAGGTAAGGGTCAGGCGTCGTCCAGCGCCCCTGCGGGGAGGAATAATACCGCGCCCCAAAGAAATCCAGCCCGGTCTCGTCATCCCGTTCCTTCTGGGTAAATTTCTGATGCAAGTTATCCTGAAGGCCATAGCCCAGCGCCGAGGTGCGCGCGCCAACGCCGGCGCTCAACTCTTCGCCGAACGGCAGGTAGTCGTGCCGCCCCTTGACCGCGCCGTTGCCATCCGTGACCACGCGCGGGCTGGTGAGCGCATCGATGCTCACGTAGGATATTCCGCCCGCGCCCGGTTGAGCGGCGTCGCTGTACTCAGCCATCAGCTTGCCTTCCGCGTTATAGACGAAGACCGTGGCCGCGCCGGCCACTTTCTTGACGCGCTTGCCCCGCCCGTCGTAACTGTAGCTGGCTTCGCCATTGTTAACATTCAGCAGACGATTCTCGGCATCATAGGCAAACATGTCTCCGGCGGCATCGCGGATTTGGTTCCCGGCAGCGTCGTATTGGCTGGCGATGAGTCGGTTCGTGCTGGCATTGAAGGCGCTGAGTGATTGCGGCGTCAGCGTCGGATTGGGCACGTAACCCGTCACGGCGCGGTTGCCATACTGATCGTAGAGATAATTCTGGTTCCAATTCCCGGCTTCGGTCGCGGCGCTCAAGCGATTGACTGCGTCGTAACTGTACGTCTGGTTGAATGTCGTCGCTCCGATCCGGATCGTCTGCGCTAACACGCTGTCATTGTTGTTGAGGGTTCCGTAGGCATACGTCAACTGGAGCACGCTGGAATCGCTGAGGTTGCTCCCCAGGCCCAGCTCCGTCAGTTGCAGACGGGTGTTGAACACCTGGTGCTCCCACAAACCGTTGCCGAGTCGCAATCCAGCCAGCGCGCCGTGCGCCGTGTAGGTGACCGACGAGGTGTAGGTTTTGATCGCCTCGCCCGGTTTCTGTCCCGTGATCTGATTAATGCGTCCGGAGGTGTCGTAACCGATGGCGATGATGCGGCCCGAGGGCAGCGTTTGCGCGGTCAGTTTGCCGGCCAGATTATAGGTATAGCTCAGGCTATAGGTCTGGCCGTCCGTGAGCTGCGTGCTGCGCTTGACCTGTCCAGCGGGGGCGTACTCATCCACCCGGTAGGTGGATACCGACGAACTGAACGCCGTCGGCCTGCCTTTGGAGAAGGGGGCGGTCGGCGCATCGTAGGTGAACGTGATCGCCGGGGTGTTGTCCGAATGGCTCTGCGCGGTCACCCGATTCAAGGCATCGTAGGCGTAGTTCGTCGCAATGCCGCGCGCATCGGTGCGACGCAGCACGTTGCCGTTGGCGTCATATTCGTATTGGAGCTGGCCGCTTTCCGGCTGGACGGCTCGCGTCAATCGACCGGCCGCATCCAAGGTGAACGTGCGCATTTGGAGGCCTTGCGCGACCGAGGTCAGATTGTCGAGCGCGTCATAGACGTAGTTCGTTTGATAGGCCAGTCCGTCCGGGTCTTCGATCAGCCGCGTCACCCGACCCAACGCATCGGTCACGCTGCGCTTGACCTTGCCGGCCGGGTCGCTGCTGGTCACCTGGTTGCCCAGATAGGCGGTCAGGCTGCGAGCGCCATCGGGCGTGGTCACGGACACGCGGCGGCCCAACCCATCATACTGATAGGTGTTCCAGACGAGCGGCTCCGAGCCGGGGCGATAGGGATTCGAATCCTGCCGGATGCGGCCCATGCCATCATAGGTTTGTTTCATTGCCGTGAACTGCGCGCTCGTTTCGTAGACACGCTTCTCGATGGGACGCCCCAGGCCGTCGTAGACATCCTCGCGTTTGAGCAAGTTGTCGCCCTGGGTATTCAGATCAGCGGCGGTGGTCACGCTGCGCGCGGCGTCGTTGTAGGTGAAGCGCGTCTGGCTGGATGCGGCAGTATTGACCGCCATGATCGCCAGCGTCGGTCGATCCAATATATCGTTGAAGTAGGCGCTGGTGACCACGCCGTTGGCATCTTCGCTATCCACCGGCCGGCCGAGATAAAAGTCGTACTGCGTGTAACTGGTGTGTCCGAGCGCATTCGTGACTTGCGTCGGGAAGGCGTAACTCACCTGGTTGAGCAAGTCGATAGGCGCCGTGTTGCTGCGCGCTTCCCCGTTCGGCGAGCCGAAGCGATCGTTGAAGCTGAACAGCGTAGCGTTGCCGCGTGCATCGATGCTCTTGACGACGTTCCCGGCGATGTCGTATTGCTTGTGCGTGGACAACTGTGTGCCGCCCGGCAGCAGCCAGACGGCGATGCGAGTGAGGTTGCCCCGCGTCTGGTAAGCCGGCGTGAAACCGGTCGAGAAACCGCTGATCTGCGGGCGATCGACGAGCGGCGCATGCAGCCCGTCTGCCGAGTAGTTATCGTATTCGTACGTGCTGCGCGCCCGCTCCACGCCGTCGCCGTCAAACACGGATTGCTGAGTCGGCAGATCGCGCAAGTGAATATCGCCGTCGCTATAGTTGCCGCCGTTCACCGCGTTCACCGTCAGATAGTCGGTGCGCGTGCGGCGCAGGAGCGGCCCGGCGGAACCGGGACCGTAATCGAACTCCGAGACTTCGGTCTTGTTGTTGTAGCGGTCGTAGTTGAAGGTCTGCCGCGCGACCTGATTCGTGGCCGGCAGCGCCGTGACGCTGCGAATGAGGCGCGTATCATTCGGCGGTTCGTCCGCCAGGGATAAGCGACCGCCGCTTCCCTTGACAAAGCCGGGCCACCAGGACACGGGTTCGCGCTGTTGGTAAACGCTGGTGAGCTGGCGCAGCACGGTCACGCCGTCGGCGTCGATCAATTCCGTCTGATACTCTTTGCCTTCCGTCCAGGCCGGATAGATGAAGTATTCGTCTCGATAAGAAAACAGGTAGCCGACCGCGCTGCCGTAGTAATAATGCTTCTCGCTCGCCAGCCGCTCGCCGCTCGCGCCGGTGAAATCAATCGTCGCCAGAGTGTTGCCGCCCTCGAAGCTGAGGCTGAAGCGCTGTTTACTCTCCAGAGAGACGCCGTCAGGGTAAACGCGGCGCTCCCGCACCCGGCGGAAGACCTCGAACCCCTCGCCTTGCACGGGCAGCATCACGCCGGAGCCGAGATTGGAATCATACTCAATCGCGCCGCCGGTCGGCAGGTCTACGCGCGCGACTTCGCCGTAGTCGTTGTAGTAAAACCGGTAACGCCTGCCGTCCGGCAGCCACACGGACGAGGCGACCTGCGGGTTAAAGGTTGAGGGAACGGATGGCCCCGCCGGCAGTTCCGGGAACAACTGCTGGTCGGTCTTGATGCTGAACCCGGAGTTGGGACGCAGCGCACTGCCGAGCGGCGTCTTGGAAATGCGGAGGATGCGTTGCGCGCCGCCGAACCCTTTGAAGATAATTTGATCGCACAAGCTATAGGGCGCGATGTCGGAGACGTTGTAATTGACCGTCACGCTGCGGTTGAGCGAATCGACGATGGTCGAGACGCGCTGCTGGGCATCGTAGGTGAAGTCCAGCCGGTTGCCGTTACGATCGCGCATGCGGGTGACCAGGCCGTTTTCGATGCGATAGCGCATGCCATCCCGGAAACGCAGCACGCCGGAAGGGAAGCTTTGGTTGCGGCGGCCAGGGCCGGGCGCGTCCACAATGGGCGCGTCGGCGACGAACGTCACTGCGCTGCCGTTGGCGCTGACAAAGGTCGTGCCGCGTGATGGCGTGGGATTGGCGCACGAGGTAGCGAGCGGACTGCCGCCGGTGAGGGTGTCACGTAATTCGGTCTCGCTGCCATCCGGCCCGATGAAGGTCAGCCGGGTCAACGTCAGTCTGGGCACAGGCGTCTCGCCCGATGGGCCGCAGGGAATCGTCTCGATGCCGGTCAAGCGCCCCACCAGCACGCCCGGCCCGTAGCCCACTTCCAGGTCGGACCACGGCTCGTTCATGGGTGTGTAGATGATGCCTTGAGCCGGAATGATAGAAGCATCGACGCGCCAGCTCTTGGTGTTGAGCGCCAGCATCATCATCGTCTGCGCCGCGCCACGCCCGGCGATGGTGAGCAAGGGCAGGCGGAAATTCAAGTTACCGTTGTAAGGATTGATGTTGTCGAAATCGCTCAAGGCGAATGCCCCGGCCGGCGCGCCGGGGGCGACGCCCAGCGGTGTCGTATTGTCGGTAATGCTGCCAGAGGCTGATGACGTGGCCGCGGCCCCGGCTGGCGCGGCCGCTAACGCGGCAGCGTCGGCGTCTACGAATTCCTTGGTCGCGCTTTCCGCCTGAAGTGCGAAGGCGTCGAACGTTGTCGCGCTCGCCTCGTTGGAACCGGAGCCGCCGTTGGCGTTGAACGCTCTGATCCGATACGCATACGTGGTTCCGGGCAACAGATTGGTATCGGTGAAAATTGTGGTGTTCGAGAGCACGGTCGCGGCCGTCACAAAGTCGGCGTCGAATGGCCCTTTGCGCCGCACGGTGAAGCCCTGCTCATCGTTACTGTTGTCTCGCCAGGTCAGCCGGATGCGCGTACTCGAGACGGGGGTCGCCGCCAGGTTGCTCGGCGCGGCGGGTGGCGGCGGGCCGCCCGGCGTCGTGACCGCTGCGTCGTTGGAATTGACGCTGTTGCCGTTGGCGTTGAACGCGCGCACCCGATAGGTGTAGGTCGTGTTGGCCGACACGTTCGTGTCGGTGTACGTCGTCACGTTCGGACCGAGGGTGGCGATGTCCACGAAGCTCACATCGTTCGGCCCTTGCCGTTTGAGCAGAAAGCCCTGCTCGTCGTTGCTGTTGTCCTGCCAGGAAAGATTCACCTGGCTGCTCGAAATGGCCGTCGCCATCAGGTTGCTCGGCGCGGCCGGAGGTGTTGCCCCGCCTGGCGTGGTAACACTCGCATCGTTGGAATTAGCGCTATTGCCGTTGGCATTGAAGGCGCGCACGCGATACATGTACAGCGTCGCGGGCGACACGCTCGTATCCACGTAGGTATTCACGTTTTGGCCGAGCGTGGCGAGGTCCACGAAGCCCACATCATTCGGGCCTTTTCGCTTGAGCAGAAAGCCCTGCTCGTTGGTGCTGTTGTCTTGCCAGGAGAGAGTGACCTGGCTGCCAGAGACAGCCGTCGCCACCAGGTTGGTCGGCGCGGCGGGCGGCGGCGGGCCGCCCGGCGTGGTAACAGCCGCATCGTTGGAGTTGGGGCTGTTGCCGTTGGCGTTGAACGCGCGCACCCGATAGGTGTAGGTCGTATTCGCCAAGACAGTCGTATCGCTGTACGTCGTCACGTTCACGCCCAGCGTGGCGATGTCCACGAAGCTCACATCGTTCGGCCCTTGCCGCTTGAGCAGAAAGCCCTGCTCGTTGGTGCTGTTGTCCTGCCAGGAAAGATTCACCTGGCTGCTCGAAATGGCCGTCGCCGATAAGTTGCTCGGCGCTGCCGGGGGCATGGCTGGCGGCGTGAACGCAATGGTGAATGTCAGTATGTTGGATAAGCCGCCGCCAGGCGCGGGATTGAAGACGGAAATCGCCCTGGCGCCCACTGACGCTGTATCCGTGCTCGATAACTGCGTCGTCAGCTGCGATGAGCTGAGGAAGGTAGTCGGGCGATTGATGCCATCGACGCGCACCACAGCGCCGCTGACAAAGTTCAGGCCATTGACCATGAGCGTGACGGCGCCGCTGCCCGCCAAAACGCTGGAGGGCGAGAGACTCGACAACGATGGGATCGGGTTGTTCGCCGGCGCGCCGATATTGAACGTCAAAGTGTTGGACGTGCCAGCGCCGGTCGTTACCGAGACCGTGCGCGGCCCCGGCGTTGCCAGTGAACTGATAGAGACGCTGGCGGTGACTTGATTACCGTTCGAGCTGATGTTGTTGACCGTGATCCCGGTGTTGGGTGTGAAGTTGATCGTGTTGACGATATTCAAGTTCGAGCCGCTGATGGACAGCATCACGCTGCTGCCGGGCGCGGCCGAGGAAGGCGACAGGGCAGTAATGATCGGCGCGCCGGGCAGGGGGTTCACGGTAAACGATAAGGTGTTGGATGTCCCACCCGGTGTGGTCACCGAGACGGTACGCGGCCCGGACGCCGCCATCGCGGTGATGCTCACCGTTGCTACCGCGAGCGTGGAGGACGAGCCGAGACCGCTGACGGCAATGCCGGTCGGCGGGTTGAAGTTCATGGCGCTCGTGCCCGCCAGATTCGATCCGTTAACAATGAAGTTGGCGATGCTGCTGCCTGCCTGAGCCGAAGTGGGATTCAGCGTGGAAATCGTAGGCGGCAGCGCGGACGGGTTCACGGTGAAAGCCAGGGTGTTGGACGCGCCGCCTGGCGTCGTGACCGAGACGGTGCGCCCACCGGTGGTCGCCGAGGCAGCGATCATGACGGTAGCTGTCACCTGGCTGGCCGACGAACTCAAATTGCTGATGGTAATGCCCGTTGATGGCGTGAAGTTGATCGCGCTGGCGTTTGCCAGATTCGTTCCATTGAGCGTCAGGCTGAGCGTGCTGCCTTGTGCGGCTGAGAGCGGCGCGAGCGAGGTCAAGGAGGGCGCGGGTATTGCAGGATTGACCGTAAAAGGCAACGTGTTGGATGTGCCGCCGGGTGTGGTGACGGAGACAGTGCGCGCCCCGGTAGCCGCCGAAGCGCTGAGGCTGACGGTGGCCGTGACCTGATTGGCAGTCGAGCTGAGATTGCTGATCGTGACGCCGGTAGACGGGTTGAAGTTGACGGCGCTGGCATTCAAGAGATTCGAGCCATTGATCGTCAGGGTGAATGTATTGCCTTGCAGCGCCGAAATCGGCGCGAGCGACGTGATCATCGGCGCGGGCAACGCCGCGTTCACACTGAACGACAGGCTATTGGAGGCGCCGCTCGGCGTGGTAACCGATACGTTGACGGCGCCGACGGGCGCGGACGTGCTGATATTGACCAGCGCCGTCACCTGGCTGCTGCTCGCGCTGATGTTGCTGACGCTAATGCCGCTGGACGGGTTGAAATTGACGGCGCTGGCGTTGCCCAGGTTAGCCCCGTTGAGCGTCAGCGTGAAAACGCTGCCCGGCATAGCCGAGGTGGGCGACAGGGTGGTGAGCGTTGGGGCGGGCGCTGGCGCATTAATCGTGAACGGTAGAACACCCGACGCGCCGCCGGGCGTGGTCACCGAAATGTTGCGCGCTCCTGTGGCAGCTGATGGGCTGATGGTAATGGTCGCCGTCGCCTGCGACGCCGTCGAACTCAGATTGCTGACGGTGACGCCCGTTGCAGGATTGATGTTCAGCGCGCTGGCGTTGGAAAGATTGACGCCGTTGACTGTCAGCGTGAAGGTGCTGCCGACGAGCGCCGCCGTGGGCGAGAGGGAATTGATAACCGGCGCGGCGCTCACGCCCACCGGCGCTTCGACAGCCAGCAGGCGACCTCCAGCATAGATATATTCTTTCGTTGGGGCAGACGGTGAAAAACTGGCCGGGGCAGCTTCGGCCGCTACACCCACCTCTTGCCGCCTTGCATTCTGCAGCTCTTCTGTTGAATCGCTTTGCTTGTTGATAGAGGTGATCATGGAATATTCGCCTTCGCCTGAATCGTATGGTTTTCAGATTGCGCTGTCTGAGCATAAGCGGTCAACCATTCGCCGTCCAGGCCAAAAGGTGCTCAATGTTTACTCACTTTTTGGTGAAGAGCGTAGTCGCTGGTGACTTGCTCTTTTGATTTACGACAACCGCAGGGCAATTCACGCCAACTATACTGCGCGCGGTCACAACTTGCGCTTTTTGCTGCTCCAAGCCCGCGTCCGCGCGGGCGTCTATCCTGGCCGACCGCGGGGACGCGCGGCCCTGCGACCATATCGAATCAAATTTCAGCGAATCCATTTTCTCGCGTAAGCCTTTTAATTGCTCGTCGAAATAGATGTGCTCATCGGGCGTCATCGGCGTGCCGCCTTGTTCGCGCAGCGCGTTCGCGGCGGCGAACAAGTGCAGGGCGGCGCCTGGCAGAACTTCGATCCGCAAAGCGGCCAATGGTGGTATGTCGTCGACTATGAAGGCCAGCGCGGCTACGCTGACGCGCGCTTTCTGGATGCATCCGGCAGGATTGAGACATAACCCGTCGCCGACTGGGTGTCGGCGACCAACAATCAGATGGCCGACGCGACCCGCTTGGGTCTGACTACCGGAGGCCCCGCCCCAGCCTGTGTGTAGCGGGGGTGGATTCGAACCACCGGCCTCCGGGTTATCCGAGCACCTGCCGGCCCGCACTTGCTTCGCAATTGGGGCAAGTGTGTGGGGCAGGTGTGAGTTCCAAATCTGTTTCGTATACTTTTGACCTTCGGGCTACCCGTTTTAGAGTGGCCCTCAGGTCTCAGGTTGATAGGAGTTCAGCGCGCCGCCACGCTGACCTTTAGAACAGCGAGAGCGTTCCGGTGCGCTTGGCGCGTCGTTCGGCGTATCCCAATAGAAAATAGCTGGCCGCCAGCATCAGCGCGACGAGGCCGGCCAGGGCGGCGACCTCCAGCCCGATGTCTTGCAGCATCGCGCGATTCAGAGCAATCTTGCGCAGGATGATCAGGCAATACGTGAGCGGCAGCGCGTAACTGATGACGAGCATCCAGTCGGCAAAGAGGCCGATCGGCAATCGCACCCCGCCGAAGAAACTGAGCGGCTCCTGCAAGATGGTATAGAAGAAACCGGCGTCACGGGTCAATAGAAAGAGGCTGTTGAGGAGCGCCCCCCAGGCAATCGCCGCGAGCGTCAAGGTCAACAGGCCAAAGGGCAGCAGCCAGAGGTTGGCGTCGCGCCACACATCCGGCAGGACGAAGAACGTGGCGATGACAAAAACGGTCAACAACCACACACTCTCCAGCAGCGCAGCGGCGGCATTGCCCAGGATGATGGCGAAGCGATTGGCCGGTGTGAGCAGGATGAGTTCCAGCGTGCCGTCTGTCCGTTCGTAGGTGAAGCGCCAGGCCGATTGAATCAGGCTGAAAAAGAAGTTGTAACCGAGAAAGCCTATCACGAGAAAACCCGTCAACGACGAGCTGCCTACCACGCGCTCTAAGCGGGCGACGTTGGCTCCATCGGCCGTGAAAGGTTGATAGAGATAATAGGCCGTCACCAGCTCTAGCAGCGGCCAAACGAACACCGAAAAGTAGACCAGCGGCCCATGAAAGTACACGTGATGCTGCTTGCGCGCTTCCGCCAGCAGCGTCCGAATGAACGACTGCATTACCTCGCCTCGTCGCCGGCTAGAGAGACCAACACGTCCTCCAGCGTCGGTTCGACCGCGCGCATCTCGAGAATGCGGCGCTGCGCCGCGATGATGACGTCAAAGAGATCGGACGTGACGTTATGAGCGCTGCGCACTGTAATCTGGTAGCCTAGCTCGGTTTATGACAGCGCTTTCTCGAGTGCGACACGCCGGACGCGATTCAACAGGATGAAGCCAAGCGCACAATAGATCAGAGATAAGATCGAGAGGCCCAGGATAGCGTCGAGGTGTTGACCTAAATCCAAACCCAATAAGACGTTGTCCCGCGCCAGACTGACGGTCGCCGTGAGCGGGATGAATCGAGCGAGCGTTTGCAGCCAGTCCGGCAGATATTGTATCGGAAAGAGTATGCCGCAAATCAAGTACAGCACCGCGATGACCGTGTTCTGCGTCAGGTAGGTATCGCGCAAATACAGCATGACGGCCGCCAGGATGACGGCCATGCCCAGTAAACCGATGTGCCCGACCAGCACGATCAGAACAAACCCGAGCCAGTTGGCGTTGGCCCAGTCTGCACCAAACGGCAGGCTCAGGGTCAGGATGATCAGGAAATCCAGCGTGGTCAACAGCGCGGCCTGTAACATGACGCCCACCAAAAAACTCGGTAGGGGCGCAGGCGCCAGCAGCAGACTGTCAATCGTCCCGATACGCCGTTCGATGATGAGACTGCGGCCGATGCCCAGCAGCGCGCCGTTGGCATAAGCCATGATCCCGACCCCGACGACGATAAACGTCAGGTAATTCTGGGTGCCGGTGTAGGTTGTGAACGATGCGGCAGTTTGGCCTTCAAAAAGAACGGTGTAAATGAGGTAGGCCAAGACGATCGTGAAAAAAGAACTGACGATGCGGCCGGCAAAAAAACTCCACGGATAGACGCGGGTGTTTTCAACAAATAAGCGTGCGGCCGTGGCAGCTGTGGCGCGGACAAATTTCCCAGCGCCACCCCTACCCCTGCTGGCAACAAAATAGTTGTGCTCTGTTTTCATGCTCTCTTAGCTACTTTGTCGCTGTGCTCTTTTACCTCTCGGCGCCCGAAAGAACAGCGCCCACTCATCGCGACAGTCGCAAGCAGGCTAATCAAACTACCATTTTTTGAGATCTCAAGACGATCTGATTTGCGAAGCTCAGACATGACTTGGCGTATTCGAAAACATCCTCACGTCCCTGGATACCTTGTGTTTCTAGCACCCAATAGCGCTCGAACAAGTTGGCGTCGCCTAGTTTCTGCAGTTTAAAAAAGCGCCATTTCTCCTTCGGGCTGGTATCGCCATGAGCGGCTAGCAGCGTGTCGATCGCCCGTTGCATGGCTTGGCGCGACATCAATAAGGCTGCGCCGTGCTGCCCTGAATCGATAGCACCTGCCGCGTCCTCAGCAATTCCCATATATCCCATTAGACACTTCGTCATGATGACTCGGCTTATATGCTGGAAGTCAAATGTCGCGTGGAGCGTCCGAAATCCTTCCTCGTGCTCAATCGGTATTCCTACCCGGACGCGATGGGCAAGGTACAGATCATTTAAGTCCAGGTTGCGACACTCATTCCAATTACCGGGAGCGCACCGACTGATTCGCTCGGCAGTAGACAGCACTGCCCACTTGGGCCAGCACTCAATGTCAAGACGCCAATGCTCCGTATACTCGTTCAGGATCACATTGGTGTCGGTCGTATAAGCCGCTTGAAGCGGCGGCATTTCCTCCGGATAAATCACAAACACATCAAGGTCGGATTCGGAGTTCCCATACCCTTCCACCACCGAGCCGCTCAAGAAGATGGTGTACGGCGGTACGACGGGGGAAAGCGCCGCAGCTATCTCCTCGGTATCGATGCCTAATCGCTCAAGAGCAACATTAAAAGAGTCCATGCTCACCCACCGGATAGCGCGGTACTAAGCGGCGACGCAACACCTGGATTGCGCCAGGGCAGTTGTAGACAACATGACCGAGTATACAGCCGATCAGCGACCCTGAGAAATAGAATATCACGCCCACTCCCAAACCCAGCAGTGTCTGCAACACGTAATCCTTCCAATCAAATGCCTGAAGCGCGTCGAAGTGCATGAAGTGCTCTGCCGTGAACAAAAGTGTGGCGATCATCACGGACCACAAGCCCAAGCGGCTTGCAAGCAAGTAAAGCATGACACCCCGATAAAAGTATTCTTGGGCTACGGCGCCCAAGATGGGGTGAAATGCCTCTCGAACTCTATCCTCTCTGGTGACAGGCGGCAGTATAGAGATAAATTCAGCGGATAAATTGAATCTCAACTCGGGTAGTCGCCAGAGGATAAATAGCGCCCCATAGATCAAGCCGGCTACGATTCCCCAAGACATCGATCGCTCATGGGGTAGACCTAGAAAAGGTAGCGGCAAGAAGAACACTACAGAACGCAGCAATCGTCTGAGGGTAGGTGCGCCGGGAAAACCAAAAATGATTCGCGAAAGACGTAGGCGCGACTGAATCAAAATAAGTGCGTAGACACCAAAGGCAATGGCCAGGTCGATTTCACCGACCAGTAGGAGATACAGGGTGAGAATAAGAATGAGGACGATGATGCCGGCTGAAAGCCATCCCTTTCGAACAAGTGGTTTGTTCACAGCAGTCATTCAAGCAGGCCCTTAGAAGTGAGATCTTCAACAAATGCCTGGCAATCTGCCAATGCCTGCACATACTCAACATCGTATTCTTGAGTTAGAGCCTCGGCAATCTTCTCAATGCTATTGTTGCCGTCACAGAGCTCCCAGATGCTTAATCCAACTTCGTCTATCTCATAGGCATTATTGCGTTGAACCAAGAGGCTCTTACCTTGCACGGCCTGAAATCTGACATTGAACTTTTTCTGCGGTGTAATGTTCATTTGATCTCCTATGCTCAACTGCGAAAGATGTCAGTGTGCACTTCCCAGAGCGCACACTGACCGGGAACCGGAGTCATCTTGCACTACATTGCATCTTGTGCAAGACGAATGCTGACCTTGCGCAAGGTCGGCTTTCTATAGGTCTTCTTCACTGTTCTCACCTCCTTTCTGGCCTTCTGTGTTTTGGATATGCCCGGAAAGCTCGTGAAGAACAGCCAGGCACGGCTCGGGCAATCAGGCTCGCTAATATATATATGTGTCCATCATACTTCATTATATCATAACATATTGAGGCGTCAATGGGATAAGGCTACAATCGGCCTTATTTGCTCGGATTTCTCGGCGATTAAGCTGCTCAAATGCCATTGACGCAAGCCAACAAATAGGTTATATGTTAATGAACTATCTTCGTGTATATATGTTCCTAGCTGTGACGCCGTCAAACACGAGACCATGATGAACGCACCCATCGCCTTTGAGAAGATTAGTTTCTACCGGGACGCCTCCATGCTAAGGCAGGATGCGATGCGCCTGCTTGAAGATCAAATCGCCGCCGCCCAGGAAAGAGACGGTACCCTTGCCCTCAGCCTCTTTGACCTGGATAACTTCCGTCCCATTCTCCAGGCGGAGCGGGCAGACCTGGCCCAGTCGATCCTGTCGGCCTGTTTGGATAGCCTGAAGGCAGGGGTCTCGAAAGGCGCAGCCGCCAGCCTGGGCCGCGACGAGTTCATCACGCTTGTCCCGGATGTGAAAGTCGAGGAAGCACTATTGCTGACGGAACGTCTGCGCGGCCAACTCGCGGCAGTCATCGGAGAGACCCTAAAGCGGGAGAGCTATCCCGGCCTGGAACAGGCCCACCCCGGCTGCAGCGCAGGCACGGCGGTCTTTCCCCTCCATGCTCCAGAAGGCCCCATCTTGCTCGGCAAGGCTGAAGAGGCGCTCTACCGAGCCAAAGGGGCGGGACGGAATCAAACCATGCTCCCGCCTCAGGAGAAGATGGTGCTGAAATCGAACTACTACTCCAACATCCAGCTGCAGCGACTCGCCGGGCTGGCCGAGAGGACGAAGCGCACGGAGGCCTCCCTGTTGCGAGAGGCGCTGGACCAGTTGCTGAGAAGCTATAACGTCTGAGACGAAAAGCGTTTATCCTGTCGTGCGAAGCGAGACCACACCCGGTCATCGCCCGGCTATGGCGCTCACAGATGAAGCGGTATCCGTCCGAGTTCATCCCGCACGACGGGCGGGCCTTCGTTCGCCGGACTTGAGTCTTTGACGCCCTCGCCGATCAGGACGCCCTGCACCCATAGCACCTCAAGCGCGGCCTCAAGAATCCACTCGCCGGGTAGAGTGCCGTCTAGCACGAACGCCCCATTTCGCTCTCCGAGCTTCAGGTAGCCTGCCCGCATCCGCCCGATGAATTGAGGATCCACTTGATGTGCGAAGAATGGCTTTTGTCGGCTTAGAGTTCTTTGAATCGAGCACGCGGCCGGGATGTCCAGGTAGAGGCTGACATCCGGCTTGAGGATCGACTGGGCTTTGGCCTCGATCGCTGCGAGCGGGATCGAGCCCGTGGCGTAGTAGTAGGCGAGCAAACAGCAAAGGTAGCGATGCACGACGACATCGACCCCGCGCTCAAGACAAGGCAAGATCTCCCTCTGTTGCTGACGGTAACGCAGCGAGATCGATAGGTCGATCTCGTCTTCTTCTGTGAAGCCGGGCGCCTGCCGGCCCTCCAGCAAGGCCTGCACACGCGGATCCCGTTGCCATTCCTTGGGAGGCTGTGATACAAAACATGCACGGCCGAGCGCGGCCTTCAGTCCATTGATGAGCGTCGTCTTGCCCGAGGCCGGAAGGCCGGTGATGGCGATCAGCTTTCCCGCGCTGTTCTTTGGCATCTTGACTCTCCTCTGAACCCACTGAAGCTACGTCATGCTATCCGACCTTCGCCTGGGCTTCACCGTTGAGGCGACTTGGCGAATCCTGAGGCGCTAGTACTTCGACAACTTGAAGTTGCATAGTTCCTGCCGCAGTTGCACTGCGGCGGACGGCAGTGCCAGCCGCCGCCTTTCATTGCCTTCTAAAGAGGGCGGCGGTTGTGCCGTCCCAACCCCGCAGAATTAGGCGGTCGGGGTACTAGGCTGGACGCGGCGGCAAAGCGCTCCACCCGGATCGGTGCTGCGCTCGGCCGGCTCGTCTTCTCCGCCATCATCGTGAACAAGGATTTGCAGGTCGACGGTAACCATGCCAGCGCGCCGTAGTCGATACGGCTGCAAAAACGATAGAGGGCGTTGCGCAGGCTGAGGTCGTGAAGCCGATAGAAGATGAGATCGCGATATACCGAGGTAAGGGTGAAAAAGCAGTCGGTGCGTATATTCGAGAACCCCAATTGACCGAGGGCTTCTTGGAAGCCATCGAGCGCGAAAATGTACATGTCTGGGTCGACCGGGCTTGCCGGCAGGCCGACCGCCTCCCGGTCGTAGCGAGCGGAAAGGCGTTCTTTTATCCGCCGCATCCAGGCGGGCCGGATCAGCGCCTGTTTGGGTTCAGCGATGAACAGGCATCTTCCACCCGGCCGGAGCACCCGCCAGAACTCGCGGATCGAGGCTTCCAGATCGCGCATATGATGCAGCGCAGCGGAGGTCGTAACCACGTCAAAGCTCTCAGCGCTAAACGGCAGTTTGGCGCAATCGCACACTCCGGGCTGGAGCGCCAAGCCTTCGGCAAGGGCGTTGTGCCGGCAAGCGCGGCCCATGTTCTCGCTGATGTCCACAGCAACCACCGCGTTGCCCAAAAGGGCGAACTTGATGGCCCCGCGCCCCGTGCCACAGCCGCAATCGAGGACCTTCATGCCCTGGATCGGCGCCTCACACAGCCGGGCGATCTGCCTGACGAACACGGAGAAGTCATCGCGGCTGATGTTGTGCTTGCGATCGTAGATCTGGCTCACGCGGTCATAGTAATCCTGGTTGGCCCGCTCGACGGTATTCATGAAAGCAGCTCCTCCCCGCCCGGCAATGGGCAGCGCACGTCCGGCTCCAGTGTGCCCGACTGAATGTACCCGGAGCCTAGACAACCCTTCCGGCAGCTGGCATCGTGTTCGCACCCAGGGCACGCCAGGCGCCGCTTCTCAGCGACGAACGCGGCCATGCTCTCCAGCGCCTCGGAGACACGTCGCCGCTTCAGATCCCACTCCGGGCGTTCCTGGCGCAGGAGAATGCAGGGCAGGAGGAACCCCTTCGCATCGATGCCGAAGACGCTCTCACCGGCGCGGCACTCCCCGATGTCTGGTCCCTGCAGGAAGAACCCCTTGGCGCTGATTCGCAGCGCCTGGTCGTCGAACGGGTCGATGGCGCTCAGGATACGCCGTTCAAGCTCTGGGCCGCTCCCCTGGCCTGGGGCGACGGCCCGGCTCTTAGCGCCTTCATACAGCTTCAAGACGGCTATCGATTTCACGCCAAGCGTGTAGAGGTACTGCACCGTATGCGCCAGTTGATGGGCGTTGAGCGCCGTGGGGACGATCGTCACGTTGACGGCGAAGCCCGAGGCCAGCAACCGCTCGAGGCCCGCGATGCATTTCCGGAAGGCGTGGCGAACACCTTTCATGCGATCGAAGGTTTCTTCCGCGAAGGTGTCCAGCGTCACTGTGATCCGACTGAGGTACTTGCGCAGCCACGTCACCCGGCTTTCGGTGAGGAGCATTCCATTCGTGCACAAATCAACGCCGAACCCTAACGCGGTAGCGCGCTGCAGGACAGCTTCAAGGTGAGGGTAGAGCAGAGGTTCCCCGCCAGACAAGATAAGCGCTGAGAACCGCAGCGCGCTCAGTTCCTCCAAGACTTCGGCCAGCCTGCGCTCGCCCAACAGGGAATCTTGATGCAGGTCGAAGTCCACATGACAGTAGGAGCAGCGGAAGTTGCACCGGTTAGTGACCTCCAACAAGACCAGCTTGTGTTGAGGATCCGAACCGGAGCTGAAGCAACACACGCTATGTCGGAATTGCATCTGTGAAACTCCTTGCCCTCCGAGCGTTGCGCCGACCGACGGCCAAGCTGCGCTTGGCCTGAAGCGGGCGAAGAGTGAGCGCGCCGCTCGAGCTCAGTAAGGAATGTACGGGCTGTCGCGGTCGCCAAACCCGACCAGGTCCAGCGCCCCAAGCTGCGACCAGAGTTCAGGATACGCCTGCTTGGAGCACTCCAGATGGAAAGGCTGGACCAGGGGACAACACCAGCAGGTGGTCTTTTGGAAACCCTTGAAATAGACCGGGCTGACCTTCAAGTGGTTTTTGAAGATGTACAACCACAGATCAAGCCCGGTCCAGTGTGCATTGGGGTGGACCCAGATCTGGTTGGGATAATTCGCAGGGAAGTTCACAGTCCCGAAGCGGCGGCGGTAATTCGTCTCGTACTTTCGGCTGCCTTCATAGGCGACAAAGTAAGCGTCCCCGTAGAGGGCCCGTGTGGCGCGATGTTTCAGGGGCATCTTGATGTCCTTCCGACACCACGGATCCTTGGCGCTGAGAGCCCCTTTCTGGCTTGCCAGGGTGAAGAACAGCTCCGGTTCCTGCGCGTGGATGTGAAGGTGAAAGAATGGGACGGCCTCCAGGTACGGCGCCAGCGCTTCCTTGAAGAAGGCCACGTCGTCGGGTTGATCCATGCCCGCCAGCACGAGCAGCAGGTTGCACTCGATCTTCAGCTGGCGAAACATCTCGGCCATCACGATGCTCTCCTTCCCGCCGCTGAAATAGATCAGCGGCAGCGAAGGGAACAGGTCGTGCGTCTCATCGATGAGCGCCATCGAGCGTTGCTCTACGTCGCGCAGGCGCTGCGCGTTGAGATCGATCAGGTATTCAATCTGGCCTTGCAACGAGGCGGCCGGTCGCTCGAAATCCACTCGCGCCAGATCCTCCGTAGGGATGTACCGCCAGTCGCTGCGCCGCTCGCCGTCGAAGTGCACGGTCAGGATCTTCTTGCCCTGGTAAACGATCTCCCAGAAGCTCCGGTTATCCACAAGCCCCCAATTCCCCAGCAGCAGAGCCTCATCCGGCAGTTCCCGCTGAAAGACTTGGCGCAGGCTTTCCTGAATAAAACGGAAGTCCTCGCCCAACAGAATCCAGATGTCGCAAGGCGCGCTCAAAGGGATCGAGTCGGTCTGTGCGTTGCAGTGGGGACAGGCGCAAGCCTCGGTCACCAGGTAGCCGCGACAGGTGGGGCACCAGCGCAGTTTGTTCCAATCCGAGAGCTCGGTCGCGAGGCCCTGCTGCGTCAGACGGTCCGCCAGGCTTGCGACCGTCTCGAGCTGGGCCGCGTGCTGTTGGGCAAGTTCCGCTACAGACCTAAACCCTTCCATGGCGTCGACCAACCGGGCCTCATGTTCCGTGAGATAGGTCGAATGGCCCAAAGAGCCGGTCAGCAAGAACCTGCCGTTGACCCGTTTGATTCGTCCTAAGGCTAGCGGGATGTGGTTTCCATCCATCATGTTGTCCTTCCTTTCTTCTCTGCCAACCCGTCTGAGAGTAGACTAGTGGTCAGTCCACTTGATTTTGATGGGTAGCATAGGGCCTTGTGCCCGTCCACCGCCCACGACCATCGCCGGCCCGGTGACGGCTGGGCGGGCGTCGTTGTAGCATAGGGCCTTGTGCCCGTCCACCGCCCACGACCCCGCCAGGGGGCGCAAGCAGGGAGCTATGCTACGGCCTATCCATTTCAGATGGACTGACTACTAGACTCCGCTTCGAGTTCGCGGTGCAGGCTGGCGAAGGCCGCCGCGACCTTGGCCTCATCAATCGTCAGGATTTCTCCGGCCTGCATGATCGGCTGGCCGTCGATCAGCAAGGTATCGCAGCGCGCGCCGGCCGAGTTGTAGATGAGGTGGCTGACCAGGTTCTCGGGCGGGGTGAGGCCAGTCGGATAAAAGTCGAAGACCGCCACGTCGGCCGCTTTGCCCACCTCCAGGCTTCCCTTTACATCGGCCAGGCCCAGGACGCGGGCCGGGTTGCGGGTGATCATGTCCAGCAGATCCTGTGGCGACACCTTGGGCTTATCGGCGATGAGTCCGCCGATCTTCGCCACCTCGAGCAGGCTGGCCGAGTTATTGGTGGCCAGGCCATCGGTCGCCAGCGCCAACGGGATCCCCGCCGCCAGCAGCTGACCGATGGGCGGGATGCCGGTCTTCAACTTCAAGTTCGCCGTGGGACAGCACACGACTTTCGCGCCCGTGTCGCGCAACAACGCCACATCGCGCTCTTCGAGGTGATTGCAATGAATACACACCGTGTTGGGGCCTAACAGCCCGAAGGCGTCGAGGACGTTTATGGGCGTGCCGGCAAAAGTGTTCCAGGCCCAGTGGATCTCCTGGCGCGTCTCGGCTACATGGATGAAAAGCAGCAGGGAAGGATCCGCCTGGATTTCAGTGTGGATTCGGTTCAGCGCCTCGGTGTCCACACTCATCAAGCTCTGGACGAAGAGGGCCGTGCGCACACGGCGACTGTCCCGGCTGCGATCCAGACCTTTGCCTTCGCAGAAGGCCCGGTAGAAATCCTCCAGCTTTTTGATCTTAATCACGGGGTAGCCGCAGAACCCGTTCAGACCGAGCGCTTCCACCTCGTTCCAGCCCCTTGATACGGCGACCGTGCCGACCCCATGGCGGATCGACTCGATCAGGGCTACTTTGGCCGAGAGCGAATGAATCTCGTGACGCCGCTCGTTCCACATGCGGCGGAGATAGGTGTTGTGGCTGAGGTCAAGGTATCCGAAGAGGTCCTCACCATCCGCCCGGCCCCGGAAAATCGTCTCGCCGAGATGGAGATGGGTGTTGATGAGCGCGGGCAGCACGACTTTCCCCTGGAGCGCGATGACCTGCGCCATGTCATCGCTCACCTCGCCCAGAGCGGTGATCGTACCCGCCTCGATCAGCATATTTCCGCGGAGGACTTCGCGCCGCGCGTTCTGGGTGAAAAACAGGCCATCTTTCAGGAGCAGTCTAGTCATGCGCAGTCTGGCCCCTTCTCACCGGTTTCCGGAGCCACAAACCCGGATCGCGGTTGCACGCACACTCCCACGCGCCGCCGCCCCACTTGGCCGCCGATAAAAAGAGGTGCGAGAGCAGGCGATCGGCCAGCTCCGAATGCGGAAATGGCTGTTGAGACGCCGCGGCGCCATAGGCCTGCGCCTGGTTCGAGATGAGGCAAATCGCGCTCATGCACATCCCCAGTTCCCGCGCGTAGTAGACGCTGGGGAGGAGCGAATGCCCGACGACGTCGGCGCCCAGCAGGCGGAAGGCAGCGATCTCAGCGCCGCTCTCAAACGCCGGGCCTTCGGTGCAGAAATATCGCCCGCGCTCGAAGACGTTCCCGACGAGACTCGGGAACATTTCTTTGACCTCGTGCACGGCGCGCAGATTGGAGGCGCCAAGCCGGTCGCAGAATGGCCGCTCCATCACGTAATGCAGCGATAGGCTCGGGTCCAGGGCCTGCCAGTAGCTGCGCTTGCGGTGAACCGTGAAGTCGAAGTAATCATCCGGCGCCAGCAGATCGCCGACGGTCAACACAGGGTTGACGCCGCCCACCTTGCCGATCATGACCACCCGTTGAATGGCCTGCGCCTGGAGCAGGTGAAAGATCGCCAGCGGAGCCTCGATGACGCCCAGCGTTGCCGAGGTCCCGCCCTCGGCAAAGTAGAGGAAGCGCGGCCCGTCCGAGGGTTCGACTTCCAGATAGCGAATGGGGCCAAAGGGTGTTGGCGCTTCGCGCTCATCCAAGTGGATACCGCCAAAGCGCTCGGGGTGCGTGACGAAGGTGTTCCGGCTCTCGGAGATCAGTGCGATCATCACTCGGCCCATTCACCAATAAAGGTCGAACATATCCTTGCGCACCTGATACTTGCGCTCGGCGTCATACAACCTCTCCTTCACGGCGTTCGCTTCCAAATAGGCGCTCAGCTGCGCCTGCTCCGCGTCCAGGGCCGCCCTGGCTCGGGCGCGCATCTCCGGCAGATCGTGCGGCTCGGCGTCGACAATCTTCAGCAGCGAGTCGCTGAAATCGAAGATCATTCGGTCGAGCGCGACGCGGAATTGCACCAGATCGCCAATCGCGTCTTTGGGCACTTGCTTGCGGAAGGTATGCTTCTCCACGCTTCGGATTTCTTCCCGCACCTGGAAGACCGCCTGGGTGAAGGGCATGAGGTGGTCATACACGATGGCGACCCGGGGGTCTTTGAAGGAGTAGTGCGTGCCATCGCTGGAGATCAACCCGCTGGATTCGAAGGCCCGCTTGATGTCCATGTCCCCTTCGAAGAGGTACATCTCTTTGACGAAACGCTTCGGGGTCAAGTTGTACTTTCGGAAGAAATTCAGCGAGGCCCGGACGGTGTTCACGGTAGTGAGCGGGTGGAAGGTGATGTAGCCGAAGCGTACCCGGCCCTGGTTCTCCCGGCCGACATCGGGTTCATAGCCGAGCTCGCGCAGCACGGCCAGCGCCCGCTCGATGCGCAGCGGCGAATGCCGCTTGTTGTACAGCTCGGTGTCCGCCTCGGTGATCGCCTCAATCCCGATGAACAGCTTGGCCAGGCCGGCCTCCTTGTACGCCTCCATGACCTCGCGGCGGATGGTATCGGGTCGAGTCTGGAAGAAAAACTCGATCTTCAAGCCCCGGCGCTTGACCTGGTCGCGGAACTCCTGGGCGCGCTCCAGGCCGCGTCTTCCGGGGACGATGAAGTTGTCATCCTCGAAGGAGTAGCGGCGAACGCCATAGGTCGTGTAGATCGCCTCGATCTCGTCCACGATGCGGGCCACCGACCGCTGGCGGTAGCGGGTGCCGCCCTGCCGGTTCAACGCCGCTGCGATCCAGCAGTAGGAGCAGTTATATTGGCAGCCCCGGCCACCCAGGATGGCCGCGAACACCATGTCCACCCCGTACTTGGCGATGTTCTGCTCGAGAATATCCCGGGCCATGAACGGCAGCGTATCGAGGTCGCGAAGCCTGGGCCTGGGCGCCGTGGTGACCAGGCTGCCAGTCTCGTCGAGGTAGCTGATGCCGGAGATAGCCTTCCACGCACCGGAGGCAGCCTCGCCCCGCAACTCCCTTTGAAAGGCTTGTACGAGCTCGAGGAAGGTCAACTCGCCCTCGCCATTCACGATCAAATCGATCTCCGGGCACTCCCGGAAATACTGCTCCCCGCAGAGCGTTGGGCCTAGCCCGCCGACCACGATCTTGCCCTGGAACCCGCGCGACCGCACAAGGGCAATCATGTCGTAAAGCTGCTGCTTTTGAAAGGAGAAGGTAGATATCCCCAGGACGTCAAACGGGGCGCGCCCCAACACGTCCACCGTCTCGGCGACGGAATACGGCCGGATGCGCGGGTCGATGAGCTCCACCGGGAGATGATGCTGGCGCAACACCGCGGCCAGGTAGCACAGGCCAATCGGTTCCGACATCCGGACTTTGTCGAAAATGGCGTTGACTAATTTGATCCGCATCGGTCACCGCTTTCTTGTCTGCCCCGACCGGGCCTCGGCCCGGTCGCCGGTGGGTCAGTCGCCGGCCTCGCATCGGAACCACTCGCCGTCCTCGAAGGACCGGCTCTCTCCCTGGAAAGAGAGGGCCGGTATCCCCTTCTCGCGCAAGATGATGCTCAGGTGGCATAAGAGTGAGGCTTGCTGGAAAAGGAAACCGTCGACCTCCTCGCTCAACGGGGCAAAGATGAGGTAAGGTCGTGGAAGATACAGGAGCACCTTGTCGCCCTGCGCCTTCCATGACCGGATCCGCTGGCGCGCCTGCTGGAGTAGGCGAAGGGAGTTCATCCCGTCCTTGTAATCGAGAACGCTGATGCCGCGACCGTGACTCAGATAAGCCAGCGACTCCAGGTCCCCGTAATCGACATTCAGGACCCGACCTTCGAGCGCGCCCGGCGAGATTACGGTGTAGCGCTGGGGCCTGGCCTCCGCCGGGAGACTGCGGCTCTTCGGAAGTGAAGCATCGCTCACCTTAAGCACGCTCCCCCACTTCCACCACTCCACCACCACACGTTGCTCAAACGCCTCGGTCAAGGCCAGCGTGCCACGCGCCACGATGAGCAAGTCTTCGGTCGAGAGCGCCGGGGTTTCCCACGCGTAGCAGGGCACAAAATCAAGGCGCTCAAGGTCGAACCGGTAATAGAAGTCGTTGGCAAAGCGCTGGTGCTGGAGGATCTGGCCGGTGGGCGTGACCAGCAGCGTCGACGGGATCAGCATTCCGGAGTTGATGCCTTTCAGCGCCCCAGGGATGTACTCCAGGTAGACGTTCCCGTCCTCAGTGAGGTTAGCCAGGATCGACACGTCGTTGGGGAGCGACTCGCGCAGGCTGACGGTCAAAGGGCGGTCGCCGTGAAGATCGGCCAGCCGCAACAGCGTGTCCGCCAGGTCATGGACGGGGATATGGATATCGATGATATGCTCGTTGACGGCGAGAAACAGGAAGGGGGCCACGATCTGCTCTTGCAGTTGCGCCAGGCGCTCAAGACCGAGCAGTGGTGCCGTGTAGCGGACAAACCACCAGCCGCAGTTCGGTACGCCCCGGCGCTGGCAGGCCCGGTACAGGTGAATCTTCTTCCTTTGCCAGCGAGAGTAGTTGACGCGCAGTTGTCCCAAGTGCTCGGCCAGTTCGTCGTTGAGCTCATGGAAGGCGAAGAGCTTCATCGCCTCCAGGCGCTCGCTGGAAAGCGTGGTGATGGGCCGGCTCTGCAAGAGGTGTACCCGGCCATCCGTCATGGCCCATTCGATGTCCTGCGGCCCACCCAAGATGCGCTCGACCTCGGCGCCCAGGGAGGCCAGCTGCCGCACCTGCGCCTCGGACAGCACCGCGTCGAGGCTCGGTTCGGTGTGGACCTGATCCTGGACGCGGTTATAGTAGTAGCGGGCCACGGCCGCTTCGCCGGAGACGAGCTGATCGCCCAGACCCCGGCCGGCCTCGATGACCATCTCCATGCGGCTCGACGCGACGGGGTTGGCGGTGAACAGCACACCGCTCACCTCGGCGGCGACCATCTCCTGAATGATGACGGCCATCTTGAGATCGCTCGCCAGCGCTTCGCCCTGCGGCATCTGCAGAAAGGCGCGCGGGCTGTACAGGGAGGCCCAGCAGCGCAGGATCGCATCGGGCAGCGAAGCCTCGGGCACATTCAGGCTGGTCTCATACGCGCCAGCCCCACTGTGCTGGGCGCGGTCCTCGAAGCGCGCCGACGACCGCACCGCGAACGGGCCGGACATGCCGTTGAGGCGCAGCTTCTCCCCCAAGAGCGAGAGCGTTATCGCGGCCAGATGCAGCCCCAGGATCGCCTCACGCATCGCCTCCAGATTGAGGTACAGGCCGACCTTGTTAAGCAAATACGAGTTAAGGAACTCCTGAACCTCGCGACCTTGTTCCGTAGCCAGCGCCTGGTCGAATGCCTGTGTGCCGACGCAGATAAAGCGCGGCACGACCCCTCCCGCCAGGCTGAGCCGGGCAAGATTCAACGCCTTATAGCCCACCGCCTCGGCAGACAGCGATCCCCGCTGGAAAGCCTCCAGGTCATAAATCATAGGCGCCTGCCTCTTGAGTCAGCAGCTCATCGCTTGTCCACGGCCTGCTTAACAATCGGCGCGTAGCCGCTGCCGACCTGCGTCTGACGGAGGTTGACCAGAGGACGCCGGGCCGTCGAGTCTGGCCGCACCTGCTCAAACGCCTCCAGATTCGGATAGCGTGGATGTTCGAACCACGGCTGGGTTGCGCCGATCCAGGTGCACAGGTAATTGTCGTGAACACGAACCCCGTTGTGCGCGATTTTGAGGTCCTGCGGAAAGTGGCTGACCCAATCACCGTCCTGATCGACGAGGGCCTGCGGACAGTAGGGGTCTCGCGCCTCCATGTCCCCGTAGGTCAGATAGGCCCTGGCGGCGCAACCGCCCCGGCAGCGTTCGAGGAAAGCGCAATTCGCCTCCTGGCATGCCCGGGGAAGTACCCGCTGGCGCGACCGATAGGCGACAAAAGGCGGCGAGTGAATGATGTCGTGGATATCCTGGGTCAGCAGGTCGCCAGTCCGGAAGTCGTGAAGGTAAACGCACGGCGAGATGGGGAGCTTGCCATCGGGTCCTTTGGAATTGATGCGGAAGGAATAGTGCCCACAGGGGCATCCTACCGCTCCGGCGCCGACGAGCGCCGTGAGGCAGGATTCGCCCAAGGTGACGCAATGGGTATTCTGGAGCAGGAACGCGAAACTCTCATAGAACTGTTCCCGTGTCGGCATCTCGGCCTTGAGCGTCGAGTCGATGGGCTTGAGGCTGTTGATCCGGAACTCCGCCCCCAGCAATCGGGTCAATTGTAGAAACGCGGACAGATATTCTTGATTGAAGGTCGTCCGCAAGCCCACCGTGATGACGCTACAATCGATGCCCATCGCCACGCAGCGCTGGATGCCCTGGGTGACCATGTGGAAAAGCTTGGCGCCGCGGTGGTCGTCATGCTCCTGGCAAAAGGGCGAATCCAGCGAGAAGTCGATATCATTCACCTTCATCAAAGTTTCCCGGTGATGGCGCCAGAGAAAATCGAAGGTGACGCCATTCGTCGTAAAGCCGACGGCGATGCCGGCTGCATGCAGCCGCTGGATGATGAAAGGCAGCAGCGTCGCGCGGAGGTCCGGCCCATGCGTGTAGATAGGCTCGTTGCCGCCGAGGTTGACCGTCTCTACCTTCAGAGACGCGAGTTGATCAACAATGTGTTCTACTTCCGCTGGGGTGAGAAACAGACGGCTGTCCTTTCGGACCTTCCACGAGTAGCAATGGCCGCACCGCGCATTGCAGTAATTGCCCACTGTCCAGCCGATGTTGACATACCTCGGCGGATGGTCCTCCTCATGCTCGATAGCCATGTGTCTACCCTCCTTGCATCGCAATTTCGGGTCTTTAAAACCGGCTGGCCCAAGGCCCCAGGCTGGCGAAGCTTGACAAGGCGAGGCGTGAACTGCACCCGTATGCAGTTGTGAGGGGTTAGGGGCTCTCTTATCCACCGTTGAATGGCACAGAAGCCGCATCCCCTTGGATGCGCGCAGCGCCGAAGATCACTTGGCCTGGGACGGGCCACATGCTCTTACCCGGCGCCCAACCCCGTGCCCTCCTACTTGATGTTGATGGATGACGCGATGACGACCGCTCCTTGGACTGCGTACGTCACTTGGTCTGGCGCCTCTTCGCGGAGTCAGCTCTCCATGTATCGTGATTCGAGCCGGGGGTTGCACCCTATCCACTGGTGGAAAAATGTGCCGTCCATTCTGCCACGACCCCCATGAGGCCGCACGTCACATTTGGCCCGACTGATCCAGCCAAATGTCATCTCACAACCGGGATCCGCTATTTCTACACGGGCGCCGTCGACTTGTATCGCGGCAACTTCATGGAGGAGTTCTTTCTGCGAGGGAATGAGCGATTGGGGTGGCACACGAAAGCTGAGCAATTCATCTATGGTCCACTAGCCTAAAACGGCTGGACTGACGGTCTCCGATAGACGTTGCAAGCTGGCAGCTCACTCCAGCCCCCGCTACTAAACGGACACCGCAGAGTGAAAATCTGCGGTGCTTTAGTTTGGGCATGGTCGATGAAAAGCTTGACTGTGCCGCTTATGCATTCAACCACATAGCTATCACTGCGGCGATCGCACCAAATTTTCGCCCACATCCTCACGGACGGTGCGCCTCGGCCGCGAAGACGTGGGCGAAACGATGCGCAGATTAGCTTTTGCTCGCGTGAGCGGATTGCCGATAGACGGGCTGGCGTTGAGCAATGGTCAATCGCTGCCGCAACCCGGCGAAGACCTGCGCCTGCCGCGCCAGGGTCAGCGCGATCCAGAAGATCAGCAGCGCCATCACAGGATGCAGTGCGGCGACCACCGGCAGCATCCCGCGCAGATGGGGCAGCAAGCCTTGAAGTGTCAGCACGCCGAACAATACGCCGTTCAACTGCGTCGTTTGCAGCGGCAACCGGCCACGGGCGGCCAAGACCCACATCAGAAACGACAGGACGTGCAGGACGCCGCCCATGAGCTTGTGCGTAAAGAAATTCGCGGGGTGGCTGAAGATGCCCAATCCAGCGAGCAGCACCTGGCCCAACACGCCGATCAGGAACAACCCGGTAGCGATTCGATAAGCGATCTGTGCTTTGCGCGTCATGGCAATACCTCCCTGTGGATGGCTTGAAGTGAGCGCCGTTAGATTCCAACCGGCTGACTGTTGACAGGCAATCCTGTAATCAACGTCGCGCAAGACTATAATTCAGACCCCGATAATCCACATCCCACTTATGCATCAATTCACCTGGGGCTTTTGGAGTAGGCGCGCAACAGGCGCGGGGCAAGCCGGTATGGTTGAGCTGACGTCGCTCTTCTGTGAGGATTACGTCGAGGTTTTGGGCAATCACCCGGTCGAGGCCGGGCGCTTTATTGGGAGCGCATCAGGGCCGAATACGCAAGATTTGACCGGGGTAGACGTAGTAACGCGGCGGCTGGAGCTGTGGGTTCAGCGCGATGAGATCGGCTGACAGCAGGCCGAACTTCTTCGCGATCGACACCAGCGAATCGCCCCGCTGCACGATATACTCATCCGGCGCGGCGGTGATCGGCGTGCGCGGCGTCGCCGTCAGGAGCGGCGTGAGGGTTGCCCTCGGCGTGGCCGAGGGTGCGGGTGTGCCGGTAGCCCTGGGCCTCACCGTCGCTGTCGGCGCGCCGGTTGCTCTGATCGTCGCGGTCAACCGAGGCGTTGTCGGGCTGCTCGCCAGCAGAAACCGCTGCGCGACCCAGCCCGCCTTACCGCTCTGGTCGTCGTAGACCTTCCACCAGATAGTCGCCTCTGCGATGCGCGGCCCTTCGCGCAGCACCAGGCGTGTCCCGATTGGGACGATGGTCACCGTCCCGGTCTGCCGGCTCGGCGTGGATCGCAATCGCAGCCGCAGGCCGCCGGTGTTGCCGACGAATACGCTATCGCCCACGGCGAACGGGGCCGGCGCAAGCGTTTGCGTCGCACGCGGTGTCCCACCTGCGCGCGGTGTCGCCGTCACGTTCCCGGGCGTCGTGGTGTTGCCGCCGGCCCCGACCACCACCAGGCTGGCTTCGTCCACGTACACGTCATTGTGTTGTATCGCGAAATAGGGGCGCGAGCGCGTGAACACCGTCACCCGGTTCGACCTGGCCACGGCTTCGACCGTAAATAATTCCCAATGATCAAACGCCTCTTTCACCGGCGACCAAACGACCGTGCCGCCCCAGGGATTGTTCCCACCCGTGGGATCGATGCCCACGCGCAACCCCATCGTCGGTTGGCCTTCTGAAGTAAACGGATCGTTGGTCTGCGTCGACCAAGCCTGCATGTACACGCTGAAACGCACGCGCTGGCCGGGCGTCAACCCGCCCACCGTCTGGTACAGTCCGGCATCGTGCAAGCTGTAGAACGTGAAATACTTTTGCGAGTTGTCGCCGGCGACCTTGCGATAGGGGGGCGTCTGCGGGCCGCCGGCCGTGTCGCGGAACTCGGGGTTGTGCCACGCCGCGCAGCCCGCCGGCGCATCCTCCTTATAGCATAAGTTCGGATAACTGTTATAAAAGTTCGGATCGTTTCGATTCTCGTTCGGGGGTTGCCACCAGGCCGTCCAACCCACCGGCACCTGCGCCGTCGCCCATAGGAAAGTTATCCCGAAGTCGATGGGATCGCCGCAGGGCACGGCCAGCCAGGGCGCACCACCCCGCTGGCTGCACTGCATCACGTATTTCCCTTCCATCCCGCCGTTGACCAGCAGGTTGGGGCCGTCGGCCGGAGCGGGTGCGGCCAAGACCGGCAGTTGCAGCAGCGCCAGACACGCAATGCTGATGAACACGAGGCGAAGGGTATACCGGGGCAGCGCGCCAATCATGAGAGTTCCTTGCAGGCAGAGTGCGGTTTAGGCGCTCATTGAGCGCCGCGAAATTATACCGATAATAAGCCAATCGACAAGTTTGCGCCGCGTGCGCGCATGCAGTATCATCCCGCGCATGTTCACCGTCTGCGCCATCGGCTCCGCAGCCATCGACATCAAGGCGCGGCTGGCGCGTCCTGCGCTCGACACCACCGACGTACCTGGCCGGATCACACTGACGCCGGGCGGCGTGTCGCGTAACATCGCCGAAAATCTGGCTCGTCTCGGCGCGCAGGCGATCTTCATCGGTGTGCTGGGCGACGACGTGCAGGGACGTTACGTGCTCGAACACGGCCGCGCGGCCGGCATCGACGTACGCCCGATCGTGCGATCGGCTTGGCCCACCGCCAGCCTGGCGATTGTGATCGATCCGGCGGGTCGCCAGATCGCCGGCGTGTTCAGCGGCGATATCCTGCACACGTTGACGCCGGCGGATTTACATCCGCATCTCGAAACGATTCGCGCGGCCCAGGCCCTCGTCTTCGATGCGGGCGCACCCGAAGCGGTGCTGGCTTATCTGGCCGATGTCGCTCGGCCTGGTACGATGCTTTACGGCAACCCCGGCTCTGTCGCCCTCGCCGCGCGCCTTTCAGCCGTGCTCGAGAAATTGACCTTGCTCACCTGCAATCGCTTCGAGGCCGAGGCGCTGATCGGTACCGCGATCCAGTCTGAAGCCGATGCCTTGCACGCGGCGCGGCGGCTCGTCGCGCGCGGCGTCCAACACGCCATCGTCACACTTGGCGCGCGCGGCATGGCGTATGCCGATGCGAGCCGCTGCGAACATCGACCGGCGCAACCCGCCCGACTGATCGACGCCACCGGCGCGGGCGATGCGCTGGCCGCAGCGCTGATCTTCGCACGGCTGCGCGGCGCTTCGATCGACGCAGCGCTCACGCTCGGTCTGCGCGCGGCTGCGCTGACGTGCGAAGCACAGGCGAGCGTTTCACCGGTCTTATCGCTCACCGCGTTACACAATACTTGAGCCGTTCTCCGCCTCAGTTTGTAGCTTGTTCTCTCGCTTCAAACTACATTCAAGCCTTCCCCAACTCTACGCGCGATTTGTCATTGCTTGATGTGAGTTTGTGCTTTTCGATGTAACCTTCTCCCCAACGAATCTCCGTCTGACTGCCAACGTGAGACAGTGCCAGCTTAGGGTACCTTAAATCGTGGAGAAATAGATTAGGAGGCCACTATGTCAGCCCCACGTCGCAACGCTCTTCTGCTCGTCATCGGACTGTGCCTTACTCTGGCGCTCTCGACAATCAACACCGTCGGCGCTGTGCCCGCTCCCCGGGTGCGCGTCATCGTGCAGGGGCAATCCCTGGCGGCAATGGAACAGGCGGTGCAGGCGGCCAATGGCATCGTCGCACAACGCTTGTCGCTGATCCAGGCGCTGGCCGCCGATGTGCCCGAAGCCGGCCTGGCCGCGCTGCGCGCTCAAGGGCTGCGGGTCACGCTCGACATGCCCGTGCGCGCTTCCGGTCAGGGACAGCGCCTGCCCGAGTCGTCCGGCTTCGCCGAGGCCATCGGCGTCGACCAACTCTGGGACACCGGTCTTAGCGGTCGCGGCATCGGCGTGGCCGTCCTCGATACGGGTATCGCCAATCATCCTGATCTGCTACAAGACACCCGCCGTCCTACCCGGCGCGTGATCGCGCGCTACGATGCGTTAGACCGCTCCAAGCATGGCCCCGATGGTTATGGGCACGGCACGTTCATGGCCGGGCTGATCGGCAACGCGGCTCGCACGCGCGACGGCTTCGCCGGCATCGCCCCGGGCGTGGACCTCATCGATGTGCGCGTCATGGATCACACCGGGCGCGGCACCCAGACCGATCTGATCGAAGGCATCCAGTGGGTGGTCGAGCACAAGGACCGCTACCACATCCGCGTAATGAACCTGTCGCTGTTCTCCTACGTCGATGGCCCTTACTGGGCCAGCCCGGTCAACCAGGCCGTCGAGGCGGCCTACCAGGCCGGCATCGTCGTCGTGGCTGCCGCGGGCAACCTGGGCGCTGCGCCCATGAGCATCGCCGTGCCCGGCAACGACCCCTACGTCATCACCGTGGGCGCGTTCACCGACAACTACACGCCCACCGACCCCGGCGACGATTACATCCCGCCGTTCTCCTCGGTCGGCCCGACCGAGACCGGCTTCGTCAAGCCCGAACTGCTCGCCCCCGGCGCGCACGTCGTCTCCACCATGCTGGACAGCGCCGTCTGGGCGCGCGAGCATCGCGACAACCGCGTGCGGGCTGGCTACTACGAAGCTGCGGGCACTTCTGCTGCCACCGCGGTCACTTCCGGCGTGGCGGCGCTGCTGTTGGAGGCGCATCCCGATTGGACGCCGGCTCAGGTTAAACTGCACCTGATGGTCACCGCCCGCCCGATCGCCAACTCGTCGCTCTGGACGCAAGGCGCGGGCCGACTGTGGGCGCCTGCCGCTCTAGCCGACACTACCGTGGGCGACCCGCACCTGGGCATGACCCCCGGCACACCCTATGTCGGTCCTACCGTCTACCGCGATGGGCAATTCACGCTGGTGCACGAAGACGGCGCGCTCGTCGCGCCCGAAGGCTACACCTGGGGTGGTGGCTACACCTGGGGCGGTGGTTATACCTGGGGCGGCGGTTATACTTGGGGCGGCAACACCGATTGGCAAGATTGGAGCGAGGATCAATTGTGGCAATCGGGCTACAGTTGGGTCGATGGCTACACCTGGGGCGGCGGTTATACCTGGGGTGGAGGCTATACCTGGGGTGGAGGTTACACTTGGGGCGGCGGTTACACTTGGGGCGGAGTCCAACTGCTGCCGTAAATCCACATCGAGTCCAACAGGGGCGCCAAATGGCGCCCCTGTTTTGTTAAGCCAACCGTATCCCCCACCCCGGCTTTCCCCCGTTTCACGGGGAAGGGTGAGGGTGAAGCCAGGCCAGCCAGAATTGCCTTCGCGGCTGATTCCATAATGAGATTGTAATGGGATTGGCTGCAATCCGACGTGAAGATCGGGTAGAATTAGCCGGAGCGTGCTATGCGACAGCACGGACATGGACCAGTCGCATGAAGGTTTCGAAACAGCAAGCCTACATTGCAGTCATCGGGTCGGTCAGCGTCATCGTCCTGATCGGCACAATTCTCACGCCAATCGCAGACCCGTTGGCGTTGATATTGTTTTGCGCCTTGGTGCTGGCGGCCGAATGGATGACGCTGACGCTGGTGCAGGGACAGATTTTCATCTCGATCTCGTCGGCGGTCAGCTTTGCGGCGGCGCTGATTTTCGAGCCGGTGCACGCCGGGCTGGTCGGCGCTATGTACGGCGCCGCTTCGGCCATCAGCATCGCCCGCCGGCAAAAATTCGATCGACAGCGTGCGCTGCGCAATCTGACTTTCAATACCGGGATGACCGCGCTCGCCACGTTGATCGGGGCGATCGTCTTTCAGTCGCTGCACGGCGGCACGTTGAAAGACACGCTGACCCTCCTGGACGGCCCGATCGTGCTGCTGGCCGCCGTGACCCACGATCAGATCAACGCGCTGGCGCTCGTGGTCATGGTTGCCATGCAGTCCGGGCAGAAACCGTTTGCGATCTGGCGCGAGAACTTTGCCTGGGCCGCGCCGATGAATGTCGCCACGATGGCGATTGGCGGCGGCGCGCTGGCGATTGGGTTCAACACGTTGGGGCTAACCGGCCTGCTGGTCTTCTTCCTGCCGGTGTTCCTGTCGGCCTATGCTTTTCGCGCGTACATCACCCGCACCCAGGCCGTGATGGCGCACCTGGAAGAGACGGTTCAGGCGCGCACCGCCGATCTGGCCAAGGCCAACGAAACGCTGCGCGAACTCAATCAGCAAAAAGATGCGTTCTTCGCCGTGATCACCCACGATATGCGCTCGCCGCTGACCAGCATGCTGGGCTTTTCCGAGCTGCTGGAGCGCTACGGCAACCTGAACGAGGAAGTCAAGCCGTTCCTGGAGGCGATTCACCGGAACATCGAGTCGCTGATGGGCATGGTCAACAACATCCTCGACCTGGCCCGCCTGGACTCCGGCCGCATGGAGTACAAGCGCGAAGCGGTGAATCTGACCGAGATCGTCAACCAGATGCTGCAAAACATTGAGGGCCATGCGCGCGCCCGCGAGATCGTTCTGGAGCACCGGATCGGCGCCACCCCGGATCTCGTTGGCGACGCGGAGAAACTGCGCCGTATGGTCACGAACCTGGCCTCCAACGCGATCAAGTACACGCGGGAGGGCGGGCATGTGTGCGTCGAGCTGCGCCAGGCCGATGGCTATGTGCAGCTCACGGTAAGCGATACCGGCATCGGCATTCCAGCCGATCAGCTGCCGCATATTTTCGAGCGCTTCCGCCGCGTGCGGCGTTCCAGCGGCACCGACTCCGTCGGTACTGGCCTGGGTTTATCGATCGTGCAGGAGTTTGCGCAGGCGCATGGGGGACAGATCGAGGTGCACAGCGAGGAAGGGGTCGGCAGCACCTTCAGCGTGACCTTGCCGTTGAGCTATACCCCTCCCACGAACCCGTGAGCCAGAGGGAATTCCGAATCGGTTTCCGGTTGACTGACCCTCGTGGCATACTCGTGGCATAGCGGAGGAGGTCAGTCCTCGCTGTAAATCAAGGTGGAAAACGCTCTAAGCACAACGCTTAGGTATACACAACCGAGTTCTCGTCGCCGAACGGGCCAGGCGCATAAGCATCGGCGGCCCAGTCGTTCTCCCAACGCGATCCATTCAGCCAGTAACGGAAGTGAAAAATTTGTTCGCGCGGTAAATCGATCGAGAGGGTGAACGCGCCATCTTTCTTGCGTTTCTTCATCGGGTGGCTGGCGCGGTCCCAGTTGTTGAAATCGCCCACGAGATGGGCGGTGTTGGCGTCAACGCTGCCGGGCAGTTCAAAGGTCACCCGGCAGGTTTTCTTATTCTTCGGATACGACTTTTTGAGCATGCCATCCTCCTCCGCAGCTGGCCCGATTATACCGGATTTTGTCGCAGACGAGGATTTGACATCGCGCCCGCACACGCTAGAATCTTTCCGGGCGCCAAGCCGCGCGAGTCGGCGGCGGGGGCGCAAACGGTCGAGGGAGAAGACGCGCGGTGACGTACGCCCACGATTTACTTTACAGTCGTGAAACGCTCAAGCTCGAAATCCTGACTACCCCCATCAACCGGCTGGGCTACACCCTGGACGGCACCTTCCTGGAGGAAGCGATCCGCATCGTGCGCGCGGACATGAAGCGCGTCGGCATCACGAAATTGCAGCCGCTCTTCTACCTGTCCAACGGCTACGGCTGCATCGAAGGCGTGCCCAACATCGCCTTGTCGTTCACCAGCTGCGATGACCTGATCGCCGAGCTGAACGAGGAGTACCGCCGCTTTCGCTATACGCCGGACGAGATCGTCGACGTGTTGCGCCACGAAGTGGGCCACGCCTTTTGCTATGCGTACAAGCTGTTCAAGACGCCGGAGTTCCGTCGCATCTTCAAAGTGAAAGGGCACTTCTTCCGCACCTACCCCGCGACTAATCGCTACATCCTGCGGGTGAACCCGTGGAGCAAGGAGTTCGTCAATCCCGGCGGCGATTATTACGCCCAGAAACACCCCGATGACGATTTCGCCGAGACCTTCATGGTCTGGATGAAGCCGCGCCAGAACTGGCGCAAGAAATACAAGTCGCGGCCCGGCGCACTGCGTAAACTGGAATACGTCGATCAAATGGTCAAAGCGTACGGGCGGAAACCGCCGCTGGTCGAGAGCAACGAGCAGTGGATTTACGAACCGGTCGAGAGCCTGAGCATGACCGTGGCGCGCTTTTTGCGGGCGCGGCCGTCGCGCTATCGCTGCGTGGCCACCGGCTACGTCGACCCGGACTTGAAGGCGATGTTTCTCAAGCGCCCACCGCACACCAACGGGCGGCCCGCGCGGACACACCACCACGCCTATGCCTTCCTGCGCGCCTACCGGCGCCTCCTCATCCCGCGCGTCGCCATCTGGGCGAAAGTGGATGAAAGTGTCGTGGCGGAACTCATCGACAAGCTGATCACCCGCGCGCGCGCGCTCGATCTGTGGATGCGCCACGACGACTCCGAGCGCAAGGTGATCGAAGTGACCGCTTATCTCGCCACCCTCTGCGCCAATTTTGCTCAACAAGGCGTGTTCTTCGTAAAGTAAGCGCCTAGTGGTCAGTCCATCTGAGAGTGATGGCCCGTAGCCTAGCCCCCTGCTTGCGCCCCCTTGTGGGGTTGTGGGCGTAGGACGGGCACACACCTGCACCTGCGGCGCGCCGCAGGTGCGGTGCAGGTGAGGCCCTAGGCTACCCATCCGTTTGCCCAAGTTTGGCGATTCTTGTCTATAATTAACTCACCTTACGCAGCCGCCGTTCAACTTCGCTCGAAGCCCGCGTCCTCGCGGGCGTTTCCAGCCATTCACCCGACCGCGAGGACGCGGTCGGGGAGCAGACTGCGTAAGGTGAGTAATTAATGCGCCGCAACGATACCAGTATGCAGGTAGACAGGCCGTGCCTGCGCGAGACTTACCCGATATGGACACTGAACGACTGACGCCGATGCTGGCGCAGTATCGACAAATCAAGGCCCGCTTCCCGGACGCGATCGTGCTGTTCCGTTTGGGCGACTTTTTCGAGACGTTCGAGGACGACGCCAAAACAGCCGCGCGCGAGCTGGAATTGGTGCTCACCTCGCGCTCATTCGCGAAAGGCGTGCGCCTGCCGATGGCCGGCGTGCCGCATCATCACGTGCAGGCATACATCGCCAAGCTGATCGAGCGCGGCCACAAGGTCGCGCTGGTCGAGCAGCTCGAAGACCCCAAGAAGGTCAAGCGCCTGGTCAAGCGCGACGTGATCCGCGTCATCACGCCGGGCACGGTGGTCGAGGATGCGCTGCTGCGCGCCAAGAGCGAGAACTACCTGGCGGCGATTGTGGCGAAACCCTCACCCCTTGCTCCCCTCTCCCTTGCAAAGGGAGAGGGGCCGGGGGTGAGGGTCGAGTTTGGCCTCGCCCTGATCGACCTCTCCACCGGCGAATTTGCGACGACGCAGCTCGAGGGCGCGGATGCCGAAACGAAATTGCTGGACGAGTTGCAACGCGTGCAGGCCAGCGAATACGTCCTGCCGCCCACGCTGCTCAACGCTGAAAGTTTCGTCGCGCGCCTGAAAGCGGTGCGCCCGGCGCGGCTGTCGCCGATCGAGGAGCACTTCTGCGAAGTTGAGCAGGCGCGGCGCACCCTGACCGAACATTTCCACATAACGACGCTCGACGGGTTTGGCTGCGAGCACCTGCCACTTGCCGTGGCGGCGGCGGGCGCGGCGCTGCACTACCTGAAGAGTAATCAGCCCAACGAGGCGATTTCCCGCTTAGCCCATCTCAATTCGCTCTGGACCTTTTCCCTGGCCGATTACATGACGCTCGACGCGGCGACGCGCCGGAATCTGGAACTGATTGCGTCGTTGCAGACCGAGGGCAAATCCCCGCGCAGCCTGTTCGGCGTGCTCGATCAGAGCGTGACGGCGATGGGCGCGCGCCTGCTCAAACGCTGGATTCAACAGCCGCTGTTGGACCTGGCTCAGATTCATGCCCGGCTCGAGGCAGTGGACGAGCTGTACCAGGATGCCTTTCTGCGTGAAGACGTGCGGAATCTGCTGGATGGGCTGTACGATGTCGAACGGCTGGTGGGGCGCATCGGGTTCGGGAACGCCAACGCCCGCGATCTGATCGCGCTGAAGCAGACGCTGGTCCGCCTGCCGCGTATCAAAGCCCGACTCGTGCAGGCGCAGTCGGCGCGCTTGCGCGAGATCGAGCAGGGCCTCGATGAGTTGCAGGATGTGGCGCAGCTGCTCGAACAGGCCATCGTGGACAACCCGCCGATTCTCATCCGCGAAGGCGGCCTGATCAAGTCGGGCTACGATGGAGCGCTCGACGAATTGCGCGCACACGCCGCGCACGGCAAGCACTGGCTGGAGGAATTGGAGGCGCGCGAGCGGCAGCGCACTGGCATCAAGAACCTGCGGGTGCGCTACAACGAAGTGTTCGGCTTTTTCATCGAGGTGCCGCGTAGCGCGGCCAAGCAGGTTCCGAAAGACTACGAGCGCCGCGCGACGATCACCCACGCCGAGCGTTACATCACGCCGGAGCTCAAGGCGCAAGAGACGCACATTCTGGCGACCGAAGACCGGGCGAAGGATTTGGAGTATGACTTGTTCGTCCAGGTGCGCAATCGGGTCGCCCAACACACGCCGCGCCTGCAAAGTGCGGCGCGGGTACTGGCTCAACTCGATGCGCTGGTCGCGCTGGCCGAAGTCGCCGCGCGCGGCCGCTACGTCAAACCGAGCGTGGACGCTGGCGACACGATCGAAATTCGCGAAGGCCGGCATCCGGTGGTCGAGCGTTTTCTGCGCGACGAGAGTTTCGTGCCGAACGACGTGCGGCTCGATAGCGAGACGCAGCGCGTGATCATTCTCACCGGGCCGAACATGTCGGGCAAAAGCGTGTTCGTGCGGCAGGTGGCGCTGATCGTCTTGATGGCGCAGATCGGCAGTTTTGTCCCGGCGGCGTTTGCCCGCATCGGCCTGACCGATCGTATCTTCACGCGCGTGGGCGCGAGCGACGATATCGCGCAGGGGCGCTCGACCTTCCTGGTCGAAATGAGCGAAGCCAGCTACATCTTGCGGCACGCTACGCCGCGCAGCCTGGTCGTGCTCGACGAGGTGGGACGCGGCACATCGACCTATGACGGCATCTCGCTCGCGTGGGCGATCGCCGAAGAGCTGCACGACGTCGTCGGCGCGAAGACGCTGTTCGCCACGCACTATCACGAATTGACCCGCCTGGAAGACGTGCTGGGCGCAGCGGTCAAGAACTACACGATGGCGGTGCGGGAACAGGGACAGGAGGTCGTTTTCTTGCGGCAGGTGATCGCGGGCTGCGCCGAGAAGAGTTTCGGCATTCATGTGGCGCGGTTGGCCGGCCTGCCGGGTCGCGTGATCGGGCGCGCAGAGGAAGTGCTGCACGGGTTGGAAGAAAGTAGACGGGTAGAACGGGAAGAGGTAGATAGGGAAACCGAGAGACGGGCGCTTGCGGTTGATGAGCGAGCCGTGATGCACGAAGAGCGGGCGATGTACGATGCGCGCATCGAGGTGTGGCGGACTATCTTTCAACAACTGCTGGCGGTGGATATCGCGAATCTGACGCCGCTGCAAGCGTTGAATTTGCTGAATGATGTGCAAATGCGGATTCGGGACTCGCAGGCGGGATAAGGGACCGCAGACCTCCGAGGACTTGGAGCCGGTCTGAAAAGGCTCGATATTAACCACCAAGGCACGCAGGCGCCCAGCATCTCCAAGTTTTCTTTGTGTCCCTTAGTATCTTGGTGACTTGGTGGTGAGTTTTATGACAGTCTCTTGGAGACGTCGAAGGTCTACAAGGTCGCGTACGGGAATGGGGAAAGCATGAACTCGACCCACCTGCCTCGCATCCACCTCCTCGACAAATCCATCGCCGAGCGTATCGCCGCCGGGGAGGTGGTGGAACGTCCCGCCTCGGTGGTGAAAGAATTGATCGAGAACGCGATCGACGCCGGCGCGCAGGCGATCGCGGTCGAGATTCGGCAGGGCGGCGTGGCGCTGATCCGCGTGAGCGACAACGGCAGCGGGATGGCGCGCGAAGATGCGCCGTTGGCGGTCGAGCGGTTCGCCACCAGCAAGATCGCATCGACGGAGGATTTGGATGCTATCAGGACGCTCGGCTTCCGGGGCGAAGCCTTGCCGTCGATTGCCAGTGTCACGCAGTTGGAGCTGCTGACGCGCGCGCGCGATGAAATCGAGGGCACGCGGGTGCGGGTAGTGGAAGGCCAGCCGCAGACCGAAGTGGCCGGCGCGCCGATCGGCACGCAGGTCACTGCCCGCGAGCTGTTCTACACTGCGCCCGCGCGGCGCAAGTTCCTCAAGTCGCCCTTGCGCGAGACCGAGCTGATTCAAAAGACCGTGGTGACCTACGCGCTGGCGTATCCGCACATTGCGTTTCGGCTGGTGGTCGACGGGCGCGAGACGCTCGCCTGGGCGGCGGCCAATCCCTTGGAACGGATCGGCGCCGTGTGGGGGCGCAACGTCGCGGCGGAGATGGTCGAGGTGGACAGCACCAGCCTCGATCTGCGCGTGCGCGGTTTTGTCTCACGCCCCACGTTGGCCCGCGCGAGCCGCGAGTGGCAGAACTTTTTCGTCAACAGCCGCCCGATCCGATCGGGTCTGCTGGCCGTCATGCTGGAGCGCCCCTACGCCGGACGCCTTCCACCCAATCGCTATCCGCTGGCGGTGATCCAGATCGAGGTCGATCCGCAAGCGGTGGATGTGAATGTGCATCCGCGCAAGGCCGAAGTCCGATTCTACCAGGAGCGCGCGATTTACGGCGCGGTCACGCGAGCCGTGGCCGAAGCCCTGCGGGATTTTCCGTTGCTCCAACCCGACCCAACCGATTGGTCGTTCGCCAATGTCGCAGGCGCGGAACCGGGCGCCGCCTATACCTTGCGTGAACCGGGCCTGGACTATGGAGGCGGGGCGTGGCGCGCCTTGGCGCAGATTCACAACACCTACCTTCTCGCCCAGAACCAGGCAGGTTTAGTGATCGTGGATCAGCACGCCGCGCAAGAGCAAGTCTTTTACGAGCGGCTGACCATCTCTGCGCTTCGCGCCCAATCTCCAATAACGATGAATCGCCAAATCCAGCTCATGCCCTATGAGTCCGAACAACTCCTCGCGCACCTCGAAGAATACCGCTCGCTGGGCATCGAGATCGAACCGTTCGGGGTGAACACGTTTCGGGTGACGGCGCTGCCGGCATTTATTCAAGTTGATCCGGCGGAGCTCATTACGGCGCTGCTGCAAGAACACGAGCGTTATCGCGCGCTCGAAGGCGATGCCTTGCGCGATAAGCTCGCGGCGAAAGCAGCCTGCCTCAGCGCGATTAAAGCGGGCGATGTGCTCGATCCCGCTCAACAGCAGGCGCTCCTGGATGAGCTGCTTCAGGTCTATTCCCCGGCGAACTGTCCGCATGGCCGCCCGGTGTTTGTGATGCTGCGGCTGGAGGAGCTGGAACGCCGGCTGGGGCGCCGCTGAAGTAGAATCGTGAAAACTAGATTTACCGCCGAGACGCGGAGAGCGCGGAGAAATTCGTGATCAAACTCTGCGTGTTGAGCCGCGCGGCCGGCTTCGCGCTCAGCAATTTTACGATCATCACGCTCCCGTCGCTGGCGGTCGTGTTCCTCACCACCGGCGCCGCCGAACCGATCGACCTTTACGAGCTCGCGCTTCAGGAGTGAATGGCAAGACCTCCGAGGTCTGGGACACCTCGGAGGTCTATTAACGAATGGTGCTAGTGCTTCAACAATCTGAAGTTGCATAGTTCCCGCCGCAGTTGAACTGCGGCGGACGGCAGTGCAACTGCCGTCCCAACCGCGCAGAATTAGGCGGTCGGGGTACTAGTTTAGTTTTTCCGCAGGTAGCCTAGCGCCCTGCCTGCGCCCCCTTGCCGGGTTGTGCGCGTCCGCCTCACTCCAACGCCCACAGGGGGCTAAACTACAAGGCGTTTTGACTCAAACTAGCGCCAATGGTTATTACCTACTCCGCCTGCTCGTCGTCCAGATCGTACAGCAGGTCGATAAGTTCCTCGCGCAGTTGCGTAGCGGTATCCTCATCGCCCTCGCGCTGGGCCGCCTCGATGCGGGCCACCAACTCGGACAGCGCGCTCGTCTCTTCGATGTTCCGCTCCACCCAGTCGCGCGCCTTCGCCAGCAGCGGATCGTCTTCTGCGCCGATCCCCTCGCCCGCGCGGGCCGTATCCCACAGCTCGCTGACGTAGCGCGCCGAAGCTTCCTGGGCGGCCGTGTTCAAACGCGCATGGGCGGCGCGCAGCGTCGTCTGCTGCACCTGCCCGCTGCCCCGATCGGCGGCGGAGACGTTGAGGATGCCGTTCAGGTCGAGATCGAACTCGACGGTGACGTGCGGCGGCTCGTCCTCCACTTCCGGCTCCAGGTCCTCGAACAGAAACTCGCCCAGCAGCGTGTTCTTGGAAGCGGTAGGGTTCTCGCCCTGATACACCTTGAGATGGATCGCCGTCTGGTCGGGGTGGATGGCGCTGAAGACCTGCGCGTGGCGCGCCGGCAACGCGGTATTGCGCCGGATGATCACGCCGTAATGATCGGGCACGAACCGGCCAAACTCCCATTGCGCCACTTCGATGCCGAGCGAGTGCGGCGTGACGTCGACCAGGATCGCGTCGATCGGTTCGCCCGCGATCAGCGCCGCCTGCACACCCGCGCCTAGCGCCACCGCTTCGTCGGGGTTGACCTCCACCATCGGCTCCAGCCCGACGTGGTTGGCGACCAGCTCCCACACCAGCGGGATGCGCGTCGAGCCGCCGACGAAGATGACTTTGTCCAGGTCGCCCTTGGGCAGCCCGGCGTCGGCCAGCGCCGCATCGAACGCGGCCAGCGTGCCGTCGAGCAGATCGCGGATCAGGCCCTCGAACTCGGCGCGGGCCACTTCCACGTCGAGGTGCAGCGGGCGGCGGTCTTTTTCCAGCAGGTACTCTTCGCGCACGCGGGCGAACGGCTGCGTCGAGAGCGCGATCTTGGCCTGCTCGGCGGCGTGGGTGAGCCGGGCCAGCGCCTTGCGGTCGTCGCGCGGATCGAGGTCGTGCTCTTCGATGAAGCGCTGCGCCAGAAAGTCGAGCAGGCGCATGTCGAAGTCGTCGCCGCCCAGGTGCGTATCGCCGTGCGAGGCGCGCACTTCGATGACGCCCTGGTTCATCTCGATGATCGACACGTCGAACGTGCCGCCGCCCAGATCGTAGACGGCGATGGTCTGCGTTTCGCCTGCGCGATCCAGGCCGTAGGCCAGCGCGGCCGCCGTCGGCTCGTTGATGATGCGCTCGACGCCGAAGCCCGCGATCTCGCCCGCTTCCTTCGTCGCCAGCCGCGCCGCGTCCGAGAAGTAGGCGGGCACGGTGATCACGGCGCGCTCGACCGGCGCGCCCAGGTTCGCTTCGGCGATGCGCTTCATCTCGCGCAGGATGATCGCCGAGATTTCAGCCGGCGTGTAATCGCGCCCGTTGAGCGTCACCGGCAGGTCGGTGCCCATGCGCCGCTTGATCGAGCGCACGGTGAGTTCGGGATACAACACGTATTGGTTGCGCGCAGGCGCGCCGACCACCAGCTTGCCGTCCGGGGTGAAGCCCACGACCGAAGGCACGATGCGTTCCGATCCATTGGGTAGAATCACGGGCACGCCGTCACGCACGCTGCCCACGGCCGAAAATGTCGTGCCCAAGTCGATACCGATGATCTGGCTCATGCGAGTTCCCTCGAGTGCGTATGGCGTATTCCGTAGGGTGTGCGCCGCAACGCAGGTTACGCGCCACGCAATAGGTCATACGTGATCAACGCGCCACCACCACTTCGGCGTAGCGCAGCACCGCGTCGCGGGCGCGATAGCCTCGGCGCAACTCACGCACGATTGCGCCCGGCGCGACGCCATTGCCGGCGGGCGCGGTCTCCACGGCGACGTGCAGCGCCGGATCGAACAGCTCGCCGGCGGCCTCGATCGGCTGCACGCCTTCCGAGGCCAGGATGCCGAGCAGGCGATCGCGCACGAAGTCTAGCCCGTCCAACCACGCGACCAGCGCCTCGTCAGGCGCCGGCGCATCGGCAGGCGCCTGACCGATCAGCACGGCCCAAGCATGACGCGCCCGCACGCGGAACGTTGGCCGCGCAGCCGCGCGATCGCCCGCGTGCAGGCGGCGGCCCGCGTTGAGCGCCTCGTCCAACCCGTCGAGCGCGGGCAGCAGGCGGGTGACGATCTCCATCCGGCCTTCGGCGCGCACGCCCGCCAGCCGATCGCGCAGTTGAGCGAGTTCGCGTTCGCGGTAAGCGTTGGCTTCACGCAGTTGATCGAGCAACGACTTGACGGTCTGTTGTTGCGCTTCGAGCAACGAGTTGGCTTTGAATTGCTCTTTGCCCGCGCGGGCGATCTGCTTGTCCAGTTTATCGATCGTCTCGCGCAGCGCCGCCGCGCGCTCGCCCTGGGCGTGTTGCGCCCGCGCCAGCGCGCTCACTTCGGCGCGCAACGCGGCCAGTTCTTCGGACACGTCCGCCGGGATCGGCGTGAAGCCCAACCGCCGCCTCAGCCGCGACAGCAGGCCGGGCCGCCGGGGCGCATCAAGATGGATCGGGTTCACCCCTTCACCTCCCGGAAGTCTTCGCGGAAGTCGCGCCGGGCGACATCGCTGACGGCGCGGGCGGCGGCGATCACGTCGGCGGGATCGAGCCGGGCCGCCTGAGCCGGATCGGGTTCGGCGAAGATGCGCTCCAACGACGGCTCGGGCCAGGCATGCAGGCGCAACAGATCGGTCTCGCGCCGTTTGGCCGGATCGCGTAACTGCTCGTACGCGGCGCGGATACGCTTGAAGCCTTCCGGGTCGCGCTCCGGCGGATGCTCGCGCACACGGGTGAAGTAGGCCGTCTTGATTTGCTCCGGCGTCGCGCCCGGATCGAGGTCGAGCACGGCGTAAGGATCGATAGGAGGCGTGTTGCCGGTCACCATTCCAACTCCTCATCGTCGAAGAAATCGGGCAGCATCCCCATTTGAGAAGCCTGCGCCAGGAAGGGGTTGTTGACCAACGACCGAAACTCTTCGATCTCCTCCAGCAATTCGAGCTTGCCCTGCTTGCGGGCGAGCGCGGCGGCGCGGCGGAGACTGTCTTTGCCGGCCTTCGACTGCCCACTCATGCCCTGCAACACGGCCAGCATCATAATGGCGAGAGGATCGTCCGGCGTGCGGTGGACGAGCGCCTGCGCATAGTTCAACGCGAGATCGGGACGCAACGGGCCAAGCGAGCCGATGAGATGCTGCAGCTCTTCGATGCTGTCGATCCGGCCGGATTCAGCCTGGTGCAACAGATCGCGCCCGAGCTGCTCCCAGGGATCGTCGGCGCGCCGAGGTGCGCCGGGAAATCCGAATCCGAGCGGCGAGCGCGGCCCGTTCGCGAGCTTGAAGCACTCGGCGGCGGCGTCGATGTAGAAGTGCGGCGAACCGAAACCGGCCGCTTCGGCGCGCTGGATAATGCCCCGCGCTTCGGACAGGTTGTTGCGCTGCGCCCAGCAGGTGAAGACGCTCACGTAGGTGTGCAGATCGCCTTTGGCCAGCGCCGCGTCGAAGCGCTCGCGCGCCGCCGGCAGGCGGCGTTGCGCCAGTTCGGTGTTGCCCAGCCACACGAGGAACATCGGGTCGTCGGGCGTCAGCGCCAGGGCCTCCTCGTACAGGGTTTTGGCCTGCGCGAAGTAGCCATAGTCGAATTGAGCGTGAGCGCGCTCGATCAACATTTCGGCCAGGCCGCGCCGCGCGGCGGCGTGATCCGGATCGGTTTCCAGCACGCCGCGCAGTTCCAATTCGGCTCCGTACCACTCGCCCCGTTGCCGGTGAACTTCGGCCAGCCGCAGGCGCGCCTCGACGTGAGCCGGCCATTTCTTGAGGATGCGCTGCAGCTCGTTGCGCGCAGCGATGATTTGATCGTTGGCGAGCAGCGCGTCGGCCAGTTCGAGCCGCAAATCGATGTCGTCGGGGCCGGCCTTGACCGCGTTTCGATAGTGCGTAATGGCTGCGTCGGGCCGGCCGCCCCGCTTAAAGGCATCCAACACGCGCCGCCGCAGCCAGGCGCGATATTCGGCCACCGGCAACGGCAGGCCCAGCTCGGCCGGCGATTTCTTGGTGGCGCGGCGAGGCAGGCGGTTGAGCAGCGCGCTCCACGCTTCGGCGGCTTCTTCCCAGTGCCCGGCGCGCTCCAGAGCGACGCCTAAGTTGTGCAGGATGGGCGTGATGGGACCGAGTTCGGGATAGGCTTCCAGCGCCGAACGAATTTGCGCCCAATGTCCCAGCGCCGCTTCCCAATCGCCCTGCATAGCGGCCGCGTTAGCCAGTCGATTGCGAGCGACCACTTCGACGGCGCGGAAGCCGGCATGTTCAGCGGCGACCCGCCGTTCTCGCTCGATCGCTGACAACACGGTGGGCCAATCGCCCGCTTCGACGGCGGCGCGGATACGCCGCAGCTGCGCCGTGGCGAGCGCAGCTTGCAGACGCGGCGTCGCCGTGCGCGCGGCGGCTGCCGCCCACACATTCAGCGCCCTGGGTTCGTCGCCGCTCGCGGCCAGCGCCAGCCCGTGGTACAACGCCCGCACCGCTTCGGCCTCGCCTTTGAGACGCTGCGCGGGTGAGGCCAGCACCGGCAGCGCCCGTTCGACCTGGCCGGCGTGGACGAGCGCCAGCCCGCGCCAGAGCGCGGCAAGCGGATCGTTGGGATTGGGCGGCGGCGGCGCATCGAGCACGGCTTGGGCCTCGCCCCGTAACAACGCCGCGATGGGGCGCAACGTAACCCAATCGGTTTCCGGCAGCCCCAGCGCATCCAGATCGACTTCCGGGTTGCGCTCGACTTCGGCCAATCCGCGGGTGAGGCCGACGCCGCCGCGCGTGAAACCCAATTCGACGGCGCGGGTGTAGGCTGCGCTCGCGTCGTCTAACCGTTCGGCGCGATGCTGCGCCAGCCCGAGGTGATACCAGTAACGACCCTCGCCCGGCGCTAATTCGACGGTCTGCCGGAGATCGTTCTTCCGCAGGGTTTCGTCATGCGTGAGCAGCGCGCGGCGAAAATGCGCTTCGGCCAGTGCGGCGGGAATACCTGGTTCGCTCGTCGCGTCCAGCCGGCTCCACTCGGCGATGGCGGTGTTGAAGTCGCCCCGGCGGAAAGCGCGGAGACCGGCCTGCCGGGGTGTGAGCGGGCCGGCCGGCGGTGATAAGCGCGGTGTGTGCTTGTGCTTCTTCTTTGACACGGTTACCTTCATTGGCGCATGTTTAAAACAAGTGCACGCACGTAGTTTAGCCCCCTGCTTGCGCCCCCATGTGGGGTTGTGGGCGTCTGACGGGCACGCGGCCCTACGCTACGCCCATCAAAATCACTGTGGCGCGGCCCTAGTGCTTCAACAATCTGAAGTTGCGTAGTTCCCGCCGCAGTTGAACTGCGGCGGACGGCAGTTGTACTGCCGTCCGAACCCCGCAAAATTAAGTGGTCGGGGTCCTAGACTACTACGCACTTGTTCAGTACCTGAGCGCCTTCATTGAACGCGTGGATACTGTCAAGATTATACCAGCGGTTGCGCTGGCGTGCAGCTTCGGATGCAGGGCAATCGCATGGCGAAATGCGCTTGCCCTACTTTGGATATGAGGACTAGATTGTCAGGAATCGATCAGCTAATCTATCCCGCGCGCCAGCGCCGCGGCCTGCTCCAGTGTCAGCGCGCGGCCGGCGGCCCAGGCGGCTTCATACGCCGCTTCGCCGATAGCGGCGCGGCAAGCCCGCAGCATATTGTGTCGGCGGCTTTCTTCATAGGGTGTGAGCATGGCATGCGCATCCTCGCGGAACCTGGCGGCAGCCCCCAGCAGGCGGGCGAGGCGCAGCCACTGGCCTTGCCGGGCCAGCAATAGCCCCAAGTCCTCCAAAACAGAGGCGGCGTTGACCGCATCTTCTCGCTCCAGCCAGATGCGAAGGCTGTGCTGATAGCGCGCCAACGCCTCACCGAAATCCTGGGCATCGCGCAGGATGTTGCCCAAACAGTAATAAGCCCAGCCCATACCAAATTGATGGTTGAGACTGCCATACAACCTGAGCGACTCTTCCCCTAACTGCCGCGCCGTCTGGTAATCGCCGCGCGCAGCAGCCGCTATGGCGAGACCGTACAGCGAATTGGCGGCGCCTTCGACATCGCCCAGCTGGCGATTGTGGTAGAGGCTTTCTTCGTAGAGCTGTCCGGCCTCGGCCAGCTTGCCCAGCCGGATGAACAGACTCGCCAGGATGACCAGCGCGAACTTGACGGCGTGAGGCTTGCCTTCGAGGGCGCGATTGAGCGTAATCGCTTCGGCGAGGCGCGCGCTGGCCGATTCCCATTCGCCCTGATCCTTCAGCACCAGTCCCAGGTTGGTGGTGGCCGCCGCGACGAGATAGGCATCACCGGCCTGGCGCCCGGCGGCAATCGCCTCTTCCATCCACTCCCGCGCGCGTGGGTAGTCATTCAGCCCCAGAGCTAAAACGCCCGCGGCCCGAAATGCGCGCGATTGAACATCCAGCGGCGCTGTATGCCGGCAGCTGAAAGCCGGCTCGAACCAGCTCAGGCCCTCGCGCAAGAGGCCGCGTTGCCAGCAAAAGCGAAACACTCCGGTCGCGATGCGTAGCGAGGTCTCGATCATCCGATGCTGCCCGGCCCAGCATAGGGCGGCCCGCACGTTATCGAGCTCGACGGCGAGGCGCGCGCTCCAGTGCGCCTGATCAGGCCCCAGCAATTGTTCGTAGGCCGCCTCGGCCAGCTGCTGGATGTAAGCGGCGTGTCGTTGTTGCGCCGCATCCCGCTCGCCCCGTGCGGCGAGTTGCTCTAGCGCAAACTCGCGCAGCGTTTCGAGCAAGGTGAAGCGCGTCTCGCCCGCGATCGTCTGCGCGTGAACCAGGCTGGCCTCGGTGAGCGCTTCGAGCGCGGGCAGCGCAAGAGCGGCCTCGTTGAGCACGGCTTGAACCGCCTCCGCCGTGCAGCCGCCGACAAACACGCCCAAGTGCGCGAAGACGCGCTGCTCGGCTGCACGGAGCCGAGCATAGCTCCACTGGATGGCGTCGCGCAAGGTGCGATGGCGCGCGGGCAAATCGCGTAGCCCAGTCGCGAGCGAAGCAAGGGGCGATTCAAGTTGGTGGTGGACTTCCGCCACCGAGAGGGATCGGAGGCGGGGCGCGATCAATTCGATGGCGAGCGGCAGGCCATCCATTCGGCGGCAAATCGCTGTCACCAGCGTGGTGTTCTCAGCGGTGACTGCGAAACCGATCCGCACGGCCTGCGCGCGATCGACGAAGAGTTGCACGGATTCTGCCTGTAGCGCAGCGTGCGCGTCGGCATGCTCGGCGGGCAGCGTGAGCGGATCGAGCGGATACTGCCGCTCGGCGCGCAGACGCAACGGGGCGCGGCTGGTGATCAGCACGCTCAACGCCGGACATGCCGCCAGCAAGTCCGCGACGAACGGCGCGGCGTCGAGCACATGCTCGAAATTGTCCAGCGCCAGCAAGGTGTGCCTGGGGCGCAGGTGAGCGCGCACCGCATCGGGCAGCGTTTGCCCCGCCCCTTCCTTGACGCCCAAGACTTGAGCGACCGCAGAAGCCACCTGCGCCGGGTCCTGGACAGGCGCCAATTCGACGAAGTGCACGCTATCCTCAAAATCGAAGCGCAGGCGCGCCGCCACTTCCAACGCCAGCCGCGTCTTGCCGATGCCGGGCGCGCCGGTGAGCGTGACCAGGCGTGCGCCGGTCTGCAAGCGTTCACACACAGCCTGAACATGCGCCGCACGGCCGATCAATGGGGTGGGCGGCGCAGGCAAATGACTCAGCGGCGATCGGATACGCCGGAGCGCATCCAACTCATCGCTCGTGCGAATCTGCTCGTACAACGCGCTCGTCTCCGGTTCTGGTTCGGCGTCCAATTCTGTGGCGAGTGTACGTTGGAAGTATTCGTACTGCGCCAGCGCTGCCGCTTGCTGCCCGCTCAAGGCGAGCAACCGCATCAACTCACGCTGGCTGCCATCGCGTAGCGGCTCCAACTCCACGTGCCGCCGCGCGATTTCGGCCGCTTGCGCGTAGGCTTCGCGCCACTCGGCGTAGTGCGCCAGCCGCTCCAGCGCGCTCAACAGGCGCTGCCGCAATCGCTCCCGCAGCAACAGCGCCCACTCTTCAAACGGCGCGCTATCGCTCACGTAGAACTGCGCCAGGAAATCGCCGCGATAGAGCGCGGCGACCTCGCGTAGTTTCGCCGCGCATGGCGTGCACAGCGGCCAGGCGCGATGCGCGTGCGCTTCGGCTTCGGCCGCCAATGCGGTGAAGCGGGTTACGTCTACGTCCCACGGCGCTTCGGGATTCAGTTGAACGCGCTCGGTCGTCGTGAGCAGAAAGGGCGTGGCGGCGCGCTTGTCGCCGAGCACCTTGCGCAATTGCGTGAGCGCCTGGCTGAGGTTCTGCCGCGCGGCGCTCTCCGAAAGGTCGGGCCAGAGCAGCGCGCACAGGCTGGCGCGCGTATGCGACTGCCGCGCTTCCACGGCCAGATAGGCCAACAGCGCGCGCACTTTGTTGTACTCGAAACCACCCAGTGGCTCGCCATCGAGTTGCACTTCCAGTGGGCCGAGCAAGGAAAGGGACAATCGCGGAGTCACGGCGTGACGCTCACAAACTGACTCAGTTCAGCATTCTCGGGTTGGGTCGCTGGAATTATAGTCTATTTCAGACTTTCCTCAGACCCCGGTGCTAGTCTATAGGGCAATCGCATCTAAATTCTTGCACAGCGCAAATATAGGCGTGATGGCTCACCGTCCGCGTCCCCGTCCGCTTCGCGCGGCCCGCGCGGACGCGGGCCGAGAGCAGTGGCCCATTTTCGGGGCCGATCGGGTATTGGCATATTCGATGCGATTGCCCTGGCAAGCGCGTGAACTGGGCAGCATCGATCTGTAGTTGCGGTATACTAAGCCCATTACGATCCACGTTTATCTACTCACCGAAAACCATCTGGCGCTGACCGAGTTGACGGGGCCAACGCTTGATGCCGTATCGCTGCAGCTCCCAGAGGGCGTCTACACGACCCTGCGCACCTATGATCGCATGCGCATCCTCGGCTTGAGCGCGCACTTGCAGCGGTTGGCTGACTCGCTCGCCCGCCTGAACAAAGCCCGCTCACTCGACCTGACGGCGCTGCGCGCCGCGCTGCGCACCGTGCTTGAGCAAGAAGGGCTGCCGGCCGCGCGCCTGCGCATCATCGCCCCGTTTGAAAGCGATCAAGTCTTCATCAGCATCGAACCGTTCGAAGGTTATCCGGCCGAGTATTACGCGCACGGCGTGCGTTGCCATACCACACGCCTGACGCGCGACAGACCCGACGCCAAACAGACCGCCTTCATCGCGCCTTCGCGCCACGCGAAGGTCGAGCACGGGCCGGCCATCCACGAATTGCTCATCGTCGACGAAGCCGGCCGAATCTTGGAAGGCATCTCCAGCAACTTTTTTGCCGTACTCGATGGAACACTGCGCACAGCGGGTGAAGAGGTATTGGCGGGGGTGACCCGCGCGGCGGTGCTGGCCGAGGCGGCTAAACTCCTGCCCGTCGTTTTCGAGCCGATCGGCCTGGCCGACCTGCTGCGCCTGACCGAGGCCTTCATCACCAGTTCCAGTCGGGAAGTGATGCCGGTTATCGAAATCGATCGGCGCGTGATCGGCGCCGGTCAACCGGGGCCGATCACGCGGACGTTGATCGCCCGCTATCGCGACTATTGGCTGCAAGCGGCCGAGTTGCCCTAGCCCGGCGAAAGCCTGGCGGTAAACCCGGCGAGCGCCACAACGTAAAAGAACCCGACACTCTCGGTGTCGGGTTCTTGTTTAGCTGAACTGAGTTTACTTCGGTACAAGTGGGCATCCACCGCTCATAGCCCGCGTCCTCGCGGGCGCGCGTTTGCGGTGTCGGGTTCTTGTTTAGCTGAACCACGGCTATTCTGTAGGCCGGGCTTCCAGCGTGACCTGAACATCCTGCGGTCGACCCTCGCGCAGAATACTCAGCGTGACCGTCTGGCCCACTTCTGCGTCACGGAAGATGTAAGACAACAGTTCGTCAAACACCTGCACCGGCTGACCGTCGATCGCCACGATCACGTCGCCGCCGATCTGCGCCGGCAGACCATCGACCGTCGTCTCAGTCGAACTGCCTCTCAAGCCCGCCGTGTCCGCCGGGCTGCCCGGTGTCACTTCGGCAACCAAGACACCGCGCTGATTGGGATCGAGATTCATCGCCTGGGCAATGTCGGCGCTCAGTGTCCCGCCGGAGATGCCCAACCACGGATGCTCGACCCGGCCGTTTGCAATCAACTCTGGCACGACCTGGCTGACGATATCCACCGGCACGGCGTAACCCACGCCCGACGACACACGGGGCGATCCAAGCGCGGGGTTAAGCTCGATCGCCGTATTGACGCCGATGACTTTCCCGTCCAGATCGAGCAGCGGCCCGCCCGAGTTGCCGGGGTTGATCGCCGCGTCGGTCTGCACGATATCGGGGATGCTGTACCGCGCGCCGCTGGGCGTTTGCGCGCCGGCCGGCAACAGCCGGCCCAAACCCGACACGATCCCGGTCGTCATCGAGCCTTCCAACCCGAAGGGGTTGCCGATGGCGATCACCAACTGCCCGACCTTCAGTGCGTCGGAGCTGCCCAACGTGACGGGCGTGAGTTGCGCCGCATCGACATCCACCTTGATCACCGCCAAATCGGCATTCGGATCGGCGCCGACCAGCGTCGCCGCGGCCTCCGTCCCATCGGCGAACGTGACCGCGATCTTCTCTGCGCCGTCGACGACGTGATTGTTCGTCACGATGTGACCCTGCTGGTCATACACAAACCCCGACCCCTGTCCTTGCTGCAAGCCATTCGGCGCTTCCGGCGTGGGGAAGCCGGGGATGTCGGGGATGTTCAGCGATTCACCGCCGTTCACGAGCACACGAATATTCACCACCGACGGATTGACGCGCTCGTACACGCCGATGAACGCCAGTTGCAGCGACGCCGCGTCAGCGCCGGCCGAGGTCGGGTTGGGCGATGCGGCCGTGGGCGTTTGCGCCTGCGCCGCCGGCAAAGCCGCCGAAACCGATTGTGTCCCAACAGCACTGCAACCGCTGAACGCGATCGCCACAATCGCAATCAGTAAAGTTGCGCGAAACGATAACGATACTTTGTTCATCAGTACCTCCGTAACTGACTCGATAATGCCATAAGTCTTCACCCTCACCCAGCCCTCTCCTTTGAGGGAGAGGGCTGGGTGAGGGGCAGCCCACGGTTATTTTCATCCGTGGTAGTGAACGCTATTCATGATGACTACTGAGGGAAGATTATGTAGCGGAAGGATGAAAAGAGGATGAGGCGCAGTTAAGAGTTTGCTAGATGCCCGCTTCACCGTCGGCGCGGCTGCTTCTCCAATGCCCGGCGCGTGATCCGCTCTCGATACGTGAACAACGCCACCAACGCCCATCGCCCAAACACCAGCCGGCTGAACAACCCGCCCAGGCCGCCCTTGTATTCGTACTCGACGTGCTCGCGCACGCGCGTCACGCCGTCGCCTTCGGCCACAAAGGCGTGCGTATGCTGCCAGCGTTTGAGCGGGCCGCGCACTTGCGTATCGGTGAAGCCGTGCAGCAGATCGACGTTGAAATGCAGCGCCGTCCAGCGCACCGGGATCGGCCCAAACCAGAGGGTGAACTCGGACACCGCTCCTTCCATCATCGGATCGGCGCGGTGTATCTGCATTATCACCAGCGGCGGCATCAGCCGCTTCAGCACGCGGGTATGGTGATGAAACGCGCCGACGGCGGCCAGCGGCGCCCGGACGGTGAAGGCGTAGTCGAAGTTGGGCACACCGCAATTATAACCTTAACTAGCTTGCTTTAATGTCCCTCTCATCTTTTTCGTAAAAAATGCATCCAGAGCTATCTCTCGCCTGCGAGGCAGCCATTGACCGGAGAACGCATCCTGATCGTCGAAGACGAGCGCGCCGTGGCGCGCGGCCTGGAATACGGTCTAACGCGCGAAGGCTTCACGGTGCTATGGGCCGATACCGGCCAGGCCGCGCTGGCCCTGGCGCGGACCAAAGACCTGCGCTTGATCCTGCTCGACATCCGGTTGCCCGACCTGAGCGGCTTCGACGTCTGCCGCCAGCTGCGCGCCGAGGGCAAACGCCAGCCGATCCTCATGCTCACCGCCCGCGACGAAGAGGCCGACAAAGTGCTGGGCCTGGAGCTGGGCGCCGACGACTACATTGTTAAACCTTACAGCCTGCGCGAAGTGATTTCGCGCGTGCGGGCGATGTTGCGTCGGGCGTATGGCGAACTGGCCGCGATGTCGCCGGGCGATCACCTCCGCTTCGGCGAGATCGACATCGATCTGGAACGACTTCAGGTGCTCAAGCGCGGGCAGCCGATCAACCTCACGCCGACCGAGTTCCGCCTGCTGCGCACGCTCGCCGGCAACCCCGATCGGCCATTCAGCCGCGCCGCGCTCATCGAAACGATCTGGGGCTACGAGTGCGACATCGATAACGATCGAACCGTGGACGTGCACATGCGGCACTTGCGCGAGAAGCTGGAAGACGACCCCACCAACCCGCGCTGGTTGGTGACCGTGCGCGGCGTCGGCTACAAGCTCGCGCCGTGAACACCTTTGTTCGGGCCGCAGTTGAACTGCGGCCCAACGTTCGCGGCCCAGCGTTTGGTTCAAACATCTCTTTTGTTGCGAAATCTTAAAGAGAGCGCAACGCTTCGGCTACCGAGCGCTGCTAGGATTCAGAATGCAGGCCAGATTTCTTCAACGGAGGCAAAGCATGAACAAACGCATCGTCAAAATCGCAGGGCTGTCCGCCATCTTGTTACTGGTCTTCGCGCTGGGCGTGGCAGCGGGCAGCCAGACGAACCGGGCAGCGGCGTCGGCTCCCTTGGCCGGAGCGCAACAGACAGAGACGGACGCGGGGATTGTGATCGTCGCGGTCGATGCCGATGGGCCGGCGGCCGCGGCCGGCGTGAAGCGCGGCGACATTCTGCTTCAGCTGAACGATACGGCGATCAACCAGCCGCACGAGCTGTTTACGGCGCTGGCCGACCTCAGCCGCGGCGCTCAGGTGACGCTCAACGTTTTGCACGGCGATGAGCAGCGCACGCTCACCGCGACGCTGGCCGAACGCAACGGCCGGGCCTACCTGGGCGTGCAATCTTGCTGCGGCCCGCGGCGCGAAGTGTTCAGCAGCGTTTTCCCCGGCCCCGAACCCGGCGCAATCATCATCGAAGTGCAGGCGGACAGCCCGGCAGAGCAAGCCGGTCTGCAAAAAGGCGATCGGATTCTGGAAGTCGATGGTCAGTCGATCGACTTTGAACACAACCTGGCCGATGTAATCGCGGGGCGCAAGCCGGGCGACCGCGTCACGCTGAAGTTCGAGCGACCCGGCGAGGAGCCGCGCGACGTGACGGTTACGCTGGGCGAGCACCCCGACACAGAGGGCGCCGCTTACCTCGGTGTGACCTACGGGCCTTTTGCGCCCTTCGGACTGTTGCGCGAGAAGATGCTGCCGAATCTTGAGGGCCTGCCATTCGAGCTCCCCTTTCCCAATATGGAAGGGGCGAACCACAGCGGCCTGGTTGTTCGCAACGTCGCGGAAGACAGCCCGGCGAGCGCGGCCGGTTTGAAGCAGGGCGATCTGATCACGGCCATCGATGGCGAGCCGGTCTCCGCGCACGATGCGCTGACCGAGGCCGTCGCCGCGCACAAGCCTGGCGATACGTTGAGTCTTACCGTGCAGCGGGAGGGCGAAGCGGAAGCGCTGACCATCGAAGCGACGTTGGGTGAAAAGCCGGGTGCGCAAAGCGAAGCCTATTTGGGCGTGACGGCCGGCGGCTTTTTCGCCATCCGGCGCTTTGACGGCGAAGGAGCGCCGCAGGAGTTCAAATTCCCCTTCGACGAATTGCCGTTCCGGTTCAAGCCACAGTTTGACCCACCGGCCACCTCCGAAGAGTCTTTGCTGTAGCCGGAACATGCGGCAATCGACGTGGGCGTGCGGCAGTTGCTGCACGCCCAGTGTGCTATGAGGCGCCAGAATGTTTCGATCGATTCGCGGGCGGTTGATCGCCAGCACCGTCGTCTTGACGGTGTTGGCCGTAACGCTCGTCGGCGTGCTCGCGCTGTCGCTCATCGAGCGGCACGTCGACCGGCAGGAACGCGATTACCTGACCGCCAATGCCGAGGCCGTCGCGCGCCAGGCGCTGCCGCTGGTGCAAGCCGGGAACGACTTTGCGCTAGACCAACTCGCCCGAACGGCTGCCTTCCTCGGCAATGCGCGCGTGAGAATTCTCGATCGAGGACGCCAGGTGTTGATCGATTCCGGCGCGCCGCGCGGCGTAGACGAGTTCGTCTGGATCGCGCCGCCGTTTGAGTTAGGCGCCGATGCGGTCGCCAAGGATGCGCTCCTCATGGCGCAATCGCTGGGCAAGTCGCCGATCGATGTTCCCCTGCTGCGCCTGCGCGAACAATTCCCGCTCCTGGAGCAACTGCCGCCGGGCACGCGCTTGAGCATCGTGCAGCGCGTCGATAGCCCGTGGGGCAGCCGTTTCTCCTTTGACGTTCAGGCCGATCCGAATCCCGATCCTCAACCCGATCCGCCGCCGGCGTCCGAACCCGCGCTCCGCTCAACGACGGTCGTCAGCGTGCCGATTGGATCGACCGATCAGCCGCTGGGCTACGTCGAGTTGAGCGCTGGGCCGGACTTTGGCGACGCGACACTCGTCGCCACACGCCAGGCCTTTGTGTTTGCCGGCGGCGGCGCGACGCTGATTGCCGCCGTCGTCGGGCTGCTGGTCGGCCGGGGTCTGACCAACCCGTTGCGCGAACTCACCACTGCGGCCGGTCAGATGAGCGCCGGCGATTTATCGACACGCGCGCCGGTTGCCAGCCCGGACGAGATCGGGCAGCTGGCGCAACAGTTCAACCAGATGGCCGAGCGGCTGGAGATCAGTTTCGTCCAGCTGGCGGCTGAGCGCGATACGTTGCGCCGCTTCATCGCCGACGCTTCGCACGAGTTGCGCACGCCGCTCACGGCGCTGAAGAACTTCAACGAGCTGCTACAGGGCACGGCGGCGGACGATGCCCAAGCCCGCGCCGAGTTTCTGGCCGAGAGCCGCGCCCAGCTCCATCGGCTGGACTGGATCACGCACAACCTGCTCAGCCTCTCTCGACTCGACGCCGGCCTCATCGCACTGGAGCTGGCCGAACACGACGCCGGGGACTTGATCGAATCCGCCGCGAGTCCGTTCAAAACGCTCGCCCAAGAGAAAGGCATCGCCCTCACGCTGAACCCTCCGGCGTCACCTCTCACGCTGCGCTGCGATCGCGCGCGGATCGAAATGGCGTTGTCCAACTTGCTGGACAACGCCGTGAAGTTCACGCCGCGCGGCGGCCGAATCGAGATCGGCGCCGAGCTGGTGGACAACGCCGTGCGGTTGTGGGTGCGCGACACCGGGCCGGGCATCGATCCGGAAGATCGGCCGCGCCTCTTCGAAAGATTCTACCAGGGCCGCGCGGTCAAACGCTTACCGCACAACAACGGCAGCGGGCTGGGCCTGGCGATCGTGCAGAGTATTGTTCAGGCGCATGGCGGGCGCGTCGAGGTCGAGAGCGAGTCGGGCGCAGGCAGCCGCTTCGTGATCGAGTTGCCGCTTTCATCCTCGGTTCCGAAATTCATTGCGCACGATGCCCCGCCAGCGCGATGAAGACATCTTCCAGCGTCGGCTCGGCGCGTTCCACAACCGCGCCGCCGATCCCCTGCTCTGCCAGCGCGTTCACGATCGATTGCGCCGTATGCCCGTTGGAAGTGATGGCGCGGAGTTTATCGCCAGCCAGCGCAGCCTGAGTCACGCCGGGAATGCGCTGGAGCGCGGCCAGACCGTCCAGCAACGGCGCAGCGACGACATCCCACGCTGCGCCGGGCAAGGCGCTCGCCTTGAGACCGCTGGGAGTGTCCAGCGCCAGCAGCTGGCCTCGGAACATGATCCCCACCCGTCCGCAATGTTCGGCCTCGTCCATGTAATGTGTGGTGACGAAAATCGTCGCGCCGTGCGCGGCCAGATCGTAAATCAAATCCCAGAAAGCCCGGCGCGCCGAGGGATCGACCCCGCTGGTCGGCTCATCGAGAAACAACAGTTGCGGGCGATGGACGAGCGCGCAGCCGAGCGCCAGGCGCTGTCGCCATCCTCCCGACAATGCGCCGGCCCGATCGTTCTCGCGGCCGTGCAACCCGATCCGATCCACCACCTCTTGTATGCGCGCAGTCCGTTCTGTGCCGGATACGCCGTACACTCCGGCGTAAAAGTTCAGGTTCTCGCGCATGGTCAGCTCTTCGTACAGCGCGAACTTCTGCGACATGTAGCCGACCAACGGGCGAATCGCTTCGGCCTGGGTGCGAACAGCGTAGCCCAGCACTCGCGCTTCGCCTGCCGATGGTTGCAGCAGCCCCAGCAGCATCCGAATCGTCGTCGTCTTGCCCGACCCGTTGGGGCCGAGATAACCGACCACTTCGCCGGCCTGCACCACTAACGAGACGCGGTCCACCGCAGTGAAATCGCCGAAGCGCTTAGTGAGATCGCGAACCTCGATGACCCTATCTGACATGGTTCGTTTCCATTTTAGACGAAGGACGAACGACGACGGACGATAGATACTTCATCCTTCGTCTTTCGTCATCCGTCACCTGCCCACGAAGCGTAGCGAAGGGGGTTCGTCATTCGTCTTGCGCCGCTTCCAACAACTCGATAAAGGCATCTTCAAGCGTCGGGGCGATAGAGCGGAAACGCTGCACCTGTGCGCTTGCGGCCTGAAGCGCCACGGGCAGGCGCGCGAGCACCCGATCGGCGCGGCCCGGACTGACCCGCAAATGCAGCCGATCGCCGAAGACCTGCACATCTTCGACGTCGGGATCGGCCAACGCCGTGCGGCGCAGCGCGTCGCGCGGGCTGCCTACCAGTTCCAGCACGCGCCCGGCCAGGCGCGCGGCAACCGCGCCCGGCACACCTTCGGTGATCAACCGGCCCCGATACATGAAGCCGATCCGTGTACAACGCGAGGCTTCGTCCATGTACGGCGTGCTGACCAGCACCGACACACTTTCGCGGCTCACGATCCGGATCAGCAGCTGCCAGAAGTCCTGCCGCGTCACCGGATCGACGCCCCCGGTCGGCTCGTCGAGCAACAACACCTTCGGTTGATGCACCAGCGCAGTGGCCAGGCCCAGTTTTTGCTTCATCCCGCCGGAGAGTTGTTCCGCGCGCCGGTGGCTGAACTCCGCCAACCCCACGAACTTCAACACTGCTTGAGTGCGCGGCCGCCACTCCCGTTCGCGCAGGCCGTGCATCTCGGCAAAGAAGCGCAGATTCTCCATCACCGTCAGATCGCCGTACAGGCTGAAGCGTTGCGCCAGATAGCCGATCTGCTCGCGCGCCGCGTCGGGATTGCGCATCACATCGTAGCCGTAGATCGCCGCGCGGCCCGAATCGGGTTGCAGCGCGCCGCACAGCAGCCGCATCGTCGTCGTCTTGCCCGCGCCATCCGGCCCCACCAGCCCGTAAATCTCGCCGGCCTGCACAGCCAGACTAAGGCCGTCCACGGCGCGCACGGAACCAAACGACTTATAGAGTTTATTCGCAACAATCGACTGTTCCATTTTTTCGATTGCTGAACGATGAATCAATCAAACTTCACATCTACCGGCATCCCCGGCTTCAACTTGCCCTCGGCCTTCTGCACCGAGAGCCGCACTGCGAACACCGTCGTCCGGCGTCCTTCAGCGGTCTGCACGTTGCGCGGCGTGAACTCGGCTCGGTCGGCAATGTGCGTCACCGTCGCCGCAAACGTCTCGTCTGGAAACGAGTCCGCTGTGATCGTCACCGCTTCACCCAGGTCGATCGCCCCGTAGCGATCTTCCGGCACGAACACCGTCACTCGCAAATCGTCGACCTGGCTGAGCGTGAGCAGCGCCGCGCCGGGCAGCGCCACCTCGCCCGGTTCGATGGCGCGCGTCAGGATGACGCCAGCGGCCGGCGCGGTCAAAGTGAGTTTGGCGAGCTGCACCTTCAACACGTCCAACGCGGCTGAGGCCGCCTCCACCTGCGCCTGCGCCGCATCGACCTGCGCCTGCGCCGCGCGCAGTTGCTCGGAACGCGCGCCCGACTTCAGCAGATCGAGTTGAGCCTGGGCCATCGCTTGCTGCGCTTGCGCCGCCTCGACCCGCGCGCGCGCGGCGTTCAACTCATCGCGCGTTGCGCCGGCGTGCAGCTGATCGAGGCGCTCTACGGCGGCGGCATACGCTCCTTCAGCCGCCTCGAGCGCCGCGCGCGCCTGCTCCTCGCGCGTGCCCAGCCCGGGGCAGACTTCTTGCTGGATGCCATTGGGCAGCGTGACCGTGACACATTGCATCGTCTTATCGTGCGTGTCCAGCGCCTGTTTGCGTTGCGCCGCAGCAGCGGCGACGGCGGCCTCGGCCGCGGCGATATCGGCGACGCGCGGCCCGGCTTGCAACTGCGCCAGTTGGGCTTGCGCGCCGGATACGGCTGCTTCGGCTGCGTGCACCGCTTCCTGCGCGCTGGCAATTTGCTCCGATTGCGCGCCGGCCTGCAGCAGATCGAAGTTGGCCTGCGCGGCGGTGTGTTGCGCCTGCCCGGCCGCCAACGCGGCTTCGGCCTGCTTCAGTTGTGTTTGGAGCAAAGTGTCATCGAACTGGATCAACGCCTGCCCGGCGGTGACGCGATCGCCTTCGACGACCAGCACTTCGGCGACCCGGCCGGCCAGCTCCGGCGCGATCGTGATCTCGACCGCTTCCACCGTGCCCGAAGCGCTCAACCCGCTGGGCTGCGCCTGGACCCGACCGACGAACAACCACCATAGCCCGCCGCCGACAAGCGCCAGCAGCAGCACGATGGGAATAATCCGGCGAGGATTGGGATGCATAATGACCTCCAATTGAGAATGCAGAATGAAGAATGTAGAAAGTGCTTTCTCAATTCTTCATTCTGCATTCTTAATTCTCCATTCTTCATTCAATCCAGTCGTTTGCGGAACCGCAGCGCCGCCGCAGTCATCATCACCAGACCGAAGATCGCCAGCGCCAGAATTTCCAGACCCAGCGCTTCGGCCCCCACACCTTTCAATAGAATCGATCGGATGATGGTCAGGTAATAACGCAGCGGAACTACGTAGGAAAGCGCCTGCAAAAACCACGGCATCGCGGCTAAGGGAAATAAGAAGCCCGACAGAAATACCGTCGGGAGCAGCGTGAACCACGACAGCATCATCGCTTCTTGCTGCGTCTTGGCGATGGTCGAGATGAACAGCCCGATACCGAGCGAGCCGACCAGAAACAGCCCGGACAATGCCAGCAACAGGCCCAGGCTGCCGACGATCGGCACCTTGAACCACAGCGTTCCCACCAGCAGCACTTCGAGCGTATCGAAGAAGGCGATAAAAATGTAGGGCGTGATCTTGCCGACGATCAATTCCCACGATCGAATCGGGGTGACGATCAGCTGCTCGATCGTGCCCCGCTCGCGCTCGCGCACCACGGCGGTGGCTGTGAGCATCGAGGTGATGAGCTGCAGGATCATGCCGATCAACGCCGGAACCATGAAGTACGCGCTCACCAGGTCGGGGTTGTACCACACTTGCGTACGCACATCGATGGCGGGCTGGAACGCCGAGGCTTGCCCCCGCGCGGCCAGACGTTCAACGACGATCTGGGTCGCGTGGTTCTGCCCGATCAGCGTGGCGGCAGCGAGCGCAGTCGAAGCCACCGTCGGATCGCTGCCATCGAGGACGAACGCGACCTGCGCCGTGCGCCCGGCGGACAGGTCTGCCGCATAGCCGGGTGGAATGATCAACCCGGCGCGGGCCTGACCCGTGTCTATTAGCTCCCGGAGCTCCTCTTCCGAATCGACGTCGAACTCCAGGCGATAGTAGTCGGCGGCGCGGTAGGCGTCGAGCAGGGCGCGCGCCGCCGGTGTGCGATCTTGATCGAACACGGCCAGCGGCACGTTGCGCACATCGCTCGTGGCCGTGTAGCCCAGCAGGAAAATCTGGATGACGGGGATGGCGATGACGATGTACAACGTGCGCGGGTCGCGCACAATCTGAATGAATTCCTTGCGGATCAGGGAGAGGAGGCGGGGGTTGAACATAGTTGTCGAAGCCGTATCTGTTGTAGGAGTCGTCTCTCGCAGATCCCCGTAGCGGAGCGAAGGGGACAGACGACGATGAGCACGACGATGAGCGAATCAACGTTACGCGTCGCCTAAAACGCCATGCAGGTAAATGTCGACGAAGTAGTCGAACGCGCCTGCCTTAACCTCAGGCGGCAACTGCCGCCCGATCAAGAACTCGGTGATAAAGTACGAGAAGAACAGGCCGATGAAGGCGCGCAAGAGGGCCTTCGGGAAACCGGGTTTCTAAAACTCCACGTGAGACCTGAGAGGTTTCGCGAAGCGCCTCGCAGGTCGTGTGGTCAGGTGGAATGATGGAGCTCGTCGCGCACGGTGCGGTAGAGCGATTCGGCTTTGAGGTCTTTGAGCGAGTAGCACGGCGAATCGAGATGTTCGGCCAGTTGCGCGGCCAAGCCTTGATCGAACGCCTGATGCTCCATGTTGATCACGATCGAGCGCAAATCGAGATCGGCGATCTGCTCGGCCACCCGATACGCTTCGGCCTGGGGCGATCCACCGCTCTGGCTCACATTCCCCGCCCCATCGGTGAGCAAGATCATCAGCGGCGCGACTTCGGGATGCAGCTGGGCCTCGCGCGTCAGCACGCGAAACGCCAGCGACAGCCCGGCGCTGAGCGGCGTCTTGCCGCCGACCGGGATATCTCTGAGCGCGCGTTGAGCCAGATCGACCGACGAAGTGGGGGGCAAAATTAGCCGCGCCTGATCTTTCTGGAACACGATCAGGCCGACCCGATCGCGGCGCTGGTAGGCGTCGGTGAGCAGCGACATGATCGCGCCCTTCGTCGCCGCCATGCGCTCGGCGACGGCCATCGACCACGAAGCATCGACCACGAACAAGATCAGGTTGGCGGCTTTGCGGACGCGAACTTTTTTCTGGTAGTCGCCGCGCCCGACGCGCAAGGCGGGACCTTCGACTTTTTGGCGCCGGCGTTCGGGCTGATAAGGCGCGGCGGCGCGCAGCGTCGCGTCGAACGCGAGATCGGTGGGGTTGTTGGGTGAGGGTCGGGCCTTGATGTAGCGACCACGCTTGCGCTCGGTCTTCGCCGAGCTGCGGCGGCCGGCTGTGGATCGCGTGATCTTATCGAGCGGCGTATCGAGTTTGCGGACGTCGAACGTCTCGCCAATCGGAACGCTGTCGCCGCCTTCCCACCAGTAGGCGTCCTGCTGCCCGGTGGTCTGCGCCTGCGTGCGCGCTTCACTATGCCCCAGGTCAGCCGTATCTTTGACTTCGCCCTCGGGCGCTACCGTTTTTTTTTGACGCCGCCTGGCTCGCCGGCCTCGTCCATGACGGCTTCTTCGCCGCCGCTGAATTCACTCTGGGCCTTGTCGAGGCGCTCGCTCAGGTCTTGCATCGAGACCTGGCCGTTCTCCTGGAACGGTTGCCGCTTCAGGCGATGCGGCAACGCCAGCTCGGCCGCGAGGAGGATATCTTCTTTCGTGATGAAATCGCGCCCGGCCTGCGCCGCGTGTGCGCGTGCGCCTTTGAGGATCACCAGATCGGCGCGGTGACCATCGACGCCTAAGCTCGCCATCATCCCGGCGATGGCCGCCAGGTCGGCTTGCGCGAACTTGACCTGAGCCAGCAACTTGCGCGCCCGATCGATCTCCTCCGAGAGCATCCGCTCGCGCGGTTCCCATTCGGCGGAGAACCCTTCGGCGTCTTGCTCGAAGGCCAGGTTCCGTTCGAGGATCTGCATGCGCTGCTGCTGATCGTGGATGCCCTGAATATCGACGGCGAAGGCGAAACGATCGAGCAGCTGCGGGCGCAAGTCGCCTTCTTCGGGGTTCATCGTGCCGATCAGGATGAAGCGGGCGGGATGGCTGAACGAGATGCCCTCGCGCTCGACGACGTTCACGCCCATCGCCGCCGAATCGAGCAACAGATCGACGACGTGATCGTCGAGCAGGTTGACTTCGTCGACGTACAGCAGGCCGCGATTGGCGGCGGCCAAGACGCCCGGCTCGAACCGGCGGACACCTTTCTGGATGGCCTGTTCAATATCGAGCGTGCCGACCACGCGATCCTCGGTCGCGCTGACGGGCAGATCGACGAAGCGGGTGCGGCGGATCGCCGCCGGCAACTCCTCGCCATCGGCGGCGCGCTCGCGACATTCGGTGCACCACTCCAGCGGCGAATCGGGATCGCAGCCAAAGCGACAGTTCTCGACGACTCTGATTTCAGGCAGCAACGCCGCCAGCGCGCGGGCTGCCGTCGATTTAGCGGTGCCGCGCTCGCCCCGGATCAACACACCGCCGATCTGCGGATAGACGGCATTCAAGACCAGCGCGCGCCGCATGCGTTCCTGGCCTACAATTGCTGTGAAGGGAAAAATCGTGCGCATTCAGACTCCAGGTGGTTCATCTCAACCAGCCGCGCCACAACACGCCGCGGCCAGCGCAGGTAGATTATACCTTAGTCATCTGTGAACCGAAAACTTCACAGAGCAGCATCAACCTGCCAGGTCTTGCTCGAAGCCCGCGTCCTCGCGGGCGGCCCAGGCGCGAGGACGCGGTTGGAGAGTTTTTTCCAAAAACTCTAAGCGGCGCGGTCAGGAGACCCGCGCCAATCGTGTGGGAGGTCGCCCCGTTGGTCCAACCACGCCTGCATCTGCCCAAAGTCGACCCGCGCCGTGAGATCAACGGAGACGGGCGTGATGGACACGACCTTGTCGACGATCACCGCCCGCACATCCGAATCGAGTTCGAGCGTGTCGAGCTCGACGCGTGTTTCGTAACCGAGCGGGCCGGGGTCGGATGGCCGGCGGCGGTGCGGCACAATCGGGTAGAAATAGCGCTGGCGGCTGAGGCGCGTCCAGCGCGTCGGCGTGTTAGTCGTCGCGTGCTGGGGGACTTCGATCTTGAGCAGGTCGACACCGGCCGGCAGGCCGCGCTGCAACACCGCAGCGGTGACTTTCTGTAAAAAGTGCGCCGCAGCCGAGAAGTCGATTTCTGCCGAGTGGCTGAGGTAGTGTTCCTGCGCCGTCTGCCGCGATGCAGCCAGCGCCGGCACGCCAAAGGAAGCGGCTTCCAACGCTGCGCCGACCGTGCCCGATACCGTGATCCCCTCGCCGATATTCTCGCCGTAGTTGATGCCCGATACGACCAGGTTCACCGGGCGCTGGGCGATCTCGAACAAGGCGTGTTGCACCACCTGCGCCGGCGTGCCTTCGACGCCATAGCCGATCACCTTCTGCCCCTTGATCGGCACTTCTTCGGCGTAGATGCGGCCCTCGCTGGTGGCCGGCATCGAGCGGCCCGCGCCGGATTGTTGATGCGCCGGCGCGACAATCAAAATCTCGCCCAGCGCTTCACACACCTCCGCGGCGGCGCGCAGTCCGGGCGATTTGATACCGTCATCATTCGTGATCAAAATCAGTGGGCGAGCCGGCATAAACAATTCTCCAGTTGAGTGAGGCTGAGATCATACCATAAACGTAATACGTGAGGAGTGAAACGTGAGGCGTGAAACGTGACAGGTGATTCGCTGACTCGCTGATTCAGTGGTTGGTTAGGTGGGTAGTTAGTTGGCTGGTTGGTTGGTTCATTGCCCATCCGTTTATTCGTTTCTTATCCGTTGCCTTGACATTTGCGCGCGAGCGTCTTATCCTGTTACGCGACTTCCCGCTGAGCTAAGGAGCACCGGTTGCCTCGCTATCCCTACATCGCCGTCGAAGGTGTGATTGGCGTCGGCAAGACGACGCTGGTGCGGCTGTTGTGCACAGACTTCAACGCCGCGCCGCTGCTGGAAGTCTTCGAGGAGAATCCTTTTCTCTCCGACTTCTACAGCGATCGCGCGCGCTACGCATTTCAAACGCAGATCTTCTTTCTCCTCAGCCGTTACCGCCAGCAGCACGATGTCATCCCGCGCGCATTGACGCGCAGCGCGCTGATCAGCGATTACACCTTCGCCAAAGATGCGCTGTTCGCGCGGCTCAATCTGAGCGGCGACGAGCTGGCGGTGTATTCCAAACTGCATTCGGCGCTGGCCGAGAAAATTCCCAAGCCCGAGCTGCTGGTGTATCTGCGCGCCAGCCTCGACACGCTGCTGGCGCGGATCGCCGCGCGCGATCGGCCGTATGAGCGCAGTATGGACCGCAGCTACATCGACCGCCTGCGTCTGGCCTACGATGGTTTCGCCGCCGCCTACTCCGAATGCCCCGTGTTGGCGATCGACACCGACGGCCTCAACATCGTGCAAGACCCGGAGGCGATGAGCTATATGCGCGGGCAGGTGCGCGCCGCGCTCCAGCAGGGGACGTTCCAACAAACGCTGCCGCAGCTGTCGAGCGCGCCGGGCGAGTTCGAGCGCGCCGAGGCCGGCGACCTGCCGCGTGTGCCGGAACGCCTCGATGCCCAGCGGCGGCGGGACGCGATCGGAGAATTCCTCGCGCTCACCCAATCGATTGGCGAGCTCAGCGCTGCGCTATCGGATTCCGGCGGCGCGGCCGTGTTGCACCAGGCGCTGCTGGAGTGTCGGGAGCGGTTGAATCGGCTGGCAGATGCGGCGGGGGTCCATTTAAGGCTGAAGGATGAGGGATGAGGGATGAAGGAGGATATCAATGGCGAAACGCTTTGTTGCCATCGCGGGCAACGTTGGGGTTGGAAAATCGACGCTGGTTGGACTGCTGGCGGATAAGCTCGGCTGGACACCGTTTTACGAAGCCGTCGACGAAAACCCTTACCTGTCGGACTTTTATCGCGACATGCGCATGTGGTCGTTCCACTCGCAGGTCTTCTTCCTCTCCGAGCGACTGCGCCATCACCGCCGCCTCCTCGATCATCCGTCCTCGGTGTTGCAAGATCGCAGTGTGTACGAAGACGCCGAGATCTTCGCCAAGAACCTGTATCGGCAGGGCAACATGGATGAGCGCGACTATCGCGTGTATCGCGAGCTGTACGAAGTCCTCACGCTATATTTACCCCCGCCCGATCTGGTCGTCTATTTGCGCGCGAGTGTGCCGACCTTGCAGAAGCGCGTCGTGTTACGCGGGCGCGATTATGAACGCAACATCTCGGCCGCGTATCTGGCGAGCCTCAACGATCTGTATGAAGAGTGGATCGACAACTTCACCTTGTGCCCCATCCTGACGATCAATGCCGACGATCTCGACTACGTCAATCGGCATGCGCATCTTGACCTGGTCGCCGCGCGCATTACCGATCGGCTGGCCGCTGAGCCGTCCGTTATGGCGAACACACTATAACGTTTATTAACCGTTCCCTCGTTGCCACATGTTTGGGCGACAGTTGAACTGTCGCCCAACGTCCGCAGTGCAACTGCGGCCAAACGGCGAGCGAGCTTTAACTTTTACCAACCCTTCCGCCGTTGTGCTATAATCCCCTCACCGTTTCATCGGCAACTGATTCTTATGCCTGGATTGTTGTTCGCCAAACCGTTCCAGCGATGCCCATTTCCAGCTCGCGCACGAGCTACCTCGATCATTTGGCGTGTTCTCACTGCGGCAAACTTCATGCACCGGATGAACTTCAGGCGCTCTGTACCAATTGTGGGGAGCCGCTGCTCGCTCGTTACGACCTGACTGCGGCCCGAGCCGAACTCGATCGCGATCGGTTGGCCGCTCGATCTGATCGACTGTGGAACTGGCGCGAGTTGCTGCCACTACGCGACCCCGCTCGCGCGCTTTACCTGGGCGAGGGCGGCACGCCGCTGTTCCGCGCCCCACGGCTGGGCGCAACGTTTAACCTGCCACACTTATGGATCAAGGACGAGGGCCTCAATCCCACCGGCACCTTCAAAGCGCGCGGCATGGCCGTGGCTCTTTCGCGCGCCCTCGAACTCGGCGCACGTGAATTCGTAGTGCCAACGGCCGGCAATGCCGGCGGCGCGGCAGCGGCGTATGGCGCACGTGGCGCTGCGCGCGTTCACGTCTATATGCCCAAAGACGCGCCGGCGGCCAACCGGGTCGAGGCCGAAGTCGCCGGCGCCGAGGTGACATTAGTCGATGGTCTGATCGACGACGCCGGCAAGCTGGCCGCCCATCGCGCGCGTGAGCGCGACTGGTTTGACCTCTCGACTTTGCGCGAGCCGTATCGCGTCGAGGGCAAGAAGACGATGGGGTACGAGATCGCGCAGCAGTTGGGCTGGCGGCTGCCCGATGCGATCCTCTACCCGACCGGCGGCGGCACCGGCCTGATCGGCATGTGGAAAGCCTTCGCCGAGATGGAGACCTTAGGCTGGATCGCCGGACGCCGGCCGCGCCTGATCGCCGTACAAGCGGAAGGGTGTGCGCCGGTGTATCGCGCCTTCCACGCCGGCGCCGATCGCTGCAAGCTGTGGCCGAATGCGCAAACGGCCGCAGCCGGGCTGCGCGTGCCGAAGCCGTTTGCCGATAGGCTGATCCTCCAAACCTTGCGTGAGAGCGGCGGGACGGCGGTGACCGTGAGCGACGACGCCATGCGCCAGGCACAGCACCTGATCAGCCGCTATGAAGGCATCGCGGCCTGCCTGGAAGGCGCAGCCACGATCGCCGCGCTCAACCCGTTGATTCAATCCGGCCAGCTCCGCCCGAATGAGCAGATCGTCTGTCTGAACACCGGAACCCGTTTGAAAGAATTGCAGCTCCATTAGGATAGCGCCGATGGCTCAACCCGATTCCAATCCCTATCCCCCCGCTTCGGCCGATCGCGATCCATCTGCCGCCGGCTCGGTCGAAGCCACGGCCGCCTGGCAGCAATTCGAGGCGCGCCTGGCTCAACTCGAGCGTTGTTACCGCAACCTGTTTGAGGATTGTTCCGATCCCATCTTGATCACCGAGCCGGATGGCATGGTGATCGACCTCAATCCGCGCGCGGTTCAGTTTATCGGCGTGAATCGCGAAGACCTCATCGGCAAGTCATTGAGCAGCGAGTCGATGCCGGCGGGCTTGCGCGGCTTACTCACCCTCTTACCGGCGGCGCGCCAACAGCCCGAGTGGCAGCAAAGCCTGGAGACCAAACTGGGCGTCCGCGAGATCAGCCTCACGCTGGCTGTGCGCCACATCATTTATACCGGCCGCCCGGCCTTGCAGTGGCTCGTTCACGACCGAACCGAGATCCAGGAGATGGAGCGCGCCCGCGACGAACAGATCTACATGATCGTCCATGATCTGCGTAACCCTTTGAGCAACATCATCAGCAGCCTGGAGCTGCTGAAAGACTCGCTGCGCGACCCGAATATGACCCCGGCGCCGGGCGCGCTGGTCAACATCGCGTTACGCTCGTCGCGACGCATCTCGCTGCTGGTGGAATCGCTCATGGACATGACCCGGCTGGAAGGCGGCCAGTTCACGCTCACCACCACGACCGCCCGGCTGGACACCCTGATCGAGCGGGCGGTCGATTTCGTAAAACCCACCGCCGATCGTAAACACATCCCGTTATCGATCGATCTCGAAGCGGGCCTCCCGCCGGTGCTGATCGACGTCAACATGATCGAGCGCGTGGTCGTCAACCTGCTCGACAACGCCTGCAAGTTCGTGCTGCCCGGCCAGGCGGTAACCGTGAGTGCCCGGCGCGGCAAAGGGAACGAAGTCGAGATTTCAGTGCGCGACGAAGGGCCGGGCATCGCGCCTGAAGATCGCGCGCGGTTGTTCCACAAATTCAGCCGGGGCGCGTCGGCCATCAGCGGGCAAGCGCCCGGCACCGGCCTGGGATTAGCCTTCTGCAAGCTCGCGGTCGAAATCCACGGCGGAAAAATTCGGGTCGAGAGCGAGCTCGGCAAAGGCAGCACGTTTACTTTCTCGCTGCCAACCGAAACTACCTGAAAGAATAAGTGGTAACTGGTAAACTGGTAACTGTCAACCGCCACGACATCGTGGGCGCTAGAACCGCCACGACATCGTGGGCGCGCTAGTGGTGATCTGCCGCCAGGACATCGTGTGCAGTGGGTTCATACTTCTACCTCAAGGAGGTGGGTATGGACCCCTGCACCAGCG
>DATDPU010000060.1:0-2052 GCA_035292585.1 Anaerolineae bacterium | reverse complement strand
GAGCCGAAGCCCGCGAAGACGCTGTCCGCAACGTTGATCATGCCCTGGCAGTTGGGGCCGACCACGCCGACGCCGGCGCTTTGCGCAATATTAGTCAGTTGCCGCTGTAGCCTGACGCCCTCGCCGCCCATTTCGGAAAAGCCCGAGGTGAAGATGATCACGTACGGCACGCCCTTCACGCCGCACTCGCGCAGCATGTCGGCGACCCGCGCAGCGTTCACCAGGATCAGCACGAGGTCCGGGACCTCCGGTACGTCGGCGAGCGCCGGATAGCACTTCACGCCCGCGACTTCCTGATAGCGCGGATTCACCGGGTAGAGCTTGCCCGGGTAGCCGTGGCTCGTGAGGAATTTCAGCGGCTGGCCGCTGATGGTGTTGAGGTCCTGCGACGCGCCGATGATCGCGATGGCGCGTGGGTTGAAGAAGCGCTCTAGGTCGGTGCGCATGCAGTGACTCGGGACACCAGCGCCGTCCGAAAAGTTGTTTTCGTGGAAACCGCGCGTTGAACCGCGATCAGTTCGTCGGTTCCAACGCGCGGAGTTAAACCAGCGCGAAGCGTCCGGAAGCTGCGCGTTGAACCGCGATCGATTCGTCGGTTCGAACGCGCGGAGTTAAACCGGCGCGTAGCGTCCGGATTTGACGTGGATTATACGATGCCCGTCTTTTGGGGGTCCGCGACGCGGGTGCTATCATGCGCGTGCCACGCAAAACGCCGAGACCGCATTGTGAACACCGTCGCCACTGCCGCCGCCGCAGCGCCGCGCTCATTCAAGGACGTCTGGCTGATCTCCGCCGGCCACGCGTTCACCCACTGGTACACCGCCACTTTCTATCTGCTGCTGCCGCTGATCGGCAAGGAGCTGGGCCTCTCCTATACCGAGATCGGCCTGATCATGACCACGCAGCACGTCGTGGGCGCGATTTCCAACCTGCCGGGCGGCATGGTGGTGGACATGGTCGGCAAGAAGGGCTACCTGATGGCGACGTCGCTGTTCTGGGTCGGCTTCCCGTACGCGCTGATGAGCCTCACGCACAGCTACTGGATGCTGCTCGTGTGCGTGACGCTGGTCGGCATCGGCAACAACCTCTGGCACCCTGCCGCGATCACCACGCTCGCCTACCGCTATCCCGAGCGCAAGGGGCTGGTGATCTCCTTCCACGGCATGGGCGGAAACGTGGCCGACGGGCTCGCCCCCCTCGTGGTGGGGGCGCTCCTCGCCTGGTTCACCTGGCGCACGGTGGTCGTCATCAACGTCGTGCCGGGACTGGTGATGGCGGCGATGATTCTCGTCATGCTGGGCGCATTCACCATGGGTTCGTCGCACGATGACGTCAACGCCGGCGGCAAGTCGCGCGGCGTGAGAAACTATATGAAGGATTTCGCGAGCCTGCTGAGGAATCGCGCGCTGATGCTGGTGTCGATCGGTTCGGCGTTCCGCACCATGACGCAGACCGGGCTGCTCACCTTCCTCCCGGTTTATCTCGCCTACGAGCTCGATTATTCGCCGTTCGCCGTCGGCGTCTGCTTGTCGGTGATGCAGGTCGCGGGCCTCGCGGCGAGCCCGATCGGCGGGCATCTTTCCGACAAAATGGGCCGCAAGCGCATCGTCATGTCGAGCATGGTGCTCACGTGCGTGATGATCGTGTTCATGGCGCTCGCCGGGAAGAGCGTGACCTTCGTGCTGTTCATCGGGCTGGTCGGCTTCTTCCTCTACGCGATGCGCCCGGTGCTGCAGGCGTGGGCGGTGGAAGCCACCCCGCGGGACCTGGCCGGCAGCGGCGTCGGGCTGCAGTTCGGCATCCAGCACATCGGTGCCAGCATCTCGCCCGCCCTCTTCGGGATGATCGCCGACGCCTCCGACATCTACACGGCGTTCTACTTTCTCGCCGGCACCATACTCTTCGCCAACCTGCTGATCGTCTTCATGCCCGACGGGAAGATGGCGCCGGCGAAGGCCGCCGCCTGAAGGCTGAAAGGCGAGGCTCGGGGCTCGGGGTAAGTAAGACGCTTTTCCTGATCTTGGTTCTTTCGAGCCCCTAGTCCCTAGTCCC
>DATDPU010000059.1:0-51220 GCA_035292585.1 Anaerolineae bacterium | reverse complement strand
CTGGCGGTTGGAAACCGCGCCTATAATCCCGCGAAGCCGACCTGCGCCGGCTGGAGGTGCAGTCCGCGCAGGCGGCCTTCGCGTTAGGGTTGCCGCGACTTCCAGTCGCCGAAAAACTCGCCCCCAAAGCGAAATGCGCCCAATTGGCTTGACCCCCAGGCGTTCGGCCAGCAGTTGTACTGCTGGCCGTGCTCCGGAGGCCTGACCCCCAGGCGTTCGGCCAGCAGTTGTACTGCTGGCCGTGTTCCGCAGTGCAACTGCGGAACGAACTGCCGATTGTGGGACGGTGTAGCGGCGCTTGTCAAGCGATTTCAATCGGCTTGACCCCCAGGCGTTCGGCCAGCAGTTGTACTGCTGGCCGTGTTCCGCAGTGCAACTGCGGAACGAACTGCCGATTGTGGGGCGGTGTAGCGGCGCTTGTCAAGGATTTCAATTGGCCTGACCCCCAGGAGTTCGGCCAGCAGTTGTACTGCTGGCCGTGCTCCGCAGTGCAACTGCGGAACGAACTGCCGATTGTGGGACGGTGTAGCGGCGCTTGTCAAGGATTTCAATTGGCGATGGCTCACCGTCCGCGTCCCCGTCCGCTTCGCGCGGCCCGCGTCCGCGCGGGCCGAGAGCAGTGGCCTATTTTCAGGGCCGATCGGCTATTGACATATTAGATGCGATTGCCCTAATTGGCTTGACATCGACTGCTCTGAACGTTACACTACACGCCAGCATGAATCGACGTGCGCTCGGCGCGCTCTTCGCCTTCACCGCGGCGGCCATTTGGGGCGGCATGTATGTCGTCACCGACGTGGTGCTGGAAGTCGTGCCGCCGGCCACGCTGCTCGTGCTGCGCTACGCGCTGGCGCTGACGGCGCTGCTCGGTGCGTTCTGGGTCGCCCGCGACCGGGGGATCGCCCGCCGCGATTGGGGTGAGATTGTCGTCATCGCCTGCGTAGGGTTCGGCGTGTCGCTGCTGGCGCAGTTCGGCGGGACGGCGCTCTCGACGGCAGCGGCCGGTGCGGTCATCACCAGCGCGACGCCGGCCTTCATCATCCTGTTCGCCTGGCCGCTGTTGCGTGAGCTGCCTTCGTCGCGTCAGCTGGCCGGCTTGGCGCTGGCGACGATCGGGGTGCTGGTGGTATCGTTATTGGGCGATCAGCCGGCGAGTGAGCGCTCACGCGATCCGGTGTTGGGCAACCTGCTGCTGATCGTCGCGGCTATCTCCTGGGCGCTGTACACGGTGCTGGCCCGACGCGCGACGCAACGTTATACGCCGTTGGCCGTGACGTTAGGGGTGACGCTGGCCGGCATCCCGATCGTCGCGCCGATCGCCGGCATCGAGCTGCAGACCCAACCGATCGGCGACTTGACGCCGGGCGTGATCGCGGGCATCCTGTACGTGGGCATCGGCTCGACAGCGATCGCCTTCTACCTGTGGAATAAGAGCTTCGAGCTGCTCGACGCGGCGACGGCGTCGTTATTCTTCTTCGCCCAGCCGGTGGTAGGCACGCTGCTCAGCTCGATCTTTCTGCGTGAGCGGCTGCCAGCGCCGTTCTTCGCCGGCTCGGCGCTGGTCGTGCTGGGAGTGCTGTTGGCGATAAGGGATAAACCGCGGGCTCGGATCGACGAGCGAGTAAGCGCATGACTAAGGTTGAGCTGATTCAGACGATCGAACGGGAGTGGGAGGCTTTACAAGCCGCCGTTGGCGATTTGACCGAAGCGCAGCTGACGGCGATACCGGTTGTGGGAGAGTGGACGGTCAAGGATGTGCTCGCCCACATCGCCGTGTGGGCTTCGCGGCTGGTGACCGACGTGTTCAAGGCCGAACGCGGCGTAGCGCCGAATGCGAGCCTGACGCCGGCTCAGGTCGACGCGCTGAACGAGCAGTTTTATCGCGAGCAGAAGGATCGGCCCGTGGAGCGGGTGCTGGAAGATTTGCACGGCGTTCACCTGATGTTGCTGAACCGGCTGGAAGAATTGCCGGACAACGTCTTGAGCGATCCGCACCGGCATAAGGGGTTGAAGGGCCAGGCGTTGAGCGCGTACGTGGCCGAAGATTCAGCCGAGCATTATCGCGAGCACACCGCCGACATTTTAGCTTGGCGGCAACGGCTGGGCCATCAACGGACAGATAACGGATGAGGTCGGATAGAGGTTGCGATGCAAGGCGAACTGTTTGAGATGCACGAACAAGCGGGCGCGCGGATGGTAGAAGTGGACGGCTGGGAAGCGCCGGACGTATTTACGACGGTCGAGGCCGAGTACGCGGCGGCGCACACCGGCGCGGTGATTTACGATTCGTCGTCGCGCGGGCGATTGCGCCTGACGGGCAGCACACGCCTCGATTTTCTGCACCGCATGTCGACCAATGAGATGAATGCCCTCCGACCCGGCCAGGGCGCGGCCACGATCCTGACGACGCCGATCGGCCGGATCATCGATCGGATCATGGTGTACGTGCGCGAAAACGATCTGCTGGCGCTGACTTCGCGCGGCGCGCACGCAGCGGTTATCAACTGGCTCAAAAAGTACATCTTCTTCAACGACGATGTGCAGCTGCACGACGTGACTGGCCAGTTGGGTATGGTCTCGATCTACGGGCCGCAGGCGAGCGAGACGGTTGCCCGGCTCGTGGATCAGAATGTGTCAGGCCTGAGCTGGCACGCCTGGCAGCCGACCTCGGAGGGTGCGTGGGTCGCTCGGGCCGACGCGCTCGCCGGCGCGGGCTTTCACATCTTTACCTCTACCCCCGCTGCGTTGGCGCCGTTGTGGGGCAGGGCGGTTGAGTCCGGCGTCGCGCCGATCGGGGAGCAAGCGTTTGAGGCGCTGCGCATCGAAGCGGGGTTGCCGCGTTATGGGCATGAGTTGAGCGAAACCTACATCCCGCTTGAGGTTGGCCTGTGGCGCGACGTGAGCTTCACGAAGGGGTGTTACATCGGGCAAGAGATCATCGCGCGCATGGAATCGCGACAACGGCTGGCTAAACAGTTGGTTGGGTTGCGCGCGTCCGAGCGACTGGAGTCGGGCACAGAACTCTCTGTCGATGGAACAAGCATAGGCAAGGTTTCGAGCGCGGCACACCGCGCGGAACACGATTGGCTTGCCTTAGCTTTTGTCAAACCGCCCCAAGCCATACCCGGTACCCGTGTACTGCTGGGAACCGAGCCGGCGCTCGAAGCCGAGGTGACATCGTTTCCAATCCCTTGAGTGGGTCTTGGTGAAATCGATATTAAACACAACTTTAACGGAACTCTAACCACATCACAACCAAGTTCGCTGTATCTTGATAACGCCGATGAACAGGCTGGCGCGTCTCGGCCTGGCACGGGCGCGTTGGGGGAACGCGCAAGGATGACAATCCCTGGGGGAAAAGGAGGTGAGCATGAGCATGAACTGGCTACATCGCGAAGACGGGCAAGGATTGGTCGAATATGCGCTGATTCTAGTGCTGGTCGCGCTGATCGTCATCGTCATCCTGGCGGTTCTCGGACCCGCCATCGGTAACATCTTCAGCAACGTGGTATCAAACGTCTAGTACGACAAGTTATAGAGCCCTCGCCAAACGCGGGGGCTTTTTTGTTTCCCCGCCGATTGTGCCCGGCTGCGACTGGGCATATAATTCTTCCCAACCCAGAGCCAGGTGAGGGAGATGACGAATCAAGAAGTGGCCAAGGTCTTCGAGACGCTGGCCGATATGCTCGACATTCAGGGTGAGGAGAACCGCTTCAAGCTGATCGCCTATCGGCGCGTGGCCGAGCAGATCGCCAACCTCGACCGTGATATCAACGCCTTGTGGCGATCCGGCGAGCTCCGCACCATCCCCGGTATCGGCCCGGCGATCGAGGAGAAGCTGGATGCTTTGTTGAAGACCGGGACGTTCGATCTGTACGAACGGCTGCGGAAAGAGATTCCTGCCGGCGTGGTATCGCTGTTGTCGCTGGCCGACCTCGGTCCGAAGCGCGTGAAGCTGTTGTGGCAGCAGGCCGGCGTGACGAACATCGAGAAATTGGAGCAACGGGCGCGCGGCGGCGAATTGGCCGGGTTGCCGGGACTGGGCCAGAAGTTCGAGGAGCGCATCCTCGCCAACATCGAAGCGATGCGGCGGCGCGGCGCTTCCGTCCGGTCCCCGTTGGGGGTCGCTTACCCCGTGGCGCAGGAGATGCTGCAGCAGCTGATGCGTCTCGAGAGGGTCCAGCGCGCGTCGGTAGCCGGCTCGCTGCGCCGCATGCGCGAAACGATCGGCGATATCGATTTGCTCGTCTCGGCCGAAGCGAAGCACACCGAAGCGATCATGGATGCGTTCAACGCGCTGCCCAATGTCGCCGCGATCATCGCGCGCGGGCCGACGAAATCCAGCGTGCGCCTGCACTCCGGTCAGCAGGCCGATCTGCGCGTCATCCAGCCGAAGCACTGGGGCGCGGCGCTGCAATATTTCACCGGCTCGAAAGACCACAACGTTCGCCTGCGCGAGATCGCGCTCAAGCAGGGCTACTCGCTCAACGAATACTCGTTGACCCACGCCCAAGATGGCAAAGATGTGTTTTGCCGGGAGGAGGCCGAGGTCTACCGGCGGCTGGGGCTGCCCTTCATCCCGCCGGAGCTGCGCGAAGACCGGGGCGAGTTCAACCACGAGTTGCCAGAGTTAATTGAGCGGGGAGATGTGCGCGGCGATTTGCAGATGCACACGACCTGGTCGGACGGCGCCTTGACGATCGCGGATATGGCCCGCGCGGCCAAGGCGCGGGGCTACGCGTACATTCTGATTACCGATCATTCGCAATCGCTCGGCATCACCAACGGGCTTTCACCCGAGCGGCTGAAAGCGCAGCGCGCCGAGATCGATCGGGTCAATGGCATGGGACTGGGGATTCGCGTGTTGCACGGGGCCGAAGTGGAGATCAAAGCCGATGCGACGCTGGACTATCCCGACGAGGTGCTGGCCTCGCTGGATATCGTGTTGGCGTCGCTGCATACGGCGTTGCGGCAGCCGCGCGAGCGCGTCACGCGGCGCGCGTTGGCGGCGATTCATAACCCGCACATCGACATCTTCGCCCATCCCACCGGCCGGCGCTTGTACGACGGCGGCTCGCTGGATCGGGGGCGTGAAGGCGCCGACCTGGATATCGAAACGGTGTTGCAGGCGGCAGCTGAAACCGGAACCATCGTCGAAATCAACGCCAGCCCGGAACGGCTCGACCTCAACGACATTCATGCCCGGCGGGCCAACGAATTGGGCTGCCTGTTCAGTATCGACACCGATGCCCATCATCCCGATATGTTTGAATTCATGCGGTATGGCGTGGCCGTGGCGCGGCGCGCGTGGATCGCAGCGGAGCGCGTGGTGAACACGTGGCCGCTGGAGAGATTGCTGGCGTATGTGAAGCGGTGAAAGGAGGCGTGGCATGTCGACACTGCCGACACGGCAAGAAGTGACGCAAAAGCTGGCGCAGGTGTTTTCACCGGAGCAGGTTGCCGTTCTGGCCGAGGTCTTGGATGCGTTTCGTGAGGAAATCGAGCAGGCGACTGAATCGGCCCAGGCTCCCCCACCGCGGGAGGCGCAGCTGGATCGTTTCACTGAGCGCGCCCGGCGCGTGTTGACCCTGGCGCAAGAGGAAGCCGAACGACTCAAGCACGACCATCTCGGCGCATCTGCTGATCGGGCTGATCCGCGAAGAGAGCGGAGTCGCCGGGCGCGTGCTCCGCACCTTGAATGTGTAGCCGGCCCAGGTGCTGGCGCAGGTTGAACGGATCACCGGCGCCGGTCGCCGCACGCCATCCGACCAGCTCGCCCTGACGGCGCGCGTCAAGCGCGCGATCGAACTGGCCGTAGACGAAGCGCGTCGCCTGGGCCATCACCATGTGGGGACGGAACACCTGTTGCTGGGCCTGGCCCGGCTCAACGCCGGCCGCGCCCTCGACATCTTGAAAGAACTCGATCTGCCGCCGGAGCGGATTCGGCAGGAGGTCTTGCGCACACTGGGGAAGTGAGCGGAGAGATTGTTTGCAGGCGCCGTCGCATAGCCGCTGGTCGGCGCTTTACGAAGAAACTTTAACGCCCACGAGAGTTTGAGCGACATTTTCCGACACGAACTAGACCACCCGCGCTGGAGGTTCCCTCCGGCGCGGTCTGTTATAATGTGCCTCCGGGGGAAGGAGCGTGCAGTATGAGCCATACGGCATTTCGTCGAACCTGCATAGCCGCCGGGCTGGCCGTGTTGTTGGCGACGCTGGTGCTTTTCATGGTTGTTGCGCCGATCGTCGTCACAGCGGGCGAAAGCCCCACTCCCGACGCAACGTTTCAACTACAACCGGCCGCGTCCGCGAGCACGCTGTGTTTCGTCAACGCCGGGATCAGCGCGTGCGTCGATCGCGTGGGCATCCAATCGACCGGGACACTGACCGAACAGGTTCGTTCTTTGGCCGGCGCGTTGGTTGCCGGGCCGACGGCGAGCGAACGCGCGCAGGGCATCCAATCGGCGCTGCCGCCAGGCGCGCGTCTGGTGGACGTGAGCGCAACCGCCGCGCGCACGGTGATCCGCCTCGAGCTGCCCGCGTCATACCTTTCGACGTTCGATGCCGGTGACGCGGAGGATGTGAACGCGCAGGTCGCGACAACGCTCACGCCGTTCGACCTGGCGCGCATGGATATCGAAGTGCGCGATCCGGCGCAGCCGAGCCTCTTCCGCCCACTCTCTTCATTTCTCCCGCCTGTCTCCATTCCGACCAAACCGGGCGAAGCCAGTTCCGCCCTCCCCTCATCGACCGACGGCGGCCAACCACCGGTTAACGGTCAACCGCAATCCGGCGGCGGCCTCGGCGGGAAAACTGTGTTTGTCAGCGCCGGGCACGGCTGGTATTGGCTTTCAAGTCAGAGCCGGTATCGCACGCAGCGGCCTACCTATCCCAACGCGCCGTATCCGGCGGGCCAGGGCATCGTCGAAGATTTCAACAATGCCGAGGTCGTCAATCAATACTTGCTTGAGTATTTATGGAACGCGGGCGCAGATGCGTGGACCGTCCGCGAGCGCGATATGATCACGACGATGCTGATCGTAGACAACAGCAGCCCGGCATTCTCGACGCAGGGCGGCTGGTCGAATGGCATGGGTGGTTACAACGGCAGCTACGTATCGATCGGCAGCATCACCAGCGGCGCGCCGGTGACCGCGACCTGGACCTTCACCCCGGCGCTCGCCGCCAAGTATGCCGTGTACGCCTGGTTCCCCGGCGCCGGCGCAACGGACGCGCGCACGCCTGCCGCGCGCTATCGGGTGGAGCACGCGGGCGGCGCGACCGTATTGACGGTGACGCAGCAACGCGACTCGAGCAACTGGCGTTACATCGGCACGTATCCGTTTCGGGCCGGGGTCGCGGGTCGGGTGCGGTTGACGAACCAATCGAGCGTCGCGGGCAAGACGGTATTGGCCGACGCGATCCGGATCGGCGGCGGCCTCGGCGATCAATCGGTCGCGGGCGCGCCGGTCAGCGGCAAGCCGCGCTGGGAGGAACAGGCGCGGCAGTATGCCAAGTGGGTTGGCCTGCCCGATGCCGACGCGTTGAACGACGTGATCGTCCGGCCGATTTACTCGGAGTGGGAAGCCGAGGTGGGTGAGGACGCCATTTATATTTCGTGGCACACCAACGGCTATAACGGCTACAACACGACGGCGCGCGGCACCGAGACCTACATCCACTCGTTCGAGCCAACGCCCAAGAGCGACGTTTTGCAGGACTACGTTCACGCCGAACTGTTGCACGATATTCGCGGCGGTTGGGAGGCGAGCTGGCCGGATCGGGGTCAGAAGGCGCAAGACCTGGGCGAACTGCGCCTGCTCGAATCGATGCCCGGTGTGCTGATCGAGAACGGTTATCACGATAACCCGCAGGATGTCGAAGCCGAGAAAGACCCGCGCTTCAACCTGCTCTCGGCGCGCGCGGTGTATCAAGGGCTGGTGCGCTACTGGCACGCGCAAGACCCGAACGTGCCGCTCGTCTTCTTGCCCGAACCGCCGGCGCAGCTGCGCCTGCGCAACAGCGGCCCGAACCAGGTGACGCTGGCCTGGCAGCCCGGCCCGACCGACGCGACCGGCTTGCTGGGCGATGTCGCCACCTCCTATCGCGTGTATACCAGCACCGATGGCTTTGGCTGGGGCAATGCGATCAACACGCCCGGCTTATCGCTCGCGTTGAGCGGCCTTGCGCCCGGCCAGTTGATCTACGCGCGCGTGACCGGCGTCAATGCCGGCGGCGAATCGTTTCCCACGCCCTCTCTGGCGGCGCGCGTGGCGGCGAACGACGTTGCGCCGGCGCTGATCGTGCATGGCTTCGATCGGATCGATCGGCACGGCTTGATCCAGCAGTTCGATGGGGCCGAAGGCAACAATCGGCGCATGCTCCTCGATCGCATCAACCGCTACGACTACGTGATTCAATACGCGGCCGGCATCACGCATGCGTTCGATTCGGCGGTGCACGCGGCGGTGACGGAGGGTAAAGTCGGGCTGGGAAATTATGCCGTTGTCGCCTGGATCGGCGGCGAGGAGCAATCGCCCGACGTCGCTTTGAATGCGACCGACCAGACGTTGCTGCAAGCGTTTCTTGACAGCGGCGGCGCGCTGCTGATCAGCGGGGCCGAGCTGGGGTTCGATCTGTCGATCAACGGCGCCGGCCCGGCGTTCTACAACAACGTGTTGCGCGCGTCGTTCGTCGCCGATGATGCCAACACGTATGGCGTTAGTGCGACGGGCGGCGGGGTCTTTAGCGGCCTGCCGCCGTTCGCATTCGACGATGGGACGCACGGCACGTACGACGTCGATTTTCCAGATGTGTTCACGCCGATGAATGGAGCGCAGAGCGCCCTGTTGTATAATGGCGGCGGCACGGCCGCGCTCTCTTACTCAAGCGGCTCGTGCATCCGCCTGATCTACATGGGCTTCCCGCTCGAAACAATTTACCCACAATCGGTTCGCCAGGAAGTGGTCGCGCGCGCGTTCGGCTTTTTGGATGCATGCGTGCCGTCGACCGGCCCCGATACGGCAATCTTGTCGCCGGTCGACGGCGCGGCCTACAATCCGCTGCCGCCGTTCAACGGCGCCGCCGGCGGGCCGAACGGCGTGACCTCAGTCCAGGTGGCGATCCTGTCCGGCACGTTGTATTACAATGGCTCGACGTTTGTCCCGCCTGAAACCTGGCTCCCGGCGACGGGAACTGCGACGTGGAGTTATGGCCTGCCATCGTCGCTGAACGATGGCGATTACACGCTCAAGGCGCGCGCCATCGAATCGGGTGTGATCAGCGACACGACTCCGGCCGTGGTCACCTTCACGCGCGATCGAGTTGCGCCGGCCACGCCCGTCTTGATCACGCCGACGGGCGGCATCACGCTCGGGGCAATCGCGGCAACCTTCAGCTGGACGGGCAGCGGCAATCCCAGCGGGTTCGTGTTCGAGCTGGATGGTGTGTCGGAGACGTTGAGTAGCCCGGCGCTCGGCATCACGCGCACGGTGGCGCAGGGGGCGCACACCTGGCGCGTGCGCGCCTTCGATCGGGCGGGGAATGCTTCGGGTTGGTCAGCTACGGAGACGTTCAGGGCAGTGGTTCACACCGTGTATCTACCGATACTATCTCAGAACTTTACATCGGCAGGCACGCCCGCGCCGACTTGCTACGAGGCAATTGTGAATGGCGGGTTTGAGACCACAGGTGGATGGACGATCAACTATGGCCCGGCGGCCCCACCTGCGTACGTCAGCGCGCCGTCCCAGGTTCACAGCGGCGCACGGAGCATGCGTTCCGGCATTGATGGGCAGGTTGCCGACACCAATTCATACTCGTCGTTTACGCAAACAGTGTCTATTCCCGCCAATGCCGTGTCGGCTTCACTGTCCTTCTGGCGCTATCGTAAATCGACCGATACCGTGAATGATCTACAGATGCTGCGGCTGACTAATTCCAACGGCGGCGTTGATTATCTGGTCTACGAGAAGGTCAACGACCCGCACTGGACTGAAGCTCAGTCCGATTTACTTGAACATGCCGGTACGACCGTGACGCTTTACTTCAACACCATCAATAACACGCCCGCCGGCACGACGGCGGTGTACATCGACGATGTTTCGCTTCAGGTCTGCACGCCCTGAACGCGCTGATTGATTCCATCGATGCCGGATAACGTCGAGCCTCACCCGCCGATTCGCCGGATCACGCATATCCGTCGCCGCCTGCCTTTGGAATGGTCGCTGCTCTCGGCGATCCTCGCTGGCGGCGCGCTCGGCTTGTGCGGGGTGATCGGGTTCAGCGTGCTGTTCGGGTCGGGCCGGCAGTCGCAGTCGCCGGCGACGCGGCCGACGGCGATCGTCGTCACCGTGACGCCCACACCGATCGTGCCCACGCCGACGCTGTCGCCTGAGCCGCCGGCTCCACCCACGCCCGAAGGGCTGTATATCGGCGGATATGCGCTGGTCAGCGGCACCGGCGGCGACGGACTGCGCTTGCGAGCAGACCCCGGCCTGCAGACGACCACGCTCAAGACGGCGCCGGATGGGACGCGCCTGTTGATCCTCGACGGGCCACGCGAGGTAGATAGTTTTACCTGGTGGCGCTTGCGCGATCCGTCGGATGGCGCGGAAGGGTGGGGCGCTCAACTGTATCTTGCGCCGACTGGCGCGCCGTAAATGCATAAAAGACGTGAGTTCGGGATAACGGTTTTTGATAAACCCACCAAGTCTGGCAACCGCGTCCTCGCGGTTGCCGCCCGCGTCTCGCGGGCGGTGCGCCTTATCCTGAACTGACTGGCTGGAAACGCCCGCAAGGACGCGGGCTTAGAGCGAAGTTGAACGGCGGCTGCGTAAGGTGAGTTATAAAAACTCAGCGTTCTCAGCGGCTCCGCGGTGAAAAGTCTGCACCAAGTCATCACGTGTTGTTCGTGAGGAAAGCATGGGTCAAGACCGAACGATTGAACCGGCGCCGCGTCCCGGCCAAACCGATCTGGCATGGTACGAGTGGTTGATCATCGCCGCCGTGTGCGTGGGCGGGCTGCTGTTGTGCGCCTTCGGCGGCCGCTCGCTCCTGGCGGGCTTTGCCTCGCCGACGGCGACGCCGACGGTGTTCGCCCGCCCGACTTTTACCCCGGCCCCGACGGACACGCCCACGCCGACACCGACGCCGACGCCGGTTCCCCCGCCGACCACGATCGCAGTGGGCGGCTTTGTGCGCGTCGTTGAAGGCGTGAACTTCCGCACGGAGGCCAGCACCCAGGGGCAGCTGATCCGCAGCCTGGCCGACGGCGTGGTGCTGGAAGTCGTCGGCGGCCCGACCGAGGCGGATGGGCTTACCTGGTGGCAGCTGCGCGATGTCGATGGCAGCATCGGCTGGGCGGCGGCGCAGTATCTGGTTCCCGCCCCGCCGCCTGCGCCGTAGGTGTCATGCCGCAGCAACTGTTTTCGATTGGCGCCTTTGCCATCATCTTCGATGAGCAGGGTCGGGTGTTGCTGTGCCATCGCCGGGATCGCGATATGTGGAACTTGCCCGGCGGCGGCGTCGAGCGCGGCGAGCTGCCGACCGAAGCGGTCGTGCGTGAGGTGAAGGAAGAGACCGGCCTGGAAGTGATCGTCGAGCGACTGGTCGGCGTGTACGGGAAACCGGAGAAGGCTGAGTTGATCTTCGCGTTCGCGTGTCGCATCGCCGGCGGGCAGCTGCTGCTCACCGACGAGTCCGATGCGAATCGCTACTTCGATATCGAGCGCTTGCCGGCCAACCTGAGCCGGAAGCAAGTGAGTCGCATCCACGATGCGGCGAGTGAAGGGTCGCGGCCGATCTTCCGCTGGCAAACCGAACCGTCAATACAGTCCTAAATCGATGGGAGTGGGGGTAAATGGCTGATATTGATAAACGCCTGCGCCAATTGTGCGAGCAGATCAACTACCACGCCTACCGCTATCACGTCCTCGACGATCCGGTGATCTCGGATGCCGAGTACGATCGGCTGATCATTCAGCTGCAACAACTGGAAGCCGAGCATCCCGAATTGATCACGCCCGATTCGCCGACGCAGCGGGTGGGCGGCCTGGCCTCGGACAAATTCCCCAAGGTGCGCCATCCCGCGCCGATCCTCAGCCTGGCCAACGCCTTTGACGGCGACGCCGTGCGCGCGTGGTGGGCGCGCATCTCGAAACTCGCGCCCGCCGGGCGCAAGGTGTCCTTCACCGTCGAGCCGAAGATCGATGGGCTGACGGTGGTGCTGCATTATCGCGACGGCGTATTTGTGCAAGGCGCGACGCGCGGCGATGGCATCATCGGCGAAGATATCACGCCCAACCTGCGCACCGTCAAAGCGTTGCCGCTACGCATCCCGGTGCACGATGGCTCCAGGCGCAAGCCGCCGGCCGTTCCGGCGCGGCTGGTCGTGCGCGGCGAGGCTTACATCACCCTCGCCAATTTTGAGGAAATCAACAAGCGCCAGCAGGCCGCCGGCGCGCGCACGTTTGCCAATCCGCGCAATGCGGCGGCGGGCATGTTGCGCCAGCTCGATTCGCGCGTCACCGCCACGCGCCCGATCACGCTGCTGACCTACGCCGTCGTCGATACCGACGGCCTGCTTCCGCGCGCGCAGTTCGAGCTTTTAGAATACTTGCGCGCGCTCGGCTTCCCCGTCACCGATATCGCCCGCCGCTTCGATGCGCTCGACGCGGCGATTGCCTACGCCGACTCGTGGGTCGATAAACGCGCTCGGCTGCCGTACGAGGCCGACGGCATGGTGATCAAGCTCGACGAGCTCGATCTGCAAGCGCAGCTCGGCGTGGTCGGCAAAGACCCGCGCGGCGCGATCGCGTTGAAGTTTCCGGCGCGCGAGGCGACGACGCAGCTGCTCGACGTGGGCATCAACGTGGGCCGAACCGGCGTGCTGGCGCCGAACGCCGTGCTCGAACCGGTCAACGTGGGCGGCGTGACGATCGAGCGCGCGACGTTGCACAACTTCGACGACATCGCGCGCAAAGACATCCGCATCGGCGACCGCGTCATCGTCAAGCGCTCCGGCGACGTGATCCCCTACGTGGCCGGGCCGGTCATCGGCGCGCGCACCGGCAAAGAGAAGAAGATCGCACCGCCCAAGACCTGCCCCTTTTGCGACACGCCGGTCGAGCGCCGCGCCGCCGAGGTGGCGATCTATTGCCCGAACCGCGACTGCCCCGGCCGGCTGGATCGCCAGGTCGGGCATTTTGTCGGCGCAATGGACATCGAAGGCATGGGCGCGAAAATCGTTCAACAGGTGATCGAGTCCGGGCTGGTGCGCGACGTCGCCGATCTGTATTCGCTGAAGCGCGACGACTTGTTGCAACTCGAGGGTTTTGCCGACAAGAAAACCGATAACCTGGTCGCGGCGATTGCCGCGTCAAAAGGGAGACCGCTGAGCCAGTTGATCTACGCCCTGGGCATCCGGCACGTGGGCGGCGTTGCCGCCGAAGCGCTCGCCGCGCATTTTGGATCGCTGAGCCGGCTGCTCAAGGCCAGGCCCGAAGAGCTGGAGTCGATTGAAGGCGTCGGGCCGACGATCGCCGCCAGCATCGTCGAGTGGACGTCGAACCCGCGCAACCGCGATCTGGTGGAGAAACTCCGGCGCGCCGGCATCAACCCGCGCGAGAACGTGGGGACGGCGGCGAAGGCGGCGAGCGGGCCGCTGAGCGGCAAAACCTTCGTCATCACCGGCTCACTCACGCAGCCGCGCGACGAGATTGCGGCGACGATCAAATCGGCCGGCGGCAAAGTGACTGACAGCGTGAGCAAGAAAACGGATTATCTGGTCGTGGGCGAGTCGCCCGGCAGCAAACTGACCAAGGCCGAGGGCCTGGGCGTTACCATCCTGGATGAAGCGGCGCTCAAGCGGCTGCTGGCGGGCAAACGCTAAGAACCTATCCGAAGACCCCGAAATTCTGTAGCATAGGGCCTTGTGCCCGCCGCCCACAACCCCACAAGGGGGCGCAAGCAGGGGGCTAGGCTACGTTTAGGGCCTTGTGCCCGCCGCCCACAACCCCACAAGGGGGCGCAAGCAGGGGGCTAGGCTACGTTTAGGGCCTTGTGCCCGCTGCCCACAACCCCACAAGGGGGCGCAAGCAGGGGGCTAGGCTACGTTTTCGGATAGGCTCATCACCCTGCAAAAAACGCGGGGCAGATGATACGAAGAAAAGCCTTGGTGGCTTGATGGTTAAATCTGGGCCTTTCGGGAGTGATCGGAATGGATGCGATCGGCGAACGTATCGCTGCGCTGAACGAACGCGTGCGCAACCTCCAGGCGGACGGTCTGTACTTCATGCAGATACCGAGCTCGGCGCTGGATGGGCCGTGGGTGACAGTGGACGACCGGCGCATGTTGATGCTGGCCTCGTACAGCTACCTGGGGCTGCTCGGTCACCCCGATATCGCCCGCGCGGCCCACGCCGCCCTCGATCGCTTCGGCGCCGGCACGCACGGGGTGCGCTTGCTGGCCGGGACCTTGACGCTGCATCGTGAATTGGAAGAAACGATCGCGCGCTTCAAACGTGCGGAAGATGCGGTGGCTTATTCGAGCGGCTACGTCACCAACCTGAGCGTGATCTCGACGCTGGTCGGCCGGGGCGATGCGGTGATCAGCGACAAGCTCAATCATGCCAGTATCCTCGACGGCTGCTTATTGAGCCGCGCCAATTTGATCCGGTTCCGGCATAACGACATGGCCGATCTGGAGCGGGCCTTGATCCGGGCCGGTTCGGCCGCGAAGCTCGTCATCGTCGATGCGGTGTTCAGCATGGACGGCGACGTGATCAATCTGCCGGAAGTGAACCGGTTGTGCAAGTACTACCGCGCGTGGCTGATGGTGGACGAAGCGCACTCGCTCGGTGTGCTGGGGCGCACCGGGCACGGCATCGAAGAGCACTTCGACCTGCCGCCCGATGCGATTGATATCAAAATGGGCACGCTGTCCAAGACGATTCCGAGTGTGGGCGGTTATATTGCGGGCAACCGGGATTTGATCACCTATCTCAAGCACGTGTCGCGCGCCTACATTTTCTCCGCCGCGCTCCCGCCGGCCAGCGCCGCCGCGGCCAAAGCCGCCTTCGAGGTGATCGAACGTGAGCCGTGGCGCGTGGAGAAGCTGCGGCAGGTGAGCGGATTATTCTTGAGCGGCCTACGCGCTTTAGGCTTCGATACGCTGCGCAGCGAGACGGCGATTGTCCCCGTGATCACCGGCGATGACGACCGGGCGTTCCAGATGACGCGCGCTTGCCATCGGCAGGATGTTTTCGCGCTGCCGGTCGTATCGCCGGGTGTGCCGGTTGGTCTGGCGCGCCTGCGGGCGACCGTCACGGCTGCCCACGATCCGCAACACGTCGAACGCGCGCTGGAGGTGTTCGCGAAAGCCGGGAGAGAGGTGGGGGTGATTTAGGATTGCTGATTGTCGATTGCTGATTACCAATTACCCAAAACAACTGCTTACTCACTCACCTTACGCAAAAGGCCATTTCACCGCTGAGAACGCAGAGAGCGCGGAGCGGATTTCCTAGCACATCTCTGCGTCCTCCGCGCCCTCTGCGGTAAAATCCCGCCCAACTGCGTAAGGTGAGTTACTCAAAGCTTGGAGGGGAGCGTGTGACTGGCCGGGTTGTTTTGAAAGCGGGGCGCGAAAAGCCGGTGCGGCAGAAGCATCCCTGGGTGTTCTCCGGCGCGATTCAGCGCATTGACGGCGATGTCGAAGACGGCGGCATCGCCGATGTTGTCTCTACGCAGGGCGAGTTCCTGGCGCGGGGCTACGTCAACCGCCGCTCTCAAATCACGGCGCGATTGCTGACGTGGGATGAAGACGAAGCGATTGATTCGACGTTCTGGCGCTCACGCCTGGAGCGCGCGATCCGGTCTCGATCAACACTGAACGCTACGGCCTGCCGCTTGGTGAACGCCGAATCGGATGGCTTACCGGGCCTGGTCGTCGATCGGTACGGCGCGTGGCTGGTCGTGCAGGCGTTGACGTTGGGAGTGGAGCGGGTGAAGCAGGAGTTGGTTGGCTGGCTAGTTGGATTGGTAGATGTGCAGGGGGTATACGAGCGCAGCGATGTGGATGTGCGCGAGAAGGAAGGGCTGGCGCAAACGGCAGGCGTCCTGGTCGGCGCGGCGCCGCCCGATGTGATCGAGATTGTGGAGCGCGGGTTAACCCTCTCCCCATCTGATGGGGAGAGGGGTGAGGTCGTGCGCTTCCTGGTCGATGTGAAGCGCGGGCACAAGACCGGGTTCTACCTCGACCAACGCGAGAACCGGCGCAAGGTGGCCGCCTACTGCATCGGGGCGGAGGTCCTCAATTTGTTCTCATACACGGGCGGGTTCGCCGTGCATGCGCTATCGGCCGGCGCACACCGCGCCGTCAATGTCGATTCGTCGGCTGAAGCGTTAATGCTGGCCCGGCGCAACCTGGCTCTCAACGGGTTTGAGGCGCGCGACGACGATTTGGTGGAAGGCGACGTCTTCAGCCTCCTGCGTAAATATCGGGCCGAGGGTCGAACCTTCGACGTGATCATCCTCGATCCGCCCAAGTTCGTCCACACCGTCGGGCAGATCGAACGCGCCGCGCGCGCGTACAAAGACCTCAACCGGGTGGCAATGCAGATTCTACGGCCGGGCGGCTTCCTGGTGACGTTCTCGTGTTCGGGTTTGGTTTCGCCCGATTTGTTCCAGAAGATCGTCTTTGGCGCGTCGCTTGACGCCGGGCGCAATGCTCAGATCGTCGCGAAACTGTCGCAGCCGAGTGACCACCCGATCCTGTTGAGCTTCCCCGAAGCGGAGTATTTGAAGGGGTTGGTGTGCCGGGTGGGTGGCTAGTACACCGTGGCCTAAATAACCCTACGGTTGTCACTCCGAGCGTAGCGAGGGGTCTCTGCGCCGGTTGGCGTCAGACGCCGGCTGTGGCAGAGATTCCTCCTCGCCGCCAAACGGCTCGTCGGAATGACAAACCATTGGTATATTTACGCCTGCGTGTACTAGTGCTTCAACAATCTGAAGTTGCGTAGTTCCCGCCGCATGACCGCCGCCCTTCCTTGCAGTTTTGGGAGAAAGGGCGGGCGGCCAGCACTGCGGCGGACGGCAGTGCAACTGCCGTCCGAACCCCGCAAAATTAAGTGGTCAGAGTACTAGTTTGGTGGTTGGTTAGTTGGTTGCCTGGTCAGCTCCCTCGGCGGTTGCGCGCGGGCGGATGCGTTTATACGTTTTTATCCGTTGCCTTCTGTCCTCAGAACGGCAGCTTTACCGGAACGATCAGGTTGAGGATCAACCCCAGCACGAACAGGCCGCCCGCCAGCTTGTTGTGATAGAACGCCCACGAGACAAACCACAACGGCCAGACCGGGTAATTCTCCGGCGGTTTCTCCGGCTTGGGCTGCGAGTAAAGCTTCAGCACTGCGATCAGGCGCGGGATCGCGAACACGACCAACACCGCCCACGGGCCGACGATCTTCGTCACGATCAAGATCGCGGTGATGACGTAGAACGACGCCATCAGCCACTTGTTGAGTCTCAGCGCAAACCGCTCGCCTAGAATCACCGGCAGCGTGTGGATGCGCTTGGCTTTATCGAGCGGGAGCTTATCGATGTGCTTGCCGATCAACACCGTCGTCACGACGAGCGCGTAAGGAATGCCGGCCAGGAAGATCTCCGGGCGCATCGCGCCGGTCACGGCGTAGTATACGCCGCCGATCATCAGCGGCCCCCACACGACGAAGACACCCGGCTCGCCCAACCCGTGATGCTTGAGCCGGATCGGCGGCGCGACGTAGAAAACGCTGATGAACAGCCCGCCGAGCGCAAACACGATGAGCGGCCAGCCCCGCTCAACTCCCCAATACAGCAGCAGCGTGACGCCGATCAGCACATCGACGGCGTTAGCCGCCAGGATGGTGTTGCGCAGTCTGGTCTTGCTGATGATGCCCGATAGAATCGGGTGGGGCGCGTACAGCGCGCGGGTGTAATCCTCGGTGTCCACGCCGCCTTCGGTGTCGAAATAATCGTTGACCATGTTGTTGACGGCGTGGGCGATCACCAACCCGATCGCGCTCAGGACAAATGGCGCCCAGTTGAAGGGCAACCCGGCCCGTTGCATATCTGCCGCAGCCAGCATGCCGCCGATGAAGGCAGAGGTGAGCGTCATCTGGAACACGCAGGCGCGCACGATCAGCAACCAGCGCGAAACGAAATCCAGTCCCTCGGGAGGCGGGTTGCACGTATCGAGGACGTACTTCCAGCGTTTGTATAGCGGTCGAGCGGCCTGACGTTGTGTCACCGGGGTCGTTTGCATGTGTCGTTACCCTACTTGATCTCCAGCAGTTCGACTTCAAAGATCAGCGTGGCATTAGGCGGGATCGTTTCACCCTGGCCGCTTTCACCGTAGGCCAGTTCGGATGGAATCGTCAGTTTGCGCTTGCCGCCCACCTTCATCGAAATGATGCCTTGATCCCAACCCGGTATGACATCGCCGGTGGCGATACGAAACTCGATCGGCTGGCCGCGATCGACGGATGAGTCGAACTGCGTGCCATCTTCGAGCGTGCCGGTGTAGTGCACGCTGAGCGTATCACCCGCTTTCGGCGATGGGCCGGCGCCGACAACGATATCTTCGATCTGCACCCTGGGTAGTATCTCCAACAGTTCGACTTCGAAAATCAAGGTGGCGTTGGGCGGGATCACATTGCCCGAACCTTCTGCGCCGAAGCCCAACTCCGGCGGAATTATCAACCGGCGCTTGCCGCCGACCTTCATCGAACCGACGCCCTCGTCCCAACCCGGAATGAGCGCGCCGATCCCGATCGGGAAAGTGATGGGCTGGCCCGCCTCGCGCGATGAGCCGAACTGCGTCCCATCCTCCAACGTGCCCACGTAGTGAACCAGGATGAAGTCAGCGGTCTGCGGCGTTTCGCCGTTGCCGACGACGAGATCGACGTAGTGCAGGCCCGACGCGGTGGTGACTTCACCCTCGCTCGGAGTGGGTTGACCCGCCGGTACGGTGGCGGGTGGATTCGTTGACGGCGTAGGGGGCTGATTTGTGGGTTGGGCAGTCGATGGACTGCACGCCGCTACGACCAGCACGAGGAACACCGCGATGCTCAGGACACGTGTATGAGACATTCCTCTCCTTCAGCAGTGAGTTGATCCGCTGAAAGTATACCATATTGCTCGCCAGTTCTTAACTATGCTCAGGTGTTAATCCAGGGCAATCGCATTTGGATTTCCGGCGACTCAACCCCACTCCGCTGCGCTCCGGGGCAAGTGAGTCGCAGCAACGGAACGCCAAGTCCGCACCACTCCGCTCCGCTGCGGGTGTCATGACCTACCCCGACGCTCGCGGAGCCGACGCCGGCCTGCCCTTTGCGTAGCGAAGGGTCGGCTTGGCGCGGTTTCAACCGCCGGCGAGTTGAAATGCGATTGCCCTATCACATTTGGCCGCGTCTCGGCCAGTGTTAAGAATTTTGGCCCTCCCGGCTTTGACGGGACGCTTCGTAGGAACCGCCGAGACGCGGAGCGCGCCGAGTTTTTCCCAATGCTCTGCGGCCTCGGCGGCTCCGCGGTGAGCATTTTCCCGCTGAAGCCGGAAGAGCCGAATTTTCTGAGAATCGGCCGCGTTATGTAGGGCGTCTCTTAGCATGCGCTAAGCTTCTGCTTAGTCAGCATTTAGGCAGCTCTTTTAGGATCATCAGGCCGCTTAGAACGTCGCATCTTCAACGTATACCCGGCGCGGGAACAATCTGCGGTTGTGCTCACCGACCGCGTCCGCGCGGTCGGCGCTGTGAGGATAGACGCCCGCGCGGACGCGGGCTTGGAGCAGCAAACAGCGCAACTTGTGACCGCGCGCAGTATAGCTCGCGTATCCCCTGGCCGCGAAAATGCTCTACCAGGATATAGCTGAGGTTGATGGAGGAAGCATGAGTACAGGCAGGAGGAGTCTCTCGCTGCGCGCGCTGGCAACACTGGCTGCCGCTCTGCTGATCGGCGCCTGCGCGGGCCAGGCGCAACCGGCTGCATCGCCGACGAGCCAGCCCGCCACGCCGTCCCCAACGATTACGGCGACGTCGACCGCAACTGTGACGCCCATTCCGCCCACGCCTACAGCGACGCTCAACCCAACCCCGACCCTTGAACCGACGCCCACGCTCGACCCGACCACACCGCTCCAGGGCGCGGCGCTGATCGAGGCGCTGCGGCGCGGCGGTTACGTGGTCTACTTCCGGCACGCGGCGACGGACCAAACACAGTCCGACACGGATACGCAGAACCTGGAGAACTGCCAAACCCAGCGCAACCTCAACGATCAAGGCCGCGCCGATGCACAGGCGATCGGGGCAGCGTTCCAGGCTCTCGACATCCCGATCGGGCAGGTGTTGAGCAGCGGTTACTGCCGCGCGCGCGATACGGCCCAACTCGCCTTCGGACGGGCCGAGATCACACCCGATCTGACGGGTTTCCCATCGGACTTGAGCGAGCAGCGTATCGCAGCGCTGCGCAACCTGCTCTCGACCCCGCCGGAAGTTGGGACGAACACGGTGCTCGTCGCGCATGGCTTCAACATCAGCAACACCGCCAACATTTCGATTGTAGAAGGCGAGGCCGCCATCTTCGCGCCGCTGGGGGCAGACGGGTTTGCGCTCGTGGCGCGTGTCTTACCGGAGGAATGGCCCGCGTTAGCAGAGCTGCTGGGAAGTTAGCCTGCTACTGAAAATCGATGAGAGGAGTAACAATGTCTCGTATTTGCTTGATTACGATGGTCGCATTCGCGCTCGCCGCGTGCGGCCCGTCTCAGCCGGCCAACACACCTACGCTGCCAGCGCCGACGGCTGCAGCGACTGCGCCGGCGCAGCCAACCGACACGACCGAGCCTGCGGCGACGACAAAGCCTTCACCTGCGCCGCCGACCGTCGAGCCGACGGTGGCAGCGACCGACACGCCGGCAGAGCCGACGATCCAGGAGTACCCTGTGCCGGCCGGATCGCATCCACACGATGTAGCGCCCGCGCCCGATGGAACCGTCTGGTACACGGCCCAACGTTCGGGCGAGTTGGGGCGCTTGGACCCGACGACTGGTGAAACGCACCACGTCGCACTGGGGCCGGGTTCCGCCCCGCACGGCGTGATCGTCGGGCCGGACGGCGCGCCGTGGATCACCGATGGCGGCCTGAACGCCATCGTGCGCGTCGATCCGGAAACCGAAGCCGTGCAAGTCTACCCACTGCCGGCCGGCAGCGGCGGGGCCAACCTGAATACCGCCGCCTTCGACGGCGACGGCGTGTTGTGGTTTACGGGACAGTCTGGCGTGTTCGGGCGGCTCGACCCGACGGCCGGGCAAGTCGAAGCATTCGGCGCGCCGCGCGGCCGAGGCCCATACGGCATCACGACAACGCCCGACGGCGTAGTGTATTACGCCTCGCTCGCCGGGAGTCACATTGCGCGCATCGACGCCGCGGCGAAGACGGCGACGCCGATCGATCCGCCGACCCCCGGCCAGGGCGCGCGCCGCGTCTGGTCGGACTCGCAGGGCCGCATCTGGGTCAGCGAATGGAATGCCGGACAGCTCGGCCTGTACGATCCGGCCACGGCTGCCTGGCGCGAGTGGCGTTTGCCGGGCGATAACCCGATGCCCTACGCCGTCTACGTCGACGATCGCGATCAGGTGTGGTTGAGCGACTTCGGCGCGAACGCGATGGTCCGCTTTGACCCGGCCACGGAAACGTTCGACGTCTTCCCGCTGCCCAGCTCACCGGCCAACGTCCGGCAGATTCTCGGACGGCCGGGCGAGGTGTGGGGCGCCGAATCGGGTGTGGATCAGCTCGTCGTGTTGCGCGTTCCCTAATGCAGCGGCCAGCATAATTGCTGTTGCAAACTTCAAGGCCGCTACACGAAGCGAGGGTCAAGTGACCGCATCGGTTAACGCGTAGGCAACCGCCTGTTCAAGCGTCATCGCACGGCCTTCAGCTTGCAAGGCTTCAAATGTAGCCTCGCCGAGTTGCTTGCGCGCGATTTGAATGTGCCGATCAAACTCAGCATAATCAACGGAATCTAAACGAAGATCAGTGTTTTCGAGAAACGCCTGTGCCGCTCCACTCAACTTTGCCGCGCGTTCGGGTTGATTCGTTCCTGCGGACACCGCGGCTAACCCATTCAAAAGATCATTCGCGATCATGGTCTTATCGAACAACACCAGCGCGGAGGCGAACCAGTCAGTGAAACGCTTCCGCGCAAGTGAATAGTCATTTTGATGCAAAGCAAGGATACCCAATAAGTACAAACTGATTTCTATATCACTCTTCAGGCCATACGTATGAGCAAGCGCCAGGCTTTTTTGCCAGAACTGTCCAGCTTGATCATAATCGCCTTGATACCGATATAAGTCTCCCAAATTGCGCAAAGCAGCCCAAATCCCTCCTGTGAATTGAAGCGCTTCGTCAATCATTAAATGCTCGTCGAAAAAGAAACGCGCTTTTTCATAACGCCCTTGTTTCAAGAACAGTTCTCCTAAACGTTGGGATACTCTACCGATACCCCATCGATCACCCCATTGCCGGAACAGATTCAGGCTCTGTTCAAACAAGGAAAGCGCCAGGGCCTGATCCCTCCGAAAGAATGCGACCAGGCCACGGTGAAATATACTTTCGGCCATTCCTCTGCGATCCCCACATTTTTGATAGAGTTTGCAGCTTTGTTCAAAAAGCGATTGTGCCGTGTTAAAGTCTCCATCACCCCAAAACGTCACGATGCCTAACCAGTCCAAAGCCTCGGCCAGACCGCGCTCACCCTCCTCTCCTAATTTCAGCCAGATCCCCCGGCTTTCCTTCAGGACAGATTGGGCCTCGCGAAAATCGCCCAACAGCCAGCTATGATGTCCAATATGATTCAGCAAGCTGGCGTAGAGTGCGGGATAGTCGGCGATCGCCGGCAGCGCACGAATCTTATCGAACCAACTACGCGCCTCGCCATAATGACCGCGCACATCCCAGGACCAGCCCAGCGCGCCGAGCAAGCGCAGGGCGACCTCCGTGTATTGATTGGATATGCACCAATCGAGCGCGGCGCGAAAGTTGTCATGCTCACTCTCCACCCGATCCAGCCATTCGGTCTGATGGGGGCCATGGCTTTCTTGGTCGGCATGTTCGGCAAAACCCAGAAAATACGCCAGATGCCAATGACGCATTTCTGCTTCCTCACCCAGACGCCGTAAGCGATCCAGCGCGAAGTGTTGAAGGGTGACCAGCAGGTTAAGGCGCGGCTCACCGTGGGCGTCGAAGGCGCGCTGCAAGAGGCTCTTATCCGATAATGAAACGATGAGATCGGTCACGGTTTTTGTCGTCGAGGCGCCTGAGAATATCGATTCAGCCGCTTCCAGCGTCCAGCCGCCTGAAAAGACGGAGAGACGGGCGAACAATTTCTGTTCTTCGGCTGAGAGCAGGTTGTAGCTCCAAGCAATCGCATTGTGCAGCGTCTTCTGACGTGCGGAGACCGCGCGCATCCCATCGGCATACAACATGACCTGAGCATTCAGGTGCGCCAGTAACGCCTGGGGTGACATCAGGCGAATGCGCGCGGCGATCAATTCGATGGCTAAGGGCAGACCATCCAATTGCGCACAGATATTCGCAATCGCCTCGACATTGCCGGCGTTGAGCACGAAGTCAGACCGTATGGCGCGGGCGCGCTCGGCAAACAACTTCAGCGCCGCAAATTGTGACACCCTCTCCGTATCCATGGATTGCAATTGAGCGGTTGTGGGGATGTTCAGCGCCGGTACGGGATAAAGCCACTCGCCCTGAACCCGTAAAGCTTCACGGCTGGTCGTCAGAATTTTTAAGCGAGGACAGGTCATCAGCAGTTCAAACACGAGCGGCGCAGCGCCTTCGATAATGTGCTCAAAATTATCCAGCACCAACAGCATCTGTTTAGCCTCAATACCCTCTTTGAGGCGTTCAAGAGGTAATTGGCGTTCCGTTTCCGCAAAACCCAGTGTTTGAACAATCGTCGGCGCCACGAGCATGGGATCATCGAGCGGGGCTAACGCGACGAAGAAAACGCCATCGGCGAAATCAGGGATCGCCTCCCGGGCCGCTTCCACACTCAGGCGGGTCTTGCCGACCCCCGGCGGGCCAATCAGCGTGATGAGGCGGATGTCTGGCCTGGCCAGATAGCCGCGCACGGCGGCCACGTCGTGCTCGCGGCCGATCAGGGAAGTCGGCGGAACCGGCAAGCGTGGTCGTGGGGTAGCGGCTTCAGAGGGAGGTCGGTTAGCTGTGAGCGTGAGCGGGATGGCTTGCCAATCGCCGCGCGCGAAACGCAGGAAAGCCGATCGGTCTTGGGGCGGAACGCCGAGGACTTCGGCCAGGCGCTCGACGATTTGAGCGGAGGGGCGGCGCTCTTCGGCCTCAAGCTTACGGAGTGTGATCGACGCACAACCGACTTGCTGCGCCAGCTGCGCCTGTGTCAGGTGCAAGCGTGTGCGCTGGCCTTTAAGCCACGCACCAAAGGTGATTTCCGTCATCGCCTCGCCAGGCTGGAATTTGCATCGCTGTTTGTATCGCAGCAGCGATACCCACGCGCACGCAATGTGCGGTAGAGTGGCCATGCCGAGGGAAGTATATCACGTCCCAAACATTCACTCAGCCACAATCTATTCTATCCAGAGCAGCCCGGCGAGTGCCTCCCGGCGATGCGGACGATGCGCTTCCGGCGCCAGGTAGGCCAACCGCGCGCACCTTGCCCCAGCAGGTGAAGCGACAGGCGAGCCATAGGCGGTGGAAACGTTTTGGAAACGGCAAGAGTGGTAAGTTTGAATCCAACTATAAAGCCCAAGGGGAGGAACTAATATGAACCGCAAGTCTATCGTCATCTTCATCAGCGCGCTGTTGTGTGTGACGTTGGCCGGCAGCGTCGCCGCACAATCCGACCAGCCGAATGCGGTGGAGGCCGCCGTTCCGGCGGCGTTCACCTACCAGGGCCAGATCAAACGCAACGGCGCGCTGTTCACCGGCGCATGTAATATGCAGTTCAAGCTGTGGGATGCCGCCGCTGGCGGCCTCCAGCAGGGCGCCATGCTGCCCGTGAATGGCGTGAGCGTCGATAACGGCGTGTTCGCCGTCGAGCTGAACTTTGGCAATCACTTCACGGGTCAGGCGCGCTGGGTGGAAGCTGCGGCCAAGTGCGGGAATGATTCCGGATTCACCACGCTGCCGCGTGTGGCGTTGAATGCGACGCCCTACGCCATCGGTCTGATGCCGGGCGCCACCATCAATGGCGACATCCCTTATGCATACGGCAATGCCACGTTCAAAGCGACCAACGCCAGCGCCAGCGGGGGCACGGCGATGTTTGGTCACGCGACGGCGACGAGCGGGAATACCGCCGGTGTATTTGGTCTTTCCGGATCGCCTGCCGGGGCCGGGATATGGGGCAGGAACAATGGCGGCGCGGGTGTCTTGGGTGAAAGCTCTAGTTTTACCGGTGTGTGGGGCAAGAGCACAACCGGTACCGGCGTCGTCGGCGAAAGTACCGCTTGGGCCGGCGTGTACGGTATAAGCGCCAATCAAGCGGGTGTGTGGGGCAAGAGCACGAGTGCCAGCGGCGTCTACGGCGAAAGTTCTACATTTTTCGGTGTGTGGGGCAAGAGTACAACCGGTTCGGGCGTCGTCGGCGAAAGTACCGCTTGGGCCGGCGTGTACGGTGCAAGCACCGATCAAGCTGGTGTGTGGGGCAAGAGCACGAATGCCACCGGCGTCTACGGCGAGAGCACGAGTGGCTACGCGGGGTGGTTCAACGGGCGGACCAAAACCCAGGTGCTTGAAATCACCGGCGGCAGCGACCTGGCGGAACTCTTCGAGGTCGGCGAAGGCCCGGCCAACCCCGGCACGCTGATGATCATCGACGCAGCCGAGCCAGGCCACCTCACGATCAGCACACAGGCTTACGACACCAAAGTTGCCGGCATCGTCAGCGGCGCGGGCGGCGTGCAGCCGGGTCTGACGCTGCAGCAAGAGGGCGTGATGGAAGGCGACACCGAAGTTGCCATTGCCGGCCGGGTATATGTGAAAGCGACGGCGATCAACGGCGCCATCCAGCCGGGCGATCTGCTCACCACGTCCGACCTGCCCGGCCATGCGATGAAAGCCACCGACCGCGAGCGCTCGCCGGGCGCGATCATCGGCAAGGCGATGACGGGCCTGGATGCGGGTGAAGGTCTCGTGCTCGTGTTGGTGAATTTGCAGTAGCGCATCGATGGGAGGTCAACCATGTTCAAAACGAATCTATTCCGGATAGCCCGGCCCGCCGCTGTTTTACTGGTGACGCTGCTGTTGACGCTGCCTGGGAAGCCGGCCGGGGTGACGTCTGCCCAAGACCCACAGCCCTCGGCTGAAAACAGAACCTGTTCCGTTAAGCCACAGCTGGCGGAGATTCCGTTTCACGTTGAAGACCGCCAAATTCAATCGGGCCGGTACACCGCGATGCCTAGCGTCCAAAGCCAGGTCGTGTTCAGCACGATCGTGCAAAGCTTCGACGCGCCGTGGCTACAGGTGCAGTTTGGGGCGGCCGACCTGGGGCGCAACAGCTATGTGCGATTGACTGCTGCGCAAGATGGCGCCACTCAAGAACTGAACGCGTCCCTCCTGGAGGCGTGGAGCAGGCGCTCGGCGATGTTCAAGGGCGATGCCGTCAAGATTGAGCTGTTCGCCGCGCCGGACGACAAGGACGTTTTCTTTGAAGTCGAGTCGGCCATCGTCGGGGATTGGGTCGGCGGCGTGCCGTTGTCAACGAAGCTTCCGCAGGTGTCGGAGTGGGAACCGGCGACGCCTGAACTCCCCTGGGATACCACCCCGAACAGCCCCAACTCGGTCTGCAGCGTGGATGATCGGGTGGCTTCCAATGCTCCGGAGGTGGGTCGCATCGTGCCGGTGGGCTGTACTGGCTGGGTCATCTCCAACGGCGCGTTTCTGACAGCGGGTCATTGCTTCACTACCAACATGACCCAGATTCAGTTTAACGTGCCGCCGTCGCTGGCCAACGGCACCATCCAGCCGCCGCCCCCCAACGACCAATATCCGATTGATAGAAGCAACGTTACGTGGCGGAACAATGGCGCGGGTGACGATTGGGCAGTGTTTCGGGTAACCGCTAACACGACGACCACACTGACGCCGCCGTTAGCCTATGGGAGTTTTTACCGGATACGGCCGCAGGATGAGCCGGCGACGGTCCGCGTGACGGGCTACGGCGTAGATGGACCTGCCCCCTGTTTTGGCGATCAGCGGCAAGCTGGTTGCAACATTCCAGCGCCAACGCCTGTGCCACTCAATGCTAGCAGCCAGACACAGCAGACTGCGACTGGCGCAGGTGAAGGACGAACCGGCGATCACTTTGAGCATCGCGTGGACACCCAAGGCGGCAACTCCGGCAGCCCGATACTCTATTCTGATCTGCCGAATAGGCAGGCAGTGGCTATCCATACGCATGGCAATACGGCAGCCGCATGTGACACCGACTTCAACGGCGGGACCGCCTTCACCAATGCCGGGCTGGCTGCTGCGATCAATAACTTCCCTGGCACGAACGGGAATGTTCGCTACGTCGACGTCGGCTATCCGTCTTGGACAACGGCCGATGGGACGTATTTCCGGCCGTTCAGTTATATCACTATAGGCCTTAATAGTGTTCCAAGCGGAGGCATCCTCAGCATTGTCAAGGGTCATTACGACACCAGCGAGCCGATGACCATTAACAAGAACATCACGATAGAGGCGCCGGTCGGCGCCGTCGTCATCGGCGCGCCGTAAAGGAGGCAAATATGAAACGCAATATTCTGATGGGAGTGGTGTGTCTGTTCGTGGCTGGCTCGTTGTGTTGGACCTCAACTGCCCGTGCGGAGTCGCAGGCCACTTACCAACTGGTGAAGAGCAATGTCGGCCCTGGCGCATCCGGCAGTAGCGGCGTGTACAGCGTGTCCAGTTCGGTCGGCCAGCCGGATGCGGGAGAAGTGCGCGCCGGCATTTACACCCTGGGCGGCGGCTTCTGGGGTGGCGGGATTATCGTCTCCCTTGCCGCCCGCCATACTATCTATCTCCCGCTGGTGATCAGGTAAGTCCAGGGCTGGTCAGCTTCAGCGACGCCGGGGCGATCCTAATCTTTAGCGCGGATTCCATTTGGCTTTACGGATTACGGAATACGTCGTGATTCCGATGGTTTCCGTAGAGGCGTATCCCACTCCGCTGCGCTACGGGGACTGTAGTCCCACTCCGCTGCGCTACGGGGACTGTCGTTCCGTAAATCAACCTGGAAACTGCTCTAGCAGTCAGTCCATTTGTTTTTGATGGGTAGCCTAGGGCCTTGTGCCCGTCCTACGCCCACAAGGGGCTATGCTACGGGCCATCACTCTCAGATGGACTGACCACTAGGTCGCCCCGGCGTTGAAGTTGTTTTCGAGTTGCAGCGTATCAAGCAACACTCAGCCTGTTGCCCGGTTAGAGCAGGGCGCGAAACGCTTCCATCGCCTTATCCACATCCTCGCGCGTGTTGTACCCTTGGAACGAGGCGCGGCTCAATGAGCTGCCGTTCCACATTTGCAGCGGTATCTCGATGTGATAGTCGTCGTACAGCCGTCTCTTTAGAGCGTTGCGATCGCAGTCGGGCAGGGGGAGAGCTACCATTTGCGCGTACCAATCCGGCGAGTCGGGACTGAGCGGTGGTAAGCCGGTGAGTTCAGTCATCCGTTGCCGAAATTCGCGCGCCAGGGCGTGACACTCGGCGCGGACGCGATCCCAAGCGTGCGCGCGCATGAACTCGATCGCCGCTGGCACGCTGAGGAAGGCGGCGATGTCGCGTGTGCCTTGCCACTCGTGCTGATCGATGAAGGGCGAATCACCGGGTGTCTCGCTTTCCCAACCCCAGCTGACGACGAGCGGTTCGAGCAAGGCTTGCGCGTCGGGCCGGGCGTACAGGAAGCCCGCGCCTTTCGGCGACAGCATCCACTTGTGACAGTTGCCCACGTAGAAATCCGCGCCAATGTGTTCGAGATCAAGTGTGATCTGGCCCGGGGCATGCGCGCCATCGATCACCGTGAGAATGCCTGCTGCGCGGGCGCGCTGGCAGATCTCTTCAATCGGGAAAATCAACGCTGTCGGCGCGGTGATGTGGCTGAGGAAGATGGCGCGCGTCCGATCCGTCACCGCGCTCCACAGCGCTTCGATCAACTGCTCGCGCGATTCGAGCGGTCGCGGTAGACGCTGGTTGATGTACCGCGCGCCGGTCTTCTGGCAAACGAAGCGCCAGGTTCGATCCATCGCGCCGTATTCGTGATCGGTGCTGAGGACTTCGTCGCCGGTACTCAATTTGAGTGAACGCGCGACGATGTTCACGCCGACAGTGGCGTTGGTGACATAGGTTAGATTGCTTTTGTCCGTGTGCAGGTAATCGGCGAGCGCTGCGCGTGCGTCGCGCATCAGGTCATTGAAACGCCGGCCCAGAAATTCCACCGGCTGGCGCTCCAACTCCCGCTGCCACTTCTGATAGGCTTCAAAGACGGCTCGCGGCGTTGCGCCAAACGAGCCGTGATTGAGAAACACAATGCTCGGATCGAGCATGAACAAGTCGCGAATGGAGGTCACCGGCTTTGTTCCGGGATGTGTCAGGCGCGGGCAGCCTGTCCGAAAGGTTGCAGGCTGGCCAAGATCAGCGGCAACACTTGCTGAACAAATTCCTGCGCCGATTGCGGCTGCGCCTGTTGATTCCATTGGACCGCCGCGCCATAGATCGCCCAGCTGGTGACCATCGCCGCCTGTTCTACCGTTGGATGGCGTTGTGTGTCTCCCGACGTGATCTCCGTCAGCCATGCCTGCAGCAACTCATTCAACTCCGCCTTAATCTGCTTCTCCATCAACGGCTCCATCTGGCCGTGCGGCGGCGGACAGTGACGGCCCATCTCGGACACAAACTTACACACGGTCAGAATGAGCCGCGCCAGATTCTCCGGGCTAAAGCGCGAACCTTCGGGCAATTGGCTGTATAACTGCTGCTTGAACATCTCGCGAATAGCGTATTCCAGCAGCGCGTGCTTGTCTGCGAAGTGAGCGTAAAAGGTCACGCGGTTGACCGTGGCCCGCTCAGCGATGTCCTGGACGGTGATGGCCTGAAAGCTCTTCTCAGTCATCAACTCCAAAAGCGCCTGCTGGAGCAGTTGGCGGGTGCGCTTGATGCGGGGATCCAACTTCTTCCCCATTTTCTCTTTCTGTTTGAGCAACATTTCTTAGCCTCTGTCGTCTAGGCGACAAAACTCCGCCTTTGTTGGTTGACGAATCTGGAAAGATAGATATCATTGGATATGATATACCACATTTGTAGTTTTTGCAACAGTCGTAAATTGGTGATTGCACACACGTGCTCTAGGCCCGCGTCGACACGCCTGCGGCGGGTGCACTACAGCCCCCGCCTGCCCCTGAGCGTAGCGATAGGGGGTAGCGCAGCGGAGTGGGGGTGCTCCCGTCGCGGGCCGCGCGAAGCGGACGAGGACGCGGACGATGAGCCATTGAGATGTGAATAATCACCAGTCGTAAATTAGGGCGAGCAAAAGGCGTTTGAAAGGCAGAGCATAATGATCGCAGAACTCCAGTTATCGACCCAACCGCAATTCGCCATTCACCCCGCGACTCGGCCGGGGCATGTCCACCTGAGCGTGGCAAACCTAGATCGGCAGGTGGAGTTCTACCAGAAAGTTATCGGTCTCAAGCTGCACTGGCGGAAAGACGTTACGGCGGGTCTGGGCGTTGGCAACGCCGACCTGCTGCGGCTGACCGAAGCACGCAGCGGCCGAAGGTATCGCGGCACGACTGGCCTGTATCACTTTGCCATCCTGCTTCCCAACCGGCGTGAGCTGGCGCGCGCCATCGGCCGCTTGTTGGCGCTGCGCTATCCCAATTATCCGACCGATCACGTGATGACCAAGACCACCTATCTGGACGACCCCGAAGGCAACAATCTCGAGCTTTACACGGAGTCGCCAGAAGATGGAACGATGGCTATCGTGAATGGTAGCGCCGTGGTTCGGCGCGCCGACGGGACCCCCAGCGATGGGCGAGAACCGCTCGACCTCGAGGCGTTGTTTCGTGAGCTGACCACGGAGGACCAGCTGGACGAGCCGATGCCGCGAGAGACACGGATAGGCCACTACCATTTGTATGTCGCGGATCTCGATCAAACTATGCGCTTTTATCACGACGTGCTTGGCTTCGATAACATGGGTGTGGCGCGCGCTTTCCGCATGGGCATGGTCTCCGTAGCCGGCTATCACCATCATATCGGTTTCAACACCTGGGTCGGTGAAGGCGCGCCGCCGCCCCCGCCTGACGCGCTGGGGTTGCGTTACTTTTCGTTCGTCCTGCCGAATAAGGCTGAACTGGAACACGTCGTCGAACGGGTTCAGCAGGCGGGCATCGCCGCCGAGCACACCGAAGACGGCATCCTAATCCGCGATCCATCGCAGAACACCGTGCTGTTGACTTACCACTCTGACGTACCTGTCACCAAGTAAACCTTTAAGTCTAGGGAGAATACTTCGTGTCAAACCTAACCATGCAAGCGATTCGCGCCCACGACTATGGCGGCCCAGAGGTTCTCGTGCTCGAGCCAGCGCCGCGCCCGCAGCCACAGGCCGACCAAGTTTTGATTCGCGTCAAGGCGGCGGGCGTCAATCCTGCCGATTGGAAATACCGGGCGGGTCTGTACAAACAGTTTATGCCGTTGCAGTTCCCGTGGATACCGGGGCTGGAAGGCGCGGGGATTGTCGAAGCAGTCGGGGCTGATGTCACCACATTTAAGTTGGGTCAAGCGGTTTATGGCCCGTTCGGGAGCGCCTACGCCGAATATGCGGTCGCCCCCGCGAGCGATTTACAACCCAACCCGGCGCAGCTCACCTTTGACCAGGCAGCGGCCGTGCCGATGGGCGCCCTAACTGCCTGGCAGGCCGTGATTGAAGAAGCAGACGTGCAGTCAGGTCAGCGCGTCTTGGTCCAGGGTGCAGCGGGCGGAGTCGGACTCTATGCCGTGCAGTTCGCGCGATGGAAAGGTGCTCATGTTATCGGCGTCGCCTCAGCAGGCAACATCGAGTTCGTTCGCTCTCTCGGCGCAGAGACGGTAATTGACTATAACGCCGCGCCATTTGAAACGATTGTTCACGACGTGGATGTGGTCGTGGATACCGTAGGCGGCGAGATACCGGAGCGCTCGTGGCAAGTGCTCCGTCCAGGCGGGGTGCTGGTCACGATTGCGGCGCTGCTGTCTCCAGAAGCGGGGCAAGCTCATGGTGTCCGGGCGGTTAGCGCCAGGCGCGCTTCGGCGGAAAAGTTAAGTCAGATCTCGGAGTTGTTGGAGTCTAAACAAATCACCCCGGTTGTCGGTACCACCTTTCCACTGGCCGAAGCTCGGCAGGCGCATGAACTGAGCCAGACCGGTCACGGACGAGGCCGGATCGTCCTGCACCTTGCCGATTGAAACTGTGGGCTAACCGCGCCGTTTCTGCTTGATCGCCTTGAGCACGCGATCGGGCGTCAACGGGAATTCGTCGAACCAGATTCCAATCGCATCGTACACCGCCGCGCACACAGCCGGCGCGAAAGGTAGATAGGGCATCTCGGCCATGCCGCGCGCGCCCCACGGCCCCAACGGGTCGGGCTGCTCGACGAGAATCGAATGTACTTCCTGCGGCACGTCGAGCACAGTCGGGATCAGGTAGTTGCTCAAGTAGGGGGTCAACACCTGACCGTTCTTCTGCTGGAAGTTTTCGATCACCGTGTAGCCTTGCGCCTGGACGATCGCGCCTTCGATCTGGCCCTGGATCAACTTCGGATTGATCGCCCGGCCGACATCGTCGGCCACCCACACGCGCAGCACGCGCACGTGCCCGGTCTCGGTATCGACTTCGACCTCGACCGTCTCGGCCACGTAGCCATAGGCGAAATTGGGGTCGCTTTTGCCGGTCGCCGGATCGAAGGGCGTCGTCTTCGGCGCGAACCAGGTGTACTCGGCCAGGGCCGGTCGGTCTTCATCTTCCCACTTTTTCAGCGCGCGCTCGGCCGCGCCCTTGATCGAATTGCCGGCCATGAACGTCAGGCGCGAGGCCGAGGCGCTGCCGGAATTGCCGCTCGTCGCCGTGTCCGACGCGACCAGCCGCACCTGGCTCACCGGCAAGCCTAACGCCTCGGCCGCCATTTGCGCCATCACCGTGTGCGCGCCCTGGCCCACGTCGGCCCCGGCGTGATACACGATCGCTTCTTCGATTTCATTCGCGCCGCGCAGCTCGATCCGCGCCGTGCACTGCTCAGGCGCGCCGAACGAGAAGCCGACGTTCTTGAAGCCGCAGGCGAACCCCAGGCCAAGCTTCTTGTGTGGATCGCGATTCGATGAGCGCGCGGGCCTGCGCCAGCGCGCCTTGCCGTTCTCTTGGATTTTCACCCAGCCCGACTCCAGCGCGCAGCGTTCGACGACTTGCGGCAGGCTCACGCCTTTCGGCAGCGGTGCGCCGACCGATAAGATCGAGCCTTCGCGCACGGCGTTCTTCATTCGAATTTCTACCGGGTCCAGGCCGAGTGCGAGTGCGAGCTTATCCATTTGCATTTCGGCGGCGTACAAGCCTTGCGGCCCGCCGAAGCCCCGGAACGCGCCGTTGGGGATGTTGTTGGTGTAGATCGAATACGTATCGACCTTGACGTTCGGGATTTCGTACGCGCCCGTGCACATCAACGTGGCGTTGCCTTGCACCTTCGTCGAGGTATAGGCGTACGCGCCCGCGTCGCTGATCAGCTCGACCTCCGCTGCCAGCAGTTTGCCGTCCTTGCGCGCGCCCCACTTCGCTTGGATGATCATCGGGTGGCGCTTGTGATGCCCGATGATCGATTCCTCGCGGCTCCACACGATCTTGACCGGCCGATGGATGCCGCGCTGGTGCAGCCGCCAGGCGGCCAGCGCCAGCACGATCTGCACCGACATATCCTCGCGCCCGCCGAACGCGCCGCCGATGGCGGGGTAGATTACGCGCACCCGCTCTGTGGGCAGATCGAGCGCGTGCGCGATCTGCTCCTGGTCTTCGTGCGTCCACTGGCCTGCCACCTGCACCGTCACGCGCCCCGCTTCGTCGAGGTAAGCCAGGCCGGCTTCGGGTTGCAGATAAGCGTGTTCCTGCGCCGGGGTGCGGTATTCGCCGGCGACGATCGCGGCGCACTTCGACCACGCCGTATCGACATCGCCCTTGCGGATACGGTAATGATTCAGGAGGTTGCCCGGATAGTCGGGGTGCAGCTGCGGCGCGCCGTCCTGCATGGCCTCGATCGGATCGGTCACGATCCGCAAGTCTTCGTAGTCGACCTCGATCAGCTCAAGCGCGTGCGTGGCCTGCTTCTCCGTCTCGGCCACCACCAGCGCCACCTGATCGCCGACGAAGCGCACGACGGCCCCCCTCTCCTGTTCGACGGGAGAGGGGTTGGGGGCGAGGGCCGGCCCGCACAACACCGGCTGGTCATTCATAATCAGGCCGTACTCGTTCACCGGCACATCTTTCGACGTGAACACGGCGATCACGCCCGGCGCCTGTTCCGCCTGCGTCGTATCGATGCGACGGATGCGAGCGTGCGGCCGGCGTGCGAAGAGAACCTTCATGTGCGCCATATCGGGCATCACCAGATCGCCCGGATACAGCGCCGCGCCGGTGACTTTGGCAACGGCATCTCGGCGCGTGATGTCGTGGCCGATGGAATTCAATTGGGGCATACTGACCTCGGTAAAGAATGGAGATTGGAGATTGGTGATTAGAGATTGGCGATCGTGAACAATCGCTAGTCTCTAATCTCCAACAGTGAACGCTCGAATCGCTGCCTCAGCACCCGCTTCTTCTCTAACGCGCGCATGATGCGGGCATGCCGCTCGCGCGAGATGGGATATATCGAAACCAGCAGAATGCCGAGAATGAAGAAGAGCGCGGGCAGTGGGCCGGTGAGGGTACGGATCGCGGCGAGGGCGGAATCGGGTTGAACCGCCGTCGTCCCCTGCACGTATCCCGTCGCCGCTAACACCGAACCGGTGAGCGCGATCGTGCCCGCGCTGACGACCTTCTGGATCAGCGTGATCACGCTGTAGTACGCCGCCTCTTGCCGATTGGCCGTGCGCAGCTCGTCCCACTCGATTGTGTCGGGCAAGATGGCCAGCGGGATCGCATGCGCCGCCGAGACGCCCACGCCGGCCAGCGCGGCGAGGACGAATACGATACTGGTTTGGCCGGGTGAAGTGAAACTCAGCGCGATCAGCACGACGGCCAGAAACGCAATCCCGATCTGGTAGGCGCTCTTTTTGTTCCAGCGCCGCGCGACCCACACCCACAGCGGCAGCGCCAGCACGCCCACGCCGAAGATCAACGCGAAGATCGCGTCGCGCTCGCCGCCGCCCAACCTGAAATAATCTCGGATCAGGAATATCAGCACGAATTGAATCAGGTCGATCGGAATCCAGGTGAGCAGATACACACCTGCCGCGATCAGAAACGCCCGATTGCCGGCCGCGATCCGGAACGATTCGCGGATCGAGGGGGTGGGCAGGTCTTGATACTCCGGCCGCTCGCGCGTGACGGCGAAGGTGAGATAGATCGGCAGGATGCTGACGACGCCGAGGATAACACCCATCAGGCCGTAAGCCGCGCGGCGGGCTTCGAGCGTGGCGCCGGCCGGCGCAAGCGTATCGACGAGCGCCAGCGGCGCAACAGCGCCAACCAGGCCCAGCCCGATCGAGAAGGCCATGCGGTACGAGTGCAACGACGTCCGCTCGTCGTAGGTTGGCGCGAGCTCCGGCGTGAGCGCGATATAGGGCACGTTGACCAGCGTGAACAGCGTATCGAATACGACGTACATCGCCGTGTAGTAGATCGTCAATAGCGTCTGATCGCCTGTCGCGGGAACGAGCCACATCAGCACAAAGGCGGCGCCGAACGGGATCGCGCCGAACAGCAAGTAGGGCCTGCGCCGCCCCCAGCGACTGCGCGTGCGATCGCTCAACGTGCCGACGAACAGATCGTTCAGCGCGTCCCAGATGCGACCGACGCCGATCGAGACGCCGGCCAGGCCCGGATCGAGGCCGACGCTGTTGATCAGAAAATCAAGATAGATCAGGGCCAGCGCCGTCGAGGTGAGCGAAAAGCCGCTGTCACCTGCGCCATAGGCGATCTTGCGCCAGGCGGGCATCGCATGGGCGGCGGGCAAACGAATAGCGTGTTGAGCATCCATCTGTATTCGCTTATTCGTTCTGCGCAGCCAGCCGCTGCCCTGCCGCCCGCTCGATGGCGTTCAGAATGTTGAAGTAACCCGTACACCGGCAGAGATTGCCGCCGATGCCCTGCCCGATCTGATAGCGCGTGGGGTGGGGCAGTTCCTCCAGCAGTTTAGCCCCGGCCATGATGAAACCCGGCGTGCAGTAACCGCACTGCACCGCATCTTCGGCGACGAATGCCTGCTGAACCGGGTGCAGCTGGCCGTTATCCGACAAGCCCTCGATGGTGACCAGCTCGGCGCCGTGAGCGCGCGGCGCGGCGACCAGGCAGGCCATCACCGCGATGCCGTCAAGGAACACGGTACACGCGCCGCACTCGCCTTCAGCGCAACCCTCTTTTGTCCCGATCAACCCGGCGTCTTCGCGCAGCATCCGCAGCAGCGTCTTGTCGTTCGCGCCACGAATCGTATAGCGCGTGCCGTTGATCGTCGTCTCGATCGGTTGGTCGCCGTCCTCGACGTGCGTCGCGCTGGTCCAATTGCCGGCAGGGAAGTGGCCGTTCGTCTGGCCCCACAGCAGCGGTGGGTCAGCCGGCCAATCGGCGCGCTCGGTTCCATCTCGGATCAGACGCAGCGCGCGGATCGTCGTGACGCGGATCATTTCTGACCGATACTCCGCCGGCCCGCGCACATCGTCGATCGGGCGTGCGGCAGTGGTCGCCAGCTCGCCGGCCGTGTTGCTGACGGCAGCGCTCAGGGTTTTGCCGATCAGAAAATTCTCGGCGTCCGGCGCGCGCACGATCGTCGGCGCGACCGAGCCGAAGGTGATGCGCGCTTGGACGATCGTGTTGCCCTCGATTCCCAAAATCACGGCAGTATCGACGACCGAGATCGCCTGTGCCCGGCGCAACGCGAGCTTGATGAATGCGCCGCGCTCGTTCGGGCGCATGGCGGGGAAGGAGATGTCGGTCAACATTTCGTCCGGCTGCATAGCCGTCTTGCGCACGCCCAGGAAGAACTGCTCGAACGGCAGCGTCCGTTCGCCGCGCAGGCTCTTCAGCGTGACCGAGGCGCCCAGCGCCCACAGCGGCGTGATCGTATCGTTGGCGGGCGAAGCGGTGATCAGGTTGCCGGCGATCGTGCCGCGATTGCGAATCTGCGGCGCGCCGACTTCCCAACACGCGCGCGCCAGCGGATAGGCGCGCGCGACCAGTAGTTGCGAGCCTACGACCTGGTTGTGCGCGACGAGCGGGCCGAGATGGAACGTATCGCCCTCCAGCCGAATCTGATCGAGGTCGGGAATGCGTGTGATGTCGATCAGGACGTTCGGCGTCCGAATCTTGCGTTCGAGTTCGATCAGGATATCGGTCCCGCCCGCGATCAGTCGCGCCTGCGCCTGGTGTTCGGCCAGCAGGTCGAGAACTTCAGTCAGGGTTGCAGGAGTGTAGTAGGTTTTCCACATGGGAGTGTGTTGGTTGGCTAGTTGGCTGATGGTTTCCACATTCTACATTCTACATTCTACATTCTACATTCTACATTCTACATTCTACATTCTACATTCTACATTCTACATTCTACATTCTACATTCTACATTCATCATTCCGCGTTCAGCATTTGTATCTGTTTCATCGGCTCGCCTGTGCCGCCTCGCCGCAGCATGACGATCTCGGCCAGGATGCTCAAGGCGATCTCTTCCGGCGTTTCGGCATTGAGCTCTAAACCCATCGGAGAATGAACGCGGCGCAGTTTATCTTCGGGCAGGCCGTGTGCGCGCAGCGCATTGACGGCGGTAGCCCAGCGCCGCCGCGAGCCGATCACCCCCAGGTAAGCATGCGGCTGATCGAGCAGGTGCGGGAGCCCTTCTACATCGAGCGGCATGCCGCGCGTGGGCAGCACGATATACGTCTCGGCGTGAAACGTGAAGCGCCGGGGCAGTTCGGCGATCGGCGCTAGCAGATACTCGTCGGCGCCTGGCGCCCATTCCGGCGTGCAGTATTCGGGCCGGTCGTCTGCCAACACCACGCGGAACCCCAGCCACTTCGCCAGGTGGACGATCGCTTTGCCGACGTGCCCGCCGCCAATCACCAGCACGGTCGGGTCGGGTTTAATCGGTTCGATGAAAACCTCCAGCTCGCCGCCGCACACGCCCGGATCGCCCTGCTTGGGATCGATCAGCTCGTAGTGTTCGATGCGCGGCTGTCCGCCTGATGCCACTTGCCGGGCGGCGGCGATCACCCGATGCTCCATCTCGCCCCCGCCGATGGTTCCCACCAGTTGCCCATCGGCGTAAACGAGTAGCTTGGCGCCGGCATGCCGGGGTACCGAGCCGCGCGCGCGAACGACCGTGCACAGCGCAGCCGGGCGACCCTGGGCCTGGGCGGCGAGAATGGCGCGGTAGACGTTAGCCTGGCCCATTACTCGCCGTCCTTTGCCCGGCGGAGTTGTCGGGCAGCCTGTTTCATCTGATCGAGTGATAACCGGCTCCGCTCACGCTCTTCGATCAGGCGGATATACCAATCGCCGGGCTGGGGCAGATCGCCTCGGGTCCGTGGAATGAGGTGGAGATGCAGGTGTGGCACACTTTGTCCGGCTGCCTCCGATTCCTGGATCGTCCAATCGAACCCGTCCGAGCGATGCACCCGCATGAGTAGCGCCACGGCCTGCCGGCTCAGTCTGACCAGTTCGGCGATCTCGTCGTCGCTCAACGCCACCAGACTTTCGACGTGCCGCTTGGGAACGATCAGCGAATGGCCGGGCAGAATCGGCGCGACGTTCACGATCGCGCGGAAACGTTCGGACTCCAGGAAGCTGATTGCGTCGATCGTTTCAGCGCAGAAAGGGCATTCGGCCATTGCAGTCGCCCAACTCAAATGCAACCTTCTTCCTACCGTTCTCTATCCCATGCGGAATGCAAATCATGCTAGTCTGGAAGCGGTTGGATCGGTTTCAAGCAGGCTGAGGTAGCTGCAATGTGGACTCGACTTTTGCTCACGCTGATCATCTTGGGTTTGGCGATCCTGGCGACCCTGCCGGCGCAGGCAGGATAGCCGGGCGCAGCGGCTGACCCAAGTATACCCTAAACTCGATGTGCATCAACTGCCGACGCCATGCGCGAGTGGAAACGCCGCGTGCGCTTCGATAGGCGTTGCCGTCGGATAGGCCGGTTGACAGTGCGGCTGGCGTGTCCGGCGTTGCTCGCCAAGCCGCTCTGCGCCGGCTTTACAGTTGCGCTGATGGACAGCGCGAAAAACCCGCATGGCAAATTAGTCATGCTGGCGAACTGCAAATTGCCTGTCACAAAAAACGGTGCGTCCCCCGCTCGATAAAGATGTGCTTGTTCCAAACCTGCTTGATCCAGCCGCTCCCCGAATCGCATCCGCCTGCCATTCTTCATGAAGCCCTGCCCCTTTCGGTCTATTGCTGGAAACCGGCAGATCGTTAGACTCTCTCACGACGCGTCAACAACTGAATATTAGCTGGTTGCATCTGGCGCTGCACCGCTCCTCCGCTTGAGGCCGAACCCATACCTACCCTCACGAGATTGTGCAAGCGACCCACAGCCTGCACCTGCCACGCAGGCAACTCACCGCCGCGACACCGTTGAGCTGCATGGAGTGCAGCCCGGCGTCGAAACGGCCCAAAGGAGCTTATGATGGACGCCCCCCGAGCGTCGCATGGCCTGAAAGTGCTGTTCCTGTTTGCGATCCTGTTTGCCGTTGTGTTTATCGTCTCGCGCCCGGCCTCCGCGGTTGACGCGGCCCAGAAAAGGATGTTCATGCCCTTGATTATGCGGGCCCCACCGGGACGCGTTCTGTGTGAAAACAAGGTCTACGATGGTTACACCAGGAAGTTGTTCGTGCTCGATAGCGCGGTCGACCGCGACCCCAGCGTTCAGAAGATCATCCGCAACTGCACCTTCCGCAATGGAAACGAGCCGCCGATTGTGCTCGCCGATGCGCGGAACGTGCTGATCGAAGGCAGCACCTTCGAGAACATCCGCACCCATGTAGCGGGCAAGGGCGTGCATGCGATCAACATCGCGTGCCGCTCGGCCTGCCAGATCGACAACATCGTGATCCGCAACAACACCTTCAAGTACATCGGCGCCGACGGGATTCAGTTGGGCGAGGAAGGGCGCACCATCAGCAATGTCAGCATCCAGAACAACGTTTTCATCGGCAGCGAGGCGGTGGGTGAGAACGGCATCGACATCAAAGGGGTGGATGGCCCGATCTACGTGACGGGCAACACCTTCCAGGGCTTTCGGCCGTGTGAAGCGCCCAAGACCGGCGGCAGCCAGGACTGCACGGGCAGCACCGGGCCGGGCATGGTCATTCACGATGGCGATCCATCGGGTATTCCTAACGGGGTGACTGTGACTCTCAACCGTTTCCTGGACAACACCTATGGCCTGGTCGTCAGCAACGGAGCGCGCAATATCGTCGTGAGCCAGAACGAGTTCTCGAACAACCTGACGGTTGGCCTGTTCCTGAAAGATGTGTACAGCATCCAGGTTACCGGGAACAGCTTCAACAACAATCCGGTGCACGTTGACCTTGTGGGCACGCCCACCCTGGGCGGCGCGTGCGTCGTTACTGGCAATACCTTCTCAGGCGTTGGCAAAAACTTGAGATACAAGAACTCCAGCTGCTCCTCCTGAACCGCTGGCCCGATTTACCACGGCGGCGCATCCCATGCCGGCTCTCCGCTACGCTTCGGGGACTATAGTGGCGGGCGGCGCCAGGGTTCGTGGAGATTCGTGGATCAACTCCTTTGGTTGCGGCGGGAGGCCGCGCTATGCAAGTGTGGGGATGCGCCGCTCAAGCGCTATCGCTCGATTTCTATTGTAGCTAACAATACGGCGTCGTCCCCGCCGGTCACGATCAGCCGCTTGCCCGCTCCATCATACAGCCCTGTCACGATTTGATAAGCGCCGGCCGAGAGAGTTGTAGGCAGAATCAGGCCGCGCCGATCGGCTACAGGCGCCGCCGGCAGCCAGGTGGTTGTTGGCGCAAAGCCGCTGCCAGGCGGCAGATCCGATTGTGTCACCACGCGGCCACTCGCATCGAGCAGGTGGACGAAGACAGTGTAATCGGTTGCAGGCGTCTGAATTGCGCTCCATACCAGTTCGACACAAATCGGATCGCCCGCATCGATTGCGCCAGCGCTGATGCGCGCGCGTTCCAGCCGGATGCCGGTTTCGAACTCAACCGCAAGGTTCAAATCCTGCGCCGGCTGCGCATCCACGTAGTGCGTGATCCGCGCCGCGCCGGCAAACGTTCGGCTGGCGACGCACAAGGATTCGCTCAACTGTCGATCGATGGCCTCCCCGACCGCTCGACTGGACTCCGCGCCGAAGTCGAGCACGTACCACAATTCCGGTCGCTCTTCGGCAAAGGACTGGATGCGCGCATCGCTCCAGGCATCCGCCGCGCCGCCGATGCGCAACGCGGCCAACTTCGGCCAACCGGGCAGATAGGGTGCCAGCCGCTCAAACGTATCGACGCGGTCAAAGAGCACGCCCGCCCGATCGGGCGCGGAAGTCGAGCGGATGTGTTCGACGGCGGGCCGCAAGGGATCGGCCTGGTAACGCTGCGCCGCGTAGATCGGCAGCGCGCCGAGCGCCAACCCGATCACGATCAGCAACGCCGCCAGGCTGGCGATCAGGCTGGCCGTCCGCAGCCGCTGCCAGCTTCGCTCGCGTTGCACGACGATCAACCCGCCGAACAGCAGCCCCAGCCCGATCATCACCACCGTGCGGACGGCGACCAGCGCGGTCAGGTAACCGGCATCCGCGCGCAGCAAAATGAAGGTGAGGGGCCACTCGATCACGTACAGCGCTTCAAGCACCAACAATAGCAACACGCCGCGCAGGTTGGGCATCAAGATGCACAGGCAGGCCATCAGGTGCAGGCTCCACTGCGGACTGTAACCCTTCGACCACAAGAGATACATCACGAAGGTGACCCCGGCCAGCCCGATGGCGGCGCGTTCATGCTGATGTCGATAGGCCCGAACCAACACACTCCCATACACGATCGCAAACGCCAACGTGACCAGCCCCCACGGCACTTGTGAGGGTGCGATCGGCTGCGTCGCCAGCGCAGGGTCGAATCGATCCGCCAGCGGCGGGTCGGCGTGTTTGATCACGCCGTCGATCAGCGCATACGGCGACGACCAGCCCGGCAGCGTCAGCAGCGTATCGATGTGCGCCTTCAACATTTGCGGGCTGCCGATCAGCAACGGACTGACGGCGACGATCAAGGTGACGAGACCGGCGGCGATGAGCGCGCCGACCTTGCGCCAGGTGGACAGGTAAATCAGCCCGACGGCCCCGATGAGCGCCACGTAGGGCTTGACCAGAATTCCCAAACCGATGGCGATCCCCGCGAGTATGGGGCGGTCTTCGAGAATCAGCCACAGCGCGAGCAATACGGCGCACAGCGCGATCGATTCGAACCAACCCAACACGACAAATAACGGCACGAAGAGCGTCGCGTACAGCCAGGCGCTCTTCAACGCTAGTGCACTGTCGTTGATTCTGCGCGAGAGGGCGTAGATCAAGATCACATTGAGGACGTCGAACGGGATGATCAGCGCATGCAAGGTGAGGTTGAACCAAAAGCGCTGGTCGATCCAGGAGGGCAGCAGCGCCGCGAGTTTGTAGGCCAGTACGCTCAACCAGGGAAACAGCGGCGGGTACTCGACCCAGTAATCGACGAAGGGGTACGCGCCGCTCGCCGCCAGCCGGCCCAGCTGAAAGTGATAAGCGCTGTCCGGCCCCGTCTCCGCAATGTAGCCGCCGGGCCGGAGCGCGATAATCGCCAGCAACCGCATCAGCGTCATCACAGCCACGACGAGGGTGAGATCGTGATGCGTGATGCGTGATACGTGAAACCTGAAACGTGAGGCGCGAGGCGTGAGGCGTGTCACCTGGTCACCTGGTCACTTGCCCGATGGTCACGGCGTTCTCCGGCAGGGTTTGCCCATTCGCGTCCGTCGCCGTCAACCGTTCGCCGGTGACCCGATTATATATCCCGACGCGAATCGAGTGGGCGCCGGGCGCTACTGCCACGAAGCGCACATCGCGGATTTGTTCGCCGGTTTTGCACTCGGACAGCGGAAATAGACCGCGCACTGGATCGCCATCGGCTTGCGCCACGAGCTGCCCGCCGGCATCGATCGCGTGCACGAAGATCGTCTCCTGCGAATCGAACGGCCCCAGGCAATCCCATGTCAGCGTGACCTGGAATCGATCGCCGTTAGCCGCTGCATCGGCGTCGACGAGTCCGGCGCGATTGTCAAACATGGCCGGGTGCGAACTGGAGCTGGGCGACTGGAGGCTGCCCGCTTCGACGATGCGCACGCGCCCATTCGGATCGTATTCGGTGAAGAAGACCGCAGCGGCTGCCCGGATTGCCGCGCTCAACTTAACTTGATCGACAACTCTGCCGCGCAGGTCAACCTGATGCGGGAATGCTTCCAATCCGGCTAACGCGGGGACGGAAAGTGAAGCGGCAGCGGGTCGGATACCCGTCTGGAGTTCGACGTATTGTCCCAGGTCGACGGATACGGGCATCAAGATCGCGCGAAAGAAACCCACCGGGTACTCGCGCAGGCGGGGCGTAATCTGATCGGGAACGTTGATGTAGAGCAGTTTTGCCGCGCTGCCTGCCTGTTGCCCGCTGTGGATCACGTCCCACACCGCCGGCATGCTGCCATCCTGTAAGTCTTTGCGGATGGCGAGAAAGGCGATGCTTTGCATGAGGCTGAAGCCGATCAACAAACCAGTCCCCATGCGCCATAAGCGATTGGGAATTGGTGCTTGGAGATTGAGCGACAGCAGCCCGACCCAAATCAGGATCGCGCCCGGCGCGCCCACGTAAAAAATACGCGGCGAGACGCCCACGTAACTGATCCCGCGCGTGGCCCAGATCGGCAAGACCATCACGGCGAACCAGACCAGCCCGAAGCCCAGTAACGCCAGGCGGCGCGCGCGGTGATAGGCGAAGAAAAGGAACAAGAGGGTCGGCGGCGCGACGAAGATCAACGGCTGCCAGGCCGCCCCGGCCAGCCACGTTCGCCACCCGCCGACTGCGCCGGCGATCGGCCAGATCAGGCCCTGCAACAGATACCAGCCGGCTGCCGGCTCGAAGCGCGCCACGGCGGAGTCGGGGTCTTTGGGAATCAGGAACCACAGCGCGGCGAAGGCGAGACATAGACCGATGTGGGCGAGGGGCCAGGGGCGAAGGCGAGGAGTTGGTTGGATGGTTAGTTGGCTGGCTGGGTGGTTGAGCGCGAGATAAATTTCGAGCGCGGCAATCACGAATCCGAACGAGATCGCGTTTTCCTGAAAGGGTAGGGCGATCGCCAACAACGCGAGCGACAGCCAGATTTTCCTCCGGTCGGCGGAGGTGCGACCGTCGTAATACGCGATCGCTGACGCGAGCAGGAACATCGTGGCCTGAACTTGCGGCGCGATCACCCAGGTGACGGTTTGATAGCTGGCCGGATACCATGCGAAACACAGCGCGGCCAGGCCGGCCAGCAGGCGGGGCTTCACCCTCACCCCGTCCCTTGCCTCACCGGGGAGAGGGTTAGGGTGAGGGGTAAATCGCAACGCAAAGATGCGCCGGGCCAGCGCGTAGAACAGCCACACGTTCAAGACATGGCTCAGCACCTGCACCAGATGAAACGCGAACGGATCGAAGCGCCCAGATAGCGCGTGCAGAACCTTCCACAGGATGAAGGCAAATGGTCGATAGTATAGGTAGCCTTGTGAATTGGTGAGAATAGTCGAGATCGAGCGTGAGCCGGCCAGGCCGATGTCGATCGGATCGACCCAGAAGAAGGGGTAGCTCAACGACGATCCGTAGACGAGGATGACCGCGAGCGCCAGGCTCGCCGGCCACAAGAGGACGACCGCGCGCGAACGCAACAGAGTAGCAGCCCGCATCGAGTGGGTGTGTTCCAGCTGTCGTATCGATCTCGTTCCGCCCATCTTCAAGCGGCGCACCCAAACCGCCGAGAATCCAATGTCGTGTGCACTCGGGGTTCAGCCATCGGGATAGACTCTCCAGTGCGCTTTCTCGTCTTGCCAGCGCTCGCGAAAGTCATCGGGCGGGCGGGCCAGGAGCAATTCGGCTTCGGCGGTCACGCTGCCATCGGGCAGCCGGATTTCGCCGCGGGCGCGGGCGCGTGTTAGACCGGGTTGCGTCAATTGGCCGACGACCGTCAAGGGCGTTTCAGTCGGCGTCGGCTGGCGGTACCGTACTTCGATTTTGACGGTGACCATCAGGTCGTCGCTGTTGCCGTTGACGAGCAAGGCGCGTCCGGCAACCTCGTCGAGAATCGTGGCGACGATCCCGCCGTGCACGACGCCGGGATAACCCTGAAAATGATCGGGTACGCTGACGGATGCGACAACCTGTTGATCATCCAGATCGTTGTACAGCGCCATCTTCAGGCCGACGGGATTCTCCAGGCCGCAGATGAAACACATGCGCGAGTTGGGTTGTTTGATCACGTGATTGTCTCGTGGAAAGAATGAAACCTGCGTGGTCTACGCGACCGCGCAGGTTTGACTATCGCGCGAACGTATCGATCATTAACTTTGGATCGCCCAGCGGATATAGGATCGGGCAGGTGCAGCCGCGCTGGCGATACTCGTCGACTTTGGCGCGCACTTCGTCGGGCGTGCCCGATGCGGTGATGCGCTGAATCAGCTCGTCGGGGACGAAGCGTTTGGCCTGATCGATCTGTTCCTTCGTCGCCGGCCAACCCAAGCTGGCTTGGATTTGCTGGACGACGTCCCCGCTCACGCCGCTGGCCTTGGCGATGTGCGGCTGCTGCGCCAGGTATTGCGTGAGCAGGCCGCGCGCGCCGTCGAGCGCCTTCGCGCGATCCGGATCGACCGAGCACACGACCAGCTGCGGCCGGTCGATGTCGTCGAGTTTTCGACCGGCCTTCTGCGCGCCGATCGCCAGGTGTTGCAACGCGCCGTCGTTGTACTCCGGCGGGACGCAGTAGTTGAGCACCACGCCGTCGGCGATCTCGCCCGCCAGCTGCATCATCTGATCCCCCGTCGCGCCGATGTAAATCGGGACGTGACGCGGCTCGCGCCGGCCATGCACCACGTCGAGTTCGATCCCGTCGACGTGATGAAACTCGCCGTGGAAGGTGACGTTCTCCATACGCAGCAAGCGGCGCATCACGTCGATTGTTTCGCGCATCGCGTGCAGCGGTTTTCGGCGCTCGATCCCGACGTTGCGCGCCAGCGGGTCCCACCACGCGCCGATCCCGCAGATGATGCGATGGGGCGCGAGATCGTCCAGTGTGAGAAAAGTGGCGGCTAAGAGGCCGATGTTGCGCGTCCAGTTGTTGATCACCCCCGATCCGATTTGAATGCGCTCGGTCACGGCGGCGAAGGCGGCCATCGGAACAATCGCATCGCGCACCAGCCGCGACTCGGCCTGCCAGACTGCTTCGAAGCCTTTGCGCTCGGCATACTGCGCCAGCTGCATGCCTTGACGGATTGGATGCGCGTCCTGCAAGTACAGGGCAACCCGTTCGGCCATGTTATTGCTCCTCAAAGGTGGGTGAGGGGACAGGGTGCTGCTTGCGGCTGATGCTACTCGCAAAGCGGCGCAGCGTCAAGCCAGGCGCTGTTGGCAAGGGCAATCGCATCTAAATTCTTGCACAGCGCAAATATAGGCGTGATGGCTCACCGTCCGCGTCCCCGCGGACGGCCCGCGAGGACGCGGGCCGAGAGCAGTGGCCCATTTTCGGGGCCGATCGGGTATTAACTATCCGTGCCAGCCGTGTCATCCGTGGTTATTTTTTTGGCGGAGGCACGACGCGCATCGGCCATTTACCTTGCTTGCTCTGGAGGTAGTCCGATCGATACCGGCCAAAGTCGGGATCGAGCGCGGACAGGCGTTGCGCGTAGCCATTGACTATCACATCGGGATCGATTGTGCGTAATTTAGTGCTGACCCGAAATGTCGGAGCGATCTCATCCCATACGAACTGCGTCTCCGGTGAAATCAGCCGAAGCTGATCTTGCAATGCCGAATCGGGGTGGGCGTGCAGTTTGGCCCACAGTTGATCGTCGGCGCCCCAGATGTCGCGTTCGTCGATCGCGCCGATGTCGAGACCGGTGCGGATCGCGCGTGCGGTCAGTTCGTACAATCCGACTTCGCGGAAGTTGGCCCAGCTCGCCTGATCGGCGGCGAGGTAAGTGTAGCCGAGCCAACGCGCAATCGCTACATCATCGACCGCGATGCGCCGTTCGTGGACGACTAAATGATCGAGCGCGGACTGAATCTCGCCGGCAGTCGCCAGGCCCAAGTCCAAACTATCGCGCAAGAAATAATCGAGCCGGTCGGCGCACAACGCGGGCGCGGGCTGTTCCAACAACGGGTAGTTGTCGTCATGCAAGAAATCGCGCCAGTCGTAGCCGTGGTGCGCGAGCAGGGTCGGCAACTCGGCGCCGGCGAGGTACGTCTCCTTCATCTCTTCGTGATAGCTCTGGCTGTCGTGCCCGCCGAAGACGTAATCGATGACGTGACTGAACGCGGTGTGGCTTACATCGTGCAACAGCGCCGCGACCTGCTCTTCGAGCGACGCCCCCAGCCGGCGCACCAACAGCATCACGCCGACCGAGTGCTCGAAGCGCGTGGTTGCCCGGGTGATCCCCAGCAAGCTGGTGATGCCGTGTTGCAGGACTCCGCGCAGGCGGCGCACGGCCTCCGCTTCCCACAGCTCGATCAAGACCGGCTCGCCGATCTCGACCGTTCCGTAAATGCGATCGTGATAGCGCACTTATGCCTCGCTGGACTTCATTCGAAACAAACCTGATCCACGAAGGGACACGAAGAAACACGCATGCGGCAATTGATCCACCTTGGCTTCCGGTCTATACTGTACGGCAGCCGATATTGTACCGCAGGAGCAATATATGCCCAACGGTATCGCCGACCAAATTGTGCAACTCAGGCAATCGATCGCTGCGCTGGAGCAGCAGCAAGCAGCGCATGGCATCGACCTGTCCGAATCGCTTGAGCGGCTGCGCAGGCTATTGGCGCAACTGGAGCAGGCGGCGTCGATTGCCAACACCGGCTCAGGCGCCATTGTCACGCAGGGCGGCATCGCCGCGGGCGCAGGCGGCGTAGCGATTGGCAGGGATGTGTGGGGCGATGTGCTCGTCGACTCCACCAAGATCGTCTACCCCGGCGAAGACCCACAGGCTGCTCAAGCCTTGCTGAATCGCTACCTCAAGTGGCTGGTAGTTGAGTGCGCGCCGCTGAAGCTCAAAGCCATCGACCAGGGCGCCGCCCGTCCGGGCCAGCCGCCGCTCGGACTGACGAGTGTATATGTCGATCTCAATCTCGATCTTCGCATTCCCTCGAAGTATCAGACGCTGTCGGCGTTCCTCCAAGATGACCGGGCGAAGATGCCCGCGCGCCGCCACGAGCCGGTTGTCGAACTGGAGCGCGGGGAGCAGGTACGCCAGGTTGCGGCGCTCGAAGCGCTCGCCTGCCATTCCAGGCTCGTGCTGCTGGGTGCGCCCGGCTCCGGCAAATCGACGCTGAGTCTGTACCTGGCGTTGAGCCTGGCGCAGGCAGGTTTGGGAATCGACGCTGCGCTGAAACGCCTGGGTCAAGATTGGACGTTCGGCCCGGCGCTGCCCGTCCGCGTCGTGCTGCGGCATTTCGCGGCCAGCCTGACCGCCGATTTGCGACGCGGCCGCGCGGGGCACCTGTGGGAGTTCATCGCGACCGAGCTGGCGAACTCCGGTCTGCCCAAAGAAACCGGGCCGCTGCTGCGCGACGTCGCGGAGAAGTCCGGCGCGCTATTCCTGCTCGACGGGCTGGACGAGGCCGGCGACGAAACCCGCCGCGCCCGCGTGCTGGAGGCCGTCGCCGAGTTCATGCGCAGCGCGGGCGAGAAGTGCCGCTTCCTGCTCACCGCGCGCCCGTATGCCTGGGAGGAGGACGGGCAGCGCAGCGCGCAACTTCCGCATGCTTACCGGCTGGCCGATTTCGATCCGGCGCAAATCGCGACCTTCGTCGAACGCTGGTATCAGGCCATCAGCGCCAGCGGTTGGGTGGGCGCGGCCGAAGCAGCCGAGAAGACGCGCGCGCTGCAAGAGGTCGTCCAACACGTCGACTTGCTGCCGCTGGCGCGCAATCCGCTGCTGTTGACCTTGATGGCGACGCTGCACAGCAACCGCACCCGGCTGCCCGACGATCGGGCCGACCTGTATCAGGAAGTCGTCGAGCTGTTGCTGCAGCGCTGGAACGAACCGAGCGGCATGGATCGCAGCCTGCTGGCCGCGCTGGACATACCCACACTCAAGCTGTCCGACCTGCGCGCGGCGATCGAGCGCATGGCGTTCGAGGCGCACCAGGCGCACGTGGGCAAAGAAGGCGCCGCCGACATCGCCGAGCCGGTATTGCTGGACGCCTTCCGCCCGCTGCTCGGCAACAGCCTGGACAGGGCCAGGCTCGTCGTGGACTACGTCGAGAACCGGGCTGGGTTGCTGCTGGGGCAGGGGACGCGCGAGAAGATTCGCCAGTTCACCTTCCCGCATCGCACGTTTCAGGAATTTCTGGCCGCGTGCCACCTGGCCGGGCGCGCCGACTTCCTCGAACAGGCTGTCGACCTGGCCCGCGCCGCCCCGGCGCACTGGCGCGAAGCGCTGGTGTTGGCGGCGCGACTGGCCGGGCCGGGACGCGGCGTGCCCGTGGCCGATGCGCTCGTCCACGCGCAAAGCGCGGAAGAATATCGCCGGAAGGGCCGGGCGACCACCGAGGCCGACTGGCGCGCGGCGATCCTGGCCGGCGCGCAGTTGCTGGAGATCGGGCTGGCGGTGTTGGACAGCCGCGAAGCGTATCGCGTGGTGCGCGAGCGCGTCGCCGGTTGGCTGCGGGCGCTGATCGAGACGCCGCGCCGGCTCTCGCTGCCAGAGCGCATCGAGGCCGGCAACCTGCTGGGACGATTGGGCGACCCGCGTTTTCAGGTGGCGACTGCGGCCGATGGCTCACCCTATATCTTGCCGCCGATCGTGTGTGTAAAGGGCGGCCCGTTTGAGATGGGAAGTCATAAGGACGAGCCGGATGTCTATAGTAACGAATACTCTGCGGCGACCAAGAACAGGCGTCACCGGGTCGATGCGCCGGAGTTCTGGATCGGCGTCTACCCGGTGACGAACGCCGAGTATCGCTGCTTCGTGCAGGCCGCCAGCCATGCCGCGCCGAAGCACTGGCAGGGCGGCAACCCGCCGGCCGGCTTAGAGAGCCATCCCGTCGTGAACGTGTCCTGGCGCGATGCGCTGGCTTACTGCGAGTGGCTGTCGCATGTTTCTAGTCGCGAGGTTCGACTCCCAAGCGAGGCCGAGTGGGAGAAGGCTGCACGCTGGGATGCTGCGCAAAAGCACTCACGGGTTTATCCGTGGGGCGATGAATGGGAGGCGGCGCGCTGCAATACCGCCGAAGAAGGGCCGGGAGGCACGACACCGGTCGGCCTGTATCCCGACGGCGCCAGCCCGGCCGGGCTGCACGACGCGGCGGGCAACGTACTGGAATGGTGCCGATCGAAGTTCGCCGATTACCCTTACCGATCCGATGATGGTCGGGAGCTGATCGGTGGTGATGATAGCCGGGTGTTGCGCGGCGGCGCGTGGTACTACCTTGGTAGGCTCGCGCGCTGCGCCTGCCGCTTCGACGACCTCCCAGGCAGCCGTCTCGTCAGTTTCGGGTTTCGGGTGGTCGTCTCCCCCGGCGCTTCGGAAGGATGAAGGATGAAGGCAATCGCATCTAAATTCTTGCACAGCGCAAATACAGGCGTGATGGCTCACCGTCCGCGTCCCCGCGGACGGCCCGCGCGGACGCGGGCCGAGAGCAGTGGCCCATTTTCGGGGCCGATCGGGTATTGACATATTAGATGCGATTGCCCT
>DATDPU010000058.1:0-4049 GCA_035292585.1 Anaerolineae bacterium | reverse complement strand
AGTAGCCGCCCTTGCGCAGACTCTCCGGCAGCCCCGCGATCTTGCCCGCCTGCTTGGAGGGGTTGCCCGGGTAGAGATCAAACAGGGTCTTGTTGTCCACCTTTCGGCCCGCCCATTTGTCCTGCATGGCCTTGAGGATGGCGCGGTTGTTCGGCTGCTCGCCGTTGTGGTTGAAGTAGGCGTCGCGCAGGTACTCGATCACGTCCCAGTGGTCCGGGGTGAGGGTGAGTCCCTCCGCGGCCGCGATCGCCTCCGCGACGTCCTTGTTCCAGTCGTCCTGCGATACCAGATAGCCGTTTTCCGTCGCCTCCAGCACCTTTCCATTCACGTCGTACGCCATGGTCTCCTCTTTTGCGATTAATCCGGCCTGGAGCGCAGGTCGCCGATATCTTTATGGGGGATGAACAGGCCGCAGCCGAGCTTGCGCTCGGCGCCCAGGCCGTGTTGCTGTAGCAGCACCGATTGCTCGAGCGTGAGGCCGGCGAGCATCAGACTGCGGGTTTGAAGCGTGCGCCCCGGCGTCGCGATCGAGGTCATCCGGCCGCACAGCATTTCCCCGGGCTGAATGCCGAGCGCGCTGAGCTCGCCGGCCGCGGCGGCCAAGAAAGCGGCTTCGTCGCCTGCGGCGGCGCCGAGGACGACGCAGCGCGAGAACAGCGTCGTGATCCGCGACAGGGGCCGCAGCGCGATGCTGTCGACGCGCAGCGGCCAGCCCGCGACCGCCAGGGTGCGGCCGAGCAAGGTGGCGGCATCGTCCAGCCGGCGCCGGGGCAGGCGCAGCGCAAGCTTGGTGCGGTGCGAAAGTTGCAGCACGGCGTCGGCCCCTTCGGGCCGCATCCAGCCGCTGGCCGAAGCCGCGCCGTAGATAAGGTGCAGACCGGCGCCGGGCTCCTCGGCAAACCAGGGCAGCGCGGCCTGGATCGCCTGCGACAGTGCGTAGGCATGATCGACCGGCAGGCTGCGACAGGAAATGGCGAACACCGCATCCACGATATCGTCGGGATCGGCCTGTTCTGCGTCGTCGACTTCTTCCTGAACCATCCTGCCTTTCAGTCCACGGGCAAAGCAGCCTGCAGCGCCTCGCGGTCGAACCACCAGTCGTCCTGCACCAGTACGTCGACGACGTTGCGCAGGCGCGGCAGGAACAGCGCCGGGTCTTTCAGCTCCATGTCCTCGATCCACTTGTTGAAGTCCTGCTGTCCGTCGACGCTGCTGTGGCGGCGCGCCACCGTGGCGAGCACTTGGTTGGCGTATAGGAGCAGGTGCTCGCGCTGCGGTTCCCGTGCGCGCGAATCCACGAGGTAGTAGGCTGTGATGGCGGCCACCGCTGCGCCGTCGGAGTCGGGCGGCGTCTCTTCGACCACGCGCTGCAGGAGCGCGACGCTCAGCTCAGGATCGACCGGGTAGGTCACGGCGAGCCAGATGCCTTGGCCGAGCGCAGCGAGCGACTGCGGCTGCTCGGAGAGGAACAGGATGTCGCAGGCCTGTGCCGCCCCTTCCCAGGCCTGCTCGGCGAGGTAGAGATCGAACGCCTCGCGCGCCATGGCCCAGGCTTCGGGCCGTTTCTCGAGCCGCACCAGGGCGCGGCCGAGCTGCAGCTGGAGGTCCGCGCGCCGCAGCGTCTCGGCCTGCGGAGAGAGCTCCGCGAGCTGGCCGCGCAGGTCGGCGACCAGGCGCTCCAGCATCCCGGTCGATTCCTTGGCGTCCTCGCTGCTGTCGGCGTTGCCGACGGCGGGGTCTTCCTTGATGTACTTGAGCGGGATGTACTTCATTCGGTGCCGGCCTTTCTTTCGTGAAAGCGACCGCGTCAGCGCGCGGCGCCCTCGGCGACGCGATCGGAGTATCTGGCGCGATAGGCGAGCCGGCCCAGGCCAGGCGCGGGGTCATCGGTGAATGCGCTGCGGTTGTGCAGCACGTTGTTGCATACCAGGCCCTGGCCGCCGGCCAGGCGAAGGGCGAACACGAAGGGCGAATCTCCGTCGAGCACGCGGTTGAGAAATTGCACCGCGGCGCGCGTCGTGTCGTCCGGCCGCCATTCGATGCTGCGCGTGCGCGCGGTGTAGCGCATGTGAAGCGCGCCGGCATCGGTGGAGAATACCGGGCCGGTTTGGGCGGGACGAATCTCGGCGCCTTCCTCGGCGTTGGCGGGGATGGTCATGGCGTCAAGCGCCGAAAGCGCCTTCACGTACTCCGGGTCGGCGTCGCGCAGCAGAATGTAGGCGATCTCGTGATCGAGCAGGCGGTTTTCGCCGCCCGTGGCGGCGGGCCGTACGCAGTGCAGGATGAACGCGCGGATGCGCTCGCCCGGGGCGTTGTAGTAGCCGTCGGTATGCCATAGCAGGCGCTGGTTCGAGTAGGGAATATAGCCGCGGGCCGATTTTCCCGGCGCCGTCTCGAGCGAGCTGATGCCGTCCTCGTCCGCGAGCGGGTTGGCGTGCAGGCGCGCAAGACCCAGGCGCGCGCCCAGGCGGCGCGGAATCTCCTTGTCGGCCACGCCGGCAAGCGGACTGGCATAAACCGCCATGTTCGCCGCACTGCATACGCGGCGGATTTCCTCCGCCTCGCTTTCGCTGGGGTTGCGCGGATCGCGCACCTCCACGATCAGGTCCTCGACGCGGCGCGGATAGCGCGCGAGCTTGCGCTCGCGCCAGCGCAGATACGCTTGCGATCGGTCTAGCGCAAACGGGTGTTCGACTGCGTTTGGCAGGGCGGCGTTCAAGGCATACGGGCCAGAGTCGGGATCGTAGGAGCGGAACGTACCGCATCGGCGTCGCGCGGGGAACGCCGCGGCGGCTATCGGACGACGCCCCGGGAGCGCGCAAACCTGTGCCCGGAATGAAAGCAAATGTTTGAAAACACGATACTTTTTTGGTCGATGGGCACCCCGCCTATCTCCAAAGGAGGGGGGACGCCCCATCCGGGCTATCCCCAAAGATCACTGAGGGGGCGCAAAAGGACATCGTTACACTGTTACGGCCCGACCTTGCACTGTCTGGAGGCATACCAATGTCCGAAGCGCAGAAGCAGCCCAAGAACCCCGAGCGGCACAGCACTTATATCCCGCCGGAGAAGAAATCGACCAAGCCTTTCCACCCGACGCCCATGCTCGACCAGCTCGAAAGCGGCCCTTGGCCGAGCTTCGTTACCGGGTTGAAGCGCCTGGCGCACGACAACAACATGATGGTCGATCTGCTCGGCCAGCTCGAGCATTCCTACAAGACGCGCCTGGGCTACTGGAAAGGCGGCACGGTCTCGGTGTTCGGCTATGGCGGGGGCATCATCCCGCGCTTCTCCGAGGTTGCGAGCATGTTCCCGGAGTCCAAGGAGTTCCACACGCTGCGCGTGCAGCCGCCGGCCGGCAACCACTACACCACCAGGCTGCTGCGCCAGCTTTCGGGCTCCTGGAGCAAGTGGGGTTCCGGGCTGATCGCGTTCCACGGCCAGACCGGCAACATCATGTTCATCGGCGCCACCACCGAGAACACCCAGCATTTCTTCGACGAGATCAACGAGTACGGTTTCGATCTGGGCGGCGCGGGCCCCTGCGTGCGCACCGCCATGTCGTGCGTCGGCGCGGCGCGCTGCGAGCAGTCGTGCACCAACGAGCTCCGGATCCACCGCACGCTGGTCAACAACTTCGTCGACGACATGCACCGCCCGGCGCTGCCCTACAAGTTCAAGTTCAAGGTCTCGGGCTGCCCGAACGACTGCATGAACTCCATCCAGCGCGCCGACTTTGCCGTGATCGGCACCTGGCGCGACGACATGCAGGTGGACCAGAAGGGAGTCAAGGCGTATGTCGAGAGCCATGGCCGCAAGTACACGATCGACAACGTAATCGCGCGCTGCCCCACCAAGGCGCTGTCGCTCAACGACGACGACACCCTCGAGGTCGACAACAGGAGCTGCGTGCGCTGCATGCACTGCATCAACGTCATGACCAAGGCGCTCAAGCCCGGCAAGGACCGCGGCATCACGCTCCTCATCGGCGGCAAGCGCACCCTCAAGATCGGCGACACCATGGGCACGGTGATCGTGCCGTTCATGAA
>DATDPU010000057.1:0-102687 GCA_035292585.1 Anaerolineae bacterium | reverse complement strand
CCCTGTGGTAAGGTACTAGTACTTCGACAACTTGAAGTTGCATAGTTCCTGCCGCAGTTGCAGTGCGAAGCCGCCCCGTGGGCCTGCGGCGGATGGCAGTGCCAGCCGCCGCCTTTCATTGCCTTCTAAAGAGGGCGGCGGCCTGCCCACGAGCGCAGCGAAGAGGGTTGTGCCGTCCCAACCCCGCAGAATTAGGCGGTCGGGGTACTAGGCTACGCGCTTGTAGTTTAGCCCCTCGTGGGCGTTGGGTAGAAGCAAACGCGCACGAGGCGCTAGGCTACGCGCCTGAAAAGTGGTCAGCGTTACCCGACGCCGCCATGCGACCAAGACCGCGAGGCATGGCGGCGTCACTTTTAGACAAGGAGTCGGCTATGGAACTTGGACTGAAAGGCCGCACAGCCGTCATCACCGGCGGGAGCAAAGGCATCGGCAAAGCTATCGCGAAAGGTCTGGCGGCAGAAGGCGTCAACGTCGTGCTGTTGGCGCGCGGCCAGGAAATGCTCGATCAGGCGGCGGACGAAATCAAGCGCGCGCACGACGTACAGGCGTTGGCTATCCCCACGGACATCACGGATATGGAAGCGGTGAAAGCCGCTGCGGCGACCACGGCGGATCGGTTTGGCGCGGTGCATATCGTGATCAATAACGTACACAACCGGGTCCGTCGCCCCGGCAGCCAGCTGAACTGGTCGGATAAAGAGTGGCTGGAGGATGTGGACACGAAGGCCATCGGGATGCTGCGCGTCACGCAGGCCTTCTTGCCGCACCTCGCGCGCGATGGGAGCGGGCGCATCATCAACATCAGCGGCGTCGCGGGCACGAGCGTGCTAGGCCCGGCATTGACGCACGGCATCATCAACTCGGCGATGAATCACATCACGAAATACCTGGCCGTCGAATTGGCGGGCGAGCAGATCACGGTGAACGCGGTAATACCGGGGATCGTCGCTACCGAGTGGCGCGAGGCCTGGGCCGAGAACATGGCCAAGCAGCAGGGCAAGACCAAGGCCGAGTTTCTGGACGAGTACTTCCGCAAAATTGGCGTGCTGGCCGGGCGCTGGGCAAGTCTGGAAGAGGTGAGTGATAGCGTGGTCTTCCTGGCGTCCGATCGCGCCCGATATATCAACGGCGCGCACTTTTTTGTAGATGGCGGATTCAACGTGAACGCGCGGTGACGCGCTGCAAAGTCCGCTCGAGTTTATGGCTTACGGAATACGCACTCTGCACGCTTCCAACGGTTCCTGTAGTGCGTATTCCGTAAATCGAGGTGAAAACCGCGCTAGACTGCGCCCCACACCTCGCGCGCGGTTTCGGCGACGACGCGCAATTTCGCCGCCTGATCCGCCGGGCTGACCAGGTTCCCCTCCTCCGTCGAGGCAAAGCCGCATTGGGGACTCAACGCTAACCGCTCCAGCGGTACGAACTTCGCAGCCTCCTGGATGCGCCGTTTGAGCTCGTCCTTGCTCTCCAGCGCAGGCTTCTTCGTCGTCACCAACCCCAGCACTACCGTGCGATCCTCCGGGACGTGTTGCAGCGGCTCGAAGCCGCCGGAGCGCTCGTCGTCGTATTCGAGCAGGAAGCGCTGGAAGCGCGTCCGGCGGAACACGTCGGCAATCGGGTCGTAGCCGCCGCTGGCGTAGAATTTGCTCTGGTTGTTGCCCCGGCACAGATGGATGCCGAACGTCACACCGGGGTGATCGCCGATCACCGCATTATCCAGATCGATGCAGCGATCGAGCAGTTTGTCGGGGTCGTTGCCGCGCTGGCGATAACCCTCGCGAATGTTGGGGTCGATCAGCCCGGCATACTGCGGCGCATCGATCTGGATGTAGGTACAGCCCAAACGCACCAACTCGTCCACCTCGGTGCGCAAAATATCCACCACGTCCGCGAGGTAAGCGTCGATCGTCGCATAAGCGCCCTTCGATTTCTCCGGAGCGTAATACGCCGCCGCCTGCTGCGCGCTGATCAGCGTCGTTTTGACGGGGCGATCGGTTCGGGCGCGCAGATAGGTGAACTCTTCCATGCACATGGGACGGACGCGCTTCAACTTCGAGACGACTACCGGGCGCTTGAACACCAATTCGTTGCCCTGCTCGTCGCGGAAGGGGATCGCCCAGCCCCCGAACTTATCGTAGCCTTCCGTCGCATCGATCAGGTGTCCGAAGAAGGCATAGCGCCGCATCTCGCCGTCGGTGATCACCTCCACCCCTGCCTGGATCTGCAACGCCATCGCCTCGTCCACGGCGCGGTCTTCGATCTGCTTGAACTCTGCGTCGCTGATCGCGCCGTCGGCCCGGCGCTGTCGGGCTTCTTTCAGATAGGCCGGGCGCAAGAGACTTCCAACCACATCGCTGCGATAGGCTGTCATCACGTACCTCCTTCAAGGCTACCCTTGCGAAGGTTGGGAACCTTCGCAAGGGTTAGTTTTCTATGGGAACGTCCGCTGATTCCGCTGAATGCTGATCCACCGCAACTCGGTGAATTCATCCAGCGCCGCTTTCCCGCCCATCCGGCCAAAGCCGCTGCCCTTGACGCCGCCAAAGGGCACCTGCGGTTCGTCGTTCACGGTCTGATCGTTGATGTGCACCATGCCTGTGTCGAGCCGCTGCGCCATGTCCAGCGCCTGGTTGAAGTCGTGGGTGATAATGCCCGACGACAGCCCGTACTTGGAATCGTTCGCCACCCGCAAGGCTTCTTCGGCATCCTCGACGACGATGATCGGGGCGATCGGCCCAAACGTCTGGTCGGTGAAGACGCGCATGTTGGACTTGACGTCGGTCAGCACGGTGGGGTAGTACACAAGCCGATCGTGCTTGCCGCCCGTCACCAGTTCCGCGCCGCCGCTGATCGCTTCTTGAACGTGCCCGTGCACCTTGTTGAGCGCGGCGGTATTGATGAGCGGGCCAATCGCCGTGGTGGGATCGCGCGGGTCGCCCACCTTCAAGGCCGCGGCGCGCTGCGCCAGCTTTTCGGTGAACGCCTCGGCGATCGGCCGCTCGACGATGATGCGTTCGGTGGACATGCAGATTTCGCCCTGATGCAGGAACGCGCCCCAAGCCGCTGCGTCGGCGGCATAGTCGAGGTCGGCATCCCGCAGAATGATGAGCGGGTCCTTGCCGCCTAGTTCCATCACGGCCCGCTTGAGATGGCGGCCCGCTTTCTCGGCCACCAGGCGCCCAATGTCGGTCGAACCGGTGAAGCTGATGCGCCGCACCGCCGGGTGCACGATCATTTCGTCGCCGACTTCGGGGGCATCCTCCTTGGTGTGGGTGATGACATTCAGCACCCCCGGCGGGAAACCGGCTTCCTCAAAAATCTCGGCGATCATGATCCCGCCGGTGACGGGCGCTTCTTCCGAGGGTTTGAGCACTGCCGTGTTGCCGTAGGCGATGGGCAGCGCAATCGCGCGCATGCACAGAATGAAGGGCACGTTGAATGGCCCGAATCCGGCCACAACGCCCGCCGGTTGTCGCAAGGCCATGAAGAACGCGCCGGGATAATCCGCCGGAATCACCTCGCCGGTGACGCTGTAAGCCTGCGCCGCCGCTTCCCGCAGGAGGCCGGGGACGAAGAACATCTGGAACATGGCAATGCCGATCGTCGCGCCAATCTCCTCATTCAACGCTTGGACCAGCTCCTGCTGCCGGCTTTCAAAGATGTCAGCCGCCTTGAGGAAGGCCTTGCGCCGCACGCTGGGAGGTGCAGTGGCCCAACCCGGAAAAGCCGCGGCGGCGGCTTCAATCGCGCGTGCCGCGTCAGCGCGCTTGCCACGCGGCACATGCGCGAAGACTTCGCCGGTGTACGGGTTGTAGTCTTCGAAAGTTTCTTTGTTGGCGGCGTCAACCCATTCCCCACCGATGTACAGCTTGTATTCTTTGGTCATCGTCTGTTCTCCTGATTGAATGCGTGGACGGCGCGGCGCTCATTGCACCACGCTGGGCCACAGCGGCTTGACGATGTTCGTGGGCGCACACTGCCTGTCTATCGAATCTTGTTGCCCCTCCTTTCATTGCGACGTTGAGTTTCACCCTCTCCCCAGCGGGGAGAGGGTCAGGGTGAGGGGTAGCTTAGTGCTTACCGACAACCGGGTTGCGCAGAACCCCGATGCCCTCGACCTCGACTTCCACGATATCGCCGTGACGGAGAAAGACCGGCGGTTCGCGCTTGAAGCCTACGCCCGCCGGTGTGCCGGTGGCGATGATGTCGCCCGGCTGCAACGTCATCAGCTGGCTGATGAACGCGATCGTCTCGGCCACGGAGTAGATCATATCACGTGTGTTCCCGTACTGAAGCGTCTCCCCATTGACGCGCGTTGATAGGCGCAGCGCCTGCGGATCGCGGATTTCGTCGATCACCAGCGCCGGGCCGCACGGGGCAAAGGTATCGAGTGACTTCCCGGCCAGCCACTGGCTGGTGCGCAGCTGCACATCGCGGGCGCTGACATCGTTGAACGCCATGTACCCGGCCACGACGTTCAGCGCATCGGCTGCGGGCACGTTCTTGCAGCGCTGCCCGATAACCACCGCTAACTCCGCTTCGTAATCGATCTCCTGGCTGACGCCGGGCGAGACGATTGGGCTGGCCGGGCCGGTGAGCGCGTTGCGAAACTTGGCGAAGAGGTTGGGCGCCGGCGGGATCGGCTGGTTCGCTTCTTGCGCGTGATCGCGATAGTTCAGCCCCAGGCAGATGATCTTTTCCGGATCGACGATCGGTGGGCCGAGGCGTGCCGGGTCAATAGCATGCTGCGCGGCGAGCGTGCGCGCGGCGTCTTCCAATCGGGCCAGCCGATCGGGCGATAGCTGGATGATGCTTCGGTTCGATGTCCAATCGATCGCGCCGTCCTGAGCCAAGCCTGCGGCTTCGGCGGCGACGGCGGCATCCACCACCTGATCAGCAAGCATCACGCCCGCGCGCCAGTTCTCGTCAGAATCGTAGGTCACTAATCGCATTCCATCGCTCCCACTGCTTTGACTGCTTAATTCTGCTAGGTCTCACCGCCGAGACGCCGCGAGCGCTGAGTTTTTCTATAAATCCTCCGCGTACTCTGCGACTCGGCGGTGAAACAACCCAGTAGAACAGGACAAAACTAATTGGTCGAACCCTACTCTTATCGGCGACTCAGCGCGCGCGCCTGGAAAACCAGCGCGCCTGGCGCAGCCGATCCCAGGCTTCCACCAGCCCACCCGGAAATACCAGCACCACGATGATAAACAGGACGCCGAAGAGAATCTGATGAACGTCCACCAGCGTCACCGCCAGCCGTTCTCGAACCAGAACGTAAAAGATAGCGCCGATCACCGGGCCGCCGATCGTCCCCAGCCCGCCGACGAAGCTGATCAACAGTGCGTCAAACGTCCAGTGCGGGCTGAACGTCGCCTCCGGGTAATAGCTGACGTGATAGAACGCGAAGACGCCGCCCGCCAGACCGGCGAAGAAGCTGCTGATCGTGAACGCGATCAGCTTGTGCTTGAGCGGGTTCACACCCGTCGCCTGCGCAGCTTCCTCGTCCTCGCGCACCGCCAGCATTCCCAGGCTCAAGCGCGAGCGCAGCAGAAAAGCCGCCGCTCCAATCGTCGCCAGCGCCAGGACGAGCGCCAGGTAATAGCGTGTCGCCAGATTGTAGCCGACAATCTGCTCGGTCGGCAAGGTGCTGACCAGCGGCGAGGTCTGGCTGATGGTGATCCGTAGCGCTTCGGCCATGCCCAGCGTCCCGATCGCGAAGTAAGCGCCCCGCAGCCGAAAAGTCGGCACGCCGATGACCAGCGCGAAGAGCGTCGCCGCTAACGCGCCGAGGAGCAGCGCCAAGAGAAAAGGCCCGCCGTTCGTCCACAGCGTGCGCGTCGTGAGCGCGCCGATGCCAAAGAATGCCGCGTGGCCCAGGCTGGTCTGTCCGACGAACCCGGCCAGGATGTTCCAGCTCTGGCCCAGGCTGATGTAAAGCAGGACGATGAACAACAGATTGATCACATCGTCGCGTTTCACCAACTGCGGCGCCAGCGCCAACAGCGCGGCCGCCACGACGACGAGTGCAAGCCGGAGCCAACCCGAGCTGCGCGGCGTTGACACCGAAGGAGCAACTCGCTCGATCGCTTCGCTCATCGGCGCTACGCCCTTCCAAACAGCCCTTGGGGGCGGAGCAGCAAGACGAGCAGAAAGATCACCAAGCCCACCAGCTCGCGGTAAGCCGGCCCGATGAAGGTTGCGCTCAGCGCCTCGGCTGCGCCCAGAAACAACCCGACCGGGAAGGCGCCTAAAATACTTCCCGTGCCCGCCAGCACGATGACGATCAGCGCCCGCAGCGTCCAGGCCAGGCCGATGCTGGGTGCGACGCCGTAACTCACGCTGACCAGCGTCCCGGCGATGCCCGCCATCGCCGCGCCCAGCCCGAAGGTCAACAGATAAATGCGCTGGATGCTGATCCCGGCGAGCGCAGCGGCTTCCCAGTCTTCCGCCGTGGCCCGGATCGCCTTGCCCGTATAAGTGCGCTGGAGAAAGAGATGCAGCGATAGAATCGCCGCCAGCGCGATCACCAGGATCATCAGGCGCGTATAGGGCAGCATGATCCCGAAGGCCTTCAACCCCGCCCCGGAGTAACTCATCTGGACGCCGCGTTCGTCGGCCGTGAACAGCTGGATGGCGACATTCTGCAAAATCAGCGATAGCCCGAAGCTGACCAGCAGCGAGTTCTTGATCTTGGTCTCGCCGGTGAGCCGTACGACGTGGCGAAAAACGACCCGGTTTAACACCATGCCAAGAACAAATAGGACCGGAACGGTGACCAGCAGCGAGAGGAACGGGTCGATGCGAAGCAGCGTGAACAGCCAGAAGGTCACGTAGCCGCCGAGCATCAACAGCTCGCCGTGCGCCACGTTCAAGACTTTCAGCACGCCGAAGACGAGCGCCAGGCCCACCGCGGCGACGCCGTACATGCTGCCCACGAACAGCCCGAACACTAAGTTCTGCGCAACCGTCTCGACGCTCATGCAATTACCGATTCGTGTTCATTTGTGTAGGTGCGTGGATCGCTCCGCCGCCGTGTAGCCCAGATAGACCTGGCGCACATGCTGATCGGCCAATAGACTCGCGCCCGTGCCCTGGCCGGCGATCCGTCCCTGCTCGACCACGTACGCCCGATCGGCCAGGTCGAGCGCGAGCCGGGCGTTTTGCTCGACGAGCAGCACCGTGACACCCTCGCGGCCGATGCCGCGCACCACGTCAAAGATATTCTGCACCACCAACGGCGCCAGGCCCAGCGATGGCTCATCCAGCATCAGCAGTCGCGGCAAGCCCATCAGCGCCCGGCCGATCGCCACCATCTGCTGCTGACCGCCGCTCAACGTCGCAGCGCGCTGGTTGAGGCGCTGGGATAGAATCGGAAAGAGATCGAATACGCGCTTCAGCGTCTCGCGGCGTTTCTCGCGCGCGCGAGCGGTGAACGCGCCAAGCTCCAGATTTTCCAGCACGTTCATCCCGCCGAACAGCCGTCGTCCTTCCGGCACCAGGATGATCCCCCGTTCGACAATCTGATGCGCGGGCAGCGCGTGAATGGGCGATCCCTCAAGGATAATACTGCCGGACAGCGGCCGATGCAACCCCGCGATCGTGCGCAGGAACGTCGTCTTGCCCGCCCCATTCGGCCCGATCAAAACGACGATCTCGCCTGCCTGTACCTCGAGCGAAATATCCCACAACACCTGGAGATCGCCGTAGGCCGCCGCCAGTTCGCGCACTTCAAGCATGGCCGGCTTGTCCCAGGTAGGCATCAATAACGCGCGGATCGCTGGCGACGGCGTCGGGCGGCCCCTCGGCGATCTTCTCGCCCGCGTTCAGCACGGCAACCCGATCGGAGATACCGAAGACCGCCTTGACCAGGTGCTCGACCATGATCACGGTTACGCCGGAATCCCGGATGCGGCGAATCAATTCCATCTCCGCCACCACTTCGGAGGGGTTCAGCCCGGCCAGCAGTTCATCGAGCAACAGGAGGGTAGGGCGGGTCGCCAGCGCGCGCGCCAACTCCAGCCGCTTGCGATCTACCAGCGTCAGGTGCTTGGCATGTTCGGCGGCGCGGTGCGCCAGACCGACGAACTCCAATGTCTCGCGCGCTTCCACTTTGGCCTGGCTCAATGTACGGGCCGGCTCGCACCCGTAGACGCGACCGACGGTGACGTTTTGCAGCACGGTCAGGTCGGGAAACGGGCGCACCAGTTGAAAGGTGCGAGCGATGCCGTATTGGCAGCGCCGATCGGTTCCCAGGCGCGTCACGTCGCGACCCTTGAACACGATACGGCCGCTGTCCGGGCGGTAAAACCCCGTGATGAGATTGAACAGCGTCGTCTTGCCGGCGCCATTCGGGCCGATCAGCCCCAAAATCTCACCCTGGGCGACGGTTGCCGTGACGGAGAGCACCGCCTGCAACCCTTTGAACGCCTTTGAAACCTGCTCCAGCTGTAGCAGCGCGCCCAACTTCTACTCCGGTAATCCCTTCACCCTTCAGAATCCGACCGATCCGTTTGCTCACCGACCGCGTCCCCGCGGTCGATCAGGATAGACGCCCGCGGGGACGCGGGCTTGGAGCAACAAAGTCCCTACTCCAGTGCCCCCCGGCCAGCAGACCTCCGAGGTCTACCGTTGCAACTAGTACTTCGACAACTTGAAGTTGCATAGTTCCTGCCGCAGTTGCAGTGCGAAGCCGCCCCGTGGGCCTGCGGCGGACGGCAGTGCCAGCCGCCGCCTTTCATTGCCTTCTAAAGAGGGCGGCGGTTGTGCCGTCCCAACCCCGCAGAATTAGGCGGTCGGGGTACTAGACTTCACCTTTCAGAATCCGACCCATCAGGGCAGCCCAAGCGTCCTGACGGGTCGGAACAAGCGGGTTCTATTGATGATGGAAGGAATGGATCAGCGTTCTGTCCACGAAGCGGCCGGGTACATCACCTGACCGACGGCCTGATCGGGCGGCCAGATCAGCACCTGCTTGCCGTCCTGCCACTGGTTGATGATCGTCGTGACCTGACCCGTGCCATCCGCATTGAATTTCACCGAGCCGACGACGGTCGTCATATCCGTCGCGGCGATGGCATCCCGAATCTTATCCCGATCGACGCTGCCTGCGCGGGTGATCGCATCGGCCAGGATTTGAACGGCGGCGTAGGCCGGGCCGGTCGTCGCTTGCGCCGATTTGCCGTATTTCGCCTGGTGGCGCTGCAACATGTCGGCGACCCCTTCAAACTTCACTTCGGGATTCCAGCCGGGCATGAGCAGGACGTAGTTGCCGTCCGCGCCGAGGTTCTCGGCCCAGGCCAGACTATCGGCGGCGCGAATGAATACGTACAAGCCGGCGTTGAAATCCAGCTCCTTGATTTGCTTCGCCAGCGCCAGGCCATCCGGTGGGTTGGGCAGCGCCAGCACCACTTCAGCGCCCGCATCCTTGGCGGCCAGGATGTTCGGCGAGAAATCCTGCGAGCCGGGCGCGTACGTCTGGTCTGCCACGACGCTATAGCCGCGTTTCGCCGCTTCGTCCTTCCACAGGCCGCTCAACTCCGTACCCCAGTCGGTCGTCTCGGCAAAGATGGCGATATTGGACGGCTTGGGTGAGAGGCTGTCGAGCAGGTCGAAGGTCGTCACGGCGAGACTGGGCGACTTGGGGAATGGCGAGAAGAGATACTTGAAGCCTTTTTGGTGAACGTTGTACAGGGCGAAGGCAACGCCGATGTAGGGAACCTTGTTCTTCTCGGCAATGGCCGCCGCCGCCGCGTGCAGGTCGCTGCCAAACCCGCCGAGGTACGCCACGACCTCATTGCTGGAAAACAAGGTCTCCAGTCGTTGCACGGTCTTGGTCGCGTCGGACTCATCATCGAGGACGATCAACTCCAGCGGAATCTTCGTCCCGCCTACCGACACGCCGCCGGCGTTGTTGATCGCCTCGACGGCCAGTTCATAGCCGTTCTTGATCTGCTCGCCGCCCGCAGCATAGCGGCCAGTCAGCGGCACCACCGCGCCGATCTTGATCGAGCTGGGCAGCGCACCGGACGGCCCACAGGCCGCGAGCGCCAGAGCCGCGCACAGCGCGCATACGATGGCCAGCCGCACGGATCCAATACTGAACAAGCGCCTGATTGCCCGATTCATAAGCTCCTCCTCCAATGTTTGAATCGATCCTCGGCTATCCAACTAGACGGCGCACGGCCCCGCTGTCGAATGCAGTCTAGCTGGTCACACGCTGTGGTGATGCATATCCAACGGTGGATTAGCGGGAGTGCGTATAGTATCGGGCAAACACGGCTGGCTGGCAAGCCGATTGTCCGAAATAGTCGGACTGGTTAATGGAAATCGAGAGGTTCTTCAGCACTACGATCGGTACAGATCTCCGCTTAGCCTTGGCCGTGCGACCCTTCGACGGCGCCTAGGGCAGCCTGAAAAGTTGCTCGAAGCCCGCGTCCACATGCGGTGCAGTGCTCCCGTCGCGGGTGTCCACCGCGTCCTCGCGGTGGACAGAGCGCTGTACTTTGAGGTTTTCAGACAGCCTCTCAGGCGATTGTCAGCGGCAGGCGGGTGAAGCCACGGAAGTTAGGTGTCGTCACGCGGGCGGCCGTGCTCAGATCAACTTCCCAACGTGCGCTGACGGGCAGCAGGGCCTCGAACAAGAACTGCGCCATCGCGCGGCCGAGCGGCGCGCCGACGCAGAAGTGAATGCCCTGACCCATGCCCAGATGGCGTTGATCAGGCCGGTGAAGGTCGAACCGATCCGCATCGGCAAATGCCCGCTCGTCGCGATTGGCCGAGCCGATGTGCAGCAGCACCTGCGCGCCCTGCGGGATGACCTTGTCGTGCAGCGCAACAGCGCGTGTGGGCGAGCGCACGAAGCCCTGCGCCGGGGCATCCCAACGCATCCCTTCTTCCACAAACGCCGGGATCGAGTCCGGCCGCGCGCACACCTCCGCCAACACATCAGGATGCAGCGACAGCGCGTAGGCCAGGTTCGTGAACAGGTTGTTGGTGGACTCGAATCCGGCGGTGAGAAACGTCATCGTCGTCACGACGACCTGTTCGAGCGCCAACCGCTGACCGTTCTCTTCGGCGAGAAGCATCGCCGACATCAAATCCTCGCCCGGTTGAGCCTGCCGCTGCTCGGCGAGCGCGTTCAAGTAGCTGCGCAGCTGGCGCATCGCCACCACCTGGCGCGGCTCTCCGCCGGCCGGCGGCTTCTCGCGCTTGAAGAAATCGTCCAGCCAGTGGCGCAGGTCGATGAAATCCTGCTCCGGCACGCCGAACATCGCGCCGAGGATGGCGGCGTTGAACGGCGCGGAGATGTCGGCGACAAACTCGATCGTGCCCAGCTCGCGCGCGCGCGTACACAACTGCCGGGCCAGCGCCTGCACGGTAGGCTTTAAGTCGGTCACCGTGCGCGGCGTGAATGCCTTGTTGACGATCGAACGCGCGAAGGTGTGCTTGGGCGGGTCGCTGGTGCCGAGCGTCTTGCCGATCCGCTCAGGGAGGTCGTTGAGCAGGTTGCCGCGCCGCTCCGACGACCACGTTTTCCAGTCCTTGAAAGCGGCTGAACAATCGGCATAGCGCGTCAGCACCCACACCTCCTCCGTCGCCGAGTAGTGAGCGGGGTCGTCGTCACGCATCCACTTGTAGGTGGGATAAGGGTCGTCGCTGGCGACCAGGAGCAAGGGGTAATTGAAGGTCATCAGCGGCCAATCTCTTCCAGGCTGTGACCCGGCGCCACCGGCGTGCCGTAGCGATAAAACGACTTGGCGAGCTGGCCGCCGAACCAGATGCTGCTTTTCTCCAAATCGACTTCGTTCGCGACATTCCACACCACCGTCTGCCAATCGGGATCGAAGATCAAGTAGCCGGTATCGCCGAACAGTTCCACGCGATTGCCGCCCGGCTCGAACACGTAGAGAAAGTACGCTTGCGTCGTGCCGTGTTTGGCCGGGCCGCTCTCGATGCGCACGTCGCGCTCGGCGAAGACATCGGCGATGTCGAGCAGGTGTTGCGGCGCGCCGTACCAATAGGCCACGTGATGAAACCGGCCGCGCGCGCCGGTCGCGTCGCGCATCAGGGCCAGCTCGTGCACCAGCGCGCTCACGCTCAACCACGAGCCGACCACCGCGCCGCCGTCACCGATCTTTTGCTCGCGCAACTTGAAGCCCAGTTCGTCGAGCATGAAGTCGGTGTTCTGGACGACATCGCTGACCATCAAGTTCACGTGATCGATGCGCCGCACCGGCACGCCGCGCAACGGACGCTGGGAGGGTCGATTGCGGAGTTTGCTTTTCAGTTCGGGCGAGGCGCTGAAATAGTCGAGCTCCCACAGCACCTTCATCGGGTGTCCATCGGGTGTGCAGAACTTGTAGGCTCGACCGTGCGCGTAGTCCTGATCCATCCAGCCCGTTCCCAACCCGGCCGCCTCAATCGCCTTGACCCGCCGCTCCAGCGCTTCCGGCGAGGACGCGCGCCAGGTGACTTCTTCGAGGCCGGGCTGCGCCGCCTCGGTGAGCTTGAGCGTGTATTGATAAAAATCCTCGTATGCCCGCAGGTAAACCGATTGCCCTTCGCGATGGCTGAGCTCCATGCCGATCAGATCGTGGAAGAAGGCAAGTGACTCGTCGGGTTTAGGCGTGTACAACGCAACGCTGACCAGTTGGGCGATGTCGGTGTTCATGGGGTTCCTCGCATTCTGGTACACAGGTAGAAGGTAGACAGGTAGGAGGTATACAGGTAAAAGGTACATAGGTATCAGGGATAGAAAGTCGATCGGCGTACCTGCTCCTTGTCTACTTGTTACCTGTCTACCTGCTCCTTAATCTACCTGTCTACTTGCTACTCAAACATCACCGTCACCATCGGTTGCCCGGTGAGTGTGAACACGAACTGGTCCCCCGCCTTCACCGGCAACATCTTGGTGATGCCGCCGGAGATCACGATGTCGCCCGGCTCCAGAGCTACGCCGAACTCGGACAGCTTGTTGGCGAGCCAGGCGGTCGAGAGGGCAGGGTGGCCGAGCGCGGCTGCTCCTAAGCCCTCGGCGGCCAGGACATCGTTGTGGTGAATGGTCATCGCAAGGGCGGCCAGGTCGGCCTCGCGCAGCTGCTGATCCCACGGGCCAAGCGTGAAGCCGCCGTAGGAGGCGTTGTCCGCGATCGTATCGGCCAGCTTGATGCGCCAATCGGCGATGCGGCTGGCGACGATCTCGACGCCGAGCGCGCAGGCTTCGGTAGCGGCCAGCACAGCCTGCGGCGTGATGTTCGGCCCGCGCAACGGCTTGCCGATCAGAAACGCCACTTCGCCTTCGATGCGCGGCTGCAAGAAGTCGCTCGCCGGAATCTCCACACGGCCATTCACGGCCGGATAGTAGCTCGATTGCCACAGCGCGCCGTAATCCGGCTCGTTCACGCCGAGCTGCTGCTGGATGGCTTTGCTCGTCAGCCCGATCTTGCGCCCGACGACTCTTTCGCCGCGCGCCAGGCGCACGTTCGTCCAGTGCGTCTGGATCGCATAAGCCGTCTCGACGCGGGTGATGCCGTCGCTCTCGGTGATGGGCGGAATTGGCGTATGCGTGCGCCAGGCGGTATCGAGACGTTCGGCAATTGTTTCGATAGTGGAAGAAGGTGTGGTCATGGTGTATCCGTATTTCGTATTGAGTATCCCGTATTTCGTCATGCACTACGCAATACGCACCTAAATCTGTTCTCCGAAGAACTGCGCCAACAACTGGTTGAAATTCTTGGCGAACTCGATCTGCGTCCAGTGGCTGCACTGCCCAAACACGTGCAACTGCACTTTGGGCAGGCGCTGAAGCAGATGCAGGCTGGTTTCCAGCGGCACGATCTTATCGTCGCGCCCATGAACCAGGAGCGTGGGGTGCGTCATGCGGCGCAGCGCGAGTTCGGGCACGACCAGGTCATCAATCACGGTTTGACGCGGCGCGGGAAACATCGCCTTGAAGGAACGCTGCACGTCGGGTTTCATCGCCGCCTCGAAGCGCGTCTCCGCGATCGCGTCGAGCCGATCGGCGATGAACGTGTCGTCATACACGAACCAGCGGATAAGGTTACGAAACATTTGCAGCGATGGATCCTCGTAGAACCCCCACAGGCGATCGAGTTCGGGTGTGATCGGGTGCGGCGCGCCGATCGGCCCCATCAACACGACGCGCTCGAAGCGTTCGGGGGCTTCCATCATGAGGTGCAGCGCGATCGCGCCGCCCATCGAGTTGCCGACGATGTGCGTCTTCTCGATCTGGAGCGCATCGAGCAGCGCCAGAGATTGATCGACCCACAGGCGCATCCAGTTGCGCATGCCGGCCGGCGGGTGCGGCGGATGTTCGGTCGCGCCAAAGCCGACCAGATCGGGCGCGAGGCAGTGGAACTGCTCGGCGAGTGCGGGCAGCGCGAACTGCCAGTTCGACCAGGCGGTGACGCCCGGCCCGGAGCCATGCAACCAGAGAATCGTTTGGGCCTGGCCTTCGCCGCTGCGATTGGTGTACGTGCGGAAGTTGCCGGTCTGAACTTCGGTGTTGGTCACAGTCATAGACAAATCCTTGTCCACGAAGTCACACGAAGGGCCACGAAGATTTTTACTTCGTGTTTATTCGTGTGACTTCGTGGATCAAATCTGTTTCTGTTTAACTAAATCCAGGGTTACATCCAGTATCCAATCTTCTTGACCGGCCACCGCTTTGCGGCGGCCCAGTTCCACCAGAATCTCCAGCGGGTCGATGCCGTATTGCTTGCCCAGGCGTTTGGCGTGCAGCAGGAAGGTCGAGTACACGCCCGCGTAGCCGATGGCAATCGAGTCGCGGTCGGGGATGGGCTGGAACGGCATGAACGGCGCGACGACGAACTCGGCAGCGTCGAGCAAGCCGAACACGTCGAGGCCGGGGTTGAGACCGAGTTTGTCGAGCGCAGCCGCGATCAGTTCGGTGGCGGCGTTGCCGGCGCCCGCGCCCAGGCCGCGCAACGTGCCATCCACCTGATCGGCCCCGGCTTCAATCGCGGCGATCGTATTGCCGATGGCGAGACCCAGGTTGTTGTGCGCGTGGAAGCCGACCTGAATCTTGAGCGCCTGCTTGAGCGCGCGCACACGCGCGGCCGCGCCATCGGGCAGGAGCGCGCCCGCCGAGTCCACCACGTAGACGCAATCGGCCCCGTACGCTTCCATGAGCCGCGCCTGCTCGGCGAGAAATTCCGGCGGTCGCATGTGCGACATCATCAGAAACCCGACGGCTTCCAGCCCCATCTCTTTCGCCATGCCGAAGTGCTGCTGCGAGATGTCGGCCTCGGTGCATTGCGTGGCGATGCGCACCACCTGAATGCCGCGCGCGATGGCGTCTTTCAGTTCCTGGCGTGTGCCGATGCCCGGCAGCAACAGCGCGGCGATTCGGGAATGGGTGGCGGCGTTGCGCGCCGCTTCGATCAAGTCCATCTCGTCGGTGCGCGAGAAGCCGTACTGAATCGATGAACCGGCCAGGCCGTCGCCGTGCGTCACTTCGAGCACGGACACGCCGGCTTTATCGAGCGCTTCCACGACCGCCCGCACCTGCTCGCGCGTGAATTGATGGCGCATGGCGTGCGAGCCGTCGCGGAGGGTGGTATCGGTGAGACGCGGTGGTTTCATGGTCAGTGTCCAGTCATCAATGAGCAGTCACCAGTTATCAGGGGGCATCTCCTGCTTGCTGGTTACTGATAACTGCTCACTGAGCAAGTGCTGGGCAAACACTTCACCCACCTGCCGCGCCGAGGCGGTCATGATATCGAGATTGCCTGCGTACTGCGGCAGATAGTCGCCCGCGCCGGTCACTTCCAACAACATCGCGACCAGCGTCTTCTTGCCGTCGGGCGTCTCGCGCTGCTCGAACACGGGCGGGTTCTTGAGCCGGTAGCCGGGGACATACGCCTGCACGGCAGTGACCATTTCTGCAACCGAGTCGGCAATCGCTTCCTGATCCACTTCAGCCGATTCTAAGAGCGCGTAGATCGTGTTGCGCATCATGATCGGCGGGTCGGCGGGGTTGAGGATGATGATCGCCTTGCCGCGCTGCGCGCCGCCGATCACTTCGAGGCCGCGCGCGGTCGTGAAGGTGAATTCGTCGATGTTCTGGCGCGTGCCGGGGCCGGCGGACAGGCTAGCAATCGTGCTCACCATTTCGGCGTAGGCGACGGGCGTGACGCGGCTGACGGCATACACGAGCGGAATCGTCGCCTGGCCGCCGCAGGTGATCAGGTTGACGTTCGATTCATTGATGTGCGCGCCCAGGTTGACGGGCGGGATGACGTACGGGCCGCGCGCAGCCGGCGTCAGATCGATCGCCATGCGGCCGGCTGCGCGCAGCACCTTCGCGTGGCGCACGTGGGCGTAGGCGCTGGTGGCGTCGAACACGATGCGAATTTCGGGATCGTCGAGGATGGCCTGGATGCCGTCGTAGCTGGCGTTGAGGCCGAGTGACCGCGCCCGCGCCAAACCCTCCGACTGCGGCTCGATTCCGGCCAGGAGCGTCAGCTCCATGTGGCCCGGCTCGCGCAGGATTTTGAACATCAGGTCGCTGCCGATATTGCCCGATCCGAGAATGGCGACCTTGACTTTGTTGTGGTTGGATACGCTCATAGCATCGCCCTATCAAAACGAAAAACAGTGATCCACGAATCCACACGAAGGAACACAAATAAAGCTGGTCGTCGGCCAGAACGACTAAAGTCGTTACTACGCGCCCATCTCTGTGATTGCACACCATGTTGGGCGACACAACCGCTGCCGTCCTTTAGAACTGGTAATGAAGGCAGCGGCTGGAACTGTCGCCCGGCGTCCGCAGGCCCACGGTCCGGGCGTCAGTCCCGGCGACGCGAAATCACGTAGGACTCGTCCCAGAACCACAGCCCGCCATGCTTCTGCAGCACCTGCCGCGTCACATCCAGGTAGCGCCGATCCGCGAGCGCGGCCTCGAGGCGCGAATCCTCCACCTGGCCGACGTAGATCGCGGCATTCCACGCGGCGAACAGCGTCGAGGTGCCGATCGTCTCGGCGATCTCGGTCGGCAAGGTATGCATGTGATAACGGAACAGCGCGCGCGCATCCGAGTGCGCGTCGAACCTCAGCCGGTGCGCCGCCTTCCCCAGTGTCCGCTTGACCGCCTTCAGCATCTGGTGTCGATTGTGTTGGAAGGGATTCTCGCCAGGCCAGATACCCTGTAGAATCTCCAGGCCAGGGTCCTGCCCGTGCGAGTGGATGCCGATCAGACGCCCGCCCGGCCCCAAGCTGCGCGCCAGCGGCGCGATGACCCGCGAGGCTTTGAAGTCGAGTGGCGCACGCGCGCGGTATGGTTGAGATGCGATCACCAGGTCATAGTCGGCTTGCGCCCCGCCGCGCCGCGGGATGATCGGATCGAGCAGAAAGCGATGATCGTCGCGGTAAATCACCAGCACCGAGGGGCGCAAGTACGTCGGGTTGCCGGTGGCCGGATGCGGAGCCGCGCGCCAGTTCTCCGAGAGGAATGGCCCTAGCGCAGTGATTTGCTCCTCGAACTCGTGACCCGTCGTGCCGGTAAGCGCGAGCTCGTGCCAGGCCAGGCTGGTCGCGGCCGTAACCGAATCGGGCACGAGCCACGGCGCTTCGCGGTAGTATAGATTCGTCATCACCAGCACGGTCGCCGGATGCTCGAAGAAGCGGTCGGGCATTTTCTCCAGTGTGAGGCGCACATCCTCCAGGCTGATCTCCTTGCCGATGAGGTAAAACGGGAATGTCGGGAAGCGCCGGTGCATCGCGCGCATGATGCGCGCCAGCACCGTGCCATCGCCGACGCCGGCATCGAACACGCGCACCGCCGGCGGCCGGGGGTGAATGTGCGCCAGTTCCAGCGCGACCCGCTGTGCGATCACCCACTTTTCGGAGCACGTGTTGACGAACAACAGGTATTTCTGGCGGTTGTCGTAAAAGCGGAAGGCGCGCTGGTTCGCGATAGTCAACGCCGCAGTTTCGCCGCTTTCCGCAACGGGGTGGGTTGGCGATTGAAGCACGTAAGGCGATGGTTCCATTGGCCGAGTCAGTGTTTCTTTAAGCATAACGACCGTCTTTCCGATAAACTGTGTCCGTTCAAGTCTGCGCCGGCGATATACGCGGGGTCAGTCCGGCGCGCCGAATGATCTCCGCAGTCACTTCTTCCTGCCGGTAAGCCATCACGTGAATGCCCGCGACCCCTTCGATTTCGCGCACCTGTTGAATGATTTCCACGCAGAGTTCGATGCCTGCTTCGCGCCACTGCTCGCGCGGTGTTTTCTTCAAGCGCTCGACGACTGAATCGGGGATCACCACGCCGGGCACGCGCGTGCGCATAAACTCCGCCGCCTTGGGCGATTTGACCGGCCCGACGCCCGCCAAAATGTACAGGCGTTCGTGCAGGCCCAGGTCGCGCACGCGCGCCATAAATTCGCGGAAGACCTGCACATCGAAGACGTATTGGGTTTGAATAAAATCCGCACCCGCTTCCGCTTTTTTGGCGAGGCGTTGCGCGCGCCAGTGCACCGGCGGCGCAAAAGGATTTTCAGCCGCGCCGAGAAACAAGCGCGGGGGCACGGTGATTTTGCGCCCGCTCAGAAACACGCCCTGATCGCGCAGGATGCGGGCGGTGCGCAGCAGGTGCAACGAGTCAAAATCGAAGACCCGTTTGGCTTCCGGCTGGTCGCCGGCGGTGACGTCGTCGCCGGTGAGGCACAGCACGTTCTTCACGCCCAGCGCCGCCGCGCCGAGCAAGTCGCCCTGCAACGCGATGCGATTGCGATCGCGACAGGACATCTGCATCACCACGTCGTATCCGGCCTGGAGCAGCAGCGCGCACGAACCCAGGCTGGACATGTGCACATTTGCGCCCGAAGCGTCGGTCGAGTTGATCGCGTCCACCCTCTCGGCGAGGACGCGTGCGGCCTGATACACTTCCTGCGGATCGGAACTATCGGGCGGGTTCAGTTCCGCCGTGACGGCGAACCGTCCCGCGCGCAGCACGCGCTCCAATCGGCTGCCGGCGCGCATCGGGCGATCCGTTAAACCTTGCACAAGTTCCTCCGACTTCGCCCTCGGCTGTCGCTCGGCGTTGATCCGCTTCGGGTGAAGCCGCACAAGGTTTGGGCTACCCGCCGTTTTCCTCGAACTGCATCCACCCGCGCGGTTGAATGGCATCGCGCCCGGTTAACAGGTTGATCCAAGACGATGTGCCCTGCAACTGCCAATCCACGGGCGGCTGAAGCTGGTGCACGTGATCGCGCCAGAGCGGCAGGCGCGGCGCCCGCTCGATGGCCTGCACCCACACGCAAGGTTGGTCGGGATACACTTCGCAGTTTCCATCGGGGCGCACGCCGCCGCACGGCCCGTTGCGCTCATTTTTCGGGCAGCGCATCGGGCAGGTGAGTCCGGTCGAATGGAGAATGCACTGGCCGCACATGCGGCAATCGAACACCTCTTCCTTGCCAAACTTTTCGAGCGGCAGGATCAGACGCTCAAGCAGCTGCGTGGTTTTTGAGTCTTCGTTGAGCAGTTTCATGGCGCGGCCCTCCGCCGCAACCGAAAGGATTCATCCACGAATCTACACAAACCCGTGCGGTACAGTACTCCCGTCGTCACGCATACAGTTTTGTGCGTGTTCTTTCGTGTAGCTTCGTGGAGAACACAGCTTCACAAAGAACCATAGTAGCCCAATCGCTCCGAAATCATTTTCGCCGCCCGCACCACGGCCTTGCGAAACTCGGCCTGTGAACGTTGGAAGCGGTAAGCCGGGATCGACATGCTGACGGCGGCGATCACGTGACCGGTATAGTTGTAGATCGGCGCGCCGACGCAGCACAGGTCCGGCAGAATTTCCTCCAAATCGTAGGCATAGCCTTGCTTGCGAATCTTGGTCAGCGTTTGTCCGAGCTCGCCTTCGTCGATAAGGGTGTGGGGCGTGAAGCGCGGCAGGCCGTTGGTTTTGAGAATGCGCTGGACCTCCGCCTCGGGCCGGTAAGCTAATAGCACTTTGCCCAACGCGGTGCAATGCGGATACAACCGCATGCCCAAAGAAGTCAACTCGACGCGAACGGCCTGCTTGCCCTCCAGTTTGTCCACGTACACGACTTTGGTGTCGTCCAGAATGGCCAGATGAATCGTTTCTTGATACTGGACGGCGAGTTCTTCCAGGAGCGGGCGAGCCTCACAACGCAGCTCAGTCGTGGCGAGCAAGGTTTCGCTCAACGTGACCAGCCGCCAGCCGAGCCGATAGCGACCCTCCTCCGTCTTGCCGAGCAAGCCGACTTGCGCGAGCGAAGTCAGCAAGTCGTGCGCGCTCGATTTCGCCAGGCCGAGCGTCTCGGCCACTTCGCGCACGCCCCATTCGATGTGTTCGCGGTCGAAGAGCGCCAGGACTTCGCCGGCCTTTTCGATGGTCTGCAACATCTCACGACTTCCCTGCGTCTTTGGCGATTCCTTGCAGAATCTCGGCGCCTAGATTGGCGGCGGACAGACCCCGGAAGAGGAAGGCCAGGTTGACGACGGCGCTCAACTCTTCAAACGTCGCGCCGGCGCGATGGGCGGCGATCGCGTGCAGCCGGGCCGCATCCTGCAAATTCACCAGCAGCATCCCGAAGAGCATCAGTTGCGCCGTTTTCACGTCAAAGCACTTCGGATACATGCAGCGCCGCCGAAGCTCCTCCTGCATCGCCAACAGTTCAGGGTCCAGCCGGGCGAGCAGATCGGTGCGCGCCTGGATGCGCGGCGGCGCAAAGCCGAGCAGTTCCACGTAGAAGTCGCGGTATTCCTGTACCTGGTCGTCGGAAAGTTGACGCTCCGGCAGTCGGGCGGGCGAAGATGTTTCGGCCATAAGGTCCTCAAGTGCAGTAGTGTACCGGTAGTATCGGGCAAACGCGGCGAGCTGGCAAGTCGGTTATCCGGGATAGTCGGATGGGGTCGTGATTTGGCGGACCGGCCCGCTGTCGTTTACGCGATGATCGATTGCCCCGCCGGCGTTTCAGCGCATCGAATGTGATCAGTCGCTCGGCTTAAATGAGCAAGAAATGAGCACCTTTTGGTCTGGATTGTGAGCAAGCGATGAACCTATACTCAGACCCGGTGTCTTGCCGGGTCTCTGTTTTTTTACCGGCCTAGATCCTCCAGGGTATCAGCCTTCAGGGAGAATTGTCATGTTTCGCTCATTCAGCGTGCGCCGTCTTCACCGCAGCGTCAACTTCGTCGTGTCTTTTGCCTTGTTGGCATCGGGCTTGAATCCGTTGCTCGCGATACCGTCTGACCAACCGAGCCAAGTCGCAGCGCCCGTCTCCCTGGAGGCCAGCGCCACGGCTCAGCCCGACCCGCCGCCGTTGCCTTCCAGTTTCTATGGCACGCTGAAGCTGGATGGTACGAACGTCCCTACCGGCACGCTCGTCTCGGCCTGGATGGAGGGCGTCAAGCACGCCGAAGCGCCCATCGCCTTCGCCGAGGGCGAGTCGGTGTTCACGCTGGATGTGCCGGGCGATCAGGCAGGCACAGCCGTCGTCGAGGGTGGTCGCAGCGGCCAGGCGATCGTATTTAAGGTCGGCGCCTACACAGCGGCGCAGGTCGCTGCGTGGGATAGCGGTGCCTACACCCGGCTCGATCTGACGGCCACCACCGGCCCGCAGGCGGCCTTCTCCGTTGCGAAAGGCATCAACGTGGCGCAACTGGAAGATCGCGCGCGCATCGCCGCTTTCTCCAGCCTGTATAGCGCGACTTACCGGCCCGAGAACGCGATCGATGCCAACACCGGCAGCGCCTGGCTCAGCGCGAATCTCCAACCCAACAACCAATGGATCAAGGTTCAACTGTCGGATGGCCGGTCACACGTGATCGATCGGGTGGTGTTGCGCGGCCCCGGCGGCAACGATACGCCCAAGAACTTCCAAATTCGCGTCTCCTCCACCGGTTTTGCCGATGCCGACTTCACCACGGTCTTGGCCGGCACGCTGCCCCGCGACGCCAACTTCCACGAATTCACTTTCGCCCCGGTTCAGGCGCGCTACGTGCAGCTATTCATCGTCGATAACTGGGGCTACCCTAATTACACGACCGTCCAGGATTTTCAGGTCCGGACGCGCGAGCGCCAGGGCGGCATCGTCTCGCAGCGCGAAGGGCCAACGCCCGCCATCGTCGGCTTCTCCAGCCAGTATGACGCCGGCCATCGACCCGACCTGATGCTCGACGCCAATGCCTTTACGCTCTGGGCCAGCGGCAACGGCCAGCCGACGAACCAGTGGGTGAAGCTTCGACTCGCCGGTGGACAGACCTACACCCTCGACCGGGCCCGCGTGCAGCCGCGCGCCGATTGTTGCGCCGACCAGCGCGTGCGCGATTTCGAGGTGTGGGTCTCGACGACGACGCTCGACGACGCGGCGTTCACGCGCGTTTTGACGGCGACGGCAGCCAACGACGCCAGCGTGCAGGAATTCCTTTTTCCCGGCGGGCCGGTTCAGGCCAAGTACGTGAAGTACGTCGCGCTCAACAACCGCGGCTCGACGTGCTGCGTTTCGACGACCTCGTTTCAAGTGATAACGCCCGACGGGTACAACGCCGCCCAGCTCGAAGGGGTCGGCGCGCGCGTCGTCGGCTTCACCAGCCAGTACGACGCCAACTACAGCCCCGACAAGGCGCTGGACTTCGACCCCAATTCGTCATGGTTTACGGCGAACAACCAGATAACCAACCAGGGCTTCAAACTCCAGTTCATCCCGGGGCTGCCTTATCGCGTCGACCGTGTGCTGCTGCGCGGACCGAACAACAACTACGCCCCGCGCGAGGTGCAGATTCGATTCTCCAATACCACTTCGGACGACGCCGCCTTCAGCACCGCCATCAGCGCCACGCTGCCGCTGGACGGTTTAGCGCATTGGTTCACCTTCGCCCCGATTGAAGCGCGCTATGCCCAACTGGTCGTGCTCAACAATCACGGCGATCCCACCTACATCCAGGTCTACGATTTCCAAGTGTACTCGTCCGAGTTGGGCGGCGCGCGCGTCCCCTTCGACGATGCCTCGACCGATGTGAACGGTCAGGTGGCGGCCTGGCACTGGGACTTCGGCGACGGCGAGACTTCGAGCGAACGGCACCCGCTGCACACCTACGCCGCGCCGGGGGTGTATACCGTCACGCTGACCGTCACCGATAACGACGGCCTCACCGGCGCGACCGCCCAGCCGTATACCGTGCTCCAGCCCCCGGCGGTAGATTTCACCTGGTCGCCCCTGACACCGAATGAAGGCCAGAGCATCGGTTTCAATGATGCGTCCACCGACGCGGATGGCGCGGTGTTGGGCTGGCGTTGGCAGTTCACCCACACCCCATTTCCCGCCGCCGGCCGGAACACCAGCACGGCCTTTCCCGACAACGGCGCGTATGCCGTGGCGCTCACCGCCACCGATAGCCAGTTGCTCTCCGCGACGCTCACCCAGACGGTCTCGGTCTTGAACGTCGCGCCCACGCTGGATATCGGGCCGAATGCCATCGTGCGCCGCATCAACGAAGCGGTGCGCATCCCCGGCGACGAGACCTTCCGCAACCTGAGCGACCCCAGTTCGATCGATGTGACGAACATGCGGTATGCGTGGGAGGCCGGCGATGGCCGGTCATTCACCACCCCGACAGTCAACTACAGCTATCCCAACCCCGGCGGCTACACCGTGACGCTGACCCTCACCGATCCGCAAGAGGCGTCGGCCACCGATAGTATGCGCGTCGTCGTCTACGACGATTTCATCGCCCCGACGACGACGATGATTTTGACCGGCAGTCAGAGCGTGGCGCTGCTGCAAAACAGCAACCTCCCGTCCTTGTTGGGCGCGGGCGCGGCGCTTGATTCGTATTCCAGCCGGTACGATACGACTCATACACCGGAAAACCTGTTGGACTTCAATACCGGCTCCCCGCCGTGGGCCACAGGCAACGGTCAGCCCGCGAACCAGTGGGTGAAGATTCGACTCGCCGGTGGACAGATTTACCCCATCGATCGCGTACGGGTGCAGCCGCGCGGCGATTGCTGCGTCGACCAACGGGTCAAGGACTTCGAGGTGTGGGTTTCAACGACCACGGCCGACGATGCTGCGTTCACGCGCGTGCTGGCCGCGACGGCGGCCGACAATGGGCAGGTGCAAGAGTTCGTTTTCCCCGGCGGGCCAGCGCCGGCCAGGTACGTCAAGTACGTCGCGCTCAACAATCGCGGCTCTACCTGCTGCATTTCCACTTCAAGCTTCCATGTGGTGGCGACGTCCGACGTGGGGTTAGGCGGCATCGTCGGCGCGTCCGGCCAGTTCGACGCGAACTTCCCAGCCGAGGCGGTGCTGGATGAAAGCCCGGCCACGGCCTGGCGCTCCGCCAACGGTCAGAACGCCAACCAATGGCTCACGCTGCTGCTGGCCGACGGCCAGACCTGGCCGGTGCATGCGATTGCGCTCAATCCCGGCGCCAACGGTGAATCGCTGCGCAACTTTGAAATTCAGGTCTCCACCACCACGGCTGACGATGCCGCGTTCACGCCGGTGTATACCGGCGCCGCCGTCAACAACAACACCTTGCAATACTTCTTCTTCCCGGCGGTCGAAGCCAAGTATCTGAAGCTCGTCGCGTTGAACAACTACGGCAGCGGCTGCTGTATCAGCCTCAATACCTTCAACGTGCGCGCCAGCGTGCCGCCGCAGCCGGATGGCTGGTTCAATACCGATGTGCTGGTGCGTATCGAAGCGGAGGACAATCCTGGCGGTTCGGGGGTGAGCCGCATCGAGTACAGCACCAATTCCGGCGCGAGTTGGGCCAATTATGCCGGGCCGTTCTTCTTCGCAACGCCAGGCAGCACGCCGGTCTGGGGTCGGGCGACCGATATTGCCCGCAACGTCGGCCAACCGGCGAAGACCTTCGGCCTCGTCGATAAAAGCCCCAAGCTCACGCCACAGCAGGCCGGTCAGGCCGGCGTGAACTGGCTGACGACGGCGGTCAAGAACAAATCCAACAGTCTGCAATGCGTGGCCTGCCACGTGCAGGGCGATACGCTCCACGGTCTGGCGTTGGGCGCCGCCACCGGCTACGCCGTCGATACCGGCGACGCGAATGGTCTGAACTGGCTCGCCAGTTTCATGACCGAGACGCGCTTTCAAAGCGCGACCGACGGCTTGTGGGGCCATCCGCCGGGCGGGGCGGATTTCAAGACGATGAACACCAGCCACTCGCTCTTCGGCCTGGCGATGTATGACCGCTACGTCAGCACACTCCAGAGCAACAACTTGATTCGGGGCGTCGAGGGCATGCTGCTCCGCCAGCAAGCCAACGGCCGCTGGGCGCTCGACCACGACCTCGCGCCGACCAACCAGGGCGACATCGAGCCGACGGTGCACATGCTGTTCGCGCTCAAGCAGGCCCAGCAGCGGGTCGATGCCGCCACGGCCGCGCGCTACCAGGCCGTCCTCGACCAAGCGCTTGCCTGGCTGAAAACCGCGCCGCTGTCGAACTACAATCAGGATAAAGCGCTGAAGCTGGTGGGTTTGATCGAAGCCGGCGTGTCTCAGGACGATGCGCTGGTCGTCGCGTTGCGGAACACGCTCCTGGCCGAGCAGTTCCCCGACGGCGCGTGGCGTGAGCACACGAATTTGGCCTGGACCAGTTCGTTTGCGACCGGGCAATCGCTCTACGCGTTGTGCCGCGCCGGCCTGAGCCGCTTCCAGCCTCAGGTCAGCCAGGGATTGGACTGGCTCATCCATAGCCAGACCAATCATCGCGCCGACACGCTGTTCCCCTTCGACGTGTCCGATGGGCCGTGGCTGCTGCAGAATACCGGCGCCGGCGCGCCGTTCGTCAGCACCATGTGGCCCGTGATCGCGTTGGGTTGTTTCGGCGAATTGGGTTTCACGCTCGCCGCCGAGCCTGTCGAGCAGTTGCTGCAGCCGGGTCAAGCCGTCTCGCAGACGCTGGTCTACACCGTCACGCTGGTCAACACCGGCTCGGAAGCCGATGATTATGATCTGAGCCTCAGCGGCGGCCTGCCGGGTTGGAGTGCGCACCTGGCGCCGGACACGCTCAACTTGAACGTCGAGGCGTCCGGCGTCGCTGTGCTCACCGTCACGGCGCCGCCCGATTTGCCGGAGAACCTGGTCGTTCTCTTCAGCCTCAACGCGGCCTCGCGCAAGAGTCCGGCGGTGACGCGCACCGCTGCGGTGAAGGCCGCGACGTCGGCTTCACCGACCAGTGGGCATGCAACGGAGACGACCCTTCTCGATGGCGCTGGCGCGGTGAGCACCGTCCTGCGCCCGATTCGCCTGGCCGCCCGCGTGCGCGATACCGTCGATAACGTAACTGTGGTCGGGCCGGACGCTGGCGTCATCAACTTCCTGGTGAACGGCCTGGCGGTCGGCAGCGATGCCGATGCCGACGGCGATGGTGTCTTTGAAGTCACCTGGACGCCGCCGGCAAGCTGGCCGCGCCTGGGCGCGCAAGACCTGCGCGCGATTTACTCCGGCGCCGATCGCCCCGCGCCCGCGGTCGATCTGCTCCCCAGTCTCGATTCGGGGACGCTCACGCTCAACCCGACCATCGATCTGCGCCTCCTCAAGGAGGATGGCGGCGTGGTGGTTGAGCCAGGCGGCTTGATCACCTATGCGCTGACCTACACCAACGCGGGCAACCTCGACGCGACCGGCGTGACTCTGACCGAAACCGTGCCCGCGTACACGACTTTCAACTCCTCCGGCAGCGCTTCGGGCTGGAGCTGTGCGGACGGCAGCCTGGCGGGCACGCCCTGTAGTTTAGCGATCGGCAATTTGGCCGCGGGGGCCAGTGACACGGCGCGGTTCATCGTCGCCGTCGATGCGTCGTTGCCCGCTGGCGCGACCGGCATTGCCAACACTGCCGTCATCGGCGACGACGGCCTCAACGGCGCCGATCCCAATCCGGGCAATAATCAGGTTTCGACGCTGACCGGCGTGGCGCAGCCGACTCCGACGCCGACAGCCACCGATACATCCACGCCCACGGCGACGCCGACCGAGACACCGACACACGCGCCGACTGAAACACCAACCGAGACAGCCACGCCTTCATACACGCCGACCCAAACTCCAACTGCAACTGAAACGCCTACAGAGACGTGGACGCCGACTGACACGGCGACCCAAACTCCAACTCTGACTCCAACTCCAACTCATACGCCAACACAGACGGCTACAGACACGCCGACGGCGACACCGACCGAGACGTCGACTGATACCCCAACTCAAACTCCAACTGACACGCCTACAGCCACGCCAACTCTAACTCATACGCCAACCGAGACGCATACCGCTACGCCGACCAACACCGCCACCCATTCACCGACCCACACGCCGACTCTAACTCCAACTCAGATTCCCCCGTGCGAGCTCTACCCGATTGCCCTGCATGCGCAGACACTGCAAGGCGTTGCAGTGGGCACGGTCGTCACCGACATCTTCAACGGCGGGCAGGCGGGCAACTTCGGCTGGCTCACCTGGGCCGGCAGCCCCAGCGTGCCCACGCTCGTGAACAGCCTGACCCCGCCGGGTGATAGTTACACCTACGTCAATCCCAACAACCCCTCCGACCATGTCGTGTCGGTGGGCGATTGGGTGCAGGGCAAGCCCGGCGTATCCAACAGCAGCCAGGTGCGCGCGGCGCTCGACCAGCTCAAGACGCTTGACATCGTTGTGCCGATGTGGGATGCCGCCTCGGGCAATGGCAACAACAGCCTGTATCGCTTGGCGGGCTTTGCGCGCATGCGCCTGATCGATTACCGCTTGCCGGGTCAGAACCGCATCTCGGCGCGCTTCCTGGGCTACGTCGTGTGCGCGGACGGGACGCCAACCCCGACCCCGACTGCAACGCCCACTCGAACGCCCACCAACCAACCAGCCAACCCCCTAACCGGCGGACAAGGCTCGCAACCGGATTCCACCACGCGTGCCCAATCTCAAATCTCCAATCTCTCAGTTGAATCCAACCTCCTCCAAAGCCAAGCCAGCGCCGCGTTCTCCGCCAACATCGGGCTTACGCCCGGCTGGAACTTAGTCTCCATCCCCGAAGAACCGGCCGACACCACGCCCGCGTCGGTCCTCACCTCGGTCGCCGGACAGTATCGCCAGGCGCAAGCCTACAACCAGTGCGATGCCGCCGACCCCTGGAAGCGCTACGACCCGGCTGGCGCGACGGGCAACGACCTGACGGTCATCGATCACCGCATCGGGTTGTGGCTCGAAATGACCGCGTCCACGACGCTGCAAGTGTCCGGCGTCCCACCGGCCAGCACCAGCATCGTGTTGTGCCAGGGTTGGAACCTGATCGGCTATCCCTCGACCCAAACGCGAACCGTCCCCGACGCGCTGGCCTCGATCGAAGGCAAGTACAGCCGCGTCTTCGCCTACGACTCGACCGACCTGGCCGACCCGTGGGCTGTGTACGATGTCGCTGTACCGGATTGGGCCAACGACTTGCAAGCGATGACGCCGGGGCGCGGCTACTGGCTCCTGGCGACCGAGGATCAAACGCTCATCTTTGCCGAGCCGACACCGACACCGAACGCCACGCCGACCGCTACGGCGACGGCAACCGAGACACCCACCGAAACGGCGACGGCGACGTTGACCGAAACGCCCACCGAGACGGCGACGCCCGATCTCACCAGCACGCCGACTCAAACTCAAACACCCACCGAAACGGCGACGCCTGATCTCACCGGCACGCCTACGCAAACTCCAACTCAAACTCCAACTCCCACCACTACTCCCACTCTAACTCCGACTGCGTCTCCCACGCCCTCCGGTGCGCCCCCGTCCGTGAGCATCACCAGCCCGAGCGAAGGCGTGACGATCACCGGACGGATCGATATCGTGGGCAGCATCGGCAGCGCCACGCTGGACTACTGGACGCTGGAGTATCGGCTCAAAGACGAGGGCAACTGGACGACGATCATCTCCGGCACGACACCTGTCGCCAATGATGTCCTCGGCATGTTCGATCCGACCCTGCTGTTGAATGGGCTGTACGAAGTTCGGCTCTCGGCGGTCGATGCCTCGGGTCGTGTGACCAGCACGCTGATCAATGCCCTGGTGGAAGGCGAACAGAAAGTCGGCAACTTCAGCCTCGCGTTCATCGACCTGGATGTACCCGTCGCCGGCATCCCGATCCAGGTCATCCGCACCTACGATAGCCGCGACAAGCGCACGGGCGACTTTGGCGTCGGGTGGCAGCTGCACGTCTCTCAAGGTTCCTTCAAGAACAACCGCACACCGGGCGATGGCTGGCAGATTCTATCGAGCGGCGGCGTGCTCCCCTTGCCGTGCCTCTCGATCAACGAGACGCTGCCGCACTTCACCGAAGTCCGCCTGTCGCCGCAAGAGTTCTATCGCTTCAAGCTGCGGCTGTTCAACCCCACGCGCACGCCCGGCGGCTGCTTCGCCGAAGCGCGCTTCGACTTCGTGAACGGCGCGACCCCCGGCGCGACGCTCGATATTCTGGGCAACACGAATGTCATTTATCAAAACGAAACCAACTACGTCGTCGATGAAACTTCGCTCACCATCTACGACCCGGCCGACGTTCGTCTGACCACACCCGATGGGCGCGTGTTCGACCTCAACCGCGCCAGCGGCATCACCCGCATTCAGGATGCGAACAGCAACGTGTTGAGCATCGGCCCCGGCGGCCTCACGCACTCCAGCGGCAAGTCGGTTACATTCACCCGCGATGCGCAAGGGCGCATCACGCGCATCACCGATGCCGTTGGGCAGGCGATGACCTATAGCTACGACACCCACGACGACTTGGTGAGCTTCACCGATCGCGAGAACAACACGACCACGTTCACTTACGACGCCAATCACTACCTGTTGAGCATCCACGATGCGCGAGGCATCCAGACGGTCCGCAACGAATACGACGACAGCGGTCGGCTGCTGAGCCATATCGATGCCTTCGGCAAGGTGATCTCCTACACCCACGATCTGGACGCTCGCCGGGAGATCGTCGCCGACCGGCTCGGCCAGGAGCGCCTGATCGAGTACGACGCACGCGGGAACGTGGTGCGAGAGACCGATGCCCTGGGCAACGTCACGCTCTTGACCTACGACGCGCGAGACAACCTGACCTCGGCGACCGATCCGCTGGGCCACACGACCACTTATACCTACGATGCCAACAACAACGTGTTGAGCGTAACCGATCCGCTGGGCCGCACAACCCGCTACACTTACAACAACCGCAACCAGATTCTGACCAGCGCCGATCCGGCGGGCCGGGTGATCGCCAACACCTACGACGCCAGGGGCAACCTGACCTCGGCCACCGACGCGCTGGGCCAGATGACACGTTACGCCTACGACGCGCGCGGGAATCTGCTTAACCATACCGACCCCATGAGTGGTACGACGCGCTACACCCACGATGGGTTCGGGAACCTGACTCAACGCATCGATCCCCTGGGACATACCACCCTGTTCAGTTACGACTCTAACGGCAACCTGTTGACCGAGGCAATTACCCGCACCACGGCGACGGGCGCGGCCGAGACGCTGACCACGACCTATACCTACAATCGCATCGGGCAGCTCACCCAGACAACTTATCCAAACGGAACGACGACGCGGACGACCTACAACGCGCTCGGCAAGCCGACGGCGGCGATCGACCCGCTGGGGCGCGCGACCCAATACGCCTACGACGCGCTGAGCCAGCTCACGCAGATCACGTATCCCGATCAATTGACCGAAGAATTCACCTACGATGCGGAAGGCCGCCAGCTCACCAGCCAGGATCGCGGCGGCCGGACGACGCGCTACACTTACGACCCGCTCGGCCGGTTGCGCCAGACGATCTTTGCAGACGGAACGGTTGCCGCCAGTACCTACGATGCCGCCGGTCGGCAGATCGCTGCAACCGACGCCCTGAGCCAGACCACCCGTTATGGCTACGATGCCGCGGGGCAGCTGGCGGTGATCACGAATACCTTGGGGCAAACCGCAACCTTCACGTATGATGCCAATGGAAACCGGCTCTCCTTCACCGACGCCAGCGGACACACGACGAGTTACGAATATGACGCCCAGAATCGTCCCACCCGCATCCTCTTGGCAAACGGCACGGACCAACGCACAACCTATGACGTCCTGGGTCGGCGCGTTGCCGAAACCGACCCGGCTGGCCGCGTGACGCGTTATGCATATGACTCACTTGGCCGGCTCATCGACGTGACCGATGCCCTGAGCCAAACCACGACCTATGCCTATGACGAGGCCGGCAACCTCATCCGCGTGACCGATGCCAACGACCACACGACTCGCTTTGAATACGATCGGCTCGGACGCCGGATCAAGCGCACGCTTCCGCTGGGGATGTCAGAGACCTTCGTTTACGATCTCGCCGGAAACCTGATCCAGAAGACGGACTTCAACGGCCAGACGCTTACGTTCGACTACGATACGCTGAATCGGCTGGTGAGCAAGCCCGGCGCCGAATTTACCTACACCGCGATGGGCCAGAGGGCCTCGCTGACGGATGCCAGCGGCGCGACCGCCTATGAATACGATGTGCAGGACCGCTTAACCCAGAAGACCACGCCGCACGGAACCCTGTTCTACGCCTACGACGCCGCAGGCAATCTCACTTCGATCCGCTCAGCCAACTCTAATGGCATCTCGATCACGTACCGCTACGGCGAACTCAACCGGCTTGAGTCGGTCAGCGATGCCCAGACGGGAACGACGACGTATGACTACGACGCCGTGGGCAATTTGGCGAGTTCGCTCTATCCCAATGACGTAAGCTCAGCCTTTACTTACGATCCATTGAATCGCCTGACCGATGTCACGATCGATAAAGCCGGTACCACCGTGGCTGCTTATGCCTACACGCTCGATCCGGCTGGAAACTGGACTCAGGTGTCGGAGCTCAGCGGTCGCACCGTGGCGTATGCCTACAACGACGTTTATCGGTTGACGGGTGAAACAATTGGTGGAGACCCGGCCGGCGTGAATGGATCGATCACCTATACGCACGATCCGGTGGGGAACCGGCTGAGCCGGGTCTCGACGCTGGCTGCCATTCCTTCGGCCACCTCGTCTTACGACGATAACGACCGCATCAATGGCGACGAGTACGATGCGAATGGCAACACCATCGCCTCAAACAACATAACCTACACCTACGATCTGGAGAACCATCTGACGCAGGTTGTCGACCAGACGGGCGGCCAGCCCGTCACGATTGTGTACGATGGGGACGGCAATCGGGTCTCGGTGACGGCGAATGGCGTCACGACGAAATACCTGGTGGATACGCTCAATCCAACGGGTTATGCTCAGGTGGTCGAGGAGATCGTCGACGGCGCGGTGCAGCGCGCGTATACCTACGGCCACGACCTCATCAGCCAGCGCCAACTCATCGGCGGCAGCTGGGTCGCGTCTTACTACGGGTACGACGGCCACGGCTCCGTCCGATTCCTGACGGATGCCAATGGCGAGGTCACCGATACTTACGACTACGATGCGTTCGGAAACCTGATTCGGCAAACGGGGAACACGCCTAACGTCTACTTGTACGCGGGCGAGCAATTTGACTCGAACCTGGGGTTCTATTATCTCCGGGCCAGGTATCTGAATCCCGGCGCCGGCCGCTTCTGGACGATGGATAGCTACGAGGGGGCGGAAGGCGATCCCGCGTCGTTACACAAGTATCTCTATGCGGACGCCAACCCTATCGCGTATATCGATCCTTCGGGTCACTTCTTCGTCGGGGCTGCGCTCAACATGGCGCCGGCTCTACTCAGCATGAGCACCTTGCCGATCCACCTGTTCTCCAAGCCGGCCTATGTCTTCAGGGGCAAAGGCAAACCGTGGACACAAACGGACGAGGCCAACTTCAGGAAACACATACAAGGACATTGGGACGACTATCTAAATGCAGTCAGCGATTGCGCCGATCTGGCATTCACCTTGCTCATAGACTATGCCAGCAAGCACAACCTGCTCGTACGCATCACCGGTTACGCCAGCGATAAAGGACGACAACTAGCAAACGGCGAACAAATCTACGATTCCGACGATTATGCGCTCTATAAGGACCTTCTGGCGAAAGTGAAGAACCATACGGACGCCCGCATGAACTACCTTTACAACACCGACGATAAAGGTAAGGTCGCGACCGATATGGCGAAAGCCGAGGCCGGGGATATCATGATGAGCCAGAAACACACGCGCATATTCCTGGACTATACGGCCGCCTCTGATTCGGTTCACTATATCCAGGGCAACCAAGACTTAGTTTACAGAGGTCCGCCCGGCACCGGCCCTTCAATCGGTCGCCCCCGGATTAATGGTTCCGGCCCGGGTCGTTACGTGTATCGCTCATCGACAGTGGTCGATAGAACGAGCCGTCCCGCTTCGCTTCGGGACACACCGTCGTTGAGATGGTGGAAGCCCTCCGTTTTCGGGCGAACGAAGTGAGCATTGGGGATGCGCCGTGCAAGTCTTTCCGGCGTCTAGCGGGCAATCAGCGGCAAATAACACCAGTGGCCGCTGCGTTCAAATGCGCCCATGTCGCACGCCGCGCCCTGCGGCCGCGTAAAGCCGCGCTGGTCGATCGGGATGGGATTGCCGCCGGCATCGGTGCAGCTGCCGGCGTCGATCGCCGGGCTGCCATCGAGCAATGCATGTGTGAAGGTCGGCCCGCCGTTGTCGAGTAGCGGACCGAGGAGCCCGTTGGTGTTAGTGATATCGCCCGTCGCGTTCAAGCCGCAGGTATCGGCGCTTTCCAGGTTGTAGCCGGAGGAGTTGAGGCTGCCGCCGCTGTTGAAGCAGTTGCCGTCGGCTTCAGAACCGGTCACGAGGCTGTTGCGGAGAGCGAGTTGCGCCGTGTCGTTAAAGATGTTCCCGCCGGTGTCAGGCCCGTTAGCCGTATTCGCCTGCAAAGTCACGTTCGTCAAGATGGCGTCGCTGCGGTTGTATAGCCCGCCGCCGTTGTCGCTGGCCTGGTTGCCGCTGAACGTGTCGTTGGTCAAATGGAGTATGCCGCCCGAGTGATCGATCCCCGCCCCAGTTCTGGCCTGGTTGTGATCGAGCGTGCTGCCATTCAGCGTCATGAGGCCGTTGTTATACACGCCGCCGCCGGCGGTGGTGGCCGTGTTGCCGCCGATGCGCGTGTCATAGATATTCGCCACGGCTCCAATCCCGCTGTTCGAAATCCCTCCGCCGTTGGCGGCGCTGTTGGTCATGATCGCCGAATGGTTGATGGTCAACCGCGTCATGCCAGTCCCCAGGTTGACCACGCCTCCGCCGCCGGTATTGCTGATGATGCTTGCGCCGCTCAAGGTCGCGAACGAAGTTGAGTTGTAGATGCCGCCCTGGTTGCCGCTGACCCGGCCGCCTTCAAGCGACAGGTTCGCTGTGTTCTGGTTGAGGATGCCGTAACCGCCGGTGTTGCCGAAAATCTCGGCGTTTTTCAAGACCACGCTGCCGCCATCATTGCGGATACCGCCGCCCTGGTTGTTTGCGACCGCGCCCCCGTTCAGCGTCAGCCTGCCCAAGACCAGGACGCCCCCGCCGCTTGAAGCGGTGTTGCTCGTGACAAGGCTGTTCGTCAGCGTCAGCACACCGGTCAGGTCAATCGCAATCCCGCCGCCGTTGCCTCCGCCGCTTATGTTTCCGTGCTGAAGCGTGACATCAGAGAGCGTGACACGCGCGCTCGGAAGAATCTGCAAGACGCGGTCGGCGCTGTTGCCATCGATGATGACCGCTGCGCCCGCGCCATCCAGCGTCAGCGTCCCGGAGATATCCAGATCGCCCGTCAGCGCGCCGTCTTCACCTGCGCCGCTGCGCGTGAGCAGAAAGACGGCGGGCTGGGGCAGGGCCGGGCTGAGATTGAGCGTGTCTGCCCCGTTTCCGGTCGCGCAGCCGTTGAAAGCCTGGTCGGTATTCGCCGCGATGATCGCCTCGCGTAGCGAACACTGCCCATCGTTGCTGAGGCTGTCGCTCGTCGTCGTTATCGTGATCGTCGCATCGGCCTGCGCCGGCAGGCTGAGCACCAGCGCCCCGAGCGCCAAGAGCAAGGCGAAAGCACCATATCCGGTTCGATTTCGCATCGTCTCAACTCCTGGGTGTCTCCTTTCAGAGCGTTGGTCTTACCGCAGAGCACGCGGAGATCGCAGAGATTCTTAAATTACCCGGCGCTCTCCGCGCTCGCAGCGGTGAGAAACGGGCCGATCTGCTCGCCAACACTGAAGAGGGAGACCACCCACCTCCTGATCATCTCAGTGAATCGCCAAACTCGCAGTTCACCGCGCGCCGTGAAGTGAGCGAAGGGCGCAGAGAAAGCCTGTTATCCAGCGGCGCTATGGCCCGATGTACGTGTTACGGGTCGAGGCGAAGGCATCGTAGTATTCAGCGCCGGAGATGCCCGATGCCAGACCGCCCGCCGGCCCTAGCTGTATCGCTTCAAGCCGGTACGTGCCATTGGCAATACCGCTGCGCGTCTGCTTCAGCGATCCATCCAGCCACAAGCTGAACGAGCCATCTGCGGCAGTCGAGCTGCTGGCTGCCTGCCAGGCGATCTCAATCGCGTGGCTCGCATTGCTGATCGTGTACCAGTTCGTCGTCAGGTACGACCCGCTGTTCATCCTGATCTGGCCCCGCACCTGATAGTTTCCCGAAGCTTTCTGAATCTGTACACGAAAGACCTCGGCCCCGGCAGCAGACCGCCCGATCAAGAGATAGTGGCTTTGGCCGGTTCCGATCGTCACACCGTTCGGCGAGAAATAGAAACGAGCGTGGTACGTCGCCTCGGCGGCTGGCCGGGTGTCCGCGACGTAGATCGGCGTCGTGCTGTCGATCAATGCCTGCATGCCCTGCGTCCCGTTCAGCGCGGCGCTCGTCGAAACACTCAACCGTCCGCCGCCCGTGACCGCAGTTGACCAGGCGCTGAAGTTGCCCGCTTCGAAACCGTCGGCGAAGATCGCGTCGCTTGAGGGCGTGGCGGTCGCCGTGGGTGGAGGTGTTGAGGTAGGCGATAGGCCGGTCGGCGTCGGCGTAGGCGTCTGCGTCACGTCGATAGGGGTGGGGGTAGTCGTCGCCCCGCCGCCGGTGTAGGTGACGCGCACCGGCGCCCAGTCCAGGAAGAAGTCGCGCGAAGTGCTGTTGGACACGTTGGTGATCCGCACCCGGAAGTTGGCGCTCGTCAACTCACTCGCGCTCCAGGCCCGGCCCCAGGTATCCGTCGCGCTGCCCAGGATGTAGCTCGCTTCCGTCGTGCTCAACGCGCCGCTGATCTTCACCGCCGTCCAGGTCGCGCCGTTGTTCCACGACACCTCCACGCACATCTGCCGCGTGCCCGTGGCGCTATCGACCCGCGCATCCAGCCGCACTTCGATGCCGGTGATGCTGGACCCTGCGGGGATGGACAGCGGGTAGTTGAAGTAGGCGTGGCGGTCCTTGCCGGTGTTGCTGCAACTGGTGCTGGTGTTGGTACCGGAGTTGGTGTCGGTGGCGACCGTGCTGCCATCGGCAAAGGCGCCGGTGGGCGAGGTCTGGAAGCCGTTGCCATCCCCGCCGGTCTGCGCCGCCTGAGCGCTGGGACTGACCCAGCCTGTGTTGTTGCTGCCGCCTGGCTGCGTGGGGGTGGGTGTCGCGGTAGCGCTCGGGGTCGGCGTAGCAGTCGGCGATGCCGTAGCGGTTGGGGTTGCCGTCCAGGTGGGTGTATCGGTCGGCATCGGCGTGGAGGTGGCTGTCGCGGTGGCGGTCTCGGTTGCCGTCGGCGTACTCGTCGGTTCCTCAGTTGAAGTCGGCGTATATGTCGGCTCAGTGGTGTCGGTCGGCGTCGGTGTGCTCGTCGGCTCGACCATCGGCGTCGGTGTTGGAAGCGTGCCGCCCGCTATGGCAGTGTACGCCGCCAGGATGTCAATGCGCCCCGCGCCAAACGTATTGTCTGCTCCAGCCGCGCCAAGGTCCACTGCCGTCGAAGTCAAGGCGGTCTTTTGCTGCTCCACGGTCAGCTCCGGGCGAGCGCTGAGCAGAAGCGCGAGTGCGCCGGTAACATGCGGCGCAGCCAGCGAGGTGCCCGATGGCTCATAGTACAGGCCGTAGAGATCGGTGGTCAGAATGTTCGTCCCCGGCGCAACCACTGCTGGATAGGTGGTTTGCCCGCTCAGGCCACAGCTTGTCGGGCCGCGACTACTGTAAGGGTAAATCACGTCGTTGTTGTCCGTCGCGCCGACGGCAAAAGCGCTCGGGTTGTTCGCCGGGCTGGCGCTGCTCCAATCGGCCGGCCCGAAATTACCGGCCGCAAACACCGGCGTGATGCCGGCTGCGATCAGGCTTTGCAGGTCGAGCTCGAATTCCAGGTTGCACCCCGGACTGCTGAACGTCCACGAATTATTGACCACGCGCGGCGCATCGGCCGTCAGTGGATTGTCATCCGGATCGAGCAGCCATTGGAATCCCTGGTGAATCCCGCTCACCGTGGCCGAGCCGCCGTCATTGAATATTTTGACCGCGATCCACTGCGCCTCGGGCGCGACGCCGATGGCCGTGCCGGAGGCGTTACCACCCACCATTGCGCCCATGGTCCAGGTGCCATGCCCGTTCAGATCGATCGGCGTTGTCGGGTGCTGGCCGTAAGGATCGTACCAACTGTTGCTCCCGCCGCGCCAGCGAGTCGCTAGATCGGGGTGCGTGTAGTCCACGCCGGTATCCATGCTAGCTATCACAATCCCTTGCCCGCGAAACCCCGCGTCCCACAGCGCTGTGGCGTCGATGACGCTCAGGTTCTGCTGGACGGCGCTCGCCTGCGTCGAGTGCGGCAGCTGCTCAGGCCCCTGGATGACGGCGTCGAGCGCGATGCGGGCCACCTCGGCCCTTTTGCTCAACTCGGCGATGACCGAACCATGCGCTTTCACCAGAATGGCGTTTTGAATCCACAGCGGCGAAAGCGATTGGACTTTGCCTTCCTTGCGCCGTTGCTTGAGCCAGGCGCGCAAATCAGCCTGGGTATCATCCGCCTTCCGGCGCAAGGCTTGAATGACCAGGCGTTGCCGCTCGACGCGCGTGCGCGCCGTGATCGCCCGCACGTTCACCTGGTCTTTGAGGATGACGATCGCGCTGATCGATTGCTCCTGCGCTTGCGCGCTCAAGAGCGCCGACAGCGCCGGATCAAGTTGCGCCGTATGGTTGTCACTCGCGGATAGGCTTCCCACATTGCTGAACAGGAGGACGGCGAGCAGCCAGGTGACAATGTTGGAAGTGTTTTTGCGCATGATCGAGTCCCTTTTTGAGCACGCGACAACACGCAGTCCGTTGTGCGGCCCGGCAACTGGCGAAGCAGCCGAATCCGTTTATCCGGCGCTTATTCGTTGCTTCGCCCTACGCAACAACCCTCTCGTTATTGACGATCTGCCCGCTTGCCATGTGCAACGCCCGCGTGCCGTAAGGCACGAGCTCGCTGGTGTGGGTGACCAGCATAAGCGTGATGCCGGTTCGGCTATGGATGTCCTTGAATAAGGACATAATCTCGGCTTCGGTCTGTTCATCCAGGTCGCTCGTCGGCTCATCGGCCAGCAGCAGCTCCGGTTGATTGATCAAGGCCCGCGCGATGACCACCCGCTGTTGTTGTCCGGCTGAAAGCTGCCGGGGAAAAGCGGTCAGCTTATCGGAAAGCCCGACTTCCTCCAGGAGTTTAACCGCGCGCGTGTGGGCGTCATGTTTCGTCGCGCCATTCCTAAACAGCGTCGGCAGCATCACATTTTCGAGCGCGGTCAGCGACGGCATCAGGCTGGGAAACTGGAAGACGAACCCGATCTTCTGGTTACGCAACACCGACTGTTGCTTATCGGGCAATAGCCAGGCTTCCACGTTGTCCAGCACCACCCGTCCTGAAGTCGGCCGGGTGAGGCCGGCCACCAGATTCAGCAGAGTGGTCTTGCCCGAGCCGGACCGCCCGGTGATGACGACGAACTCCCCCCGCGCCACGCTCAGGTTCACGCCGCGCACGGCCGGGACTGACATCGTTTTGTCCACGCTATAGACCTTGGTCACTTCAAGCAGCGATATCATCATTCACTCCCGCATGGTCACGGCTGGTTCCTGAAAGCTGATTCTGAGCGCAGGCAGCAGAGCGGACAGGGTGACGCCGACCAGCGCCAGCCCCAGCGCTTCGGCAATCAGGACTGACAGCGCCAGCGGCCCTGGAAACAGGAAGGGCACGCGCATGATTTGGATGATCAGGTTCCGAAAGAGCCAGATCGTCAGAGTTGCCAGGCCGATGCCAACTGCGCCACCCGCCAGCGCCACCAGCAGCGCCTCCCCCAGCAAGGACTGCACGACCGACTTCCGCGATGCGCCGAGCGCGCGGAGCACGCCGATCTCGCGCTTCCGCTCGTTGACGGCGATCGAAAACACCAGGCCGGTCAGGATGAGCGCGAGCAGCCAGGTGATGACCAGCAGCGCCACGATGCTGTTAAGCAGCGCCGACATCTGTTCGCGTTGAGTCTGAAACAACCGGCTGCTTTCGATCGGCGTGACGCCGGGGAGCCGGGCCTGTATTTCGCTCACGATGCCGGCCGGGTTCGCTCCCGGCTCGATCTTGATCAGCGCCGCCGAGATGCTGTCGCGCGCGATCTCCAGCGGGCGCTCGGCCTGCATATAGGACAGGCGCGCGATCTCGCGGGCCGTCTCAAACGTGAAAAACATGCTCTGATCCAGCCCGGTGCCGGTCGGTGACAGGTTGCCCTGCAGGTCGACGTCGTAGCCGTAGATCTTGATCTTCTCGGTTCCCAGCGGCAGATAGACAAAGCTGCCGCCAATCGCCTCGCCGAGCTGCAACCCATCTTTGAGGTTCTTCACCAGCCACGGCCGCAGGGTAAAGTCGGTTTCCGGTTCATAGGCGATCAAAAACATTTCCGGCATGGAGCAGCACGTCGCGCCGCGTAGGGTGGCGAGAAACAACTGCGGCGAGACGGTTTCCACGCCGGGGATGGACGCTATCTCGTCGAGCGTGGAGCGGGGCATCCACGCCGTCACCGGCGCTCCCATCAGGAACGCATTCTCTACCTTCGACTCCGCCCCGGCCGGCACCACGATGATATCTGCCCCCAGACGCTCCAAAGCCAGGTTCAGGCTCTCGCGCGCGCCGCCCAGGACCAGCGTGGTCGCGATCACAAAACCGGCCATGATCGCCGCGCATAAACCGACGACCCAACTCTTGAACTTACTGCCCGCGATATTTCTCACTACAAATCCAAGCAAGCTCATACGCAATTCTCTCCGCTGCGGCTTACGCACTACGGAATACGTAGTGCGTAAGCATGTCATTCCCTCATCGTCAGCGCCGGCTCCTGGCGGCTGATGCGGAGGGCCGGGAAGAGCGCGGCGATAGCCACACTCAGCATAGCCAGCGCCAATCCGCCCAGCGCCAGGATCAAGATCGAATCCAGCGCAGGAAACACGAACGGCAGGCGCAGCGACTGGACGATTCGATCCTGCAGGACAAAAGCGCCCAGCGCCGAGAGCGCGATCCCCACGCTTCCCCCGCCCAGGCCGAGCACTGCGCCTTCGAGCAGAAGCGAGCGGACGACAAAGGTCTGGGGACAGCCGATCGCGCGCAAGACCCCAATCTCGCGCCGGCGCGCGTTGACTGTCATCGTGAACACCAGGCCGACAAACCCGATCGCCAGCAGCCAGATGGTGACCAGCAGGCCGAGCACAGTGGTCATCAGGCCGATGATCTGGCCGCGTTGGGCCTGGAACATCCCGACGTTCTCGATGGGGATCACACCGGGCACTCTTTCCGAGATTTGAATGGCGACGCTCCTCGGTTCGTTGCCGTGCTTGACCCGTACCAGGGCCGTGGTGACACTTTGCGGCACGATCTTGATCGCATTTGTGGGGTGCATCTGCGAAAACTGGGCCATATCTTGCGCCGTCTCCAGGCTGACGAACAAGGTCTGGTCCAGGTCGGTGCCTGTCGTCGCCAGATTCCCCACCAACTTCAGCGGATACCCCTCTAGCGCGAGGCCGCCGCCTGGATCAAAGACGTGACTGCCGCCGATGGCCTCGCCGACCTGGAGATCGCGATACAGGCGCGCGTCGATCCAGGACTGCAAGATAAAGTCTGTCGCGGGATCAAAAGCGACCACGTACATCTCCGGCATCGAGCAATACGCGGTCCCCTGCACGGTCAACAGGTAGAGCTGGGGGGAGATGGCCTCGATACCTGGCACGGTCGACAGCCGGTGTACGTAGGAGCTGGGTATCCAACCGGACGTCGTGATTTTCATGAGATGCCCGCCCTGCATCTCCTCCAGCCGCGTGCCCCAGGGAAAGACGACGATATCCGCACCCAGCCGATCGAGGCTGCGCTGCAGGCTGGCCTCCGCCCCCCGCACCACGAGCGTCGCGAGGATGGCAAAGCCGGCGACCAGGGCCGCGCCCAGGAAGATCGCCGCGCTCCTGAAGCCGCTGCCCACGATATTCTTGACGACAAGTCGGATCAGGCTCACCCGCATTTCCTCGGCCAGACCTCGCAGGTCTGGCGGCTCGACCTTTGACTGAGTATATTTATTGAACCAGCACGTGTTCGAGCTTCAAGTCGCCGACCTGGATGGTTACGGGCTTACCCGTTTGGATCGCGCTCCCCGTGTTGCGGAACAACACGTGAAAGACGAGGCCGGGTTGTACGCGATGGTTATGGAGACCATGTTTCGTGACGTCGATGATCGCGCCGCTGTCTTCCGCGATCAGCATGGGCGCCGTCTCGGTATAGTGTCCAAAATTCTTGGCTTTACCCGCGTCCACGATCCGGTAACGCAGGTCAATCAGGCCGCCCCCGGCGGTCACGGCCAGGAACGTAAAGCGCACTCCAAACTTCTCTTCGATAGCCGCGCTGATCGGAAGAGCATAGCGTTCACCGGGCGCGGCCGAAGCATTGGCCGCGCGGAGGTACAAGAAGAGGCCAACCAGCATCAGCAGAACCACGATGGGCAAAACCACTTTGGCGCTCAGCCCGGCCGTGCGGCGCGGGATGGATGGGGCGATCACTGAATGGGCCATTCTGACTCCTGTAGTACGGAAGCTAATCTCCGGCGCATCGGGAAGCTCGGCCTTTAACGAGCACCGGCTTCCCGATGCGTTAGAACACGATCAAGTTCCTACTCACGGAATATCGAACGCATCCACATCCTGGTTGCCGGCGGTCAAGCCGCGCGCGGTACCGTCAAAGTACACCGACCAGGTACCGGCGTTATAGTAGACGACATCCTCGTCCTGGACTGTGCCGAGACCGGGCACGGTGGCGTTGTCGACGAACGACAAGTAGAAGTGAGTGGCGTCAACCACGTCCAGGCCGTCGACGTTGCCTGCGATGGTGACATCGAACACCCGGCTGAAGGCGGCGCCGTTCCAGAGATAGATATCCGCATCGTCCGCCGTGCCGCCCACGCCCGGCGGGTTGGTATTGCCGAACGTCGAGAAGTACACGGTCGATGGAGTCGTCACTGCGACGACGGTGGTAGCCAGGCCGCCCCAGTTGCCGGCTGCATCCCTGGCCCGCACGGATACGGTGTGGTTGCCAGGCGTCCAGGCGCTCACATTGATCGTCGCGCCGATCGCTTCGCTGGGGCTATTGAACGCGCCGTCTGTGGCCGTCATTGCCGTAGCCAAACCCGCGCCAGGATCGACGCCCTCGAACCACTCGGCCGCTGCGATGTTCGACGCAGGCCCGCCCGCAGCTGGATCGGTCGCCGTGGCCGCCAGCGTCACGCTCGCCGCCCCATTAGTGGGGTTAGGCGCGGCGGTGAGCGCTGTCACGTTAGGCCCGGTGGTGTCGACAAAGCCCCGCTCGATGAGTACGCTCGCCACAGCGCTCCAGTTGCCAGCTGCATCTCTGGCCCGCACGAACACGGTGCGAGTGGCGGGCCAGCCCGTCACGTTGATGGTTGCCGCGATATTCTCGACCGTACTATCAAAGGCGCCATCCGTGGCCTGCATGGCAGTCCCAAGGCCGCGGCCTGGATCGGCGCCAAAGTACCATTCCGCCGCAGTGACATTCGACATATTGCCGACATCGGAAGCTAGCGCCGTCAAGGCCACGCTGGTGGCAGTGAGGAACGGGTTGGGCGCGGCGGCGAGCGATGTCACGTTAGGCCCACTTGTGTCCGCCGCAGTCCCTCGGTCGATCGTGATTGTGCCGCTTCCCAGGGCGCCCCAGTTGCCCGCCGTATCCTTGCCGTGCACATAGATCGGGTGCGGCCCTCGTGAGAGCTGCGTAAAGCTGCTGACCGGGATGTTGAGGTACACGGCCTCGCTGATCTCGTTGAACAGGCCGTCCGACGGGAACATTGCCGCGCCGGTGCCGGGTGCGCCGGCCGCATTGATGAAGACCTCGGCCGTCGTCAGGTTGGACTGAATGCCGGACGCCAGAACGTCTTGGATGCTGGCAGTTACGCGGATACTGGTCGCGGAAGGCGTGCCGACCAGCGAGAGCGTGGCAGGCGTGACCACAACATTGTTCGCCGCCGGCCCGCTCCGGTCCACCAGCAGTGTGATTACGCCGGGCGTGCCCAGATTGCCCAGGTCGTCCTGGCTGATGATACTGATAGTGTGCTGGCCCTCGGCCAACGCGGCTACGGTTAGTTGTGGGATGGTAGCGGTGAGGCTCCTCACCGGAGCCGCCGCGCCGTTCAGCGCCAAGGGCTGTGCGGCGCCGCCAGCGATCGTGTACGTCGCCGCGACGACAGTTCCGCCGCCGGTGGCGCTCTCATCGCCAGTCGCCTGGATATTGACCGCCGCGCTGTTGACCGGGTTAGGCGTCAGGCTCATGCCGGTCGTGGCCGGTCCCGTCTTGTCTAGCTTGAGGACGGCGGAACCCGTCGCGCCCCAGTCGCCGCTTGCGTCCTGGCCGCGCACGTAGAACGTATAGTTGCCGCTGGCCCAGGCGAGCAAGTCGGAGGCCGGGATCGCGACCGACACGTTGACTGCAACACCTGGAGTGACCGCGAGCGGAGTGCCTGCCCCGGGCGCTACGGATGCGCCGATAAAGTACTCGGCTGCGATCACGTTTTCGGCGATACCCGTCGCGCTGTCGTCAAGCGTCGCCGAGAGCGTGACGCCGCTCGCCCCGGTCGTGCGCGTGGGCGCGACGGCAACACCGGATGCGACTGGGCCGGTGTCAGTCGGCGCGCCGCCTGTGCCAACTTGGATAAAGGTCAGCATCCCGCCAAAGGCTGTCGGGCCGCCTGGCAGCAGCCGGCGTCCGGCGTTGTGCAGATACAACCCGGTCTCGTACAGTGGATACCGGGCGCCGGCCAGAGCGCTGGCCGGTATCTGCACCAACGAGTCGACCGACTGGCCGGGCCAGACCACTTCCGCAACGGCCGTGCGCGGATATGTGAAAGGTACGCCATCGGCCGCCACGACTGTTTGCTGCTGGCCCAGCAGCCCCATCGCGTGATGTCTGCTGCTGGCGTTCACGTACCGCAGCAGGAGTGTGCTGCCCGCGAGCGCATCGATCGGTTCTGTCTCCGGGTAAACCTTGCCGTTGATCAGCCAGTACTTGGGCTTAAGGTTTTCCAACTTGAAGCTGTTGGGATTGGCGTTAAAGGCAGGGTCGATCTCGCTCAGGACGAGCAGCGCCTCGCTGCCGAAGGTAGTGGCCGCATCAGGATATGCCTGCGTAGGAGCGCCGGCCGGCCGCACGATCAGCGCGCCAAACAAGCCCATCGCGATCTGGCGTGTCCCGTTCATGGTCAGGCCTGCTTCGTACAGGTACGTGCCCACGTTCGACAGCTGGATGCTGTACGTCGTTGACGCCCCGCTGGTCGCGCCAACCAGGTCGGGTTGCCAGTTCTCCAGGCCGGGGAAGGCCAGCGCAACCGCCTCACCCGCCAGGTCGTTGTGGAGGATCACTTCGAGGGTCTCGCCCTCGTTCCCGATCAGGACCGGGCCGGGCAGTTGAGCCGCGCCGGCGGCGGTGTCGGCAAAACCCCAGATCGGGACTATGACGGGGCCGGGCAATGCCATCGAGCCAGCCTTGGCCCACAGCTCGCATGTCCGCGTTGACCCCACGAGCGTGCAGGTGGCCGTGGGCAGAGGAACGGCGGCTTGCCGTGCTGATGCTTCACCCAGTGAAGCGGCCTGTGCCCGCGAGTGCCCACCGACTGCGAAGGCGGCCAGCGCCACGATCAGCAAAGACACGCCGGCCAGTATCAAGTAACGTCGTATCTTGTTCATTGTCATCCCCCTCACTGTTACGGGCACTGATTCGGTAGCGGCGGGTCGATCCGGGAAAACGTGATGTAGCCGCTCAAGACCATGCCCCAGGCCGTGATCTTTTGCAGTTGGTGGCTGTGGGCGATGTGATAGTACTCGCCGCATTGGTTCAGCGCCTGCGTGCCCACCGGCAAGGTATCCAGATTGCCCAGGTAAGGACTGCCGCTGTAGAACGGGCCGGGCACCAGGTTCTGGAGTTGCGGGATCGTAACGGGGATCGGATTGGTGACCGGATCCCAGTTTTCCGCATCGCGCCAGTCGAACAGCATGTCCCACGTCTGGCCGGGGCCGATCAGCACCGCGAACTTCTCGTACGACAGATCCACGCCGCCAGGCCCGACCAACAGGTTGCTGTCTTGGGCGATGACGCGTTGGTGATTGCCGTGAGGATGCCAGGACTGGTCCTCAGTCGTCACGTTCACGTAGCGCATCAGGGCGGGGTAGGGGTTGTAGGCCGGGTCACTCGGTGCGGCCGTTGTGTTGAGCGGGTGAATGTACACGAGTGAACTGTAGGGTTGGTCGGGCAGCCAGGCTGCCCCGTTTCCCGCGATTGTGTCTGGAAAGCTGCGGCCGTTGATCAGCCAATACCGGACGTGGTACTGGCTCAGGTCGTAGGGCTGCCGCATCTCGACCGCGGCGTGCAGCATTGGGTCGAGCTCGGACAGGATCAGGATGAACTCGGTCGAGGGTTTGTATCGGGTCGTGGCGTCATTGTAGGCATAGGTTTCGCCGTTCGCCGGGTTATTCAGCGCCGGCCGGACGATGAGCGCGCCGAACAGGCCCATGTTCACCTGCTTCAGCGCATCCGTCCCGCTTTCGTACAAGAACGTGCCCGGCTTGCTCGCTACGAAGCTGTAGGTCACCGAGCCGCCACTGGCTGCCGCGGTCTGAGCCAGCGAAACCAGATTCCCACCGGCGTCGAACTGCGGCTGGGCCGGAGCGCCGTTAGCCAGCACATCCGCCTGGCCGGGGAAGATGAGGGAAATGGCCTCCGGCAGTGTGTTGTGGAGGACGACGGTCACCGTGTCGCCTTCGTTGACGCACAGCACCGGGCTGGGATGTTGGAACGGATTGTTCCCTTCGCTCAAGCCCCACATGTAGACGACATTCCCATCCGGCAGATAGATGTAGCCTTCCTGTGTCGTCAAGGTGAAGGTCGCGGTTGCGTTGGTGGTGCAGATCACGCCTGCCACGGGCCAGGTGGCCTGCTGGGCGCTGGTCGTGTCGCTGCCTGCCGTGAGGAAGGTGGTGCAGACCAGCACAGCGATCAGCCCCAGCCGCGCGAAGTATCGAGTGAAATTTCTAGATATCATCGTGTTCTCCTCTCGGCCGTTACGTGTTAGGCCCGGTCTGGGCAGGCACACCCGCTGCGTAGATGCGCACCTCGGTCATCTGCCCAGCGTACGCCGCGCCTGCGCCGCCGCTCATGTGCCCAAGCGCCCGGTTGTAGAGCAGGTAGCGGTTGTATGCGCCAACCGAATCGTTCAAGGCCTGGCTCGCCACGAAAGGCGGCGCCACAAAGATCGCATCGGCGGTCTCCCCGCCTCCGATGGGCGCGGTGCTGGTCACGAAGCTCACATCCCTGGCGCCCGGCCCGACCAACGGCATTGCGTCGCGGCCGACGATCCGCAGGCGGATGCCGGACAGCCGCATCGATAGTTCCGTGTAGCCCAGGTTCACAAAGCGCAACAGCACCCGATCGCCGGAATTCGCCCTGACCAGCGACGAGACCGGCTGGTAGCGCAGGTCTGGCCGGCCCGGAGGCCCGATCAGATCGCCAGTGACTGGGTTGTGACCCCCGCCGGGAGGCAGCAGCGTGTCCGGGTAAGCCCGGCCGTTCAACAGGAACAGGTCCGCCTTATAATCGGTCCACTCGGGCAACTGGATGTGCGAGTCGCACCAGTGCGCCTCGGACCAGATTTCGTGCGCGACCATGACGAACTCCCGGTCATACTCGGTTCTCGTATCGTTGTAGGCGTACATGTGACCGGGGTTCTGCTGGTTGAGCAGTGGCTTGATAAACACTGCGCCGATCATGCCCATGTGCACATGCTCGGTCTCTTCAAAGTGGCAGTGGTACATGTAGGTGCCGGGGTAGTGGGGCCGGTAGAGATAGACCAGGTTGCGGGTGATCGGTGTGCCGACCGACGAGTGCGGCTCGCCATCGAAGATCGGGATGGCGTTGCGGAACCCGTGAAAGTGGACGGTGTGCGAGTCGATCAGGTCCGGCCGGATCTGCAGGCCCAGGTTACTGATCTTGAGCTTGAAATCGATCTCCTGGTCGAGCGACCAGATGGGCGCGGCGAGTTGCGCCTTCATCTTCTGGCCCGTCACTTGCGCATCGGTGTAGCCCGTGACATCGCGGAAGCCGAAGATATAGGTCGTAAGCCCGGCTGGGGCTACATTGTCGGGGTGGAAGGGCGGGATAGGCGGCGCGTTGATCGCGATCCACCCATCGGTCGCGGCCAGGTGCAGATCGAAGGCTCCGGCCTGGGCCGCGACAGCCCCTTGCACCGAGTCGATCGGCATGGCCGCGCTTTCCGCTCGGGCCACGCCTACCGGCTGCAACAGGCTTTTGGACGCCAGCGCCGAACCTGCCGCGCCCGCCAGCAAGCCTCCACCCACTTTGATCAAATCACGTCGTGTCAATCGTCTAGAAGGAAAACGTCCATTCATGGCATCTCTCCTTGGTTGGAGGTTGCAGGTGACAGGCCGAACACGCCACCTGCAACCTTTACAGCTTTCGGTGCGCCGTCAAGACTCCCTGGGACTCACGGCAGGTTGAAGTCGTCTACATCGTGAGTCTGCAGGCCGTTGGCGCTGCCGTCAAAGTACCTGATGTAACCACCGGGGCAGGACGACGCCGTCCCAGTGACGGCATTGCGGCAGACCCATACGTCGTCACCGCCGCCGGTGAAGGTTGGAGCGCTAGTGCTAAAGCTGTTGATGGTGCTCAGGTAGATGTCGACGCCCGTGGCGGTCGTGAGCACCCCCACACCATCCACGTCTTCGTTAGTCGTCGTCAGGCTGATATCGGAGGCGTCAAAGTACATGCTCCAGGTGCAGCCCGTGATCACCTGGCCGGTCTGGGTGGGTACGCAGCGCAGCAGGTCTGAGGTGGTCTCGCCGGTGACGCCAGGCACATCCGACCCGGTAGCGACCGAGATGATCAGATCGCCGTTAGGTAGGATGTCAAAGGCATCCAGGTCTTCGCCGCCGCTGCCGAGACCGACGCCTGTGGCGGTGCCGTTAAGATACAGGCTCCACGCCGTTCCGTTCCATCTCACGATGTCTTCATCCTGAACCGTGCCAACGCCGGGCACGGACGTGTTATCCTTGAACGACACATAGATGTCCGTACCCACGCGGGCCAGTCCGTCGACGTCGGCCGCGCTGGGCAGGCCGGCGCTCCCGGTCCCGGAGGCATCAAAGCTGCGGGCATAGCTGCTGGCGCCGTTCCAGCTATAGGCGTCCGCGTCGTCGCCATTGGTCAGGCCCGGAGGCGCAGCGTTGCTGTTGGTCGTAAAGTACAACTGCGGCGTTCCAGGTGGCGGTCCACCCGTCCCTCCGACCAGCTCATCGGCGCCGATGTCGATCGGCGTGCTCCGGCTTTGGTTGTCAAAGTCCGATGCCGGCGCGCCGTTGGCGGCGCCGTTGTTGACCGCCGGCGAGGCGGCCTGCAGGTGATAGTTGCCCATCAGGTTCACGGGCAGGTCCACCGCCACGATGTCGACGCCAACCATGTTCGTATTGCCGCGCCACGGCAGGGCGACTACCGATGTATCGTACTGCTGGACGACCAGCGGGTTCTGGCCCACCCGGTTCGTCGGGTTGTCGCCGTAAGGCACGTGTAGCAGCGAATAGGTCGGGTTGAGCGCGCCCGAGCCATCCGCAACTCCAAGGTCCCAGTTGAAGATCGCGTTGGGATCGCCCGGGATACCGATTCCGGCGATGCCCTGCGGCGTCTTGGTCCCGGCGCGGTTATCCCAGAAGATGTTGTTGAACAGCGCCGGGTTGCTGAAGATGGGCGCGCCGGCCGGCAGCGTCGCCTGCAAGAGCGCGCTGTTGCGGGCCGAGGAAAGCCCCGCCGGCGCCGGCAGGCCGTTGCTTGTCATGGCCGTCGCGGTCGTCAGGTTCTTCATGATCGTGTTGTTATAGATGCGCACCTGCGGTGCGTCGTTGAGCGATAGCCCGCCGCCCTCGTGCGCGGACACGTTGTTGACGATCATGTTGTTGTAGACATTGAAGGGGAAGTTGCCTGCCATCAGGAAGCGGATGCCGCCGCCGTCGTCGTTGCCCAGGTTGGCCTGGACCAGGTTGTTGAAGATGTCCACCGGGCCTGCGCCGGGCGATAGCTGCGTGAAGTCCGCCGGCAATTCGCCCGCGATCATGATCCCGCCGCCCTCGTCATACGCGCTGTTGAAGTAGATGCGGTTGTCATGGATACGGCCGTTGGGACTGTAGCCATAGTGGCTGACGCCGCCGCCGTACTCGGCCGAGTAGTTGCCGCAGATGTCGTTGTAGGCCACTTCGTAGTTGGCGGCGCCGGCGAACAGGCCGATCGCGCCGGCCAGGTTCGTGCCGCCGTTGGCGAGGATGCGGTTGTTGGCGATGCGCACGTTATCGTTCTGGTGATCCTTGAGCGGCTCGGCCACGTCTGGCGTGCCGATGCGGATAGCGCCGGCGTACGCGCCGCCGTTGCTCTGGATGAGGTTGTTGGTGATTTGCAGGTAGCGCGCGTAGGCGTTGGTAAAGATACCGCCGCCTTGCACGACCACGTTGGGCGTCACGCCGGGTATCCGGCCGCCGCCGACAAAGTTGATATTGGTCGGGAAGCCTTGTTGGTCGCCGCCCTGGATGCTAAAGCCGTCGATAGTCGCCCGCCAGCTAGAGAGGAACTCTCCATCCCTAGCCAGGATCGTGATGACGGCGCCCTCAGGCAGGATCGGGTTGCCCTCGCCGTCCACCGGGCTGCCATCCCAGCCGCCACGGTTGAGCCAGATGTCAGGCAGCTGCGTCTGGCGCCACCACAGGATGTAGGGGCTGTCACCTCCGGAGTTTCGCCCGTCGATCACAGAGCCGAGCACGCTGCTCCCGTCGGCGCGGACGCCGCCCGGCCCTACGCCTTGCAGAACGACTGGGTAGTGCATGACGACATTTTCAAAGTAGGCTCCGGTGGGGTTCCACTGTGCGGCCGCACCTGGGTACACCACGATGAGCACGTTCCAGCCGAGGCTGGCCGCGTCGTCGAGCGCATGCTGAATCGGCCCCCGGCCGGTTCCGTTATAGATCGGGTTGTTCGAGTTGTAGGTTCTGCCCGGCCCGACCTCGAATACCGCCGGGCTATAGCCCGAGCCGAGCACGTGGATCGTGAGCGCGTTGACGGTACGCTGGCCGTTCGCTGCTGTCACCGACAACTGGTACGCTCCGGCCGGTGTGCCGTCGGGTACGCGCACCACAATCTGGCGATCGTTCCAGCTCACGACCGTCATCGTCCGGGCGCCTAACTGTACCTGGCCTGATGTCCCAAAGCCCTGGCCGGAGAGGGTGAACGTGCGAGTGGTCTGCGACTCGCTGAGGCGCACGTACGGCCGCGAGACCGCAAACAACTGCGGCGTCGTCGCGTCCAGCTTGCACAGGGCCGCCTTGCTGACTTGGGACGCCGGGCTCCAGATCTGGGCCCCATTCTGAACCGGCGCCAGGTCTGAGGGTGTAATCATCCCGGTGTAAATCTCGAAGCTAGCCCCGATGGAGCGGTACTGCGGGTTGTAGTCCGGGTTCAGCGCGCCGGGCTGGCCGGGGTCGTTGCCGTAGATGTAGTACACGCTGGCCAGCAGGCCGCTCGGCGTCGGCGCATTGGTGGTCGCCGAAGAAGGCAGCAGCACTTCATACACGCCGTGATAGTCCGAATGGATCGTGTGGACGAGCCGGCCGGTAAAGTCATACACGCCGATTGGCAACTGGAGGCCCGCCATTTCGCCGAAGGTCAGGCTCAACGGGTTCGTGTCCACGTTCAGGTCGTTGATGATGTAGCCCTTCCACTTGCCGGGGATCGGCACCGGCGTGAATAGCGTGAAGATCGGGGCGATGGATTTGCCGTTGCCGAGTGAGATCAGCTTGACGTTGCACAGCGGCTTCTGCTGACCCTCGAAGCGGCTGCCGCCGGCATCCGCGTAGCCCGGGTTGTCGACTGCGTCGGGGCTGTCGGGGAGGATGCCAGCCACGTCAACTGTGTGCAGCGCGCCGGCGCAGGGCGGCGGCGGAACTGCCGGCACAAACGTGTCGCCGGAGTACATGTTGACGTCCTCTTCGCGCGTCACCTGGAACAGCGGCCTCCCCAAAACGGAATCGTTGGGGATCACGACTTCGACCAGGTAATCGCCGGCCGGGAGCGGGGTTCCGTCTGCCCGCTCGGTGAAACCAAAGTTCCCATCCAGCGTGGCGAACTCGGCGCCGAACTGCGTGCCCATCAGCGGCCCTTCCAGGCAGTCCTTGAGACGGGGGTCGTCTGGACCGGTCGGGTCTGAGACGTAGGGCGGCAACGCTGGAAAGTCCACCGGATTTCCATCGACGTCGCGCGCCTGGCAATTCTTGGGCCGGGTGAACTGTTCTGTGACCGCCGTGTTCAGCAGCCCGCCCTTGGCCAGAGAGCCGTCGGCGGCGAGTTCGAAGCGTCCGCTAGCATCGCACGCAGCGCCAGCGGTTGTCCCACACGGCACCGTTGCGTACAGGTTCAGCGTCAGGTTGGGGACACCGGGCTGGTAAGGCTCAGCCCCTGCGTACCGGGCGTCGTCCTCGGCGCGCATCGTGTCGTAGAACACGGTGCCGACGATGCCGCCGTTGGCGCCGGGCGCGTAGGGTTTCACGCCCCAGTCCAATCGTCCCGGCTGGCTCAGGATTGGCAGGACGTCCACATCGACGCCATTGCCCAAGACCGTCGTCTCATCCGGTTGGTTCCAGGCCTGGAAGGTGATGCCGGTGGTGCGGTAGCGATCCATGTAGGCTTCCAGCACCATCCAGGAACCCATCGGGTAGGCCTTTTCGAATTCATAGGAACCATCCGGGTTGGTGACTACCGCGATCGACATGCGGTCGATCTCGGAGTTGTCGCGATCCTTGAGGACGATCGGGTAGCTCGGTACACCCGCCTCTCCGGGATCGCGCTTGCCGTTCTCGTTGTTGTCGACAAAGACCGTACCGTAGAACTTGGTGAACCAGTAGGTGAGCGTGCGGATGCCCACGTCGGTGACTTCACCGGCATTCACCGTGACCTGGACAAAGTCAAGGATGTAGTGCTGATTCTGATCCCAGTAGGTCAGGGAATAGTTGCCGGGCGGGATGTTGGGGATGGTGAACGAGCCATCGGCGTTGCCCTGGCCGACCCAGACGGCGGTGTCGCCGTTCTGCAGATCGTTCAATGAGAGCCAGGGATTGGCGATCGGCGTGTCGAGCTGGGTTCCGGCGAACCCGCCCCAGGTGGCGCCCTGGAAAGGCAAGCCGCCTTGGGCGGGGCTGGCCGTGATCGCCCCCATGATCACACCCTGGATCGTCCCTGTGCCGCCCAAATTCGGGGTTCGGGGTTGGACGAAGCCGAAGACCGTCCAGGGGAATGGCTCGCCCGCGACGACGAACTCGTTGTCCAGACCGGTGCCGGCTTCCTGCAGCCAGGTATCCCACCCTTGAGAGCCTTCCAGCGTAGTGGTCTGGATCCAATCCTGGCCGTCCGGCGGGATTACCAGCACGTCGAAACGGATCGTGCCGAGGTTGGGGATGATGATATCGCCGTTCGCATCGCTGTAGCAGCCATTGCCCAGCGTCTCGACGATCGGCGCGCCGTCGGCGTCGTACACGACGTTCCCGTCAGCATCTTTCTGGTACACGGTGCACAGCGGATTACCGAACATGTCCGCTGTGATCTCGCCCAGCATGTCGTTGATGCTGGCTCTAAACCCGGCCAGGCCTTGCTCTCCCGGCGCGTCGAACTGTCCGTTGGTCATCGATTGGTCGTTAAAGACCCGGATGACCATGGTCGCGGGCGGCAAGGGCAGGGGTTGAGCCTGCACCTCGACGAGACCGGGCGCGGGCAGCGGCACGGTGAAGTGCTCGCCGTCGACTTTGTACCCGTCGGCCATGACCGAAATCAAGTACTTGCCAGCGGGCAGCGTGATGCCGGTATCCAGGTCGAGGTCGTTCTGGTCGCCCTGGGTATAGACCGGCGCCCAGCCCGGCGCCGTTCGGACACCCGCCCAGTTGCACAGGTCTGGATAGTTGGGATTGCGGATCGTGTTCGCGGGCGGATTCAGATACGGGTGACAATTGGGATCACTGGTTGGATTGGCATCGCCCGTATTGTCCACGCTGATGAGCCACTTGTAGTTGGTGACGGCGGCGCCCTTCGCTACTCCAACGCCGTCGAATGCGCGCGGCTCGTCGCGGGCGCTGACCACTCTGAGCGTAAGCGTGTTGGTCGTTGTCGCCTGCGCCGCCGCTTCCGGTACTGTCGCATTTGGCGGCATGACCGGAAGGACGGCCAGCACAAGTGCGACCAGCGCCGCCAACCTGACGAGAACGATTGAGATTGATCGAGTGCCTGTCATGTGTCCTCCTTGCTGTCAAAGGCTTTCATGAAAAACCCCCGCTGATCACTCCTCGTCCCTTTTCTCATTTGGCTGCAATCTCCTTCGTGAGGAAAATTGATGAGGGTGTGACAGCAGCTTGTCAGTGTGTTGCATATTTCAAGTTCGGTCATGAACCTCCCTGAACCTGCGCGACGGCAGGGCAGGGACATCACGTCCGTCCCCGCCCTGCACCTCCCCTCTGCCGCCGCAGGTCGTCAGCGATGTGAAGCAGCCACGTCGCAACCCCCGACTCACCGATAGACTGGCAAACATCTCTGTGCAGCGCTTTGTCCGATTCTCATTTTAGGGAAGATCACGGCCAGTAACATTGGGGTTGTTTGGGGTTTATTGGCAGAACGTCATTCGCTCATCGTTACCGCGGGGTCTTGGCGACTGATCCGGAATGCCGGGAACAACGCCGCCAGCATGACACTCGCCAGTGCGATCGCCAGGCCGCCTAAGCTCAAGACGAGCAGCGCCGGGAGCGGCGGCAGCAGGAAAGGCCGACCCAGTCAAACAACCAGCAAGTTTCTGAACAGAGAAATGGCGAGGACGGCCAGACCGATGCCGGCGACCACCAATACGCACAGCGCGACGATCCAGCTGCGGAAGGCGCTGCCTGAGATATTCTTCAGCACCAGCTGCGCTAAACTCACGCGATCTGCTCCGCGCGCCGCTCGGAGACGACCAGGCTGAGCATACTGATACCCATCACCAGCGTTCCCGATAGGATCAGCGTCGGTCGCATGACGAGGTTACAGGTCGCATCGGGATGCTGGCACACGCCGATCAGCGCGGTCGGCAGCAGGATGACCAACGCGCCGATGATCATGCCCAGCAGCGCCAGGGGTCGCCGGGTTTCCTTGCGGCGGCTGAACCAGAGCGAGGCGCCCACACCTAACAGCGGAACCGCCAACGCGAATTCGGCGATAGCCGTCCAGTGGCACTTCATCGGCACTTGCCGTCCATCGGCGGTCGCCAGGGTTTGGCCTTCGGCCAGGCAATCAGTGAGCAGCGGTACGACACCGACGACGGCGGCCAAAGCCACGATCAGAATCGCTGAAGCTTTCATTGCAGGTCTCCTTGTGTAGGTTGATTGTTCACCTTCACCCATGTTCGGCGAGCCAGTTTCCAGACCTTCGAGGTCTACGGCTGGTTTGGGGACACGCTCCCATTTTGTGGCAAATCGCTTCTGGAAACGATGGCTTCCACACACTCCAGGATGCGCGCCGGATCGATCGGTTTCATCAGGTAATCGCGCGCGCCCAAGTGCCGGGCCTCGGCCGCCGATTCGGGCGTGGGGTGCGCGGTCAGGATCAACACGGGCAGGTCTGGGCGCCGGCGGCGAATTTCCGCCAACAGGCACAGACCGTTGATGTCAGGCAGTTTGAGATCCAGGAACACGAGGTCGAAGGTCGATCGCTGCAAACAGCGCAGCGCCTCGGCAGCGTGGCCTGCCGTCACCACCCGAAAGTCGGCGCGCTGCAGGATGAGGGCCAGCGTGCGCCGAAGGTTGAATTCGTCGTCGATAACCAGGATGGAGGCGCGCGGCGCCAAGCTGACCTCCCTTCAGCACGGTCGATCGTGCTTTCCATTCTATCGGGTTGTGGGGTCTATAACATTGGAGTTGTTTGGGGTTTGTTGGCTTCGGCTCAAGCACAGGGCCTGGACAATTGTTTGTCCAGGCCTGCCTCATCGCGGGGATGGGTGACCGCTCGACCATGTCACAATGTCACATTGGATTGCTTCCGACGGCGTCCGATGCGGATCCAACTTTAGCGCGCCGTCGGCGGGGATGCCGACGGCGCGCAGTGGAAAACGTCGTGTAGCCCCTTGTGGGCGTTAGCGTTCTGCGGGCAAACGCCGACGAGCGGCTAGGCTACGTCACCAGCCGGTAGCCGACGTTGCGCACGGTGATGATCAGGCTAGGCTGTTGCGGGTCGGGTTCGAGCGCCTGGCGCAGCTCGTGGATCTGCCAGCCGGCTATTTCGCGCGCTTCGGTCCGCGAGACGGCGTATCCTTGTGACTCTAACACGAGCGTCTCATACTTGACCGGATCGGGCGCGTGCCGCATGAGCGTGGTGAGATAGTCGAACGTGGAGGGCGGCAGGGGGATGTGCCGTTCCTGCAACAGCGCGCGGCGCGCGTGCAAGTCGAGCATCAGCGGCCCGCGTCGCAGATAGCGCGCCGGATCGGCCGGGGGCTGCGCATAGGGGATGGCCGGCGCGGGCGAGTGCGGATCGTCGACCTGGTGCAGCTCGGCCAGGAGTCCTTCGAGCTGCGCCACCAATTCCTGCCGACGCTTGGGCTGCGCCTGCTCGGCCAGCACTTCACGCACGCGGGTCAAAATCTGCTCCGCCCGGAGCGGTTTCAAGAGATAATCGCGCGCGCCTTGCCGCACGGCCGCCATCGCCGAATCAAGTGTGGCGTGCGCGGTGAGAATCAGCACCGGCAAGTCAGGACACAGACGGCGAATCTGGGGCAGCAGCTCCATGCCGTTCATATCGGGCAGCTTGATATCGAGAAAGGCCAGGTCGAACGCCCCGGCCTGCAGCGCGCAGAGAGCCGCCTGGGCGTCCTCGGCCGTCGTCACCTGGTAGCCGGCGCGTTGCAGCACCAGCGCCAGGCTGCGGCGCAGGTTAGGCTCATCGTCAATGACGAGGATGGCGTTCGTAGCGGTCATAGGGGATGCTCCTGGTCGCGCGACTCTGAGCGGGCGAGCGGCAACCACACCGTGAAGGCCGCGCCTTGCCCCGGCTGGCTGTCGACGAGGATGTGCCCGCCGTGCCGCTGCACAATTTCGTAGCAAATCGGCAGGCCCAGGCCGAGGCCGCTCGACTTCGTGGTGAAGAAAGGCTCGAACAGCTTGGAGAGATTATCGGGTGGGATACCCGGTCCGGTGTCTTGGAAAATCACGCCCACCTGGCTGGCCTCGGGCGAAAGGATCGAGCTCACCACCAGCCGGCCGCCGGCCGGCTGCATCGCATCAATGGCGTTGAGGCTGATGTTCAGGAAAACTTGCTTGAGCTGATCGGCCACGCCGCACACTTCCAGATCGCCCGGCAGGGTAACCTGCTGCCACGCGACACCCCCGGCGTCGAGCTGGAGCGTCAGCAGCGCGCGTACTTCGCTGAGAACGTGTTGAAGGACGAGCGCTTGCGTCGAGCTGGCGCTGCCGGGCCGCAGCAGTTGCCGCAACTGGGCCACCAGGTTCGATAGACGCTGCGCCTCCGAGGCTGCCATGTTCAGGTATTCATGCAGAGAAGCATCGGCGGCCGTGTCTTGCTGGATGAGGAACAGGCAATTCTGGATCGTCTGGAGCGGGTTGTTCAGCTCGTGCGCCACCGCAGCGACCATGCGGCCCAGCGCGGCGAATTTTTCCGTTTGCACTAGCTGTTCCCGCGTTTGCTGTTCCTCGCGCATGGCCGTTTCCAGGTCGCGATACAGGCGCGCGTTGTCGATCGCCAGCGCCGCCCGGTCGGCCAGTCGCTGCAAGGTTAGTTGATCGTCGCGTGTAAATGGGGGCTGGGATGGATCGCGCCAGCCTACCAGGACGCCAATCGTGCGTCCGCGCAGCCGCAACGGCACGATGACCGCACTGGCGATCGGGCCAAAGCGTTCAATCTCCTGGAGATGCTCGGGTCTCAAAGCGGTGTGCAACACTGCTGCGGAGGTAGCCGATAATAACACTGGCTGGCCGGTCCGAACAACTTGACCCAATAACCCTTCATCCACCCGATAGGTGTGAACCGCCAGGCCCTGTCGCAGGGCGTCGCCGATGGCGGGGTCCGGGTGATGAGCCGTGACCACTTTGAGCCACTGCCCATCTTCTGAGATCAGGCGGATCACGCACGATCCAGCGGCCAGTTTGGCGCCGCTCTGACCGACGATATCCAGCACCGTTTGATAGTCTAAGCGGGCTTCGGCCAGCGCGCGCGCGACCTCGGACAATGCTTCGGCGCGAGCGGCATGCAGGCGAATCGCCTCTTCATCCCGCTTGCGTTCAGTCACGTCCTGCTTGATGGCGATGAAGTGCGAGATGTTCCCCTGCTCGTCGAGCACCGGCGTGATCGTTTGCTCTTCGGTATACTGCGCGCCCTCTTTGCGCCGATTGATCAGCTCGCCATGCCAGACCTGCCCGGCGCGGATCGTTTCCCATAGCTGTCGATAAAAGTCCGGGCCATGCTGGCCGGACTTGAGGATGCGCGGGCATTGGCCGAGAACTTCTCCGGCCGAGTAGCCGGTCATCCGGCTGAACGCCGGGTTGCACCACTCGATCGTCCCGCGCCGATCCGTGATGATGATGCCGTTGGCGGCGGCCTCCAGGGCGGCGCTCTGAATGCGGCGCTGCTTCTCCGCCTGCTTGCGCTCGGTGATGTCGCGCAGCAACCAGCGCAGCGCGATCGGCTTGCCGGCCACATTGTAGACGGTGGCGACGGTAAGTTCCGCGTCGAATTCCATGCTAGTCCTCGGCCAGAACCGGACGACCCATTCCTGGATGCGATCCAGCTGGCCCAGCTGACTCAATTGGGAACGGAAAGCCTGGCGCTCGGACTCGGCGATGAAGACGGTGAGCGGCTTGCCGATCAAATCAGTGCGCGCGATGTTGAGCGACCGTCCAGCAGCGGCGTTCGCTTCCTGAATGTGACCGTTTACGTCGGTGACCAGATAAGCATCCGGCGCGAATTCGAACAGGTCGCTGTAGCGCTGGCGTTCTGCTTGCGCTTGCTGGTGCGCGGCCAGCAGTTCAGCGTTTTGTCGGATCAGTTCTTCTTCCGCTGTTGCCAGTTCTTCGGTCCGTTCCTGAACGCGCAGCTCCAGCTCGTCGTGCGCAATCCGTAGCACCTCTTCGGCGCGTTTCAGCTGCGTGACGTCCATCAGCGAGAACACCAGGCCGCGCACGCACCCTGCTTGATCCTTCAGGGGAACCAGCGACCAGTCCCAGTACGTGATGCCGCGCTCCGGCTGATCGACGTACGCGAACGGCTTGGCATAGAACACGACCGGCTGACCGGTCTCTCGCACGCGCTCGAAGATCGCCTGGTTTTCAGGGCTGGGGAACCAGGCAAAGTGGTTGCGGCCGAGTAACTCTTCCCGGCTGTGGCCGGAGCTGAGGGCGTAGGCGGAATTGACCCGCACGAAGTTGAAGTCGGGGTCGAGATAGGCCAGCTGCGCGCTGGTGTTCTCCATGATCGTATCGAGAATGTCACGCTCGGCCTGCAAATCCTGCGCCAATGCTTCGGCGCGCCGGCGCGCCTGCTCGACCTGCGCCTCCGCGTGTTTCCGCTTGCTGATGTTGAGGCTGTAGAGGCGCACGCGCTGGCTGTTCGGAACGCGGTATATCGTTTGTTGATAGCTCTCTGCGCCGACGGTCACTTCGCGCGTCACAACACTCGCGTCGCCTGACTGGAATCGCCGGCCCACCGCCTCCAGGCTGGCTAACCACGGATGTTGATCGCCTGCCGCCTCCAGGTCCGGCATCAGACGTTTCGCTGCGGGATTGAGATAGTGGACCTGTCCGGCCAGATCCACTTCGACCACAGGATCCGGATTGAGTTCCGGGAAGGAAGCCAGCCAGGTTGCGGTCTCCTGAGATTGCTTGAGCGCCGTGATGTCCTGAACCGTTCCGAACCCTCCAAGCAGCGTGCCTTGCTCATCGAATTCCAGCTCGGCTCGTTCGCGCACCCACTCCACGCCGCCGTCCACGACGATGCGGTGCTCGATGTTGTAAGGCTCACCGCGCAGGGCTGCCGCCCACCTTTGATCGACGTGCTCCCGATCGTCAGGATGAACGTTGGCGAGGAACACCTCATACGTCAGCGGTGTTCCCAGTGGAATCCCGAATATACGGTAGGTCTCATCGGACCACCACAATGCATTCCGCCGCGTGTCTAGACGCCAGCTGCCGATATGAGCGACTGCCTGCGCGCGTTTCAGATCCGCCTCGCTCTCGCGCAGCGCCGCTTCAACTCGTTTTATCTCGGTCAGGTCCACTGTGGCGATTCCAATGCCGGTGACTTGACCGGCGGCATCCCGCAGCGGCTCCAAGTACAAGTCTAAGAATACCCGTTTGTCGCCGCTGGTCAACCACAATTGCCCGCGTGTTTCCGTTTCGGTCTCAAGCACCTTGCGCTTGAGGGCGATCAACCGCGCCGCGTCTTCGGGCGGAAACAGATCGGTATCGGTCTTGCCGATGACGGCGCTGGGGTCCACCGTGCGTTGGTTGTAGGCCCAGAGGAAGCGCAGGTCCCGATCCTGGGCTGCCACTGCCACAGGCGCATTCTGGAGCGCTAATCGAAAGCGTTCCTCGCTGGCGCGCAGTTCGCTGTCCACGCGCTGGCGCTCTGCGATCTCGGCCCGCAACGCCTGGTTGACCTGCGCCAGCTCCGCCGTCCGCTCGGCCACGCGCGTTTCCAGATCGTCGTGCGCGCAACGCAGCGCGGCCTCGGCCTGCCGGCGCTCATCGATGTGGCGGCTCATCGGGCGCACCACGTTTCGATACAGCACGGGGTACATCAGGATGGTCACCAACAGCGCGTCGAGCGGCGCACTAAGCGCGTGGGGCATCGGCGGCAGGCCGAGGAGGAGGATCATAACGAGCGCTTCGATGACAAAGACCGAGACGGCGATGAGCGCCAAGAGGCGGAAAGGCGAAGCATACGCTTTACCTCGCGCCGTCGGATAAGGCAGGTCGGCCTTGAGTTCAGGCACGTTTCCTCCTGGTTATCTTGCGTTGCGCGGCTCCAGGGCAAACCGGAGGTGGTTGTGTTGCGAGCTCGCGGAGCGCAGTTTCAAAGCACATGGGGAACGCTGAGTGTTTTCTTTATTCATATCGTGTTTTAGCGCGATGTATAGAGCCAAACGTCACACATCGGCCCGCCGATTTTCCTGATACCATTTCTTACAAATAAACGTATTGATGGTTTCCTAATCAGCGTTGCTGAGCGGTTCGGCGTACTCGGCGGTGAAAACAACACTTTGAAGGGCGATTACCAACGTGTTATACTTTAGCGCAAGTCCGCGAGATTTACGATCTCACCTTACGCAGCCGCCGTTCAACTTCGCTCGAAGCCCGTGTCCTCGCGGTCGGGGAGCAGACTGCGTAAGGTGAGTTACGATCACCGCATCCGCGAACGGGTGCATCACTACTGGTAAGAATACTGCTGATGAAATCGGCTTTGTATGACAACATTGCTGGGGGTGACCGATGACTACTGAGCCGACGAATACAGATGCCCAACCGCATCGCGGCCAGCCGATTCGGACGGCCGGCGAACCGCTCGATCGGGCGCGGGCGGCGCTGGTCATGCTGCATGGGCGCGGCGCTCGCGCCGAAGACATCCTGACGCTGGTCGATGAACTGGCCCAGCCCGGCCTGGCTTACCTCGCGCCGCAAGCGGCTGGCAACGCCTGGTACCCTAACCGCTTCATGGAGCCTATCCCCCGTAACGAACCCTGGCTTTCGTCGGCGCTGGCCTTCGTGGCAGATACGCTGGCCCAAGTGGCTGCTGCCGGTATCCCGCTGGAGCGGACTATGCTACTGGGTTTCTCGCAGGGTGCGTGCTTGGCGCTGGAATTCGCCGCACGCCGTGCGCGCCGGTATGGCGGCCTGGTGGGTCTAAGCGGTGGATTGATTGGCCCGGACGGTACGCCGCGTAACTACGCCGGTTCATTTGCCGGCGCGCCCGTCTTTCTGGGGTGCAGCGATGTCGATCCGCACATTCCGAAGGAGCGCGTGCAGCACACGGCCGATGTGCTACAGCAACTCGGCGCAGTTGTTACCGTGCGGCTGTACCCGAATATGGCTCACACGGTCAACCATGACGAGATCAAATTCGTGCGAACCCTGCTGGTTGAGCTGTTGCGTGAAGCGTGAGAGACTTCAGAAACCAGGTTTCTTCAAGAAACCTGGTTTCTGAAGAATTCCGTCGCGGTGGCGTCCGTACTCTCCGCGCCGCCCTGGTATTTGGATCCCGTGGCCTTGTACGAGCGCCCGGTAGCGGTCTTCATCGCCCGTTTCCCCATTTCTCGTCGTAGTCCGCCTCGGCTCCGATCTCTTCCGCGCGGCGATTAATCTTACGCGCCGTCGTCCCGAACTCCTGCTCGGCAACCTGGCGGAGCGACGCGGCCTCTCGGCCAAACTTCTCTTCCCATAGAGGGCGCGTGAGTCAGCGTGATCAGATAGCCTGCCCGCCTGTATAGTTCAGTAAGACCCTGGCGGGATTTGGCGTTGTCCACGTCATGGCGAATTTCCTGGAACACGTCCTGTAAACCGGTCTTGCTGTTGACTTCGCCGTAAAGGTGAGTGTCTTGAGCCATTGGAACCTCCTTACTTTCGCTTGCTGCCGATTCTCCACGTCAATGGAGCCGCGCAAATTCTTCGGCGCATACATGCGTATTGCCAGCCCTGTGCTAACAGTGGTCGCACTACCCCCGCCGGATGCTCCAGCCAGGGTAGTGCGAACCCTTTACTTGCCCGGCGCGAACCTCGCCATATTTAATTGAACTTGCGCCCGTGTCTCAAACCCCGGCTTTACGGGCCTACGGCACTGATGCCCAGCACCGTACCGTTGAGATAGGTCGCCTGTGCACTATCGCCGACTTTAAGCTTATGGGCGGTAGCCAGCCATCCATTGCGAAAGATAATCGTGCTGCGCGATAGGTTGAGCACTGGAGTCGTGCCATCACTCAACTGGAAGGTCACCGTGCCATAGGGTCGGCGAATGGCGATAAGCGTGCCTTGTAGCCATTGAACTGCCGTGCTTTGCGCCGCAACGCTGGTCAACTCGTTTGAAGAGTTAAACGCAGTTGCATGGGCTGCGTGCACCGGCGCGGCGCTGGTGGTTACCGCGCTGACGAGTAAACTCAGAACTGCCAGTAAGATTAGTTTCCGAGACATAGCACACCTTTCCTTTCTGTCACCAGGCTGAACTTGGCTCCATCACGTTGCAGATGCAGCCACCTGAGTTCTCGCAAATGAACTCAAGGTGTTTCTCACTGCCTGGCGTTTTCGAGCTGCGGCTAGCTAGGTAGCAACCGAGTTATTTACGACCATAGCCCACCGTATCCCGATTGGCAATATATCGTGATACAAAAAGTGATACAGATTTGGTTACATCAAAGGATACAGATTGGGTTACATCGGCTTGTGCAAGCTGGCCCGATGCTGAGGAGATGCGTTGAGCGGCAGCGCAGGGGTAAGTGTGCGCGTTCTACAATTGTTTTTCAAAGCAGATGCTGAGGGGATGGTTTACGTGTGTTACGGTCCATCCCGTAACACGGGATACGATGGTAACCTGCTTAACCCTAAGTTTCGTGACGGCGGGCGGGTTGCTCGACGTGCGCGGCCAGCGCCGCGACCAGGCGGCCCATCTGCGGGTGTTGGGCGATGACCGCGCGCGCCACCCCAAATTCCTGAAGCGCGGCGGTGCAGGCGGGATCGTTGGAGCCGACCATGACCGTTGTGTTGAGCACGCTGAGCAACTCTGTAGACAAGCCCATGCGCCGGGCGGTTTGAAACAGATAATGCACCTGGAGCTGGCTGGTGAAAGCAACCGCATCCAGCTGGCCGTCGACGAGGTTTCGGACGAGCCGGCGTAGCGGCGCCAGGTCTTCCGGCAACTGCCGCTCGTACAGGCACAACTCGGTCAGGCGTGCGCCGCGCGCGCGCAAGGCTTCGGTGAGGGCCGGGTTGCGTTCGCCATAGTGCAGCAAGGCCACGCCTTTCCCCGCCAGCGCCAGCCCGGCCAGCGCCTGAAGCAGCTCGGCGGTCGTATACGGTTCGGGCGCGATCAGGCCGACCGCTAGACCATTCCGCTTCAGCACGGCGACCGGCTGCAAGCCCCGGCACACAGTTGTCACATGCTTCAGCCCGATCAACAGCTCGGGTCGGCGCTCCAGCCGATCGGCCGCTTCAAACAGCGCCTTCGCGCCAGCGCCGGACAAGAAGATCGCGATGTCGAAACCGCCTCGCCTCAGATCGTTCAGGAATGCTTTCACGCGGTCGCAGGCACTCGGTAACTCGCGCACGGCCGGCGCGCACACCGGCCGGCCCCCGACCTGTCGAATCAGCTGTACCCGCTCGCCATTCATACGCGCCTCCAGTCAAACCGTTCATCAGAAAGTATAGACGCTCCGGACTGAGTAATCTGTCCAGAGCGTCGTGGCTCCACAACTATCTCGTTCAAGAGCAACATTCTATGCCAGATGCGCGCTGAGGCAATACCCCGTGTAGGCCATTTCCGATTGGGCCGTTGGGTCATACCTGATCGGGTGCTCACCCTCCGCCATTCGTATCGAGCAGAAACTTATCGGAACCTATGCGCCCCAAATGGGTCTTGGCAGAGTATAATCGACCCGTGGGCCGCCGCCTGGTGCGTGTGCCCTGATCCGATTAGATTGAACTATGCCCGAACTCCCCGAACTCGAAGTCGTGTGAGAAGTCCTTCAGCGCCAGCTGTATCTGACCCGCGCACTCGATCCGATTCCCGGTTATGCCGGAATGGGGCCAGAGGCGCTGGCGGTTTCGCTGGAGGAATTTCGGGAACGGTTGCGACCCTTTCGAGGTGAAATCAAAGGTGTCCTGACGCGCCGCGAGTTTACACCTGCACCGCGCTGGCGCGCGAAGCGTGCAAGTGCAGGTGTCGCGGGTATCGGTAACGCTTGCGCCGACGAAATCTTATGGGCGGCGCGCCTGCATCCGTACCGTAAACGCACCCAACTCACAGCGGAGGAGATGGGCCGGCTGTATGACGCCCTGCGCGCCACGTTGCTTGAGGCGATCGAAAAAGTGCGCGCGGAGATGGGCGAGGCGATTCACCTCGAGCCGCGCGAATTCATGGCGGTGCACCTGAAAACGGGCGAACCGTGCCCGCGCTGCGGCGCGCCGATCTCATTGGTCGGCGCCAATCAGCGCATCACCAATTTCTGCCGCACCTGCCAGCCGGGTGGGCTGATCACAGGGATGTGAAGTGTCGATCGTTCAGCGCGCGCAGGCGCTCGGCGGCACATTCCGGCGTCAAGTCGCGCTGGGGTGTGGCCAGCATCTCATAGCCGACCATGAACTTCCGCACGGCGGCCGAGCGCAGCAGGGGCGGATAGAAATGCGCGTGCAGCACCCACTCCGGATGCGGCTGTCCATCGCTGGGAGCCTGGTGAAACCCCATCGAGTAGGGGAACGAAATTTCGAACAAGTTGTCGTAGCGCGCGGTGACGCGCCGGAGCAGATCGGCCAGCCCGGTCACTTCGGCTGAAGTCAGCTCGGTCAGGCGCGCGACGGGCCGGTGCGCGATCAGCATGATCTCGAACGGCCAGATGGCCCAGAACGGCGCCAGGGCGGTGAAGTGCTCGTTCGCCACAACGATGCGAACGCGCTGCCGCTGTTCTTGTTCTAAATAATCACTCAACAACGGCCGCCCGTAGTCGCGCGCGTAGTCCAGTTGCGCGAGCAGCTCCTGCGCCAGCGCGTTGGGGATGTGCGCGGTTGACCAGATCTGGTTGTGCGGGTGCGGGTTGGAACAGCCCATCAGCGCGCCTTTGTTCTCGAACACTTGCACGTAGCAGAGCGAAGCGCGCGCGCTCAGATCGTGCGTTTGGCCGATCCAGGTCTGCAACACGGCTTCGACCTGGTTCAGCGACAGTTCGGGCAGCGTTAAGTCGTGGCGCGGGGAAAAGCACACCACACGGCAGATGCCCGACTCCGGCTCGGCGGTGAACAGCGGGTGGGCGGTGTCGAGTTCGGGCGTAGCCGCCGGGTCGGGCCGGAGGGCCGGGAAGTCGTTGTCGAAGACGAAGGTCGCGGTGTAGGGAGGATTGCGGATGCCGCTGGCGCGCGCGTTGCCTGGACAGAGATAGCAGGTCGGATCGTAGACCGGCAAGACATCCCTGGGGGTCTGCTCCACCTGTCCCAGCCACGGGCGTTGAGTGCGTTGCGGCGACACCAGCACCCACTCACGCATCAACGGGTTGAAGCGACGATGGGGTTGGTTGAGCATCATACCGGATGATTTACCACTTTCAGCGACGAACCACGTATCTTCTTCGCCGGGTGTCACAATGATACGCCGGATGCCGGTGGCAGGCAAACGGCGCGCGGCTGCGCCGACGGTTCGCGCTACGGCTGTGGCCGGCCGTAAGGGGTGTGGAGCTTCTCTTCGTAGTTCGGCTCGAGGGGCGCGGTTGAATCGTACTCAGGGCTGTTCTTGATTGTCCTGCGTGTCAGATCGACGCTCACCCGCTTTTCGAGCCAACTGATGGTTGCGATCCACTGCGGCGCGACCAGCACCTTTTTGCCCGGCAGCTTTCGTGCCACTCGTACAACCTCCTGCCAATACGATTAGGCCGGCCATTAGGGTCATCGCTCATCCGGTTCCGATTCGCTGCGCTCTAATTCCGCGCAAATCGACACGTCGGACATTCGACTACGCTCACTCCACCAAGCGCTGTGTCTGGCGGCGACTACTGCCTGCTCTTCATCTTACCAGCTGCCCTCTAAAAAAGTCCCAAACATCGCGACCGCTTTGCTTTCTACTACGGCTATAGCCAAGTTTGTATCCGGTTTTATACCCGGATACATTGTCGCGCTATCTTCAGGCAGGCCCAGGCCGACCGCGTTCAAGTTCGAGCAATGCCTTTTTTCGCCATAGGCCACCGCCGTAGCCTCGGAGGCGCCCGCTGCTGTCGAGCACCCGGTGACACGGGATGAGGATGGGGATGACGGCGCATGCGAACCGTTGACGCAGTGCGGCGAACTGTGAATCCAGCGCGCGCCGATCCGCAAACTCAAGCAGGCAAATCCCTTCGGCGGTGGCAGCGGCGACCAGCGGCCCCAGCGGGCTTTCGATCCAGGTTGTCGCGATAGCGTTGCGAATCGCCCGCTCCGTTTCTTGGCTTGAAGGCCGAGTGCTCATGCGGTTTACTCTACCAGAGACTAACGACTTTAGTCGTTCTGTTAGACGGCGCTTGGGGACAGTGCCAGTCGCCGCAGGGCGATTGGCCGAGTCTGCGTAAGCAGTCCGGCGCTTTCGTCGGCGTGCGTGGTTGATGCGCGGGCCGGCGAGGAGAGAACGATCTTCCTGGAGAAGTGTAAGGCCAGCGCGGTAATCGGGATGCAGGGTGTTATTTTTGGGCCGACTGGTGAATCTCCTCCGGTGACTTCACCCCGAAAGGAGATCACAAGCCATGTTTCGCAAAGCGAAGAAGACCCTGTTGACGTTGCTGGCGGTGCTGCTCGTGGTATTCACGCTGTCGCTGCAACCCATCGCGGTGCACGCCGACGGTGATCCGGTGGGTAAGCCGACCCAGCAGGGCAACCCGCCAGAGACTTGCAGTGCAGGCTGCTAGGTGTAACCTGCGCGCCGGCCAGGTGAGCGCGAGACCTGCGAGGTCATGCAGACCTCGCAGGTCTTCTGTCCGTTCACGGCAGCCCGATCGCGACGAACGGCGCCCATTGATATGGCGCATAACCCGCGCCGGCCAGCTCGCGTTGGGCGGCGCGCAGTGAACGCGCTACCCCGCTGCCGGTATCCAGATGTCGATAGAAACGCCGCATGAACGCCGTCGTCGAAGCATCCTCCACCGGCCACAGGCTGGCGACGACCGTGCGCGCGCCGGCGAAGAAAAAAGCCTGCGCCAACCCCACCATCTCGTCGCCGGCATAGCGCTGGCCGAGCGCGCCTTCGCAGCTGGCGAGCACGACCAGGTGCGCGTGCAGCTTCAGATTCAGAATGTCGATGTAGGCCAGGTGATCGTCGTGGAGCAACACGCTCGACTGCGTCGGCGCTAGATGATCCAGCCAAGCATGCGTGGCGAAGTGAAGCACCTGATAGCGATCCAGTTCACCCGTATGCTGCATGCGCAGCAACGTCGCGCGCGTGGCCTGTTCGCCCCACAACTGCTTTAAGCGCTGCCCGAAAACTTCTTGCAGCGCGGCGAGCTCGGCCTCCGCGTGCGGCAAAGGCCGGACTCCCTCGCCGAAGCTCGCCAGTCCTACGGCCAGCACCTGTCCCAGCGCCGGTTCGCCGGCTGAGTCACGCCACAACGTTTCCAACGCGCCCAAGCTGGGCGCGACCACCAGGTTCACCCGATCGACTAAGGGGCCGTCCGGGCCGTTTAGCGCCTGAAACGGCAGCGCATGCAGTTGCGTGTGCGGGGCCACGATCAGCAGATCGTTTGCACCCAGGGCAGCCACCTCCGGCGGGATCAGCAGCTCGTACAGGCGGCGCAGCTGGGCGCGATGGGACGCGCCATAGATCAGACTTCGGACGTTCCCATCCAGGCTGGTGCATTGGTCCAAGACTCGGCGCTCGTATTTATCCAGACGCCGGATGCGCGGGACGAGCCGTTCCGCGTCGAGGTAGAAAACCACCAGCTGATCGTCGAACAGATAGTAGGCGAGGCAGGCCCAACCCGGCGGCAGGCGCTGCTGCGCCTTTGCCCTGAAGGTCTCGACCGAAAATAGCTGGGGCAGCGGAGCGCCGAGCCGGGCGGGTGCTCGAATGCGCAACTGATCGACGATGTCTTCGTACGCGCGCGCCAGGCGTGTCAGCTGCTCGAGCGCCTGTGTCTGGCCGCGCTTTGCCCCATCGACCTCGCGTAGGGCTGGCGTGCCAATATCGTGTTGGACGACCCGGAGTTGATCGCGCCACGCCGTCAGCTGCCGCCGGATGCGTCCTTCGCGATCGAGCAGTTGGGTCAAGAAAGCGTCGTCGTGCGCATTTTCGAGCCAGCTGCGCTGGTCAGCCCAGCTCAAGAACGTCTGGTCCTTGCCGGCCTCCGCTACCTGTAATGCCACTTCGCCCTGCTGGAGTTCCACCGCAAGCTGGAGTGTTTCGGCATACAACGCGCGGCGATCGGCGAAGTAGCCGCCACGCAGGCGCTCGGTCGGCAAGGCGGCCCGTACCCGATGCGTCAGCTCGACCGCGCGCAGCCAGCGATCCAGCGCGTTGTGGCGGTTGTCGTCGATCAGGGCGCACTGTCCCAACCCGTACTCGGCGCGCCAGGCTTCGTCTGGAAAACCGGGATCGAGCACGGCCAGGGCGGCCTGAAACAGCGGCGCGGCCTCGGCCGCTGCCTGCCCGCTGACATGGAGTTCACCCAGCGCGACATCGCACAGCGCGACCTCCACGTCTAGACCCTGCGCGGCGAACGTCGCGCGGGCGCTGCGCAGGAGTTCGCGCGCCTGGGGCAGCTCTCCGGTTCGGGCCAGTGCGCGCGCCCAATCGCGATCGCAGCTCGCAACTTGCATCAACATGCCGGATCGTTCGTAAGCAGCGCGTGCTCGCTCCAGGCACGTGACTGCCTCCGGGTAGTTTTCCATAGCCAGGTATAGATCGGCCAGGTAGGAATCACACCAGGCAATATCGGCGTGCAGGCCGTGCTGGGCGAAGACTTCTCGCGCTTGCTGGCAGCGTTGGAGTGCCTCGGCAGAGCGGCCGAAGTGACGGTCGGTGGCGGCCAGGTGTTCCAGGCAGCGTGCAGCCAGGACTGGCCGGTCGGCTGCGAGAAAGGCTTGACGGGCGCGCTCGTGCTGCCGCAGAGCCTGGTCGTACTGCCCCAAACGATCGAAGCACAAGCCCATGTTGGTGCAGCAGCGCGCCGCGCGCAGCGCGCGCCCCTCGGCCATGGCGGCTTCCGCGACCTTTTGATAGAGAACGAGCGCGTCGTCATAGCGACCGAGGGCATAGTCAATCGTCGCCAGGTTGAGATCGCAGCGGTTGAGATGGCTGTCCAGGGCTTGGGCGGCGTACACGGCGCGCGCGCGCATTACGCTGTCCAGCGCTTCATCGAATTGGCCGAGGCGAAAATGCGCGATGCCTTGCTGCACATCACACAGGGCGACGTGGTGCGCCAGACCCTCCTGGCTGAAAACGGCCCGCGCCCGCTGGCACAACTTTAAGCTGTCGGCATATCGATTTGATTCATCGCATATCAGGGCCAGAACAAGGTCACAGCGGGTATGCAGGAGCATCTGATCGCCGGCAACCACCAGACCGCGCGCCTTCTCGACCCAGGTCTGGGCTTCTTGCCAATCAATGTAACGCAGCGCCTCGCCCAAGGCGCACCAGGTGGCGGCCAGCTCGCCGGTCTGCTGTGCGGACTCGAAACCGGCCGCGGCGCGCCGCAGGGCCGCGATAGCATCGGGCTGAAGGTTCTTCTCATAGTAGAACAGGCCTTCGGCCCGATCGTAGTACGCGCTCAACACGGGATCGCCGGCAGCGGCTACGGGCGCTTGTGCGCGCGCTAAGGCCGCCTCGGCCAAATCGAGTTTACCCATGCTCGTGTAAAGCGCGGCCAGCTCACAATCGCAGCGAGCCGCGCGGCCGGGTTGGGCCTTGGCCCGGAAGGATTCGGCCGCACGTTGGAGCAGTTGCATCGCTGCGCTGAACTCGCCCACGGCGGCGAGCGCCGTGCCCAGAGTCAATGCACACGCGGCGACGAGCGCGTCAGCGTGGTGCGCCTCGGCGGCTTGACCGGCGATGTACGCGGCGGCCCAGGCGCGCCGGGGTGCGGACAAGATTTGGTCCGCGGCTTCCTGTCTCAACTGCTCGATCTCATCAAGGGAGAGGGGCTGGGCTTCGAGCGCGTGCTGAACGGTCGTGGCAACCGACTCGGCAGCGGCGTGCTCCGAGCAGAGGTGCATGCTGAGGTCACGATAGAAGGCGAGGGCGTTAGGTCGATGAGAGGAAGCGATCATGATCGCACTTTATCCACGACCCCAACGAGGGCAGGCGTTACCCGGCTGGCGATTACTCAGAAGTTCTCGGAAGTTCGGACAGCAGTTGCACTGCTGCCCGCCACCGCGTCCGCGCTCCGCAGTACAACTGCGGGGCGAACTAGTGCTCTGCCACAGTGGTTTTGATGGGCGTAGCGTAGGGCCTCGTGCCCGTCAGACGCCCACGAGGGGCTAAGCTACGCCTCATTCTCCCTGTGGTAGGGTACTACAGGTACAACTGCGGAGCGAACTCAGAAGTTCTCGGAAGTTCGGACAGCAGTTGCACTGCTGCCCGCCACCGCGCCCGCGCTCCGCAGTACAACTGCGGGGCGAAGTAGTGCTCTGCCACAGTGATTTTGATGGGCGTAGCGTAGGGCCTCGTGCCCGTCAGACGCCCACGAGGGGCTAAACTACCCCTCATTCTCCCTGTGGTAGGGTACTACAGGTGCAACTGCGGAGCGAACTCAGAAGTTCTCGGAAGTTCGGACAGCAGTTGCACTGCTGTCCGCCACCGCGCCCGCGCCCCGCAGTACAACTGCGGGGCGAACTAGTGCTCTGCCACAGTGATTTTGATGGGCGTAGCGTAGGGCCTCGTGCCCGTCAGACGCCCACGAGGGGCTAAGCTACCCCTCATTCTCCCTGTGGTAGGGTACTACAGGTACAACTGCGGAATGAACCAGTGCTACGCTAAGACCTTCGCCGAATATTGACGAGCGCTATTCGATGTAGGAGGCCGGCGGCAAGTATACTCGGAAAATACTGCCCTGTCCCACGGTGCTCTCCGCCTCGATCCGGCCGCCGTGCAGATCGACAATCTCTTTGACGATAGCCAGACCCAGCCCGCTGCCGGGCTTGTCCGATTGACCGACGTGTTTGCCCCGGTAAAAGCGCTCAAACAGGTGCGGCATATCCTGTGGTTCGATCCCGTTCCCGGTGTCGCGTACTTCCAGGCAGACCTGCCCGGCGGTGGCGTGTGTACTGACCTCGATTTGCCCGTGGGCCGTATAGTGAATGGCATTCGCAATCAAGTTCGTGATGACTTGAGCCAGTTGATTGCTCTCACCTTGCACGGCCGGGAGGTCGGCGCCGGGCGTAAAGATCAAGCGCAGGCCCACCAGCTCGGCGCTGGCGCGGTAAGCCAGGATAATTTGCTCGGCGAGCGGATTGAGCGACACCGGCACGAACTGCGCCTTTTGCGCGCCCAGCTCCAGGCGCGATAAATTCAGAATATCCTCGACGAGCTGCACCAACCGGTCGGCCTGCTCTTTGAGGACCTGCATGTAGTGATCGCGCTTGTTGGGCTTGCCATGTTCGAGCAAGTCGACGTACAGCTTCAAGTTGCCCACCGGCGTGCGCAGCTCGTGCGAAACGTCGGAGACGAACTTCGAGCGCATGCGCTCCAGCTCTTTCTGACGGGTGATGTCGCGCTGGATGCCCACGAAGCCGGCGATTTCGTCGTCCACGCCGCGCAACGGGGTGAGGGTTAAGGCGGCGTCGTACTCCGCGCCATCCTTGCGCCGATGGATAACCTCGCCGTGCCAGGTTTCGCCCTGAGCGGTGGTCTGCAACATCTCGGCCAGGGTTTCGGCGGGCATGCGATGGCTCTGCCAAACATCGGGCGTTTTTCCGCGCAGCTCCTCGGCGGTGTAGCCGGTAAGTCGCCCGATGGCCGGGTTGGTGTACTCGATCCGCCAGGCTTGGTCGGTGAACGCGATACCTTCCCCGGCGGCGTCGAGGATGGCTTGCAGGCGTTCACGTTCACGTTGCAGCTCGACGGTCCGCTCGGCGACGCGCTGTTCCAGCTCGACGGTGTAATTGTGGATGGCCTCGTACAGCCGCGTGTTTTCAAGCGCAATCGCCGCCTGGTTGGCCACGGCGGACAGCAGCTCGGCATCGGCCGGACTAAACCGATTCAGGATGTAACTCTGTATCTGTACGACGCCGCTCACCGCGCCCTTGACCAGCATGGGCACATACAGGCCCGACCGCGCCAGGGGGCCGGTCGTGCCCACGTCGATGTGAGTCTGGACGCGCTCGAGGCGCGCATGCAGATCGTTCACGATGAGCGGGCGGCGGGTATGGATCGCTTCGCTTTGAGTGCCTACGCCGGGTGGTTCCAGGCGCAGGCCGGGTAACGTGGTTGCATCGAGCAGTACGCCATCCACGTTCGCGTGGACGCAGCGAATCAGTTGTCGCGCCGAATCATACAGGGAGATGAACAGGCCGGCGACATCCGGCATCAACTCAAAGATCGTCGCCTGCACCTGTGCGTAGATCTGTAACGGATCGAGAATCTCCGTCAGGGCGCGGCCAAATGTATTCAGGGTTGCTAACTGCTCGGCCCGCCGCTCCGTCTCCTCGTGGAGCGCCGCCCGGTAGAGTGCGTTGGCTGCGATATCGCCGACCACGGTCAACAATCGCAGTTCGCTGTCCGCGATGTGGGCCTGGCGGCCGACGCCGAGTACGCCGAGGGTATGTTTTTCGGCGATGAGCGGGACACAGGCCACGGCACGCAGATCGTTGGTCAGGGCCGAGCGGCTCAGGTGCGGGTCGGCGGCAATATCATTGTTCAGGTATGGCCGGTTGCTGGCCCGTGCGACAATATACCCGCTCAGGCCTTCGCCCGGCACGATGCGCTTCCCGGTCCAATCGGCCCAGACGCCGCGCGCCAGCGCCACGACCATATCCTCGTCTTTGGCGCGGCGCATCACCAGCGCGGCGCCGTCGACTTTCAACAGGGCCAGGACTTGATTGAGGATCACAGGCAGGATATCGGCGCGGCTTGGCGCGGCGCGCAATGCCGCTGCGACCGAGACAATGGCCTCCAATTCGTACTCGCGTTGTTTGCGCTCGGTGATATCGGTGTGCGCGAGGACCGCCCCCCGTTGCCCGCCCGACAGCGGGGTGGCATGTAAGAGGAACCAGCGCTTTTCGGTAGCGGAGTGGCTGGTATACTCCAGGGTGAACAAGGCTTGCGCGCCGCTCAGGACGGCCTGAATTCCCGCCAAGGCGGCGGCTGCTTCTGCGTCGCCCACGGCGACGGCTTTGCGAACAACGTCCACATAATTGACGCCCCGGCCGGGGCGCGCCTGCTCTGGATCGCTATTCTCGCGAGCGAAACGCTCCCAGGCTTCGTTGACGCTGACAATGTTGCCCAGATTATCGAGTACGGCGATATGCGCGGCGAGCGAGTTCAGCACCGCCTGATTCAGACTTTCGCCCTCGCGCAGCGCGTCCTCCGCTTGTCTCCGATCGGTCACGTCGCGGAAGTTGACGACGATGGCGTGCACGCTCGGCTCGGACAACAGGTTGGTGCCGACCACTTCGATCCACCGCCAGGAACCGTCTTTGTGCTGCACCTGCACCTGCCCGCTGGCGCTGCTGCCGAGCTCGCGGACGAGTTGCGTAAAAAGCTGGGTCGTCGGCGCGCTGTCGTCTGTGTGCAACAGCTCCAGCGCGTTGCGACCCACGAATTCTTCCGAGGTGTAACCCAGCAGCCGGCTGATCGACGGGCTGACGTATAAAATCACGCTATCTCGGCCGAGCAGGGCGATGGCATCGGCGCTCTTTTCGATGAGCGCGCGGAACCGCCGGGCGTTTGCGTGCAGCGCCTCTTCCGCGCGCTTGCGCGCCGCCTCATCCTCAAGACTTTGCAGAGCGAAAGCCAGATCGCCGCCGAGCTCCAATAGCAAAGCGACTTCTTCAGGATCGAAACCACGCTCCGAGGGGGTCGACACGTTGAGCACGCCGAACAGCCGGTCGGCGTGCAACATGGGGATGACGGCCAGTGACAGGCGGCCTGGCTCCGGGGTAGCCGCCGGGTTTGGCAGTAGGTCACGATCGTCGGCAAGATGGTGCAGCACGATCGGCTGGCGCGTGCGGATGGCGGTGCTAACGGGATCGGACTCGGTGATACTCCCGCCGCTGCTCGCTTCCTCGATGGAACGGCTGGCGTGGCCGGCTCGGGCCGCCGTGATGATGTGCTTGTAGCCCGACTTGATCAATCCGATCGAGGCTGATGTGTAATCGCGGGTTTTCAGCAGCGTCTCACACGCCTGCTGGAGCAGGCGCGGCGGATCTTTCTGCTGCGTGATGAGAAGATCGATCGCGCGCAACGCGCGCAACATGCGGTTGAGGTGTTCGATGTGCGCGGCCGCGCCCCGTTGTTCATCGCGCAGCTGCTTTTGCGCCAGGGCGCGGGCCACCGCCGGGCCTAAGCGGGCCACCCGCTCTTTATGCAGGTAGTCGGCGGCGCCCTGCCGGACCACGGCGACTGCCAGCTCTTCAGTCACCGCGTCGGATACGACGATGAACGGAATATCCAGGCCGCTCTCTTGCAGCAACTGCAAGGCGCGCGGCGCGGTAAGGTGGGCCAGGGCGTAGTTGGCGAGAATGACATCCCAGCCGGCCCGAAGTTGCGCCAGAAAGTCGGCTTCGGTCTCAACCCGCTGCCAGGTTGGATCGAAACCGGCCCGTTGCAATTCGTGCAGGATGAGGTCGACGTCGGCCGCTTGGTCTTCAAGGAACAGAATGCGCAGCAGGATTACCATGATCGGCAAAGCTCGGATCGGTGCGAGGCCAGCGGGGCTTCGGGTTGTTCGAAAGGCGACTCCAGGTCAGCCGCGCCGCATACAGGTACAACGGCTCGTGGGCGGCAGCGGCGCGCGTGTCCATTTTATCACTTCCTGGGCTTTATGCGCCGGCCTGTCCAAAACTCCATCGGCGCTAGTACCCCGACCGCCTAATTCTGCGGGGTTGGGACGGCAGTTGCACTGCCGTCCGCCGCAGGCCCACGGGGCGGCTTCGCACTGCAACTGCGGCAGGAACTATGCAACTTCAAGTTGTCGAAGTACTAGAGGGTCTGGCGGGAAAGCTCGTCCGCTACAGATTCTTTGGACGCGGATTACACCGATTTGCGCTGATTTTTAGGCTGATCCGTGTTCATCCGTGTTTACACCGTGCCTGTGGTACATCCTGCGGCTGTACCATCGCAGGACCAACACCGCAGGTGGGTGCAGGTGTCCGCGCCTCATTTCCCGTCGAAGCAGAGAGCCGCTTGAGCTTTACCAGATAACTCTTCGGTTCGCATGAGGCAAATGGATTATAATAGAAGGGCTGGCAACCTGCCACGCGCATGGGTTTGGCATGGGTCTTCGAAGTGCTCACCGCATGTGGTATGCTGATGCAACTTCGCCATACTCCACCTGAGTGATCGGTTACTGCCCAAAACACCATCCACCCCGCACTGGGGTTAATCCACTGGAGGGAACGCATGGAGCCAACGGTTAAAGTTTCTCATTTGAGCAAGTCCTTTGGAAAGGTGCGCGCCGTGGAAGATGTTTCATTCGCGGTGTATCCCGGTGAAATCTTCGGCTTGCTGGGGCCGAACGGCGCGGGTAAGACCACCGCGATCCGTATGATGTTAGATATCTTCCGACCCGATCGCGGCGAAGTGAGTATCCTGGGCGGCCAACTGGATCAGGCCAAAAAGAATCGTATCGGTTATTTGCCGGAGGAACGCGGCCTGTATCAAGACCTCAAGCTGGAGCCGGTGCTGGTTTACCTGGCGACGCTTAAAGGGCTGGACGAAGCGGACGCGCGCCGTCGCCTGGCCGATTGGTTGAAGCGGCTGGACTTGTACGACCATCGGCATAAGAAAGTGCAGGAACTCAGCAAGGGCATGCAGCAAAAGGCGCAGCTCATCACTACCCTGCTGCACGAACCCGACCTGCTCATCGTCGACGAGCCGTTCTCCGGGCTTGACCCGGTCAATACGCGCCTGGTCAAAGACATCATCGAAGAGCAGCGCCAGGCCGGCAAAACGATTATCATGTCGACCCATCAGATGTACCAGGTGGAAGCGTTGTGCAGCCGCATCGTGTTGATCGACCAGGGGCGCACCGTGCTGTACGGCGAAGTCGATCAAATCAAGCGCAACTTTGCCGGCAACGCGGTGACCGTCGTCGGGCAGGGCGACTTCACGCAAGTTCCCGGCGTGGTTGAGGCGCGGACGGAGAACGACGCGTGGCATCTAGCGCTGGCGCCCGGCGCTGACCCGCAGAGCGTGTTGCGCGCGCTGGCGGCCCGCGCGGGCGTGAAGATCGAGCGATTCGAGATTGCGGAGCCGTCGCTTGACGACATTTTCGTTTCGGTCGTGCGCGACGGCCACCCGGCGGCGGAGGCGGCTTATGCATAGGCTATGGTTGGTGGCCAAACACGAGTACCTCAAGATCGCGCGCCGCCGATCGTTTGTGCTGGCAACCTTGGGCATTCCGCTGTTCCTGGTCGCCATCATGGCCATCAGCATTGTCACGGCGCTCGGCAGCCGCGATGAGCGGCCGTTGGGCTATGTGGATCATTCCGGCTTGTTGGCCGCCGGGATTCAGCCGCAGCCGCGCGAGGATCGCCCGCGCGCCGAGTTGCGCGCGTTCCTAGACGAGGCGGCCGCGCAGGCGGCGCTCGAAGCCGAGTCGATCCAGGCCTTCGTCGTCGTGCCCGAAGACTACCTGGAATCGCGCGCAGTCGAGCTGTTTTACTGGGAGCAATCGCCGGACGATTCCATCGAATCGGATTTCGCGGCGTTCGTGCGCGCGAATCTCGCGGCCGATCTGCCGCCACCGGCTCGGACGCGCGTGCTGGAGGGCACCGAGATCACGTTGCGTTCGGCTGACGGCAGCCGCGAATTGCGCAGCGATGAGTTTGGCAACTTCTTGTTGCCGATGCTGGTGGGCCTGCTGTTCACCTTCGCCGTCTTCTCCTCCGCCGGTTATCTGTTGCAAGCCATGACGGCTGAAAAAGAAAACCGCACGATGGAGATCATGATCACGTCGTTGACGCCGGAGCAGCTCATCGCCGGGAAAGCGCTGGGGTTGATCGCGGTGGCGCTGACGCAACTGTTGATCTGGGCGGCGGCGGCCGGCGCCACGCTGGCGGTCGGGTCGCCGTACATCGAGTTTTTGCAGACGCTGGAGGCGCCGGGAAGTTTTCTGCTGGTGTCGCTGGCGTTTTTCTTCCCGGCCTACGTCCTGATCGCCGCCATGATGATCGCCGTGGGCGGTGTGGTCACCGAGACCCAGCAGGGGCAGCAGATCGCGGGTCTCTTAAACTTGTTATTCACGCTGCCCTACTTTTTCATCGTGCTGATCTTCTCCACTCCCGATAGCCCGCTGCTGGTTGCGCTGACGCTGTTCCCCACGACGTCGTTCATCACCATCACGTTGCGCTGGGGTTCCACGCTGATCCCGGACTGGCAGCTGATCCTCGCCTGGGTCCTGCTGGTAGCGTCGGCCGGGCTGAGCCTGGCGGCGGCGGCGCGGATCATGCGCCTGGGCATGCTACGCTACGGGCAGCGGCTCGAGCTGCGCTCGGTCATCCAGGCCGTGCGCGCCAGAGCGCACTGAACGAGAGGTGACACATGCGCAATACATTGCTCGTCATCAAATACGAAGCGCGCAACACGCTGAACAAGCGCTCGTTCTGGCTCATGACCTTTTTGCTGCCCGCGCTGATTATCGCGCTGAGTTTCGGCTCGCAGGCGTTGGCCCAGAACGTGCTAGAAGACAGCATCGAGTCGTTTGTGCCGACCGGCGACGAGCCGCCGATCGGCTATGTCGATATGGCCGGCCTGATCGCGCAGCTGCCGCCGCAGTTCCCGCCGCAGCTGATCCGGAAATTCCCGGATGAAGCGGCGGCTCAGGCCGCGCTGCAAGCCGGGACGTTGAAACAGTATTACGTGCTCCCGGCGGACTATCTCGAAACCGGCCACGTCGTGCTGGTCGATAGCCAGTTCACGCCGTTCACGACTTTCACCGGCGTTTCGCTGTTCGAGTACATCATCAACCTGAATCTCGCCGGCGATGCGGAGGTGGCCCGCGCGCTGGCGGATCCGATCACCGCCGTGAACAGCCGGGGCCTCGCCCCCGATGCGCAAGGCGGCGACAGCGCGCTCCAATTCTTTGTGCCGTTTGGGGTGATGTTCGTGTTCTTCTTCGTGCTCACCATGAGCAGCGGCTTCATGCTGCAAAGCGTGGCTAAGGAAAAAGAGAACCGCACGGTCGAAGTGCTGCTGCTGAGCGTCAGACCCCGCGAGCTGATGTTGGGCAAGGTCGTCGGCCTGGGATTGGTGGCGTTGTTGCAGATGGCGGTGTGGCTGGGAGTGGGCTATCTGGCGCTCAGTCGCGGCGCGCCGTTGCTCAATGCCGAATCGTCGTTCCAGCTCCCGCCGAATCTCATTGCCTGGGCCGTGCCTTACTTCTTGTTAGGATACCTGCTGTATGCGTCGGCGCTGGGCGCGCTCGGCGCGCTGGCCCCCAACACGCGCGAGGGAACGCAGTTCACGTTCATCTTGATGCTACCGCTGATGGTCCCGCTATGGTTGAGCAACGCGCTGATCCAGGCGCCGAACGGCGCGCTGGCGCTGTTTCTCAGCCTGTTCCCGTTGACAGCGCCGACCTCGATGCTGACGCGGATGGTGTCCGGTGATGTGCCGACCGAGCAGTTGTTGCTAGGCCTGTTTGGCCTGGCGGTGACGACATATCTCTTCGTGCTGCTGGCGGCGCGTTTCTTCCGCGCCGATACGCTGCTGGCGACCGGCAGCCTGAACTGGCGGCGCGTGCTTCAAGAGATCAGACGGTAAGCCATCATCAAGTGTGAAGTGATAGAAACCGGGTTTCCCGAAGGCCCTCGAACGAAGTGAAGAGGGTGAGAAACCCGGTTTCTCATTTCGAGCTGAACGCCGCAGTGCAACTGCGGCGGAACTCGCACAGTCAACCTGTAACGCACTTCCGGCGACTGACTTAGGACTCGTCAAAGAATAACTTCCCAGTTTGAGGCTCAAGGCGGATGACAATCCGCCGTTTCCAGCCGCCGGATTGTCATCCGGCGGGAGCGCGAAAGTGCGGAGTTATTTCTTGACAAGCCCTTGGAGTGCCTGCCGGAGGATCGCCGTGAGTTTCTCGCTGGTCAGCGCGATTGGGTTGCCCCGCATGCTGCTGGCCCGCCGCGCTTGAGCGACGAGGGTTGGGAAATCCGCTTCGGTCACGCCGCAGCGAACTCGAAACGCATGCTTTAACCCCAGCCGCTATCTTCTGGAAAGACGTTCGTGTACTTCACACTTGCCCGGGGCTCCGCCATCAGCGGTTCGACCGTGTCGCGCCAGGTCGCGTAGTGCGCGGTCTGCTTGTGCCGGGCGGGATCGTCGGGCGTGCGGTAGACCTCGACCAGTATGAAGCGCGTCGCATCATCCGCCTGTTGGATCACGTCGAAGCGGGCGATGCCCGGCTCCTGGGCGCTCTGGCGTGCATTCGCGATCGTCGCTCGCTTGAACGCCTCAACTTGATCGGGCTTGACGTGGACGTGAACATGGACGATGAGCATGGCTGCTCCTTTCTCGATAGACCGCCGAGGTTCTGGTTAAGGCGGCAGTTGGACTGCTGCCGTCGCAGTGCGAGAAGTCTGATTAACCGCCGAGCGCGCAAAGGGCGCGGAGAGGGCTGATGTCTCTTGCGGCTATTCTCACTGTCGCAATTATATGCCGACTTCAAGTTCGCGGCTTGTCGCCGCCGCGCATCTCTGTTATCTTTGCCCTGTGCCACGCTACATCGCTTTCTATAAACCCTACGAAGTGTTGTCCTCCTTCACCGATCCGGAAGGGCGGCCCGCGCTTGCCGCTTACGTCCCGGCGCCGGGCGTTTACGCGGCCGGTCGCCTGGATTACGACAGCGAAGGCTTGCTGCTGCTCACTGACGATGGCGATCTGGCCCACCGTTTAACCGATCCTTACTTTCATCATCCCAGAACGTACTACGTCCAGGTTGAAGGGATACCGGCTGATCGCGTGCTCGACCCGATCCGGCGTGGGATGATTGTCCGGGGTCGCCAGACTCAGCCAGCGGAAGTTGAGATCATCCCTGAACCCGATCTACCCCCGCGCCCCAAACCTGTGCGCGCATACCACCCCACCACCTGGTTGAAAGTCGTTCTGCACGAAGGCAAGAAGCGGCAGTTGCGCCGTATGACCGCGGCGGTCGGATTTCCTACGCTGCGCCTGGTGCGGGTGGCGATCGGCGATCTCAGCGTGTGGGGTTTGCAGCCCGGCGCGTGGCGCGACCTGACCGATCGAGAAGTGCGGCAGCTGAAATACGCGGTGGGGATGAGGGGCTAATGACAATAGGACAGGACTTACGCAGTTGCATGTTCCTGCCGCAGTTGTACTGCGGCAGATGGGGCGGCGGCAGTGCAACTGCCGCACCAACTGCGTAAGTCCTATAGGATTTAGTTTAGCCGTAGCATAGGGCCTCGTGCCCGCCCACGAGAGGCTAAATACGCTTCATGCGGTCGAGAGCGCCTGCAACGCATCGGGATCGCGCAGGAGTAAGTCGGCGTACTTTTCGGCGAACTCACGCGCGGCTTGCGCTTCCAGCCCGACTTTCTGCGCCGAGCGTTCGGCCTGATCGAGCAGGGTTTGGCGCAGTTGTCCGCCGGTTGCCTGGGTCTGAATCTCCTGCGGCGTCAGCGTCTCGATGAGCGACTGCGTGGCGAGCTGTGTAGCGGCCAGCATCAACACGGCATCGGGCACGCGGCCTGCCTCGAAGCCGAGCGCTTCGCCCAGATCGGCCCGCACCGGAATCAGGCGGCCACCCTGGCGTGCGACGGCGTCGAAAAATGCATCGGCCGCCTTGCGGAATTCGTCCAGCCGATTCGGTCTGAGCGCGCTGACCAGGTCTTGCGCGAGCGTGCGCACGAAGCCGGGCAGCGAGACCTGTTGCGGGAGAAAGGATAGGTCGGGGCGGGGAGTAAAGATCGGGGCAGGGAGTTTCCCGGCGCGTTCGAGCAGCGCAACTTCCAGCAAGTTCAGGTAGTCCGCTTCGCAGCCGGCGCACAGATCGAGATGCCGTTTCAGGTCGGGGTACAGCGCGCCCGCCGGCAGGCCGCCGATCTCAGCGGCGACGTAGCCGGGCAGCCGAGACTGGAATGCGGCGTGCGACAAGTCTGGATCGGCCAGGCCGAGCACGGCGCGCGTGAAATGGCGAACCGCTTCAGGCGCAGAGCTGGCGCTCAGGCGCTCGCTGAGGCGTTGCAGGCGCGCGGCATGCGCTTGATCGTTCGCCATGATGTGATCCTCCTGCCGGCTCAGAGCAGTTCTTCCAACACGGCCACGAAGTCCTCGCACGCCTCCAGATGCTTCAGGCCGCGCTGCTTGAAAACGGAAACGATTTGCGGCGTCGTGTCCAGCTCGCGGGCGACCTCCTCACGGCTTTTCGCTTCGAGGAAGGTCTTGATGATCACCGCCCGATGGCGCTCGTTGTCGAGACAGTCGCGGATGGCGGTTTCAAGCCGGGCGCGAATGTCAGCGGTCATAACCGGTTCTCGATTCATCGCCGTGCCGTTCAAGTGCGCCGAGCCGGTGAGGTAGTGTCCACCTGCGTCCGAATCGTCTCCTTCGACTTGCAGGTCGCTCCAGCTGATCTCGACGTCTTGCCAGGTATTCTGGCCGGTCGATGGCGCGTGAACTCGCCGGCTGCCCCTCGCGAAGGCCCGGTTCACTTCGTTGTTCACGATCCGGAGCGCCCACCACATGAAGCTGCCTGGGTCCTCGATCCGATCGCAATTCTGCCAAATCTTAAGCAGCGCCTGCTGGGCGCATTCCTCCGCCAGGTACTGATCGTAATTCGCGCGGTTGTAAGCGACGCGATACAGAAAGGTAAACAGTTCTTCGAACGCGCGGCGCTGCCGCGCCGTCCCGGTAGCCCGGCAGGCGGCGTGCCACAGCCGGCCGTAGCACTTGATCGTCGCGTGCTCGACGATCGCTTTCAACGCCGGTTGCGGTGCGTCAACCAGCCGAGGCCCGACTTCGGCCCACACCTCGGCGACGAAGCCAGTCTCGTCCTGTACCAACTGCCAGCCTCGATCGGCCAGCGTCTGTAGTGTGTACCGATGACAGCGCTCGCGCAGTTCCGTTTCCAGGCGCTTAGGTTCCATCTCGGTTGCCAGGGGCGCGAGCAGGTCAGCTCATTCGGCGAGGCTGTCATCATCGGTGTATGCGTCGCGAACCTCAAAGGCGATCGCAAACTGTGCTGCTCCCTCCTCCGATGCATCGCGGATGCCGGCCAGCGAGACCTCCTTGATGCGCGCTTCACCTTCTGAGGGACTGACCCGGTTTACGGGCGTGGAATAGGTTTGCCCGGCCCAGGTCAGCTTGGCCCACAAATGATCGGGCAGCGTCCCGCTGCCGGTAAGCAGCGCCTGCAAGGTCACCCAATCGGGATGTTCGGCGTCGGGTATCGCTGTGATCTCGATATTCAGCCGCTGCTCTTCAAAGGGCACATCCTCGATGAGAAACGGTGAATCAGGCGCTGAAACCGATTCCGCCGAGCGGAACACGCGCACGGGATTCAGACCGGGCTGGAGACCGAGCCGGCTTTTTAAGTAATCGAGATTGAAGGTGATGTGCAAGCCAAACGGATCGCCGGCCAGGCGCGACCGAATGCGGCTGATCCAGCGCGCCGCATCGCCCCCAACTTGCAGGAAGGTGAGGGCGCGCGTGGGAAAGGTGAGGGTCGGCGCGGAATCTTCGTCGCGTTCATGCCGCAGGATTTGGTAGAGCAGTTCATGATCCTCACGACAGTTTGCGCACGTCTGGATGTGCTGCCATACCGCGAAATACTGCTGGCGGACCTCGGCCCCCGATAGTTCTTCGTCGACATACACGTCCAGCACACTCTGGCATTCCTCACAGGTCAAGGCTGATTTCATGGTGTTACCCTCCACTGGGCTGTTCTCTTCTAACCCCCTCTAAGCTTCTCTAATGCGGACTGGCGCCAGCATCTTTTGGGGCAGCTCCCAAGATGTTTCGGAGTTGCCGGAGCGCCCGGTGGCGGAGGTTATAGACCGCTTGTTTGGATTTGCCCAGGCGGCGGGCGATCAACTCATCGCTCAAGCCGTGCAAATATGAAAAAGTGATGACGTCTCGTTGGGTATGGCTGGAAAGGCAGGCGATGGCCTGGGTGAGCTGCTCCTGATCATCGACCTGCTTGAAGAGCGCCTCGCTCAAGGGATCGGCCAGCATGTCGTACAACGATTGGTTGTTTTCCGGTTGGAGACTATGGATGGCGTCCAGCGATTCGGTGAAGGGGTTGCGATCGATGAGGTCAGGCGAGCGCGTGTACCGCTTACGCACGTGATTCTTCAAGATCAGCGTCGCCCAGGCGCTGAAGGCCACATCGTAGGGAAATAGCGCCTGGGAGATCGACTCACACGCCAGCTGCGCGAAATCGGCCGCCTCCTGGTTCGCCTGCAAACTCGAAACCTGCCAGCGCTGCAGCATGTGGTAGGCGCGGCGGGCCAGCAGATCGACCAGCCACAGCCAGGTGCAGCTGTCTCCCTCGGCCAACTGCTTGACGCGCGGATACTCATCCAGATAGCACGCGATCACCCGGTCGATGTACTGCTCAATCTGTCCCTGGGTCAGGCAGGCCACGCCTGAACCACAACCAATCACCCGGTGGGCGCGTCCGGACGCCAGGTTGTGCTGCACAATCTGCGCCACTTGTCTGGCAAGCCCGGTCTCGGACAATTGCGTGCTGCGCAGTCGAGCGGGGGCGGCTGATACCTTCACACGTTGCTTGCAGAGCTGGGGCAATTCCGTCATCGGCTGCAGGGGAATCTGGGTCATAGCTCTAACCATCGATTTCGGGGTGGGATGAAGCCGGCAATTTCCAATTCATTGCGCTGGGCCGCAAGAAGTGCCGGCATGACGGTATTAATAGCTACAGGCATTCAGCCAAGCTCAAGCGCCCACTACTGTAGCACAGTGAGTGATCCGAGTCAACGCGTTGTGACGGCCTCTTGCACATTCTTCCGGTCTGGCTCAGGGGGATTTCCGCCGCCGGTATAAAGCGCTCCACCTAAACCGAATAATTCAGAGCTGTCTTATCCACGAGTTTCTGCCGGAAACTCGTTTGCCAGAAAACAGCACTTCATCGAAGGAGATGCGAGCATGCGCCGAGACACCAGATTCTCAATGCAGACCGGATTTTCGCCGTGGTTATCGCTCTATAACGAAGACTTGCTGCCGCCCACCGACAGCGCGCCCTGGCTGGTCGCGATGGAGTTTCTTGAGGAACTTGCCAGAGGCGCGTTCAAGCCGGAGCAACTGCAGCTCGGCCCGCAGCAGGTTTGCGTGCTGACGCTGGGGCATGCTTGGGATAATCGCTTTCTCGATCTCAGTGACATCCGGGCCGATAACCTGGTGGTGCAGGCCGTGCAAAGCCGGATGGCCCGCTATCAGGGCCGGGCGCTGGGCCGCCCCCGGTTGTCCAGGCTGAACTTCGAGCCGCCGATGGCGATGATCGATTCCGAGGCGTTTGCCACATCGATTGCGTTTGGGATTGCCTGGGACGATCTACAAGACGGAAGCATTGTCCTGCGGCGCGGCGAGCATTGGGTTTGGGGTCCTCGATGCGGCTGGCGCGTATGGAAGCTCACCCCCTAGTACTTCGACAACTTGAAGTTGCATAGTTCCTGCCGCAGTTGCAGTGCGAAGCCGCCCCGTGGGCCTGCGGCGGACGGCAGTGCAACTGCCGTCCCAACCCCGCAGAATTAGGCGGTCGGGGTACTAGCCCGCGGTCGTCTGCAAATTCGATCAGCGCGCCTCCAGCCGCGCCGGATGCCCACCCTTGGGGAGCGCCGGGTTCCTGGCGAGTTTGATCGTTCTGCGCCAACCCCTCCCCCAGCCCCTCCCCATGCCGGGGAGGGGGTAGGTCTGCCATCGAACAGAAATACGCCACGTCTTGAGCGGTGCATTTCAGAATAGTGGCGACTTTCTATGGCAGTTGAAACTGCACCCACGACGGCGCGAAGCCGCCTTACGGCGGCTAATGCGCAGGCCGCGTAGGCGGACTGCGCGTTTCCGTTGGCGCGACTTCAGTCGCCGGTAATCTGCGTTTGGTTTTTCAGGCGCTTGCATGTAAACTGGAGGTGGGTAGCACCGGGCCTGGGGCACGTTGGATCGTGAAACGATATATGGGCGGCGATGACGTACAGCAGTTGGGATACCTGGACTTCGAGCTGCTGATCGGTGCAGTGGGAAGCGCCGGATACCCGGTCAGCCTCATTCGATCGCCCGCCGGCGAAATCGCGCATGACGAGCTGCTGCAGCTCCCGTTTACCTCAGCCGAGCTGGAGACATTCCTCACCGAACTCCCCTTTATTCTCCTGCGCTCTGGTCACATCGCCCGCCCGCCTGCCTCCTCTGACGAACACAAGGTCAGAGACTTTGGTCGAAAGCTGTTCGAGGCGTTGTTTGCCGGCGCGCTGCTCACGCTGTACCGGCGCAGTCAACTCGAGGCCGAGCATCAGGGCCGGGGGCTTCGGCTTAAGCTCCGCATCCGCTCGCCTGAATTGGCTGCGCTGCCCTGGGAGTTGCTCTTCGACCCGCAACAAGACGACTACGTCTGCTTGTCACGGTACACGCCGATCGTGCGTTACCTCGAAGTGGATCGGCCGATCCGCCCGTTCGCCGTAAAGCCGCCGTTGCGCATCTTGGGTTTGGCGGCAAGCCCGAGCGGGATGTTTCAGCTTGGGGCCGCCGAGGAGCAGGGGCGTGTGACGGAAGCGCTCAAGCAACTGGAAGCGCGCGGCCTGGTCGAGCTGACGTGGTGGGAAGGCCAAACCTGGCGCGCTCTCCAGGCGGCGCTGCGCGCCGGCCCCTGGCACGTTTTTCATTTCATCGGGCACGGCTCGTTTCAATCTGGCGAACCGGAAGGCGCGGTATTTCTGGCGGACGAGGCGGGCCGACCGTACCGCTTGAGCGCCAGCGCCCTGGCCCGGCTGCTCGTCGATCACCGCCCCTTGCGTTTTGTGATCTTAAACGCCTGCCAGGGCGCACAGGCCGGTCTGCACGATACTTTTGCGAGTACGGCCGCCACACTGGTGCGGCGCGGCGTGCCGGCGGTGCTGGCTATGCAGCATGCCTTATCCGATCGGGCGGCGGTTCACTTCACCCGCGAGTTCTACCAGGCGCTGGCCGGCTGGCTGCCCATCGATGCGGCCGTGACCGAAGCGCGCAAAGCGGTTCGGATGGCGACCGGCGGCAGTCTGGAATGGGCCACGCCGGCGCTCTACATGCGCTCGCCCGACGGCCTCTTGTTTGCCCCGGCTGCCGATTCGGACTTCGAGTCTACCCGCGTATCTCTCCCCCACAACCTGCCCCCGCGCAATGACTTCATCGGGCGCGAGAGCGAGAAGGCGCGGGTGCGCGCCGCGCTGCACGCGCATGCACGCCTGGTTGCCATCGTCGGTATTGGCGGTATCGGTAAGACAGCGCTGGCGTTGGAAGTGGCTCACGAGTGTGTGCAAGCCGGAGAGGCGGGAGAAGCCATACCCCGATTTGCCGGCGTGATCTGGATCGGCGCGCGGGAGCGCAACCTCACCTTGAATACCGTGCTCGATACGATCGCGCGGACGTTGGACTACCGAGGGGTTGCCTGGCTGCCCATCGAAGATCAACAAAGCGCGATCCGCGAATTGCTGCAAGCGAAAGCGTACCTGCTGCTGGTCGACAACTTTGAGACGATCGTCGATGAGGCGGCGCGGGGATTCTTGCTCAACCTGCCCGAGCCATCCACGGCATTGATCACCACCCGCGAGTATGGCCTGCCGGATGCATGGGTCATCTCGCTCGGCGGGCTAACCGACTCGGAGGCGCGCGTGTTGATCCGCAGCGAAGGGAAGCGCCTCGGCCTGGCCTCGCTGGAGCACGCCGACGATCGGGTGTTGTTGGACCTGTATCAAGCGACCGGCGGCGCGCCGTTGGCGATCAAGTGGGCCGTGGGCCAGATCAAGCAGCAAGGACAGGCGCTGGATATCGTGTTGCGCGCGTTGCGCGAGGCGCGCGGAAATATCTTCACGATCATCTTTGCCCGATCCTGGAGCTTGTTGTCGCCCGCCGCACGGCAAGTCTTGCGCGTCATGCCTCTCTTTGCTGCGCCCGCCTCGCGCGCCGGCCTTCAGGCGGCGGCCGGCATCCCGGCTGACGCCGTGCTGGACGAAGCGTTGGGGCAGCTGGTCGAAATGTCGCTGGTGGACGCCGCCGACGATCTCGATCTGGCGCGTAAGCGGTATAGCCTGCATCCGCTCACGCGCGCTTTTAGCGCCGCTCGATCGAAAGACGAGCCGGAGGCGCAGGCCGATGCCTATCAAAGACTGGCCGAATACTACCTGGCGTTCAGCGCCCGACACGGCGGCTTTTGGAACCAACCCGGTTTTGCCCAAATCGAGCCTGAACTACCGAACATCCTGTCGGTCATTCGCTGGTTCTGGGATCGGTCGAGCTACCAGCCGGTGGCGAGCGTCTTCAACAATATCATCGACTTCCTGATCATTCGCGGCTACTGGAACGACCTGGTCACGTTAGGCGAACGCGTGGTCGCGCTGGCGTTGGCGGCTGGGGACGAGTTGAATGCGGCGCGCGTGCGGACGCGCGCGTTGGCCTGGGTGGCGCGCCACCGCGACGAGCTGGACGCGGCGGCGGCGCATCTCCAGTGGTCGTTGCCGATTTTCGAACGATTTGGCGCGACGCTGGAGTACTTTCACGCCAAGCGCAACCTGGGTCGGGTGGCCGAGCTGCGCGGCGCATTTGCCCAGGCCGAGCAGGTGTTGAATGAAGCGTTAACTTTCTTTCGCGCTGCCGGCGATGAGCGCCACGTCTACCTGACCACGGCGAACCTGGGTAAGGTCGCGCTCGAGCGCGGCGACTGGGACACGGCCTGGTCGGTGTGCGCCCAGGCGCTGGAAGCGGCTCGCCGCTATAATGACCCGGAACGAATTGCCAGTCTGTTGAAGGTGATGGGCAGTGTGGCGCAGCGCCGCCGCGATCATCCGCAAGCCAAAGCGCTGTGGAGCGAATGCCTGACTCAACTGGAGCGGGCGCATCGTCTGGACGGGACGGCCGAGGCGCAATTCCGGCTGGCGCAGATCGAGTTGGAGATAGGCGATCTGTTTGCCGCCCGGCGCCTGCTGGCAAGCGCGCTGGAGGCTTATCGCCGGCTGAACATGTCGTCCAAAGTCCGCGAGATCGAAACCCTGTTAGCGCTGGTGTGATCTATGCCCTGCGCGGACTCCTCAGCAAATCTCACCACCAGACTTCATCGGAAATAGTAGCATATTTGGGCCGCATATCGTACCTTTTCTGATCCACGAAGAGACACGAAGGCACACGAAAGAAGAAATCAGTGTTGCTTCGTGTGCCTTCGTGGATCAATTCACCCTCACGCCGCCGCGCGCTCTTCCGTCGCGATAATGCGCGCCAGCTCCGCTGCCAGCTGCGGGTCGAGCGGATCGGGTCGGTGGTTTTTGAGAATGTCCTGCGCGCGCTGCCGCGCCCACTCACGCGCGCCGTCGCGTTTGGCCTCCCAGGCGTTGTACGGTCGCCGATCGAACAATCGCGGCTGCCACAATTCGCGCATGTGCTGCCGGGTGTGTTTCTGGGTGAGGAATTGGCCCGCCGGCCCGACCGCACGGATCACGTCGAGCGCCAGCGTCTCGTCGTTCACCACGATACCTTCCAGCATCTTGCGGACGAGGTCGAAAATCTCGCAGTCCATCACCATCATCTCGTAGCTCAAGATGCGGCTGCCGTGCAGCAGGCCGCAGCCCAGCAGCATATCCGACCCGGCCAACGCGGCCATGAACGACGAGAGACTATTGTCGACCGCCGCCTGCCAATCCGGCTCCTTCGCGCCGGTCGCGAACGCGCCCATCGACAAAGGCACATTGTAGAAGTCGGCCAGGCGATTCGTCGCCGCGCCGAACAGGTAGTCTTCCGGCCCGCCGCCGGTGTAGCCGCCGGTGCGCAAGTCCATCGCCGTTTGCGCCGCCGCGTAGTACACCGGGCAGCCGGGATGCGCGAGCTGCATCAGCGCGAGCGCGCTGATGACTTCGGCGTTGCCGACGACCAAATTGCCGGCCAGCGTGATCGGCGCGCTCGACCCGCACGAGGCCATCGTCATGTACCCGACCGGCACACCCGCTTCCGCCGCGATCAGCCCGGCGTCGAGGCTGCCGCCATCATGGCCGAGCGGGCTGGTGGTGCACTGCATGATCGAGAGGATCGGGCGCTGACGCAGCGCCTCCCGCCCGCCGGCGATCGCCGAGGCCATCTCGATCGCCGCGCCCATCTCGCGCTCGGTGACGATGCTCTCGGTTTGGAGGTGCTTGGTGGTGTTGAGCCAGGCCGCCGCCAGCTCGTGCAGGCTGCGGGTTTCGGGCGGGCAGTCCTGCGCGGACACCATCGACCACCAGAACGCCACTTCGGCTAGTGCGTCGGCGACACGCGCAGAGTCGGCCGAATCCTGTTTGGTGGTGCGGCGGCGCTCGCCGGTAAAAGCGTCGAGCACTTCGATGCAGCAGCCGTCGGTGCCGAGGAATACGTGCTCGCCGTCCAGCGGCAAATCCTGCGCTGGGTCACGCGCGGCCAGCGAATAGCGCGGCGGGGCCTGCTTGAGCGCGTCTTCGATCACCTGGCCGGGGATTTTGGCGACCATCGTTTCGCGGTTGACCGTCGCGCCGTGCGCCTCCAGAATCACGAGCGCCTTCAGCGAGGGAAAGCGCACACCGGTCGATTCGATCACGTCGAGGGTGGCGGTGTGAATGCGCCGCACATCTTCGTCGCTGAGGATATTCAAGCTGAGGCGGGAATGGGCGATTGAGTTGATTTTGGTTGACATGGTTATCGCTCCTCTCAATGAAAAGTAAAACGTGACACGTGAGGGTATTCTGTCTCACGCATCACGCTTCACGTATCACCAATCTCTTCGCCAGCGCCACCGCACCTATCGCGTCTTCGCTGAACCCATCGGCGCCGATCTCCTCGGCCCAGCCCTGCGTGACGGGCGCACCGCCGACCATCACTTTCACCTTCGGTCGCAAGCCCAGATCGTCCAACGCCTTGACGACGCTTTTCTGCCCGACCATCGTCGTCGTCAACAAGGCCGATACGCCGACGATGTCCGCGTTCACCTCGCGCGCCTTCGCCGCAAACTTCTCGAACGGCACGTCGACGCCCAGGTCGTACACTTCGAAGCCGCTGGCCGATAGCATCGTCGCCACCAGGCTCTTGCCGATCTCGTGGATGTCACCTTTGACGGTCCCGATCACGACCTTGCCCAGCGCCTGCCGATGTGCGCCGCGCCGAGTCATTTCGGGTTCGAGCACGGCCACGGCTTGCTTCAGCGCTTCGGCGGCGAGCATCAAATCGGGCAAGAACAGCTCGCCTGCCCCGAATTGCTCACCCACATATTCGATGCCCGAGACATAGCCCTCGTTGATGGCGGCCAGAGGATCGATCTCTTGCCCCAGGGCTTGCCGGGCCAGCGCTTCGGCCTGATCGGGGTCGCCGTCGATGATGCTCTGGCGCATAGCGGTGAATAGTTCTGCGGACATCGTTGCCTCCATGCAATGAGTTGGTTAGTTGGGTGGTTGGTTGATTGGAGATTAGAGATTGGTTATTGGAGATTGGGGTCGGTAATTCAATCTCTAATCCCCAATCTCTAGCTCAGCATTCCGACGACGTTCAGTTCGCTAACTCACAGCAAGCGTTTCAGTCGTTCTTCCGGCCAATCTGATCCGCACATCCACCCCCACGGCGCCTTGCCCTTGTCGTTGGACACGCAGCGGGTTGACCTCCACTTCCGCTACCTGCGGGAAGTCGGCGGCGAATTGAGCCAGCCGCAGCAGCGCATCGACGACAGCCTCACGATCTGCCGGCGGCGCGTTTCGATAGCCGCGCAAGCGCCGCCCGGCAAACGTGGCGTCCAGCATCGCCTCGGCCTCCGGCCGTGACAGCGGCGCAAGACCGAATGCTACGTCGCGCATCCCTTCCACCTCGACGCCGCCCGCGCCGAACATCGCCAACGGGCCGAACTGCGCGTCACGCACGACGCCGATGATCACTTCCTGCCCGTGCCGGATCATCTGCTGCATCGTCGCGCCCGGGATGCGCGCATCGGGTCGGGCGCGCCGGGCCGCCTCGACCACGCGCTGGAAGGCCTGCCGCACCGAAACGGCGTCGGCCAGGTCCAGCGCCACGCCGCCGATATCCGACTTGTGGGCGATGTCCGGTGAAGCCACCTTCAGCACAACGGGATAGCCGAACTTGTCCGCCCAGTCAACGGCTTCGTCCGCGCACGTGACCAACACTTCACCTGGGCCGTAAATGCCATACTCGGACAGGATCGCGGTGGCCGGCGGGCCGCTGATCAGTCTCTCTCCTGCGCTGGCGAGCAGTTGCGCGGCTGCTGCGCGCTTCACGTCGGAGAAAGCTGCGGGCGTGAAGGGCGGCTGCGCTTGCCACTGGGTATGCCGGTGCAGCGCGGCGAGCGCCGAGGCGGCGCGCTCAGGGAAGTGATAATCGGGGAGATGGGCCGCGCGCAAAACGTGAAGCGCCGCGCCGACCGTTGCCTCGCCCATCACCGCCACCACGATCGGTTTGTCTGTGCCCTGACCCACTTGAGCGATGGCCTCGGCGACCGGCGTCGAGTCTTCGATCGGCGGGGGCACGCTGATGACAAGCACGGCATCAATGTCGGGATCGGCGAGCAGCCCGCGCAGTGCGGCGGCGTAATCGGCCGGGCCGGCCGAGGCCAGCAGGTCGATCGGGTTGGCGAGCGAGGCGTGCGCCAGGGTGAACGTCCGCAGTGTTGCGCGGGTCTCTTCGGAAAGAGTCGCCAGGCGCAGGCTCGATGACTCCAACGCGTCGGCGGCGATGATGCCCGGCCCGCCCGCGTTAGTCAACACTGCTACCCGATCGCCGCGCAGCGGCGGACACCAGGCCAGCGCCCGCGCCCAATCGAACAGCTCCTCGGTGCTGCTCGCGCGCAGCACGCCGCAGCGCCGGAACGCCGCGTTGTACGCCGTCTCCTGTCCCGCTAACGCACCGGTATGCGAGGAGACCGCGCGCTGCCCTGCTGTGGTGCGCCCAACTTTCAGCGCGACAACCGCTTTGCGCCGCGCGGCCGCGCCGACCACGTGTAAAAACTGCTGCCCATCTCGCACGCCTTCGAGGTACAGCGTGACGACCTGTGTATGCGGATCATCGGCCAGCGCGGCGATCACTTCGGATTCGGACACGTCGGCCTGGTTGCCCAGCGAAGCGACGCGCGAGAATCCAAAGCCCATGCCGGCGCCCCAGTCGATCACGGCCTGGCAGATCGCGCCGGACTGGGAGACGAAGGCGATATCGCCGGCCTGCGGCACGCTCTTGATGAACGTGGTGTTGAGCGGCAGGTGCATGTCGATGACGCCGATGCAGTTTGGCCCGACCAGCCGCAGGCCCCAGCGTCTGGCAATCTCGGCGATTTGACGCTCCAGGCGCTTACCCGGCGCGCCGGTTTCGCCGAAGCCGCCGGAGATGATGATCGCTGCCCGCACCCCGCGCCGGCCGCAATCCTCCAGACTCTGCGGCACTTGCGCGGCCGGGATGACGATCACCGCCAGATCGACCGGATCGGGCACGCTTGAGATCGAGGGGTAGCAGGGAAGCCCCATGATCCGGTTGGCGCGCGGATTGACAAAGTGGATTGCCCCGGCATAGCCCGAAGCGATCAGGTTGCGCGCGACTCCGTAAGACAGTTTTGTTGCGTCGCGGCTGGCGCCGATCACCGCCACGCCGCGCGGCGCGAAGAGGGTATTGAGCATCGGCCTCAGCATAATGGAAAAACTACCCGGTTTGTAGTGCCAGCCATCACGCGGAAAAACCCCGGTCGTCATGCGCGTAGCGTGTTGTGATGGATTGCACCGGAAACGGTGACCTTACTCACTTAACCGGGCAACCCGCCCAGTTTATTCTAACTCCCAGTTACTTAACTCATTGGTCCTGGCCTTTGGAGACCCTATGTTAAGCAGCGCCAAGCAACGGGATGACAATCGACTTGGCATTCTCGCCGTTGTGCAGGGTCAGTGGGGCGAGCGGATCGCCGATTATGTCTATCGTTCCGGTCCAGATTCGTGGGTTGTCGATCGCTGGCCGGCGCCGCGCCATCTTCCGCCCGTCGTCGACGATCCGCTCGAATTCATCCCCAACAACCTGCCTCCGGTCGATCTCATCCTCGCGCTCGGCGAAACTCCGGGTGTGGTTCAGCTCATCCCGGACATCGCCCGGCTGACCGGCGCGAAGTCGGTGATCGCACCGATCGACCGGAACGAAAGTTTGCCGCCGGGCCTGCTCTTGCAACTTCGCATCTGGCTGACCGAGTTGGGCGTCGACGCGGTGTTCCCAAAGCCGTTCTGCTCGCTCACCGAGACGACCTATAACTATCCGCCGATTGTCGCGACCTATCACAATGCGATCATCCAACGCTTTGCCCGGCGCTTCGGCCGTCCGCAGTTCACGTTGGCCCTTGATACGAATCGGTACATCCAATCGGTTCTGGTCGAACGCGATTCGGCCTGCGGGTGCGCCGGGTCAGTGGCGCAGGGTTTGAGCGGCTGCCCCGTCGATGAGGCCGAATACAAAGTGGGCATGTTGCACCACCACTTCCCGTGTCTGGCGAGCATGAATCAAGATGCGGACTACAAGGACACCTTGATGCACGTCTCCGGCCGCATTCTGCGCGAGGCTGTCGTCGAGCAGATTCGCGATCACCTTGAGCCGACGCCTTATCTGCGGCCGGCAGGTCGTGTCGAGCCGGACGAGACTCCGGATAGCGAGGATTCTTAACCCCCGATGCTCACTCAGGAACTGGCTCGCCTGCCGCTATTCAAAGGATTTCAGGTCCGGCACCTGGAACAGCTTGCGCCCTTATTCCACCGCGTCCATTTCCGCGCCGGAACGAAAGTCTTCAACGAAGGGGATCGGGCCAGCGAGCTGTACCTGGTCGAAGCTGGCGAAGTCGCCATTCGGCTTCGGCCCCACGACGGCGGTGTGCTGGAGCTCTCCACGGCCCAACCGGGCAGCATCTTTGGCTGGTCGGCGGCGCTCAACCGCCTGCGGTATACCTCGTCCGCCGTGTGTCTGACGGACGTGCAGGCGCTGGCGATTGGCGGAGATGATCTGCGCGAGGCCATGCGCGCCGACCCCGAGCTGCAAGCCCTGCTCTTCGAGCGACTGGCCCAAACGGTTGCCAGCCGCTTTGAGTCGATTCGCACTCAACTCGTCAAGCTGTTTCACCAGCGTTTCAACGAAGGCATACGCCCGATGAGTGAGGAGCTCGGCAATGGGAAAACTTAGAGCGAATTCCAGTCGCGTTGAGGGAACAACTGATGGTGCTCCGCCACTGCGTCCTCGCGGTGGCGCCCGCGAGACGCGGGCTGGGAGCAAAAACTTAGTCGTTCTGTTACGCATAGTGCAAGAGACAGGATGCAGGAGGCAAGATGCAAGGTTAGTCTGACTCCTGACTCTAAACTCTAACTCCAAACTCTAACTCCAACTCCCGGAGGAGGCCCGATGGCGAAGACTCGAACCAACGAACAACGGAGTATCGATCCCGCCGCGCAGCAAATGCTGATTCGCGCCGAGGAGCTCGGCCTCGGTACGGCCTTCACCCGCGCCGAGCAAATGGCCGCCTGCCCGATTGGCGTCGGGTCGTCGGCCGGCATTTGTTGCAAGAACTGCTTCATGGGGCCGTGCCGCCTGACGAAGGATGGGCAGGTCGGCGTGTGCGGTGCGACGGTCGCGACGATCGCCGCGCGCAACCTGGCCCGCGCCATCGCCGCCGGCTCGGCGGCCCACTCCGACCACGGGCGCGACGTGGCCTTCACGTTGCTGGCTGCGGCCGAGGGTCAGGCGCAGGGCTATCAGATTCGCGACGAGGTGAAGCTGCGCGCCGTCGCGCGCAAGTTCGGCATCCCCACCGAAAAGCGCACGAAAGAGGACATCGCCAAAGATGTGGCAAACAAGGCGATCGCGCAGTTCGGCCAGCAGAACGGCGAGTTGATTTACATCAAGCACGCGCCGAAGAAGCGGCAGGACGTGTGGCGCAAGTACGGCGTGGTGCCGCGCGGCGTCGATCGCGAAGTGGTCGACGTGCTGCACCGCACACACATGGGCGACGACCAGGACGCCGAGCACATTCTGAAAGGGGCGGTGCGCTGCGCATTGTCGGACGGCTGGGGCGGCTCGATGATCGCCACCGACCTATCCGATATTTTGTTCGGGACGCCCGCGCCGCGCGTCGGGCAGGTGAACCTGGGCGTGCTCAAAGACGATGAAGTCAACATCGTCCTGCACGGCCACGAGCCGACCTTGTCCGAGATGATCGTCGCGGTGGCGAGCGAGCCGGAGTTGATCGCCTACGCCGAATCGAAAGGCGCGAAGGGCATCAACCTGGCCGGCATCTGCTGCACTTCGAATGAAATCTTGTTGCGGCAAGGCGTGCCCTCGGCCGGCAACTTCCTCCATCAAGAGCTGGCGCTGCTCACCGGCGCGGTCGAGGCGATGGTCGTCGATGTGCAGTGCATCATGCAGGCGCTCCCGAATCTCGCCGAGAAGTTCCACACCCAGTTCATCACCACGTCGCCCAAAGTGAAGATCACCGGCGGGCGGCACATCGAATTCGATGAGCACCGGGCGCTGGATCAGGCGCGCGAGATCGTCCGGATCGCGATCGACAACTTCCCCAATCGCGGCGCAACCGTCATCCCCGACGAAACCAACGACATCGTCCCCGGTTTCTCGCACGAGTACATCAACTACATGCTCGGCGGATCGTTCCGCGCCTCGTTCCGGCCCTTGAACGACGCGATCATGTCCGGCCGTATTCGCGGCGTGGCGGCGGACGTGGGCTGCAACAACCCGCGCACGACGCAGGACAAGGCGCACGAGTTCCTTGTCCGCGAGTTGCTGAAGAACGACGTGCTCGTCGTCCAGACCGGCTGCGGCGCGCTGGCCGCGGCCAAGTACGGCTACTCGGTCGGCGAGGCGGCGCTGCAATACGCCGGGCCGGGCCTGCGCGAAGTGTGCGAAGCCACCGGTATGCCGCCGGTGCTGCACATGGGTTCGTGCGTGGACAACACCCGCATCCTCACGGTGCTCACCCAGATCGTCGAAGAGGGCGGGCTGGGCGACGACATCGGCGAGGTTCCGGCCGTCGGTCTCGCGCCGGAATGGATGAGCGAGAAAGCGCTGGCGATCGGCGCGTATGCCGTCGCGTCCGGCGCGTCGGTCATCTTCGGCATCGATTCACCCGTCGGCGCGAGCGACGAAGTGACCCGGATCATGACCGAGACGTGGAACAAGGTTTTCGGCGCGACGTTCGAGTTCGCGACCTCCGACGAGGCGATGTTGAAGCGGACGCTGGAGATCATCGACGCGAAGCGCGCGGCGCTGGGCCTGCCGGCTTACGAGGCTGATCGGTTTGGACGGAGCGGCGATGCGCGCGTACACGAGCTGCTCACGCTGCCGGAAAGCGTCGGGGCCGAAGCGCTGTATGGTGGAGTCGTCGCCGGCTGATTTACGGGATACGGAATACGCATGGCGCAGCGCGTAGTGCGTGTTCCGTAATGCGCATCCCATAGTGCATATTCCGTAGTGCGTAACGTTCGGAAGGAGCTACCCCATGTCACGATACATTGCCACGCGCGCCATTCGCGGCGCGAACAACATCGTCAACGAGTTCGAGGGACTGCTGACGCAGGCCCTGACCGACAAGGGACCCGACACGCCGATCGCGTTCCCCAACACCGCCTATTACCTGCCCTTCATCTTGGGCATGACGGGGCAGACGGTCGAGAAGCTGGACGATCTGCAACCGGTGCTCCAAACGGCGAAGCGCCTGCTGCACCCCGTGCCGCCCGATCGGCGCTGGACGCCCTATCTCGGCGAGACGCTCGACGCCGGTATGGCGACGCTCTTCGCAGAGGAGGGCATTGAGGCGATCCGATTCGTCCTTGGTGAGCAGCCCGAAATGCTGTCTGGCTTCAAGCTGGCCGGCGGCACGTCGTTCACCAATCCCGAGTTTCAGAAAGACGGCGATGGCCACCTCAACGGGCCGATCGACGATATTCAACTCCGTTCGTGGGGCATTCAGTTGGTCGATGGGCGCATGCCCGGCTTCGCGGCGATCGTCGGCTGCGCCAAGTCGAACGCGGTCGCGGTGAAGATCGTGCGCGAGCTGCAGCGCCGCAACATCCTCACGTTCCTGTCCGGCAACGTCAACGGGCGCAGCATCATTCACCAATTGATGGAAGAGGGCGTCGAACTCGGCTACGACACGTACACCGTGCCCTTCGGCACCGACACGATCAGCGCGATCTACGCGCTCGGCTTCGCGACGCGCTCGGCGCTCACCTTCGGCGGGATGAAGGGCGGGCAGGCGCGCGATATCCTCCTCTACAACAAAAACCGGGTGTTCGCGTTCGTGCTGGCGCTGGGTGAGGTGGACGATCTGAAATACGCGACGGCGGCCGGCGCGATCAGCTTCGGCTTCCCGGTTATCGCCGACACGATCATCCCCGAAATCCTGCCGACCGGCGTGACGACTTACGAGCACGTGGTATCGCTGCCCTTCAACCAGATCGAAGGCCAGGACGATCTGGCGCGCGCCGAGAAACTGGTGCAGAAATGCATCGAGGTGCGCGGGGTCAAGATCAAGCTGACCGAAGTGCCGGTTCCGGTGCCCTACGGCTCGGCCTTCGAGGGCGAGGTGGTGCGGAAGTCCGACATGCGTATCGAGTTCGGCGGCAAGCACTCGCGTTGCTTCGAGTACCTGCGCATGCTCGATTTCGACGCGGTCGAAGACGGCAAGATTACCGTCGTCGGCCCCGATTTCTCCGGCCAGCCCGTCGGCGCGGCGATCGACCTGGGCATCGTCGTGGACGTGGCCGGCCGCAAGATGCAAAAGGATTTCGAGCCGGTGCTGGAGCGGCAGATTCACCACTTCGTCAACGGCGCATCGGGCGTGCAGCACATCGGCCAACGCGACATCGCCTGGATCCGCATCAACACGCCCGCGGCCGATAAAGGCTTCAACCTGCGGCACTTCGGCGACATCCTGCACGCGCGCTTTCACGCCGACTTCGGCGCGATCGTCGATAAGGTGCAGGTGACCCTCTACACCGAGCCGGCCGAGGTCGAGCAGTGGCTGGGCGTGGCGCGCGCCGCGTATGACGAGCGCAACGTGCGCCTGGGCAACATGACCGACGAGAGCGTGGAAGAGTTCTACTCCTGCACGCTGTGCCAGTCCTTCGCGCCGAACCACGTGTGCATCGTCTCGCCGGAGCGGCTCGGCTTGTGCGGCGCGTACAACTGGCTCGACTGCAAGGCGTCGTACCAGATCAACCCGACCGGGCCGAACCAGCCGATCCGCAAGAGCAGCACCCTCGACCCCGTCAAAGGTTACTGGCAGGGCACCAACGAGTTCCTGACCAACGCCTCGCACCAGCAGGTGAACGAAGTGGCCGTGTACTCGATCATGGAAAACCCGATGACGGCGTGCGGCTGCTTTGAGTGCATCGCGATGGTAATCCCGGAAGCGAACGGTATCATGATCGTCAGCCGCGAGGACACCAGCCTGACGCCGGCGGGCATGACCTTCTCGACGCTGGCCGGCATGGCCGGCGGCGGGTTGCAGACGCCGGGGGTGATGGGTCACGGCAAGTTCTACATTCTCAGCCCCAAGTTCATCTCGGCCGACGGCGGGTTCAAGCGCGTCGTGTGGATGTCTTCGATTTTGAAGGAACAGATGGCCGAGCAGTTGAAGACGGTCGCCGAGCGCGAAGGCGACCCTGATCTGATCGACAAGATCTGCGACGAGCGGTTCGCGACCGACGTGGAAGGCGTGCTCAACTACGTCACCGAGAAGAATCACCCGGCGTTGAGCATGCCGCCGATCATGTAACCTGCCATGACACCTCTACTCGTCCGCGACGTGATGACGATCGGAGTGCCGATTTGCCGCGATACCGAGCCGTGTGGCGTGGCCGCTGCGCGCCTGGCGCGCCAGCCCGTCTCGCCCGGCGTGCTCGTCGCGCTGGACGGCGACGGTATCGCCGTGGGGTGGCTGACCTGCGAGCAACTCGCGCAGCATGATCCGGCCCGGATTGTGGGCGAAGTGATGCACGAAGAGTTCCCGACCGTGCCGCCCGATATCCCCGCCGAGACCGCGGCCCAGCTCATGCGCGATCGAGGCGTCCCGTACCTGTTCCTGATGCACGACTGGCCGGGCGAGCCGCGGCCTTCGGCGGTGGTCTCGCTGCGCGCCATTGAGGGCTGCCTGACCGTGGATGACGCGAGTTCGACCGAGTGAACTATACCCGACGCGGGAGCAATCTGCGGTGTGCTCACCGAGCGCGTCCGCGCGGTCGATCAGGCTAGTGGTCAGTCAACTTGAAAGTGATGGGTAGTCTAGGGCCTTGTGCCCGCCCAACGCCCACAACCCCACAAGGGGGCGCAAGCAGGGGGCTAGGCTACGCCCCATCAATTTCAGATGGACTGACTACTAGACGCCCGCGTGGACGCGGGCTTGGAGTCTGAGGTTGCATTGTTGTTAACCGTTTAAGTAATGGAGGCAGGCATGCCTATAACCGTTGAGGTTCCCAAAGAGAAGTGGGCTGGCAAGGTTCGCGAGATTACGCTCGGCGCGACGCCCGCAGAAGGCGGGACGCGCACGCAGACGCTCACGCTCGGCGGCGAGAGCACGTTGCCGTTCCTGCACTTCGATGGCGCAATCCCGCACGTGCCCGCACTGGCGATCGAGATCAAGGATCGCAAGCCGGAAGACTGGTCGCCGCTGCTGCACGAAGCCTGGGGCAAAGCGCTGGACGACCCCGGCGCGTGGGCGCGCGCAGTCGAAGCAGCCGGCGCCGACCTGATCGTGCTCACGCTCTCGCTGACCAGGGCCGACGGCAGCCCCAACACGCCGGAGAATGCGCGCGCGGTTGTGCGCAAAGTGTTGAGCGCGACCGGCTTGCCCGTGGCCGTGTTCGGGCCGGGGCAGGCTGAAAAAGACAACGAGCTGATCGTCCCGGTGGCCGAAGAAGGGAAGGGCGAGCGCTTGCTGATCGGCGTGTGCGAAGACAAGAATTACCGGACGATCGTCGCGGCGGCAATGGCGAACGAGCACCTCGTCACCTCCAAGACGCCGATGGATGTGAACCTCGCCAAGCAGCTGGTGATCCTCATCCACGATATGGGGATGCCGCTGGAGCGCATCGTCATGGACCCGACGACCGGCGCGCTGGGTTACGGCATCGAGTACGGTTACTCGGTGATGGAGCGCCTGCGCCTGGCCGCGCTGCAAGGCGACAGCATGACGCAGCAGCCGATGATCGTCACGCCGGGCGAGGAGGCGTGGAAGGCGAAGGAGTCCAAGGTGGGCGAGGGTGTGCCGGAGACGTGGGGCGATTGGCAACGCCGCGCGGTCAACTGGGAAACGCTGACGGCCGGCTCGCTGATCCAGGCCGGGGCCGATGTCGTCGTGCTGCGCCATCCCGAATCGCTCCAGCGCGTCAAAGCGCTGCTGGGTTCGTTGATGCAGGTCAGCAGGTAACAAGTAAGTAGGGAACAGGTAAACAGGTATACCTGCTACCTGTATACCTCTAACGGAGATATCCCATGCCCCTAACCGGACTCGAAATCTACAAGCTGCTCCCGCAGACTAACTGCAAAGAGTGCGGCTTTCCCACCTGTCTGGCCTTTGCCATGAAACTGGCTACCAAGCAGACGGACTTGAAGCAGTGTCCCTACGTCACCGAAGAGGCGAAGGTAAAGCTCGAAGCGGCGGCTGCGCCGCCCATTCGATTGGTGACCGTTGCCAGCGACGGCGTGAAGGTCGAAGCGGGCAACGAAACGGTGTTGTTCCGCCACGAGAAGACGTTCTACCACAAGCCCGGCCTGTTCATCCGCATCAAGGATGCCGAAGGCGTCGAGACCATCGCGGCGAAGGTCGCTGCCGCCGACCTGTACGTGGTGGATTACGTCGGCATCAAGCTGGGCGTGGATGGTTTCGCCGTCGAAGCGGCATCCGGCAATGGAGCGACGTTCGCTTCAGCCGTTGGCGCGGTGCGGGCAGCCAGCAAGAAACCGCTGATCCTGATCGCGTCTGATCCGGCTGTGATGGCCGAGGGCGTGCACGCCTGCGCCGGCATCAGACCGCTGCTGTACGCGGCTGACGAGTCGAACTGGCAATCGCTGGCAGGAGTGGCGAAGTCGAGCAAGGCCGCGTTGGCGGTGAAAGCCGCCAGCCTGCCGGCGTTGGCCGAGTTGGCTGAACAGCTCAAGAAGGCGGGCGTCGAAGATTTAGCCCTCGATCCTATGACGCGCGAGCCCGGCGAGTCGCTGATCGCGCTCACCCAGATTCGGCGCTTGGCGCTCAAAAAGAATTTCCGCGCGCTGGGCTATCCGCTCATCGCCTTCCCCGGCGAAGCGACGCAGGCCGACGAAGCGCTGCTAGCCGCGCAATACATCGCCAAGTACGCCGGCTTCATCGTGCTGGAGTCATTCGACCCGGCGACGCTATACCCGCTGCTGGTGCTGCGTCAGAACATCTACACCGACCCGCAGAAACCGATCCAGGTGCAGCCGGGGCTATACGAAATCAACTCGCCCAGCGCCGATGCGCCAGTGCTGGTGACGACCAACTTCTCGATCACCTACTTCGCCGTGAACAACGAGGTGGAAGGGTCGGGCTGGCCGGGCTGGCTGGTGGTGGCCGACGCCGAGGGCATGAGCGTGCTGACGGCCTGGGCCGCCGGTAAATTCGACGCCGATCGGATCGCGAAAGCGGTGAAGACGACCGGCATCGAGAACAAGGTCAACCACAAGCGCATCATCATCCCCGGCCAGGTGGCGGTCTTGTCGGGCGAGCTGGAAGAGAGCCTGGCGGGCTGGCAGATCATGGTCGGGCCGAAAGAGGCGGTAGACCTTCCGGGTTACTTGAAGGCGATGTGGAGTGAGTGAGCTAGTACTTCGACAACTTGAAGTTGCATAGTTCCTGCCGCATGACCGCCGCCTTTCACTGCCTTCTTAAAGAGGGCGGCGGCCAGCACTGCGGCGGACGGCAGTGCCAGCCGCCGCCTTTCATTGCCTTCTAAAGAGGGCGGCGGCCTGCCCACGAGCGCAGCGAAGAGGGTTGTG
>DATDPU010000056.1:0-46772 GCA_035292585.1 Anaerolineae bacterium | reverse complement strand
AATTTGAGTGTATCTTTCGACATGGGCTTGCCCTCCGTAGATTGTTGGTGACCACCTTCAATCTTACACGGTTTGGGCAAGCCCGCTTGCTGGTCATGCCGCCAAGCGGCTTATCACCGAAAATTTGGATCTACTGAGACTCAGCATTGGTCAGTGGCCGGGCTGCGCGGCGCTTGAGCGCGCCGCGGAAGACCGGGGAGGTCTACTCGCCCGTTTTCAGGTGAGGCATGAAGTTGACGTCGGAGGGTGGATGAGGGAATAAGTTGATCTGGCTCTGGGTTCGATTCACCCGCTCACGCATGTTGTGCTCGACGCCGACCTTGGCGAAGACCTTCTGCTTGATCTGGCTGTCATATACCTGCCATTTCAACTCGCGATACTCGTCGCTGTGCATGCCGGCCAGGAACTCGATGGGAATGTTGAACCCCCCGGCGGAGAGCTTGCCCCCGCCGAAGTAACGCCCGGCGGCGTCTCGGCCGAACACCTCTTTGATAAAATCGTCGGTGTCGGTGGTGAGCTTTGACGTGCGCATCGACCCGATCAGCGTTTCTTCCTTGTCGTCGCCCAGCATGATGCCGTAGACAATCGCCGTGTGCACGTTCTCCTCGGTGAGGAGAAAATCGGCGGCCTGCGGAATGGCATCGCGGTCTTCCGCGCGCAAATAGCCGATGCCAGCCAGCGAGATGTTCTCGACGATCACGCGGTTGCCCAGCGCCCGGCGGATGATCTCCATGACTTGCTTGGAGCGGGACTGGCTCATGATCTGCTCCAGCACGTCGGCGTCTCGAAACTGGCTCAAGAAACGGGCGGCGTGGAAGTCTGCCGCGCCGGCCCGGATAAAGTTCCCGGTGTCCGTCATGATGCCATGCATGAGCGCCGTCGCGGCCACCACGTGCTCGCGACGGGCTTTATCCAGCTCCAGCAAGCCATGCTCAAGATAATCGGTGTAGATCGTCGCCGTAGCGCCGGTACGCCGGCAATCGCTGAACGCCGGCTCCAGTCGTTTTTGCCCCTCGTGGTGATCGACGACGATCAAGATCGGCACATGGGCGGCTTCCAGAACCTCGACGAGGGCTTCGGCGGTGGTCCCCTGGTTGTCCACAAACACCGCCCCGTGATAGTGCGGCAGCGTCATGTTTTTTTCGTAGCGCACCAGGCTGATGCCCAACAGCTTGACCAGCGCGATGTTCTGCTGATGGCTGAGTCGCCCTACATACAGGATATCGACCGTGATGTCAAAATTGGCGCTGATCAACTGATGGGTGAAGGCGCAGGAAATTGCATCGGGATCGGGGAAGTCTTGGATGACGACAGCATGGCGCTCGCCGCGATGCGCCTCCAGAATTCTCACCAGCTCGGCATACCGGGTCGCTTCAACGGCAGCCTGAGTCTCTTGGCTCGCTCCATTTCCGTTGCTCATCGAATCTCCGCCTAAGAAGCCCACGCCGCTACCTGAAGCGGATGTTTTGACCCGCGCCATCCGCATGAACTTCGAGCTGTTCGCCTGCCGCGTTGAGGACGATCAACCAGCCGGGCGTTTCCACGGCGGCGCATACTTCCTGCGGCTGGGGCAGTTCCAGGCAAGCGTTCGACCAGCTCACTTGCTGATAGGCAACCACTTTGATTTGAGTCAGCGGGAGGGCCTGCGCCGAACTGAGGCTGCCGAGCACCGCACGCACCGCTTCCGGAAAGTCCTCGGTCAGCTGAACCGTGGGCGTGGCCGCCGAGGCAGCAGTTCGGGTGGCGCAGCTGGCCACTAATGGCCCCGCTAAAATGACGGTCAAGAGGACGACCAGGGTGCGCTGCATGGGATGATCCGTGGTAGCGCTGGAGAAACGGCGGGGATTAGCTTGAACTTCAAAGCCGTTTCTTAGCAAGCTGGCGCACACACTGCCAATTAATCTTCACGGGCGAGTATGTGCGCCAGCCCAGGCGCGCGGAGCGACTCGATTGAGATACTCCGCGCGCAACGCTGTCGATGCCTGGTCGGCGCTAAGCGCGTCGGAGCGCGCGCAACAACAGCAACAAAATCACGGCGCCAACAAAGGCCGTGACGATGCTGCCCAGCAGGCCCGCGCCGGGGAAGACCCCTAGCTGGCTGAAGAGCCATCCACCGATAAAGGCGCCGATGATGCCGATGATGATCGCGCCCAACAGGCCCACTCCAACGCCGCCCACGACGGCATCGGCTAACAGGCCGGCAATCCCGCCGACCACGATCCAGATCAGCAATTGTTCAGCAGTCATGTTCATTCCTCCCACTTTGAAAAGTATCGATTACCTGCTCCCGATTGCAGCCCAACACCCCGGCTTTGCCTCAAATCGCATCGACCAGCGAGCCGATGATGAGCAACAGGCCGGATAGCACGAGCGCCCACACACCCAGGTTGCTGGGCAGCGGCAGCGCACCGAGGATCAGACTGGCAAAGCCCAGCAGCCACAGAACCACTGCCAAAATCAACGTCGCTTCGCGCGGCGGCTGTGTTCTAAACCCTGCGCGCACCCTGCGCCTTCCCATGCCTTTCCTCCTCTTGGTTCTATCCCTGACTCGGCTCAACCGGCCCGTCACTCTTCCGAGATGGTGGTTTCTTCATACGTCGCCGGACGTGACAGCCTGGGCCGATAGAACACCACATTGATCACCTTGATGATCAGCCAGGCCAACAATGCATAGACGATGATGGCAATGATCGATGAAATCTCCAGCACGATACCGCCGGCCGAGGGCGTGCCGGTCAGTCCGATGAACGGCAGCAGGAACGGCTCCGTCAGGTCATAAGTGAAAGCCGCAAACGGCGCGCTCGGGTTTGCCGCGATTAATTTGAGCATCACGCGCAGCGCGATCAGCCCCTCGATCACGCCGAAGATCAACCAGATGAGCTGCTTGACTTTGAACATCGAGACGCGCCGTTCAGATTCGTCCACGATGCGTTCTTCCATGATCCTTTCGCGTTCCACCATGTGTGCCTCCTGCGGGCCGAGCCGGTTCTTGTAAAACCCGATTGGTGACTTGCACTTCCCTGGTGCGGCGCGTGAGCCAACCTCTGCTAAGCACGAGAAGCGCACGCCCCCACAGTCTAACAATAACAAAAGTGCCTGCTATAGGCTATGTATCTCTATCTATAAATTAGATACAATTTGAGGTATGACTTGACGATTAACGGCCATCCTGTCTGGGATAGTACTGGTTTTTGCTGCCCGGACACGGCGCTGCAACGCCGCCTATCGAAGCGGCCGGACGGAGCGCGCATTTCAAATTCGAGTATCCGGTGGTAGACTGAGGGTGGCTTGACCCTAAGCAACTGCTCGAGGCGCCAACATCCCGCAAAGGGCAACCGGAGTCAGACAGGTTTCATGGCGAACGATCACCATCACGGCCCAGACACCAAGAGGCAAACGGGGCGGCGTATCTTAACGCCGTCGTGGGTTACATTGTCGACGGTGTGTACCCTGCTGCGCCGGCCCGCACGGCGTCGGGAAGAAGAACCTCCACCTGTTCTCCTCGCTTGAGATGGTCCGCCGCCTGGCGGAGCAGCGAACGCAACCGGCTGTGTTCCACCCTTGAGGAGAGCGAACATGATTCCCATCCTCCACGCGCAAGGCCCGCACCACGCCATCGGCTTCAGCCTCGGACGCGAGGTTGGCGATCGCGTCGCGCACATGGTCGCCAACTATCGCGGCATGCTGGAGCAGACGCCGGAGATCAAGTTGACCTGGCCGCGCGCCATCGTCCAGGCGCGCAAGTATCTGCCTTTTGCGCTCGAATACATGCCGCAGTACGTCGAAGAGCTGCGCGGCATGGCCGAGGGTTCCGGCGTCGACTTCGAAGATATCCTGGTGTGCAACTGCCTGGAAGAACTCACCTCGGACATGCTGTTCGAGCGCTGCACGGTGGTCGCCTTCAACAACGATCATACGGTCGATGGGCACGTGTATCTCGGCCACAATGAGGACTGGCTGCCGCACGATCAAGACTTGCAGTACCTGGTGCGCGCCGAGCCGGAAGGCGAGCTGCCGTTCCTGGCGCTGGCCTATGGCGGGCTGTTGTGCAACATCGGCTTCAATGCGGCCGGCATCGCGCAATGCATCAACTCGGTGTACCCCACCGGCGTCCGGTTGGGGATTCCGCGTGTGTTCATCGGGCGCGCCGTGCTGGCCGCGCCGCGCATCGGCCGCGCGATGTACCGCGCCGTGCATCCGCGCCGCGCCGCCGGGTATAATCATCTGCTGGCCGACGACAACGGCGAGCTGTACAACGTGGAGGTGGCCTCCGATCGCTTCGATGTCCTGTACGGCGAAGACGGTTTTCTCACACATGCCAATCACTACACGTCGCCGCGCCTGCGCGACTTTGAAGAACAACCCGACCAGTTGACCGGCTCACACGTGCGCAACAACCGGGCGCGCCGCCTGGCGCAGCAGCTCATCCGACGCGGCAAGGTGCGCATCGAGGATGTGCAGGCAATCCTCTCCGACCATGTCAACTACCCCGGCAGCATTTGCAGCCACGCGAAAGACCTGCCCATTCTCGATGAGTCGGTGACGATCGGCTCGCTGGTGATCGATCTGAACGCGCGCACGCTGTGGTATTGTTACGGCAACCCGTGCGAGGGAGAGTACGCCGCGCTGACGCTGACAGCATAAGACAATTGACCGACGACGAAGGACGAAGATGGACATCATCCGCTACGACGAACTGACCTTTCCCGAAGTAGCCGAACTGCCGCGCGATACGCCGCTGCTGATCCCGCTGGGCGCGGCGGATAACTACGATTGGGAGGCGATAGCCGATCGGGTGCGAGAGCGGGCGCGGCGCAGAGCCGATCGGCTCGTCATCTTCCCCGGCGTGCCGTTCGGCTTTCGCACCCGGCAGCCCGCACTGCGATCGCTCGCCGTCGAACCGGCGTTGTTCCAGCGCGTGCTGGCGTCGCTGGTCGCCAGCATCCAAGCGGACGGCTTCACGCGCGTGTTCGTGGTGAATGGACAGGGCGCGCCGGGATTTGCGTCGAAGGCCGTGCCGCTGATCGAGAGCGGGCGCGGCAGGTTGGCGCGGGCGGAAGCTTCAAGCCGAACGTCGAAGTGGGGCGCGACGAAGGAGAATCGGGCGCGCGTGGCGCTCATCCCGACGGGCCACACCGAGCAACACGCGTTTCACCTGCCGCTCAACACCGACACGTTGATCATCGACGCGATCGCGGCAGGGGTGGAGCAGGCTATCCCGGAAGTGATCTTCCGCCTGCCGACGTGGCCATACGGGGTCAGCCTGCATCGCCGCCAGTATCCCGGCACGCTGACGATCGAGCCGCGCGCCTGGGAAGATTTTTGGGTTGCGATCATCGGCAACCTGCGCGCGCAAGGCTTTCGCATGGCGTATCTGATCAACGGCCACGGCGGGAATCATTCGTTCTTGGTGAACGTGACCAAGTTCGCCGGCGATCGCTGGCCGGATACGTTCGCGGCCACCGCCTATTTGCATACGGCGAGCGGGCCGGGCGCGGCGGCGCTGACCAAATATCGCACGTCGAAAATCGGCGGGATGGGGCACGCGGGTGAATTGGAAACCAGCTACATCCTGCATCTGCGCCCCGACCTGGTCCACATGCAACGCGCCGCCGACGAGATCGATTTCACGGCGACGCCGAACTACTACATGGACTGGCTCGAAGGCGGCGCGCTGATCGCCAACCCGCCGTGGACCGACGACACGCTCACCGGCGCGTATGGCGCGGCCACGCAGGCTACGGCGCAGAAAGGCCGGCGCTGGCTGCACGCCGCGATCGAGGAGAAGGTCGGGCACGTGCGCGAGATCGTCGAGCAGTATCGACGGCGGTCAGAGCGACGTGAGGCGGGCTGGGTAACAGGTTCGTGGCGGAAACATCCCAAGTTAAGGATGAGGGATGAAGCATGAAGGTAGAAGAGGAAAGGATAAAGCATGAAAGACCCGCGCATCGCAGCCTACGCCAAACTGTTGGTCGAACGCTGCGTGAACGTTCAACCGGGCTGGCAGGTAATGGTCTTGTCCACGCCGCTGGCGCGCCCGCTCCTTGAAGAAGTCGTGCGCTGCATCGCGCAACGCGGCGCTTACGCCCTGCAACGCCTGAACTTCGCGCCGATGCACAACGGCCCGATGATGGTCGATATGACCTGGGCGCACGCCGCGCCGGAATCGATTCTGGGTGAGATGCCCCCGCTGGAGCGGCACGTGTACGAACACATCGACGCCGCCATTCTCATCGGCGCGCCGGAGAACACCCGCACCGGTTCCGATCTGAGCCAGGCCCGCCAGCTGCTGGTGCGCCAATCCGCGCGCCCGGCCCTGCAGCGGCAACTGTCGTTCAAGATGCCGTGGGTGGGCTGCCGCTTTCCTACGCCGGCGCTGGCGCAGGAAGAGGGAATGACGTTGACCGCGTACGCGGATTTCGTGTTCGGCGCGTGCCTGCTCGATTGGGATGAGGAAGGCCGGAAGATGCGGCGCATCGCCGATCGGTTCGATCGGGCTGACCGGGTGCGGATCGTCGGCGCGGAAACCGATCTGACGCTGAGTCTCAAAGATCGGCGGGCGATGGTCGACGACGGCCACTTCAATATGCCGGGCGGCGAAATCTTTTACAGCCCGGTGGAAGATTCGACCGAAGGGGCCATCACCTACGCCGAATATCCGGCGCTGTACGGCGGGAACGAGGTCGAAGGGGCACGGTTGGTCTTCAAAAGCGGAAAGGTGGTGGAAGCCTCGGCCCGGCGCAATGAAGCGTTTCTGCTCCGCACACTCGACACGGATGCGGGCGCGCGTGTCCTGGGTGAATTGGGCATCGGGTGCAATCCCGGCGTCCAACGGGCGATGAAAGACGTGCTGTTCAGCGAGAAGGTCTACGGCACCGTTCACCTGGCTATCGGCGCCGGCTTCCCCTTTCTGGGCGGCGCGAACGTCAGCAGCGTCCACTGGGACATGGTAAAAGACTTGCGCCAGGGCGGACGGATCTATTGCGATGGTGAACTGGTGCAGGAAAACGGCGCGTGGGTGTTCTGAACAAGACCTGGGCCTGCGCAGAAGCCGGCCAGGCCGACCCCGACTGTTTCGGCATCTTCAACATGCAGGGCTTAGGGTTCGTGCGCGGCAATGTGATCCGCGACGTGCTGGCGCTGAACAAGATCGAAATCCTGCCGTGGGATCATTGGGCGCTGATGTCCAAAGCGGAGAGCGAGATCACCGAAGCCGATCTGGCCTTGCTCGATCGCATCGCCGGGTTGGCGCTCGACGGCGGCGAGGCATTCAGCGCGCTGCGCTCGATTTACGAGAACGACGAGCGTGTGCGCGTGCCGCACGAGTGGCAAGCCTGACCAAAGCGCAAGACCTGCGAGGTCTGGGAGACCTCGCAGGTCTTTGATCAGGTTAGTCGGCGTGGCACGCTCTCCAGCCACGATTTCTGGAAGAACAGATTCCCATTGAGCAGCACCTGCAATTGAATATCGACGTGGAAGTCCGTCTCCGTGCTGCGGATCGAACCGGTGGCCTGGACGCGCGTGTCGTAGCCGTGCTCTTTGAGATGGTACACGATTTCGTTATATAAGCGCACGTGCGCCGGATCGTGGTGATAAGCCGTCATTTCGATCCGCTCGGACTCGAACAGCGATGTGCCATCGGGCAGGGTCGAAGTATCGCCGCCGTAAACCTTGACCGTCACACTTTGATCGATCACATCCTCGACGATCTGCCAGACCGGCGGCTCGTCGCTGCCGCCCCCGACGGTGATGAGCTCAGGCGGGGTTGTCTTGAAGTGTGGCGGTGTGAGAGCCGGCGAGTCGGGCGGGACGACGGGCAGGCTGAGTCGCGACGGATAAGCTGCGCCGCGATGCAAGTAGTTGTCAGCGTGATATGGCGAAGGCCAGACGACCGGCCAGTAAGCGCTGGCGATGCTCAAGCGGATGCGATGGCCGGGCAGGTAGCGATACCCGGTCGCTTTGAGCTCGACTCGAATTGGGTACACTTCGCCAGGGACGAGCGGCTGCGGGTCGGCATGGCTCTCGCGATGCGTGAGGTTGAGAATGCCGGTGCTGACCAACGCCGATGCGCCATCGGGCGCGACATCGGTCAGGCGCACGACGACGTGGGCGACCGGCGCGCTGGAGCTGAGATACAGCAACGCCACCGGGAAGCCGATGATGTCGAGCGGCGCGTCGAGCGGGTCGCTGGTATAGGTCAGGCTCAACGCTTCGTCGGGGCGCAGATCGCGGGCCAGTCCGTTCGGGGCCAGGCCCCCGCCCCAACAGAGTGAGGCGCGCGTGCCGAGCGTGGGTCGGTGCGGGTAGTGATCAATACCCTCACCCCTTCTCCCCTCTCTCTGAAAGGGAGAGGGGCTGGGGGTGAGGGTCTGATCTCCCAGGCGCCACTCCCGAAACTCCGTCCGCTCGATCGGGTAAGCCGATGCGCTGTGCCACGCGCCGTTGAAGCGCGCGGGGAACGCTTCGGGCGGGGTGTATTCGCGACGGAAGATCGTCAGCGGCGGTTCATCCATTACGCCGTTGTCGATCCCCTTGAGCCAGTATTCAAAGAAGCGATCCATCTCGTGCAGGTAATCGAGGTTGGGGCCGGGGTAGGCGCTATCGGGTGTGGAATGCACCCAGTTGCCGATAAGCGCCTTGCGCGGCGCGTTGACGCACTGCGTCTGCATGCGCAAGACCGGGTTGGTGTAACCGTCCATCCAGCCGCCGATGCTGAAGATCGCGCAGGTGATCCGATTGTAGTTTGGGGCGAGTGAGCCGCTGCGCCAGTAGGGGCCATCGGTCGGCTCGCGCAGCCATTCGATCAGCCACGGCGGCGTGTGCGCCAGCCGCGCTTGCCACAGCTCGGCCCAGTCGCGGCCGGCATACTCCGGTTTGGGCGGCAGCGCGTTCATCCCGATCTGGCTGATCGCATATTGCGCGAGTTCGCTCAGCACCATGCACCCGCCCAGGTAGTGCACATCGTCGGTATAGCGATCGTCAGTCGCGTACATCGGGATGATGGCCTTCAAGTGCGGCGGTTGGAGCAGCGCCACCTGAATCGCGGTGAAGCCGCCGTAGCTGACGCCCCACATGCCGACATTGCCATTGCACCACGCTTGCGCGGCCAGCCACTCGACGGCGTCGTAGCCATCTTGCGTCTCGACCGGCGTGTACTCATCGCGCGCGACGCCGGGACTGCTGCCGGTGCCGCGAACATCGAGCCGGCAGAAAGCGTAGCCGCGCTGCGCGAAGTATGTTCCGCGCTGATGATCGGCGTTGTAGCGCCAATCGTCTTTGCGATAGGGGATCATCTCCAGGATGGCGGGGAACTTCTCATCGGAAGTCGCCGTCGGAAGACGGCTCCTACGGGAAACGGGCATGAACAGGTTGGCCGAGAGTTCGAGGCCATCGCGCACGGGGACGCGCACGTTGTATTGGACATCGATCGCGTAGAGGGACCGGTCGGTCATCGCGATACCCTCACCTGATAAGGAAACCCGGTCTCTTGTCGAAACCGGGTTTCTGTTCCGTTACGGGCTGACGCGATTCAGCGTGATCGGTTGCGCATTCTCGAGCGGCGGGGTATACGTGAGCGTATCGCCGGCACAGGTGTAAGTTAGTGTGGCCGTTTCATCATCGACTGCGCCAAACAGCGACCCCAGCTCGCCCGACGCATCTGAGAAGATCTCGGCGCCGTTTAAGGTTGCCGAGAAAGTCATATCGGTCACGTCGCTGTTCGAGATCGTCATGCTCCCCGCCGCGCTGACTTCATACGTCGCCGTGCCCGTGCCGTTGATGCTAATCTCCAGATTGAGCGGCACGCCCGAGACGGCCCCTTCGAAGCGCATGGCGAAGTTTTGCGCGTCAAACAGCGCCTGGCCGTCGGGCGCAAAGGTGTAGCGCACCGCGCCGTCTTGTCCGGCAAACTCAATCCCTTCGACATTGCTCATCACCGACTCGATATATCCGCTCATATCGCTGAGTTCCCATGTGCCAACGACGCAGGCATCGCCCGCTACCGCAGCGGGTGTGTTCGTCGCAGCGGAGGTCGGCGTCGGTTCGGGCGTATCGGTAGCCGCTGGGGTGGGCGTGGCCGGTATCGACTGCGTCGGAGTCGGCGCGGGTGTCGCGCCCCCTGAACACGCTGAAGCGGCGAGTAGCGCCACAACTGCCAGCGAGATAAGTTTACGGTACAGCAACTTCATGAGATTCTTCCTCCTTGACTATAGAAGTATCGCCCGCAGCAATTTTAGCACAGTGCCCTGTAGCTGAGTGTCAGGTGTTCAAGTGCTGGATGAGCGAATGCTTGAGGGCGCCGATCAGCGTCTTGGTCTTGACAGCTTGATCACCTGATCACTTCATACACCACCCGCCCATCACACACCGTCATCACCGGCTTCACTTGATCGAGCGTTTCGACCGAGGTGGCGAAGAGGTCGGCGGACAGCAACACCAGATCGGCCCACATCCCAACGCGCAGTTGTCCTTTGCGGTCTTCCTGAAACTCGGCGTAGGCTGCTGCGCGGGTGTAAGCCAGCAGCGTATCCTCCAGCGTCAGGCGCTGAGCGACGCCGCCCGCCTGCCACGGCTCCCGGTTGAGCGCGGCATGCACGCCGCGCAGCGGATTCTGGCTGACCACCGGCCAATCGCTGCCGAAGACCAATCGGGCGCCGGCTTCGCGCAGGCTACGCCAGGCAAAGCTGCGATCCCAACGCAAGGAGCCAACGCGCGCCGGCCACACATCGCTGCCGGAAGCCGCCAACGGCGCGTGCAGCGGCTGCATCGAGGCGATCACGCCCAGCTCGGCGAAGCGCGGCAGATCGTCAGGGTGGATCAGCTCGATGTGCTCGACACGATGGCGGCACGCTGCGAGCGGGCGACCATTCGCGCGCTGCGCGGCCTGAAACCCATCCAGCGTCCGGCGCACGGCGGCATCGCCAATTGCGTGGACGAAGATTTGCAGGCCCAGCCGATCGGCTTCGGTTGCCAGCTGCGTGAAGTGCTCGGCGCTGAAGTTCGCAGCGCCCCGGTGGCCGGGCCGGTCGGCATAGTCGTCCAATACGAGCGCGGTGTAGGACTCAATCACGCCATCCATGAAGAACTTGACGCACCCACCGCGCACCATTTCACTACGGTGCATTTCGCGCAGCGCCGCCGCTTCGGCCAGCGCCTCGATCGGCGTGTCGGGTTTCACACTGTATGGCACGTAGACGCGCAACGTCAATTCGTCCAGGTCTTCAAGCGCGGCATACAGCATCAGCTGTTCGGCATCGCCATCCATGTTGTGAACGCTGGTCACGCCCCATTCCGCCGCCTGGCGCAGACCTTGTCGCAGCAGCGTGCGGCGATCGGCGGCGCTCGGTTCGGGGATGAGATCGAGGATCGGGCCGGACGCGCCCGACTCGCGCAGTTCCCCGCTCGCCAGTCCATCCGGGCCGAGCACGATCTCGCTGTTGGGCGCGACGACTTTTCCAGCCTGCAGCAAATGCGCGCGGCGCAGCGCCTGGGTGTTAGCCCAGGCCGTGTGCGCATCGTAGGCGAAAACGATCAGCGGGCGATCGGCAAGGATCGCGTCGAGGTGGTGTCGCGTGAGCGGCTGATCGTCGGGGAGAATCTGGTAGGGCAGACCCGCACCGGCCAACCACAATCGATCGGGGCGCCGGTCGGCGTAGTCGTGCACGGCAGCTGCTAAATCATCGAGCGTCCGCACGTCGCTCAGCTGAATGTTGTCGAGTTCGATCGAACCCGACAGCAAGTGAAAGTGACTGTCGATGAAGCCGGGCATGAGCGTGCGCCCCTGGCCATCGACGACGCGCGTGTGTGGCCCGCGCCAGGCATCGACCTCCTCGGCGCTCCCCACGCACACGATACGATTACCGCGCACGGCAACGGCTTCGGCGCGCGGGTTGGCCGGATCGGCGGTGAAGCAGCGGGCCTGGGTGATGATGAGATCGGCGGGTTCGGGCATGCGGAACCTCCAGCGATGGGATGAGCCAGACAAGTATAGGCACGAATCGGAGAATCGGCGAGTCGATGAATCTGTAGTAAAATCGGCGCATTCTCACCCCGGCACAACAGTAGACCAATTGATTGTCGCGCAGTGGTCGAGTTGCACCTGTCTGGCGCGCCGCTTTCATTTCAATCGAGGATGAGGGAGACCGTTCATGTCCAAGGGAATTCTCGAACGACTGGCTGAAGGGGTCGTCCTCGGCGATGGCGGTTACCTGCTCGAACTGGAAAAACGCGGCTACGTGCAGGCCGGGCCGTTCACGCCCGAAGTAAGCCTGACGCACCCGGAAGCGCTGGCCGAGCTGCATCGCGAGTTCATGCAGGCCGGGGCCGAGGTGCTACAAACGCTCACCTTCTATGCGAGCGAAGACAAGCTCGCTACGGTCGGGCTGGCCGGTAAGGCGGACGCGATCAATCGGGCCGCGGTGAAAATCGCCAGGCAGGTAGCCGCCGAGGGCGATGTCTTGGTCGCCGGCAACATCAGCCTGACCTGGGCGTACGACCCAGCCGATCCGCAAGCGCCCGATCGTGTCCGCGCGCTGTTCGATCGGCAGATCGACGTGATGTTGGCCGCAGGCGGCGTAGACTTTATCATCGGCGAAACCTTCTCGTGGCTGGGCGAAGCGCTGATCGCGGTCGAGCGCATCCAGGCCGCCGGTTTGCCGGCGATGGTGACGATGTCGTTCGAGAAGGAGGCGCGCGCCTACGAAGGCGACTCGCCGGCCGAGTGCGCGAGGAAGTTGGTCGATGCCGGGGCGGATATCGTCGGCATCAACTGCTTGCGCGGGCCGGAGCACACACTGCCGTTGCTGAAGCAAATGCGCCAGGCGGTATCGGGTTACGTTGCCGCGCAGCCGGTGGCCTATCGCACCACCGACGAGCATCCCGATTTCACCTCGCTGCCGGAGTTCCCGCTCGGCCTCGATCCGTTGCAGCTGCCCCGCGCGGCGCTGGCCGATTTTGCGGTGAAAGCGCGCGAGCTGGGCGTGAATTACATCGGCTCGTGCTGCGGCTCGGTTGCCGCGCACGTCAAGGCGATGGCCCAGGCGTTGGGCAAGCGCCCGGCGGAAGCGCGCGCGTGGAAATCGACAACCGGCAGGCCGATGTCGGCGTACGAGTATTACGGGCATTCCGACGCATGAGACGCGACTACCCCTACATCGTCATTGGCCTCGGCGGCATCGGCAGCGGCGCGATCTACTGGCTGGCGCGGCGCGCCGGCGCGGAGGTGCTGGGGTTGGAGCAGTTCGCGATCGGGCATGTGCGCGGCGCATCGCAAGACCACTCGCGCATCATTCGCTTGTCGTATCACACGCCAACCTACGTGGAACTGGCGCAGCAGGCGTACGCCGCATGGGATGCGCTGGAGCATGACGCGAACGAGAAACTGATCCTCAAGACCGGCGGGTTGGATTTCGCGCCGCGCGTCAGCCGCATCCCGCTGTCCGACTACCTCGATAGCCTGACGGCCGCCAGTGTGCCGTTCGAGCATCTCGACGCGGATGAGATCATGCGCCGCTGGCCGCAGTTTCGGTTGACCGATGACATCCACGGTTTATATCAGTCCGAAAGCGGCATCGCCCCCGCCATCAAGTGCAACGCCGCGCACCTGCGCCTGGCGCGCGAATACGGCGCAACCCTGCGCGAGAACACCCCGGTTACCGCGATTCGCGATCGCGGTGGAGAGATCGAAGTCGATGCCGGAGACACAACGTATCGGTGCAAGAAACTGATCATGGCCGTCGATGCCTGGTCGAACCCGTTGCTGGCGCACTTCGGACTGAAGTTGCCGCTGACCATCACGCAGGAGCAGGTGACGTACTTCGCTTCGCCGCACCGGGAAGACTTTCTACCGGATCGTTTCCCGATCTGGATCTGGATGGACGACCCGTGCTACTACGGCTTTCCCGTTTACGGCGAACCCGGCCCCAAGGCCGCGCAAGATGTCGGCGGCGACGAAGTCACACCCGAGGCGCGCTCGTTCGAACCCAACCCGATCACCTTGCAGCGCGTCAAAGATTTTCTTGGAAAGTACATTCCCACCGCGCTCGGCCCGATCCTTTACACCAAGACCTGCCTGTACACGCTGCCGCCCGATCGGGATTTCGTCCTGGATGCGTTGCCCGGCCATTCGGACTGCTTCATCGCCCTCGGCGCGGCGCACGGCTTCAAATTCGCCTCGCTCCTGGGCAAGATCCTCAGTGAACTGGCGCTCGATGGATCGACAGCGAGCAACATCGAACCCTTCAAGATCGACCGACCGATCCTGCGGCTGGAGAACCCGCCGAAGAGCTTCATGGTGTGAAGAATTTGCACTTGTCGTGACGACAAGCGACTGACCCGCTCCGCTACGCTACGGGGCAGGTGAGTCGCTACAACGCGCCGGGATTGCTAAGAGCCTGTCTTAAAACTGGCGGTAGACCTCGGAGGTCTGATGGCTTAACTTCTCAGACAGCTCAGGACTTACGCAGTTGCATGTTGCTGCCGCAGTTGGACTGCGGCAGATGGGGCGGCGGCAGTGCAACTGCCGCACCAACTGCGTAAGGGATTGCTAAAGTTGCGTGAATGAAGAATGCTTCTATACTACTGACCATTCCCTTGCTCGATCAGCAGTCTGCCGAACTGGCAGACTGTGAGACAGTCGAATATCCGCCGGGTCACCATCACCGTTAAGGAGAGGATGAGATGTTTTCACGCAAGTGGCGCCTTTCGCTGCTCCTGGTTTTCGCGCTGATCGCCAGCGCCTGCGCTACCGCCGCGCCGACCGCTGCACCGCCGGCCGCGACACCACCGTCCGCCGTGACGCAACCGCCGCCGGCTACCGCTGAAGCGGCCGGGCCAGCCGCCGTGCGGATCGGGTGGGCCGGCAGCCCCGACACGCTCAATACCGGCGCGGCCGTCCTGTCGGAGGCGTACACGATTTTCGAACTCGTGTACGATTCGATGTACGAGCTCCAGCTCGACGGCAGCTACACGCTCGATCTGGCGGAAAGCGTCGCGGTGTCGGACGACGCGCTGGAGTATACCTACACGCTCCGGAGCGGCGTCACGTTTCACGACGGCGAACCGCTCACCGCGCAAGACGTCGTGTTCTCGTATCTCTTCTATCAAAGCCACGAGGACTTCCCCTACCTGAACACGTACACGGCCTACTTCGACGCTGTCGAAGCGCCCGACGACCAGACCGTCGTCGTCAGATTGACCGAGCCGATCCCCAACATCGAATACCAGCTGGTGTACCTGTACGTGCTGCCCGAACACATCTGGGCCGAGCACGCCGAGGGCGCGGCGGCGACCGAGTTTGAGAACTTCGAAATGATCGGCAGCGGCCCCTTCAAGATGGTCGAGTATGCGCAGAACGAGTTCGTGCACCTGGCGGCGGTGAAGGATCACTTCCTGCACCCGCCGCAGATCGACGAGGTCATCTTCCAAACTTTCGAGAACGAAGACGCGCTGGTGCAGGCGCTGCGCACCGGCCAGGTCGATCTGATCACCGAGATGCCCAACACGGCTGTGCCGACGCTGCGTAACGCCGAGAACATCCAGCTCGTCGTCGGCCCGCCCTTCGCGCCCGAAGTCACCGACATCATCCTCAACCAGGTCGAACCGGAGAACTGCCCGACCGACGACGGCGGGTTGTGCACCGGACATCCGGCGCTGCGCGATCGCAACGTGCGCCTGGCCCTGGCGCACGCCACCGACAAGCAGCAGATCATCGACATCGTCCTGCTGGGCCTGGGCACGCCCGGCCTGACGCTGATCCCCGACAGCCTGGGCGCGTGGTACAACGACACCTTGCAAGACTACGCCTACGACATCGCGCAGGCAAACCAGATCCTGGACGACGCCGGTTACGCCGACGTCGACGGCGACGGCGTCCGCGAAATGCCGGATGGCGCGAACCCGTTGAACTTCCGCTTGCAATGGCCCAGCGACAGCACCGTTGCGCCGCGCACAGCCGAGTTGCTGTCCGACATGTGGTCGCAGGTCGGCGTCAGAACCCAGCTAGCCGCGATGGACCCCGACGCGCTCACATCGGTGTGCTGTCCCGCTTTCGACTTCGACGTGATGATTTGGGGCTGGGGGTCCGATCCCGATCCGAATCTTCTGCTGGGCGTCATGACGACCGAACAGATCCCGACCGGCAGCAGCGAAACCGGCTACTCGAACCCGACCTACGACGAGTTGTTCGTACAGCAGTCCAAGGAGCTCGACAAGGAGCAGCGCCGCGAGATCGTGTGGGAGATGCAGCAGATCGTGCACGACGACGTCGTGTACGTCATCCCCTTCTACGCCCAGGCGACGCAGGCGTACCGCAGCGATCGCTTCACAGGTTGGATCACGGATCAAGGCAAGATCGCGCTCGAAGATGTCAGTTCGCTAGTCGTCATCGAGCCGGTGCAGTAGTGAAGACGCCCTCGCGCGGGTTTCGGTTGAAACCGGCGCGAGGGTTACCGCAGGGCCGGGGGTGAGCCTTGAGAAGCTCGCGGTACGTTCTGCAAAAGTTGAGCTGGGCGCTGTTCACGATCGTCTTCGTCATCGTGCTCAACTTCTTCCTGTTTCGAATCCTGCCCGGCGATCCGGCCCGCGCGGGCGTGCGCGATCCGCGTATGACGCGCGAAGCCGTCGAGGCCATCCGCGTGCGCTTCGGGTTGGATAAGCCGCTGATCAACTGCTTCGAGTCGCTTAACCCGATCCGGCTGGGCAACTGTGGCGTCAACCCGTTCGACACACAGTTCTTCATCTACGTGGGCAATCTGCTGCGGGGCGATCTGGGCATCAGCTACCACACCAACCGCCCGGTAGCCGACGTGCTCGGCGAGCGCCTGGTCAACACCGTCTTGTTGATCGGCGCGGGGCAAATCCTGGCGATCATCGCCGGCATGGCGTTGGGGCTGCTCGCCGCGTGGAAGTCGCGCACGGCGATCGATATGGCGGCGACGTTGGGCAGCCTGTTCGCCTGGAGCCTGCCGACGTTTTTCCTCGGCATCCTGCTGTTATTCTGGGGGAGCAACCAGCTTGGCCTGCCCATCGGCGGCAAGGTCACCCCCGGCGGCAACTTCGCCAGTTTTGGCGAGGAGCTCGGCGACGTGCTGCGCCACATGCTGCTGCCGACGTTGACGTACACCATCGTCTACCTGGGCGAGTACATGCTGTTCATGCGCAGCGCGGTGCTGGACGTGCTGACCGAGGACTACATCCTCACCGCGAAAGCGAAGGGCTTGAGCACCCGGCAGATCTTGCGCCGCCACGCACTGCCCAACGCGATGCTGCCGATGGTGACCCTCATCGCGCTGAACCTGGGCTTCACCCTGGCCGGGGCGATTCAGATCGAGACGGTGTTCTCGTGGCCGGGCCTGGGCCTGACCATCACGGAAGCCGTGGGCCGGCGCGATTTCCCCATGCTTCAGGGCGCGTTCGTGCTGATCGCTGTGAGCGTCATCGTCGCCAATCTCATCGCCGACCTGCTGTACTCCGTGCTCGATCCGCGCGTGCAGGCGAGTTAAGCATGGCCGAGACTACCGCTATTACTCAATCGGTTTCCTTCTGGACCAGATTCCGGCGCAACGGCATGGCGGTCACCGGCGCGATCATGCTGGCGCTCGTGCTCGCTATGGCGATCGGCGCGCCGCTGATCGCGCCGTACGATCCGAAAGCCGCGACCACCGTGACGATCGACGATATCTACGCGCCGCCCAACGCCGCGCACGCGCTGGGCGCCGACGATGCGGGCAAAGACGTGTTGTCCAACTTCATTTACGGCTCGCGGGTCTCGCTGACCGTGGGCCTGTTCGCCTCTTTCATCTCGATCGTCATCGGCGGCGCGATCGGGATCGCGGCCGGGTTCTACGGCGGGCGGGTGGAGAACGTGCTGATGCGCTTCACCGACGTGATGCTGGTCATCCCCGAGCTGCCCCTGGCGATCGTGCTGGTGGCGCTGATCGGGCCGAGCCTGGTCAACATCATCCTCGTCATCGGCATCTTAGGCTGGACGACCACGGCCCGGCTGGTGCGCGCGCAGACGTTATCGGTCAAGCAGCGCAAGTTCGTCCTGCGCGCGCGCGCGATCGGCGCGGGCAATCTGCACCTCATCCGCCGGCACATCTTCCCGCTGGTGTTGCCGTTGATGGTGGTGAACACCGTGATCGTCATCTCCGGCGCGATCCTGACCGAGAGCTCGCTGAGCTTCATCGGCCTGGCCGACCCGACCACGCTCAGTTGGGGACAGATGTTGTACTACGCCTTTGGCCGGGGCGCGATGAGCGCCGGCGCGCTGTGGGTGTTGCTGCCGCCCGGCTTCGGGATCGTGTGGGTGGTGTTGGCCTGCACGCTGCTGGGCCAGGGGCTGGAGCAAATCTTCAACCCGCGCCTGGAGTCGCATCATCTCGCGCCGGGCGAACAGATGGTGACCGGCGCCAAAGCCGGGCGCACGACAATCGAAGCGCAAGGTGAGCGCGCGCTATGAATCAGCAGCAGACCGCGCCCAGCCTGCTCGACGTGCGTAACCTCTCGGTCGACTTCGTCAGCGCCGGCCAGCCGCCGGCCCACGCCGTCGCCGACGTCAGCTTCACGCTGCGCGAAGGCGAGATGCTGGGCCTGGTGGGCGAGAGCGGCTGCGGTAAGACCACGCTGATGCTCAGCCTGATGCGGCTGCTGCCTGCCGCCGGGCGGATCACCCATGGCGAAGTGCTCTTCGCGGGCCGCGACCTGCTGTGGCTGAGCGAGCCGCAAATGGCCGACGTGCGTTGGAAGAATATCGCGCTGATCTTCCAGGGCGCGATGAACGCGCTCAACCCGGTGCACACGGTTGGCGATCAGATCGCCGAAGCGATCGTGCAGCACAACTTCATGACGAACAAGCAGGCGATCAAGGCTCGGGTAGTCGAGCTGCTCGACCTGGTCGGCATCGCCGCCAATCGCAAAGACCAGTATCCGCACCAATATTCGGGCGGCATGCGCCAACGCGCGATGATCGCGATGGCGCTGGCTTGCAACCCGCAGGTCGTCATCGCCGACGAGCCGACCACCGCGCTGGACGTGATGATCCAGGCGCAAATCCTGGAGCTGCTGGCCACCCTGCGCCAGAAGCTGGGACTGGCGATCATCTTCGTCACCCACGACCTGGGCGTGGTGGCCGAGATGTGCGATTCGGTGTTGGTGATGTACGGCGGCGTCACCGCCGAATACTCCGACGTCGATACGATCTTCAACGATCCGCAGCACCCCTACACGCAGGAGCTGCTCAAGGCGTTTCCCAATCTCGCCAATCCAACCGATAAGCTGATCTCGATCCCCGGCTACCCGCCGCGCCTGCACGCGCTGCCGCCGGGGTGCCGCTTCGCGCCGCGCTGCCCGGCCGCCTTCGAGCGCTGCCAGGTCGAGCAGCCGGCGCTTTACCGGATCGGCGCGTTTCATCACGCCAGCTGCCATCTCGTGAAGACCGCATGAACCAGCCGCCCGTCCTGGCCGTGCACGACCTGCGTAAACTGTTTCCCGTCGGCAAGACCGGTTTGTGGCGCGCGCCGGAACGCTTCGTGCACGCCATCGACAACGTCACGCTCGAAGTGCGGCGCGGCGAGGTGCTGGCGCTGGTCGGCGAGAGCGGCTGCGGCAAATCGACGCTGGCGTTGACGCTGATGGGGTTGGAGCAACCCACCGCCGGCAAAATCGTCTTCGAGGGGCGCGACGTGACGCGCCTGGATGCGCGCGGCCTGAAAGAGATGCGCCGGCATATTCAGATGGTCTTTCAGGACCCCTACGAATCGCTGAACCCGATTATGCAGATCGCCGATATCGTGGCCGAACCGCTGATCGTGCACCGCCTGGTGAAAACCAGGGCCGAGCGGGAAGCGCGCGTGATCCGCGCGCTGGAAGATGCCGGGCTGAAGCCGGCGAGCAACTTCGCCCAGCGCCGACCGCACGAACTGTCGGGCGGGCAGCGCCAGCGCGTCGTCATCGCCGGGGCGCTGGTGCTGGAACCTGCCGTGCTCCTGGCCGACGAGCCGGTGTCGATGCTGGACGTCAGCATTCGCGCCGAAATCCTGAACCTGCTGGCCGAGTTGCGGCAGACGCGCGGCATCTCGGTTCTATTCATCACGCACGACCTGGGCACGGTGGCCTACTTCGCCGACCGGATTGCGGTGATGTACCTGGGCCGCATCGTCGAGATCGGCGCGACGGCCGACATCTTGTACAACCCACAGCACCCCTATACCCGTGCGCTGCTCTCCGTCGTCCCGGTTCCTAATCCCCGGCTGCGGCGCGAGCGCATCATCTTGCAGGGTGAGACGCCCAACCCGATCGATTTGCCGGGCGGCTGCCGCTTCCACCCCCGCTGCCCGGTCGCCATCGATCGGTGCAAGACGATCGACCCGCCCTACGTCGAAGTGAAGCCAGAGCACCGGGCGGCCTGCCTCTTGGTAAACCCCGAACTGCCAGCTTAATGAAATCCCGTCCGATATGCATATATCCGGTGTCACAAGCTGTGTTTTCCCCCATATCTATGCAGGATATATCCCCCTTGACACCCGCCAGCCGCTCCATGCTAAAATTAGAGCGGCTGAGCCACCGAACTCCCCTGCGGCCGGCCACACAGAGTAGGTTCACCTCGCGGTCTCACTGACGGTCAACTACTCACTTACGTCCGAAGCGTCCGGCAGCGCCCAACCTGCCCAATCCTTTACCTCTTGTGCGTCCCGATCCAGTGTCGGGTTGGTCGTTCGCCGCCGCATCGGATTGTCAGAGTATCGCTATGGAACAAATGACCATGCAGGCCCAACTCGCCGCCGCTGTGCGCGATCTCGACACGCCTTACGCCGAGGTTCGCATCGAACGGCGTGAACAAACCCGAATCGTGTACAACGGCGATCAGCTGGAGCTGGTCGACGTAACCACCGACTATGGCGGCTTCGCACGCGCCCTGGCGCCCCGGCGCAACGGGCATCACGGCGGCTGGGGGGTTGTCACCTTCACTGGCGCTGCCGACCTGCGCGAACACCTCCGCGACGCGATCAACCTGGCGGCGCACGGCGACTCCCAAACCCCTATCCGGCTCGCGCCGGTCGATCCGGTAATCGCCAGCGTCCCTGTCCGTCTACCGATCGACTTCCGCACGATTCCCTTAGCCGATAAGCAGGCGCTGCTCGCCGACTACAACGACCTGATGCTGCGCGCCGATCCGCGCATCGAGACGACGTGGGCCGCTTACTTTGACGTGTTCGCTACCATCCACTATGCCAATACCGACGGGACGGCGATCTACCAGGAGCGGCCACTGGTCGATCTGCAACTGGCGGCGATCGCCCGCGAGGGCGAGACCATCCAGCGCGGCTACAAGTCGCTGGCGCTGGCGCGCGGCTACGAAGCCGTGACCGGGCAACATGATCTGGCCCGCTCCGCCGCGCAGCTGGCGCTCGATCTACTAAGCGCGCAGCCGGTCAAGGGCGGCCGTTACCCGGTCGTGCTCGACCCGATCATGAGCGGCCTGTTTGTGCACGAGGCGATCGGGCATCTGTCCGAAGCCGATTTCATCTCGGAGAATCCCAGGGCGCAGGTGATGATGAGGTTGGGCCGGCAGTTTGGCCCGCCGTTCCTCAACGTCTTCGACGACGGCGGTGTGCCGGGCCTGCGCGGCAGCATTGTCTACGACGACGAGGGCGTCCGCTCGCAAAAGACCTGGTTGGTGCGCGAGGGCCAGTTGGTTGGCCGGCTGCACTCGCGCGAAACGGCGGCGCGGATGAACGAGCGGCCCACCGGCAACGCGCGCGCGACCTCGTACCGTTACCCGCCGCAGGTGCGCATGACGAACACCGCCATCGCGCCGGCCGACGGCGGCTCGCTGACCGACATGATCGACGATATCGAGCTGGGGGTGTACGCCTGCGATTGGAGCGGCGGCGAGACCCTGCTGGAAGATTTCACCTTCGTCGCCAAGTATGGCTACATGATCCGGGGCGGGGCGCTGGCCGAGCCGGTGCGCGCGCTCACGCTCACCGGCAACGTGTTCGAGACGCTGCGCGACATCGATTGTATCGGCAGCGACTTTCAATGGGATGACAGTTCGGGCGATTGCGGCAAAGGCGCAGAGGGTCTGCCGGTGTGCGATGGCGGGCCGCACGTGCGGGTGCGGGATGTGCTGGTGGGGGGACAGTAGAGATTGGAAGTTGGAAGCTGGAAGCTGGAGACTGATATGCGCAAATTGGAGTTTGCGAACACGCAAGTTGAGTTGGTCAATCGGACGCTGAATGTGACGCGGGTCGGTTGCAAGTTTAGCCAGGTGCGCTCGATCGAACGGCAGCATTATCGCGGCCGCGCGGCGCGGGTCGTGATCGGCGGCAAGCTGGGTCACGCCAGCAGCACCGACGCGCGGGGTGTGAGCGACGAGCAGTTGACGCGCCGGGCGATCGAGGCGGCGCAAGTCAGCGTCCCACTGGGCCTGACTTTTCCGGGCGAAACTGCATCGGCGGTGCAGACCCGTTCAGTCCCACCCCAAACTTCCGACGAAGAACTGCGCGCCATCGCCGCAGATATGCTGCGCGGCATCGGCCACGATCGACCGGACATCATGATCGAGTTGGAAGTCCGGCGCATGCAGGAGACCATTCAGCTGCGGAACACCAGCGGCAACGAGTATGAGCTGGCGCGGGGCTGGCTGGAAGGCGAAGCCTGGGTCGAGCGTCACTCGGGCCGCGACGTGCTGGTGCTGCTCGATCAGTTCGCCTCGGCGCAGGCGGAGGGCAGCCAGGACGAGTTTGCCCGGCGCATGGCGCGCCGGATGCGCTGGGCGCGGAAGCAAGTCGAGCCAGCGCCGGGCATGCAATCGGTGATTCTGTCGCCGAGCGCGTTCGCCTCGCTGCTGCGCCCGATCCTCTTCAGGCTGAACGGGGCGCAAGCGTTTCAACGCGGATCGCGCGGCCGTAAACGCCAGACCGGGGCCGCCGGGCAGATCGGGCAACAGTTGTTCGATCCGCGCTTCAGCTTGCACGACGACGCCACCCTGTCCGATCGCCCGCGCAGCGCGCCAATCGATCACGAAGGCACCCCCGGCCAACGCATCACCTTGATCGGGCAAGGCGTGCTCAACGGCTTTTATCACGACCTGTACTCGGCGGCGCTGGCCGAGACGCGCAGCACCGGTCACGGTTGGCGGCTGATGCTGGAGCCGCCCCGCCCCACGTTGACCAACGTCCTGATCGATCGGGGCGAGACAAGCCTGAGCGACATGCTGAAGAGCCTGGACAGCGGGTTGTTGATCGATATGGTCATGGCCAGCGACGGCTCGACCGGCCTGCGCGGCGATTTTGCGCGCACGGTGGTGATGGCGTATCAGGTAAAGCGTGGGCGCGTGACCGGGTTCGTCAAGGGTATCGGCGTGGCCGGGAACCTGTACCAATCGCTCCAACGCATCGAAGGGCTGAGCTGTGATGGCTATTGGGCCGGCGATGTGTTCGCCCCCTATATCCAGCTGGGCGGGGTGACGGTGACGGTCTGAATTGCGGATCGCAGAATGCCGATTGTGGGCGGCGGGCACACACCGCACCTGCGGCGCGCCGCAGGTGCGGTGCAGGTGCGGCCCTATGCTACGGGATTTCGTGGTTTTCGGATAGGTTCTTAGCCATCCGCTGCATCGGCGCAAGTTTGAATCCGATTTGACGATCTGATGGTCAAGGATTTTTTAGATCGGTCTCATCACAATAAGCGTGTGGCAAAGCGCGTAGGAAGGCGGTTGGCGGAGTCTAAAATTTATTTGACAGAATTTAGGCCCGGTGGTAAACTTTCGCCGCGTAGGTGGCAGTAAGTTTCAGATCGGCGAATGCGCGGTAACCATCCAGCGGTCGTCGTGATGGAGGCTCTGCCCTACAGAAACTTCGTGGGGACGAAAGGAGTCCAAGTTCCATGAGCGAGCGCATCACAGGCACGGTGAAGTGGTTCAGCCGGACCAAAGGCTACGGGTTCATCACCCAGCCGAATGGACCGGACGTCTTCGTCCACTACTCGGCCATTCAGGGTGAGGGTTTCCGCAACCTGAACGAGGGCCAGATGGTGGAGTTCACTGTGCAGGAAGGCCCGAAGGGCCTACATGCCGCTGACGTCCGCGCTGTCTAAGCGCCGAACCTAACACGTCAGTCAGTTGAGCCTCGACGGGCTGCCGTCGAGGCTCAATGTTTTCTTTCAAGCGGAGCTCGGATAGCCCCGTCAACGGACTTGGCAACGGATAAACGGACTGAAACAGACACCATCCGCTTAAGTCCGTTTGTCCGCTTAAGAGTCCGTTGATAGCCTTGGTTGCCGCGCCCTTCGTTTCGATGTACAATTTGCCCAGCCACAGGAACGGAGGTCGCAGATGGCGACGCAGCAGCGGATTGTGTATATGTGCGAGGTCTGCCTGGCTGCGTCGGACACACCCATCATGCACCACGGCCGCCTGATGGTGAAGTGTGATGCCGGGTGCGCCGGCGATGACTGTACGAAACCGGTCACCGACGAAGCAGGGCATATCCTGAGCCACGCTCCCAAGTGGTGGATCAGGCGTCATCAACGGGCACACACGGAATACCCACACTAAACAAGTGACAACTATGGAGAAAGTGATCATTCTTGGCTCTGGCCCGGCCGGCTTGACCGCCGCGTTATATGCCGCGCGGGCGAATCTCGATCCATTGGTGATCAGCGGCAACGAGCTGGGCGGTCAGATCGCCACGACGACCGAAGTGGAAAATTATCCCGGTTTCCCAAATGGGGTGACCGGGCCGGAGTTGTACGATCAGATGCAGCGCCAGGCCGAGCGCTTTGGCGCGCGCTTCGAGATCGACGAGGTCGTCCAGGTCGAATTCAAGCAGCTGCCGTTCAGGCTAATCACGCACGCGAACACGTTCGAGGCGCAAGCGGTCATCGTCGCCACGGGCGCCACGCCGCGCAAGCTGAACGTTCAGGGCGAAAAGGAGCTCACCGGGCGCGGCGTATCCTACTGCGCCACCTGCGATGGGTTCTTCTTCCGCAACAAAGAAATCATGGTCGTCGGCGGCGGCGATAGCGCGCTGCAAGAGGGTTTATTCCTGACCAAGTTCGGCAAGCGCGTGCGCATCGTGCACCGCCGCGCAGCGTTGCGCGCCGGGCCAGCGCTGCAGGAGCGCGCGCTCAAGAACGAAAAAATGGAATTTGTGTGGAACACGGTGGTCGAATCGATCGAGGGGAACGGCACGGTCGAGACGGTGCAATTGAAGGATGTCCTCACCGGCGAACTGCGCCAAGAGCCGGTCGATGGCCTGTTCATCTACATCGGCCACTTGCCTAATACCTGGCTGTACAAAGGCCAGCTCGACATGGACGAGGAAGGCTATCTGATCGTCGATCCGTATTTACACACGAATGTGCCCGGCGTCTTTGCCGCCGGCGAGGTGCACGACAAGCATTTCCGCCAGGCGATCGTCTCGGCGGGGTTCGGCTGCATGGCGGCGATGGAAGCTGAGAAGTATCTCGCCAGTTTGGAGTAGAAAGAGCAGAAACCGGGTTTCTATGATGTGCTCTGGGCGAGGGGATGGAACCTCTCGCCTATTTTGTTCGAGGCGGGTATGCCAACCATCGAAGTCGGCGGCGAGCGCATTTTCTACGCCTTGCACGAGAACGCAGCGCAGGGCCGCCTGCGCTTGGTGTTGGTGCACGGCGCGGGCGAAAATCATTTGGTCTGGCCGGCAGCGTTGCGCCGTATGGCTGACGTGCAGGTGTACGCTATCGACCTGCCGGGACATGGCAAATCGGGCGGCGCAGGCCGGGCGAGCGTGGCCGAGTATGCTGCGTTCCTGGTACAGCTGCTCGACACCCTCAGCCTCGAACGGGTTGTGATCGCCGGCCACTCGATGGGTGGCGCGATCGCCCAACAGTTTGGACTGGCTTACCCGGCCCGAACCGCTGCCTTGATCCTGATCGCGACGGGCGCCCGACTGCGCGTCGCGCCGCAGCTCTTGCAGCTAACGGGAATGGACTTACGGGCAGCCGCCGACTTCATCACACAATACGAGTGGGGGCCTGACGCGCCGGAGCAAATGGTTCGGCTGGGGCGACAGCAATTGCTCACGAATCGGTTGGATGTGCTGCACGGGGACTATCGGGCGTGCGATGCGTTCGATGTGATGGAACGCTTAGGCGAGATTCGCGCCCCAACCCTCGTCATCGGCGGCACGGCCGATCAAATGACGCCGCCCAAGTACGCCTCACTGCTGGCGGAACGTATTCCCCGCGCACAGCTGCTACTCGTCGAGGGAGCGGGTCACATGGTCATGTTGGAACGCGAAGCAACAGTGGCGCGCGCGGTAGAGCAGTTTTTGCTGAGTCTCCAGACCCGGAAGTGATCCACGAAGCGACACGAAGCGACACGAATGAAGGAGGGATTATTCGCAAACCTGAGAGCGACTCAGGTAAGCAAGCAGCCACCGCCGGGCCTTGGCCGTCGCGCGGGCGCGATGGCTGATCTGATTTTTAATCGACATCGGCAGTTCGGCCATCGTCTGGCCGTGGTCGGGGAAGAGGAAGACCGGATCGAAGCCGAAGCCATGGGTGCCGCGCGGTTGCCAGGCGATGCGGCCCTCGCAGGTTCCCTCAAACGTGGTCGTCTCGCCGCCGGGTTCAGCCAGCGCGATCACGCACACGAAGCGCGCCGCGCGCTGATCATCGGGTATGTCTCGCAGCTCAGTGAGCAATCGTTCAATACGGGCGCGATCGCCCTCGGCATAGCGCGCCGAGAAGACGCCCGGCGCGCCGCCCAGCGCGTCGACGCACAGCCCCGAATCGTCCGCCAGCGTCAAAATGCCCGATGCCTCCGCATACGCGCGCGCTTTGAGCCGCGCATTCTCCTCGAAAGTCGTCCCGGTCTCTTCGACTTCGAAATCGATCGCCTGATCGCGCAGCCCAACCACATTAAGATTCAAGTCGGCAAACAGCGCTTGATACTCGGCGATTTTTCCAGGGTTGGTGGTGGCAATGAGAAGTTTCATAAATCATCTCCACGCCAATTTTACCGTGATGCATCCCGGGTGCAACGCTGCGAGCAAATGTAAGCCTTTCTACGCGCTGAAAATCGGACTTGGGGCAGATGACAGCCGATCCGAGTGCGGCTATGCTGGGACGCATTCTGCGTCACCCCATTGAGAACAATTTGCTCAGGAGGATACGTTATGCCAAACGCAACCGATACACCCATCAACGTTGAGTTTCCCCAGGTCACCGATCTGCATTTGAAGCTGACGGTCGGCGCCTGTCATCTCAGCGTCAAACCCGGCGACCATTCGGCCTGGGTGAACGGCCTGTACCACGATCCGGCCGGCGCGCTGCCGTTGAAAATCGAGCAGGAAGGCGGAACGGTCAAGATCACGCAAGAATATCGATCGGCCGAATGGTTAGGGTTGATCGGTCGAGAAGCTCCCCGGCTCGATCTAACGCTCGGCAAGACCCGACCTTACGTGTTGACGTTGGAAGTAGGGGCCAGCGAAAGCCACTTCGATCTGGGCGGGCTGCCCGTCACGCGGCTGCTCGTCAAGCAAGGCGCGGGCAAGGCCGACTTTGACTTTTCTGCGCTTAACCCGCAACCGATGAGCCTGCTCGACCTCGACGCCGGGGCGGTGGGTCTCGAAATGCGGAACCTGGCAAACGCCAACTTTGCGGAGATGACGATCGACGGCGGGGCGGCTGCCTACAAGTTCGATTTTAGCGGAACGCTGCAACGCGATGCGCACGTCCGCCTGACGACGGGCATGTCGGCGGTAGAGGTTCGCGTGCCGGCCGCGACGGCGGCGAAGATCACGACCGAGACAGTTTTAGGCGGCCTGAATCTCGGCGATGGGTTCACCCGGCGCGAAGGCGCGTTCTGGACACAGGCCGCTCTGGCCGGTCAGACGCCGGTGTTGACGATGCAGGCCAGCGTTTCTTTGGGCGGGTTGACCTTGCGAACTGCGTAGCGCCAGGCCCAAAGCTATGAATCAGAAACCGGGTTTCTCGAAGAAACCCGGTTTCTATTTTCGTGGCATACTTTACGTTGACAATGTCACGTTTGCTCGAAGCCCGCGTCTTCGCGGGCGCGCCGACCGCGGGGACGCGGTCGGTGAGCCAGGTCTTTCCTAAAATATGACATTGTCGAATTACCTCACACAGGACATAGATGAAACTCGTCATCGTCGAATCGCCCACGAAAGCCAAAACGCTCGCGCGCATACTGGGCGCGGGCTACAGCGTGCGCGCCAGCATGGGCCACGTGCGCGACCTGCCCGAAAAAGAACTGGGCGTGGACATCGAACACAACTTCAAGCCGACGTATCACCTGCTGCGCAAGAAGTCGAAGACGTTACAGGAACTGCGCGGACAGCTGGCGCGGGCAGACGAACTGTTCCTCGCCACCGATCCCGATCGGGAAGGCGAGGCGATCGCCTGGCACCTGCTGCAAGCGCTCAAGCCCAAAATTCCGGTCCGCCGCGTCGAGTTCCACGAGATCACCGAACCGGCGGTGCGCGCGGCCTTCGCTCATCCACGCAGCATCGACCCGGAATTGGTCAATGCGCAACAGGCGCGACGCGTACTCGACCGGCTGGTGGGTTATCAGGTCTCTCCGCTTTTATGGAAGTCGACCGGGGGCAAGAGCGCGGGGCGCGTGCAGAGCGTCGCGCTGCGGCTCGTCGTCGAGCGCGAACGTGAGATTGCCAACTTCGTGCCCGAAGAATACTGGACGATTCACGCCGACCTCGCCAAGCCAGCCGATCACGCGCAGCATTTCCTCGCACGCCTCATTCAAATCGGCAAGCAGAAAGTCGGGTTGAATCAAGCCATCCATCTCAAGACGAAAGAGGATGCCGAGCGCATCATCGCCAACCTGGCAGGCGCGACGTATCGGGTGAAAGACGTCAAGCGCAAGCGCCACGAGCGCCGGCCCTGGCCGCCATTCACGACGAGCACGTTACAACAATCGGCTTCGGCGCGGCTGCGCATGTCGCCGTCCGAGACGATGAGGATCGCGCAAGAGCTGTACGAAGGCATCGACCTCGGAGAGGGCAAACCGATCGGGCTGATCACGTACATGCGCACCGATTCGACGGAGATCGCGCCCGAAGCGCAAGCCGCGGCGCGACAACTGATCGAAGAAACGCTGGGAGCGAAATATCTGCCGGCGAAAGCGCCGCAGTACAAGACGCGGGTCAAGAACGCGCAGGAAGCGCACGAAGCGATCCGGCCCACCGACGTGCGGCGCTATCCCAAGACGTTGAAGCCGCATCTATCGGAGCGGCAGTTTCAGTTGTACGATTTGATCTGGCGGCGCTTCGTCGCCTCGCAAATGGCGCCGGCGGTGTATGACGTGACGACCGTGGATGTGGCAGCGCAATCTGACTACCTGTTCCGCGCCGTGGGCCGCACACTCCTGTTCGATGGCTTCTTGCGAGTGTGGGAGGAGCCGGAGGAAAAAAGCGACGACGAGGATGAGCCGCAAGCGCTGCCGGAATTGACTAGCGATGAGCTGCTGGATTTGCTCGCGCTCATCCCCAAGCAGCACTTCACGCAACCGCCTCCACGCTACACGGAGGCCGCCTTAGTGAAGGCGCTGGAGGAGCGCGGCATTGGCCGACCCAGCACCTACGCGACGATCATCAACACGCTGAAACAGCGCGAATACGTCGTGCTCGAAAAGCGCGCCCTCACCCCGACCCCGCTCGGCGAAGCGACGTGTGATGCGTTGGTCGCCGCCTTTCCCGACGTGATGGAATACTCGTTCACGGCACGCACCGAAGACTGGCTCGACGAAGTCTCACGCGGTGAGAAGAACTGGGTGGCGGCGTTGCAGGACTTCTACGATCCGTTCGCGCGGGAACTCCAGGCCGCGCCGGGCAAGCTGAATGTGACCGCGACATTCGTTCCCCAGGCAGCGCCTGCGCCGCGTAAGAAGCGAACGCGGGCAGGCGGAAAACGAAAGGCAGCGGCCGATGCGAAGGTAACCTGTCCGGTGTGCGGCTCGCCGATGGTGAAGCGCGCGGGGCCGCGCGGCGCGTTCTGGGGTTGTGCGCGCTTTCCGCAGTGCAAAGGGACGCGCAATGTGTGAGAAGTCGCTTCCCGCCGCAGTTGCACTGCGGCGACCTGGGACGGCAGTACAACTGCCGCCCCATCTTTGGGGACACGCAACCTGTGGGGTCTTCTGAGGAATCCTTAAGGCGCTGGCGAGGCGACAGGATAGGCAACGACGATTAAACGGTGGGTGTTGTTGTTGCGCGGCCAGCACGTGACGAGCGTCAGCCGTTCATCTTCGGTCGGCCTGATCCATTTGACATTCTCAGCCCGAACTTCAGGCGGCTGGCCCTTCTCCGGCACAATCGTTTTTTGCGCGACGAGGTACTCGCGCATCAGTGCGCCGGCCTGGGCCTGAATGACGTCGCCCGCTTGGAGGTTCTCCAGATTCTCGAAAATCCGGCCCGCGATATTTTGGTGCCCGATGATGACGGTGTTGCCGGGCTGGCCCACGAGCGCCGAGGTCTTCAGCCAACCCCCGGCCGCCCAATCCGGCACATCCCATTTGCTGACCTGCTGGCCGTTGTCGTCCACGACGCTCCAGCCGACCGGCACGACCTCTGCATCGAGTCCGATGGCGGGAATCAACAACCGGTTGGGTACATCGGGCGAGGGTGGCGCGTTGATCGGCTCGGCATTGACGATCGGAACCACCGCTGCGATCGGTGTCGGCGCGACCGTCGGCGCAGCGGTTTCAAGCGCAGGTTCAACCACCGACTCGACTGGTATCTCGGAGAGGAGCGCCGGGGTCGCAGCTACAGCGCTCGATCCAGCCGGGCTGACAGGCGACTCCGGTTCGAGCGTAACAGTCGGTTCGGGCGTGGGCAGCGCAGCGCTTACTTGAGCAGTGGCCGTACCAGAAGTGTTTACGCTGTCGGCGTTTTCAACCGAAGGATGGGAGTGAACTGTTCCGCGAGCATTGGGAGCGCAGGAGAGGACTCCGATGAGAAACAGGGCCAAGCCTAACCAGAGGCGTGCGTGCAGCGAGACAGCCGAACGGGGGAAGTTTCGGTTTGTCATCGGCAGAAAGGATATATATCTTTTCTGGGTTAACCAATAGGCCGATAGTCCCTGGAGGCGCAGATTCCGAGGTTACGTGTTTTTCCAAATTCAAAAAAACTTCCAAGATGTGCAGCAGCCATCTTGGAAGTCAAGATCGCTCGCAGACGTCACGACGGCGAAACTGAGGCGCTATTGTTTGGCCGCGTTTGGAGTGAGTTTTGGAAGATACGTCAATCGCCAAACCACGCGCGCAAGCGTTCGGCTTCAAACGCATGCTTCTGGTCGAGATAGTGCGGCGACGCTTCGCTGAGGGTTACCTCCGGGGCCGGCTCGGCCATGAAATGGCCGCGCACTAATTGCGCCTGGCCTCCTCCCACTTCCATGAAGCAGTAACCGACCCCGTCGAAAGCCGCTTCCGGTTCGCGGCCGGTAAACACCGCCGCAATTCGCTCGGCCACGATTTGGCCTTCGGCTTCCGCGAAAACGCCGGCCTTCGGGAGCGGCATGCCGTTCGCCAGCGAGATTTCGGTCAAATCGCCGATGGCGTACACACCGGGGAAAGGCGTCTCCAGTGTGCGCGGGTTGACACGCACCCAGGCGCCGCCGTCAGTGAGGCCGCTCTGCGCGACAACCGCCGGGCACTGATGGGGTGGAACGCCGAGCAGCAGATCGAAAGGCCGCCGCTCGTTCGCAAAAACGACCGCATCTTTTTCAACCGATACCGCTTTGTGGTTGGGCAGAAACGCAATGCCATACTCTTCCAACCGGCTTTCGACGATCGAGCAGCCGGCCCCCAAGATCGGGAGAGACATCGGCTGGGGTGTGAAGACTTCCAAATCGGCCGGCACTCCGCGCGCCCGGAAAAAATCCTTCAACAAGAGCGCCATCTCGTAGGGCGCGGGCGGGCATTTGTAAGGCGCGCCAAAGATGCCGATGACGACGCGGCCGCCGGGGAAGGCGCGAAGCGCATCAGCCGCGCGCGGGACGTCTTGAGGATCGTAGACATTGAAAGCGTGAGACTGAAAGCCAGGGATTTTTTCAGGCGCGAGCTCCGCGCCCAAGGCCACCACCAGCGCATCGGCTTCCAAGCGGCGACCATCGACTTCCGCCACGCGAGCCGCCGGGTCCAGCGCCGTGATCGCGCCGGGGAGCACGCGAATGCCGAATCGCTCCAGCGCGGCCAGCGGGCGTTGTCCAACTTCGAGAGTCGATTGGCCCGTCAAAGCCCACGACTTGCGCAGGCCCAACATGAAGTGCGCCCGCCGCTCGACGACGACAACCTCGTCGTCCGACGGCAACTTCTTGCGCAACGCGTGAGCCGTCGCCACGCCGCCAAAACCCCCGCCTAGAATCAAGACCCGTCGCATGATTTACCTCCACCTCGTTTAGTAGTCGGCCAAAAGGAAATGATGGGTAGCCTAGCCCCCTGCTTGCGCCCCCTTGCGGGGTCGTGGGCGTCATGAACGGGCACAAGGCCCTAGGCTACACCCATCAAAACCGGGTTGGCGGACTATTAGCTGATCATCCGTTATCAACTCTACCCGTTTAGGAGCATTTCGCCAAGTTGGTCGGCGCGGGCTGCTTCAATCCTCCGCCCCAAACACGCTCATGATCGAGGGTATCACGCGCCAAGGGGGCGCCGTGGTGATCTGGGATCGATAACCGGACAGGATGGTATGTAACTCATTCACTAGACTCGCGTATGCCGGATTGGTGTATTGGTTCTGCAACTGGTAGGGGTCGTTTGCCGAATCATACAGTTCCTCGATATCACCGTCCGTCTCGATGTACAGGTATTGATGCGTGCGCACGGCCATATACGGATACGCGGCCCAACCTTCGATCAGCAACGAGTCACGCCAGACGACAGTATCTTGCTCGAGCAGCGGCAGCAGCGAGCGCCCATCCATCGTCGTCGGGCTGGATAGACCGGCAATCTCGTATATCGTCGGGGCAATATCAACATTCGCGACCAATCTTGATTCGACGCGCGGCGCGGTGATGCGCGCCGGATAACGGATCGCGAACGGGACGTGTATCGCCTCTTCGTAGGCGTAAGCTTTGCCTGCAAGTCGATGCTCACCCAGGAATACTCCATTATCCGAAAGATACATCACGACGGTTCTATCTCCCTGCCCGGTTTGCTCCACTACGTCCAGCAATCGGCCGATCGTATTGTCAAGCGAATGCAGCGCTTGCAGTTGCCTGCGCCGCAGCGTTTGCACGAAGGCGGAATCGGGCGGGGCTTGGCCCTGCAACCAGAGCGGCTTATCCGACATATCGTCTTCCATGAAGCTGGGTGGATTCGGCAGCAATACATCGGCATACAAGTTTTCGTCGCCCGGCGCCGGGTAGGCCGGCTCGTGCGGGGCGCTCGGCGTGAACAGGAAGAAAAAGGGTTGCTGACGTTGTGCCGCCACAGTCATGAAATTGAGCGCGTACGCTCCTAGAACGGTCGTGATGTAACCAGAGTGCTGCGTCCACGTTCCGTTGACATTCAGATTCGGATCGAAATAGCGCTGCGCGGCTCCGTGACCGGCGAACACAACCCAATAGTCAAACTCTGATCGAGCCTCGCCATCCCACGAGTTGAGATACTTCCCGACAATGCCGGTAAAGTAGCCTGCGTCGTGGAGGTGTTGGACAAGCGTCGTCCGATTCAAGGGCGCATAGTTGTCGTAGACCTGGTGATTGTGTGCATACAGGCCAGTCAGGATGGAGGATCGGCTGGGGCAGCACAAGGGTGTGGTGACATAAGCACTCGAAAACGATACACCGCGCTCGAAGATCCGGGCCTTAGTCAGCGGCATAAAGTCGAGCGTGTCGTAACGCTGATCGTCGGCGATGATGACGATGAAATTTGGCAGGTCGGGCGGCTTGGCAATGAGCGGGAGATAAACCTGTGGAGAAGGCGTACTCGACTGTAGAGCTAAAACGACGCTGGCTGTGGTTTCCGATGCGCGGAAGAGGATAGATGCTAATAGCAGGATAGTTAGGGCGTACACAAACCGGTGTCTGACCATTGGCATATTCACCCGACGAAAGCGAGCAACTGTTTTAAACATGAATCTGACTATCGGCGCAAAATCGCCCGTACAAAATGCATTCATATATCGAGAGGAAAACGCCAACCAGTGTATCATAAATCAGCCCAGCATCTGGCAAACATAATTTGTGAAAATTATGTCATAAATTATTACGATTCAAGGCGGGCTTGCTTGACGCACATAAATCGGCGTGCTATAATTTCGCCTGTATTAGACCGAAATTATAGGCCAGTCAGCATCAGGCGGCCGCTAGGCCGCTTTCTGCGTATAATGATGCGGTACAAAGTTTCTCCACTGATTCGAGCAGAAGTAGGCGCTCAATTAAACTTGAGCGTCGATGAGTCTCAACGTAATCTCGGCCCAGAGCTGCTGGTCGATTTTCTCCGTGGCCAGCTGTTGCTGACTCGCACCGATCAACATATTCTGGTCGAAGGTGTCCTCCATTCGGCCGTCATGTCCGAATGTGTGCGCTGTCTTGAATCCTTTCACCTGCCCATTCAAATCCGGTTGGAGGAGTTATTCGCACTCAATCCTGGCCCGCAGGTCAGCGATCCCGTGTATCTTATCGCGCCGGATGGAACGATCGATCTGGTCTATCCGCTGCGCGAGCAGATTCTGCTGGCCCAACCTCTCAAACCGGTATGCCGCCCAGACTGCAAGGGGCTGTGCATGAATTGCGGCAAGAATTTGAACGAAGGTCCGTGCGATTGTAGTGACGAGTCCATCGATCCGCGCCTGGCCGCACTGAAGGCGCTCCTTTAGACAGGAGGCCCCACTCATGACGATGCAAGGCGACGACGAACCCGATGTCCTCTCCGACCTGATGGAGAAGGCCGAGGTCCAGGGTTATTTGACGACCGAGGATATTCTGGAGGCGATGCCCGAGACAGAAGACCTGGTCGAGCAGCTGGTCAACGTCCAACAGTTGCTGCAAGAAGCGGGCATCGAAGTATACGACGATAAAATCAGCGCTGGCGGCAACAACGCGGCCAACGAAGTCGAAGACTCGTCCGAAGAAGAAGAGGACGGGGACGACGACGGGGACGACTTCGACCTCACCGGTGTAGCCAGCGACGACACGGTGGGTCTCTACCTGAAGGAAATGGCGCGGGTCCCCCTGCTGTCCAACGCGGAAGAAGTGACGTTGGCCAAAGCCCTGCGCCGTGGGCGGGATGCCGCCAAGGTGCTGCACCGGACGCGTCCCTCCTCGCAACGGCGCGCCAAACTGGAGCACTCTATCAGCGAAGCGCAGCTCGCGCGCGAACACCTGATCAAGGCCAATACCCGGCTGGTGGTCAGCATCGCTAAAAAGTATATCGGGCGCGGCGTGCCGTTCCTCGACTTGATCCAGGAAGGCAACCTGGGCCTGATGAAAGCCGTCGAGAAGTTCGACCACATGCGCGGTTTCCGCTTCAGCACGTACGCGACGTGGTGGATCCGGCAAACCATCACCCGCGCCATCGCCGACCAGGGACGCACCATCCGCGTGCCCGTCCACATGAGCGATCGCATTCGGCGCTTGTACAAGGTCGCCCGGCAGCTCGAACAGGAAAATGGGCGCAAGCCCACGGCGGAAGAGATCGCCGAAGAGTTGCACGTCGAGCCGCGCAAAGTGCAGTGGATGCTGAAAGTGTCCTGGCGGCCGCTGTCGCTGGAGCTCCCGGTAGGCGAGGATGAGGATGCCGAACTCGGCTCCTTCATCGAAGATGAGAGCACCCCTTCGCCGACTCAATCGGTTCAGCAGCGGCTGCTGCGCGAGAAGGTCGAAGAAGTGCTGAGCACGCTCAGCCCGCGCGAGGCCCGCATTCTGCGGCTGCGCTACGGGTTGATCAACGGCCGGGCCTACACACTCGAAGAAGTCGGGCGGAAATTCGGTTTGACGCGCGAGCGCATCCGGCAAATTCAGGGTCGGGCGCTGCGCCGGCTGCGCCATCCGCGCCGGAGTCGCGTGCTGCGCGATTACATGTCGTAACCAGCACACGATTTACATCGCCGTTTTCAGAAACCAGGCTTCTTCAAGAAGTCTGGTTTCTAGTTGCGGGCTGCAACAAGATCGCATGACATCGCAATCGTACGATGAGGATAAGTAAGCCGTCGGCGGCTGGAGCCTGTTGCAACGTTTGAGCGGGATGTCTGCGCGCTACTCGTAGCGCGCCAGCCACGCGCGCCACTGACTCACGAAATCGGCATAGTTCACGTCCAGCGTGGCCTCGATCGCCTCCGGCAGCGATTCCGCCGAGCGGATCGCCCGCATGAAATAGGCCAGGCTCCACAGGCCGAACTCGCGCGCCATGAACACGACGACCGATGCGGCCTGGCGTTGCAGCCGATCCACCGGCAGCGTGTTCGTCGCTGACTCGTGCGGCCAATACCACAGCGACTCCAACGGGAGCAGGTCGGCCTCGGCGGCCCGGAGTGGTGGGCGCGCGAACCGCAAGCTCTGGGGCGACAACGGTTGCAGCCAATCGCGTTCCCAGCGCATCACCGCATCGAAAAACAGTTGGCCCCCCTGCCGACCCGACCAGCGCTCGATCCCGCCCGTCGCAATGCGCGCCACCGGCTCGACCAGGCTGTCGAAGATGCGTTGATCCATCGGATCGGTCTGGCCCAGCCAGCTATCGACGATGCCGAGCACGCGCGGCGAAGGAATCGTGATGGTTACCTGCCGGCCCCGATCGATGACGCGCCAGGCCAATCGATCCAGATCGGGCCGCACGACCAGCGTGATCGACAGCACACGCGGATAGGGGCTATACCAGATCGGATACGGGCTGTACCAATCGGGTTCATCGCCGTACTTGCGGCTGTGTTCGGGGCGGATGTCGCAGCCGAGATCGGTGCACAGTCGCGCGTACGCCGCTTCGAAGCGGGCGATGACATACTGGATCAGCTCCTCGTCGCCCGCCTCGAACGATACCCCGAAGTGAACACTATCGAGTGTGTTCCGCCCGCCCCAGAAGGCCAGATCGGGGCGCGTGCGCACCCACTCGCCGGCGCGCGATCGATAGAAGCGCGTTTCACGGATGTAGCCATTCGTGTGGAACTGGCGCACATCAGCCCAGGCGCGATCGCTGGCCAGCGTGCCGGTGTGGATCACCTCATACCACGGCGCCTCACCCCCCGACGGGACGCCCCAGGTGATGAAGGACGAGCGCTGCACGTTGTACCACTGCGTATCGGCGGTATCTTGCAGGCGCAAGAAACCGGCCACGTCGCCCTGGGCCAGCGCCTGTGCTTCACGCTTCACCGTCGCCTCAAGTGAGCGCGGGATCGGCGTGGGTGAGGGCGCCGGCAGCGCTGACAGGCTCGTGCAGGTGAGCCAGCTCAAGCTGATGCCCAACACAATCACCAACGCGATCAACGCCATGCGCCCACCGTGCGTCTCCGCAGGCGATCCATGCTCGGTTACGCGTTGGGCGCGCTCATCTTCAATTTCCCAGCGTTCCTCGACACTCATCTGCGCCTCTTAAACTCCTCCGTTCGGGCAGCAGTTGAACTGCTGCCCGAGCTCAAGCTTGCAACGTCACATCGGCTGCCAGCAACCGGTGCAGTCGACCGTCGTCGGTTCGCAGCAGCAGCGCACCATCATCATCCACCGCCTGGGCCAGGCCGGCCAGCGCACCCGCCGGGGTATGCGCTTCGACCCGATGGCCCAGCGTGATCAGCCGGGTCGACCAGGCGGCGCGCAGCGCCGCATCGGCGCTCAACCACTCGAAGCGCGCGGCGAAGCAGGCGACGACAGCGGCCAGCACCTTCAGTCGATCGACCGGATGACTCAGCTCCAACCAGAGACTGGTCGCGGTCTCCGCCAGCTCCGGCTGATCGGCAAAATCAACGTTGACATTCAGCCCGATGCCGACCACGGCGTAATCGATCTGCTCGCCGCTGATCGAACTCTCCGTCAAGATGCCGCCCACTTTCTTCATGCTCGATTCTTCATGCTTCATTACGATGACATCGTTGGGCCACTTCAAGTGTATCGCCAGCCCGGTTGCTTGCTCGATGCCCTCGGCCGCCGCCAGGCCGGCCAACATGGTCAAGCGGTTGGCGTGGAGCGCCGCGAGATCGGGTCGGACGAGAATAGAGAATGCCAGCGCCGCACACGGCGGCATGTACCACGTTCGGTTCAGCCGCCCGCGCCCGGCGGTCTGATCGTCGGTGACGACCAGCGTCGCGTGCGGCGCGGCGTGCAGCGCCAAATCGCGCGCCACATCATTCGTCGAGCCGACCGCCGGCGCGTAAACCACTTCCTTGATCAGCGGCGCCTGCGCCAGCGCCGCGCGGATCGCCGAGGCGGAGAGCGGCTCAGTCAGTGGTGGCATGCATCCCTCGTGCGGCCAGTTCCTGTTCAACCCGGCTCAACAGTTCGGCGCGCACCACAACCCCCTGCCCCAGGCGCGTCTTGACTTTAAGCGTGAGCGCGGTGTCTGCGCCGAGCAAACCCGTTTCGCTCAACACCAGCGGCGATTCGATGATGTCGCCGTTCTCGTTCTGCGCCTGGCGTCCGATCGCCTGGAGCGCCGCCAGCGCTTCTCCGACGCGCTCGGCGGGCACGGTAACGGTGATCGAGGCGAGCGAGAATTCACCGCGCGAGAAGTTGCGCACGACGCGCACGTCGCCGTTGGGAACGATGTAGAGCTCGCCGCTATCGGACTGGAGGTAAGTCGTCCGCAGCCCGACGCGCTCGACCGTGCCCATCACCCCCGCCGTTCCCATCACGCCGCTCAACTCCACCTTTTCGCCGACCGCGAACTGGTCTTCGAACAGCAAGGTGATGCCGGCAAACACGTCGGAAACGAGCGGGCGCGCGCTCAGCGCGAACGATAGGCTGAATACGCTGATGGCGGCCAGGATCACCGTGGGATCGATGAACATTTGCAGGATCAAGATCAGCGCGACGCCATAGGCGCTGACGCGCACGACACTGGCGATCAGATCGCGCAGCGTGACGAGCCGCTTTGCGGTAAACGACTCGCGCCACTTGCGCGGGCCTAAGGCGAAGAGGGCGCGCGGCAACAGGTGGCCCAGGCTGCGACTGGCCAGCCAGGCCAACAGCACGATGGTGACAATCCGCAGCGTATAACCCAGCAGCCCCGGATCGGCGTAAGCGCGAGACAGCGTGTCGAGCACGTCGGGCATTTGACTCCACAGCGTCGGCGAATTCCCACCCATTGTAATTTGCTCGTCGCTGCGCGTCAATCGTTGATCGCAGGAGGTAAACACGATACAATATGTTCGCCAAAGGGGGAACCGTTCCAAGGCGGAGCGCTTCATAGTCGCACACCCGCATACCCCAAAGGAGCACAACATGAACAAGACCAACGGGAAAGATCGGCGCGATGTTGTGATCGTCGGAGCGGCGCGCACGCCGATCGGCAAGTTTAACGGCGCCCTGGCGTCGCTCTCCGCACCCGAGCTGGGCGCGGCCGCCGTTCGCGCCGCGGTCGAGCGCGCCGGGATCGAGCCGGCTGCCGTGGAAGAGGTGATGTTGGGTCAAGTGATCGCCGCCGGGTCGGGCCAGGCGCCAGGTCGGCAGGCGGCGTTGGGGGGCGGCTTGCCCGATACCGTCGGCGCGATCTCGATCAACAAAGCCTGCGGGTCAGGCCTGAAGGCGGTGATGCTGGCCGCCAGCGCGATCAAGGCCGGGGAGGGCGAGGTCTACGTCGCGGGCGGCATGGAAAGTATGAGCAACGCGCCGTACTTGCTGCCGCGCACGCTCAACGGTGCGCGGCTGGGCCACGTGCAGTTGTCGGATAGCCTGGTGCACGACGGCCTGTGGTGCGCGTTCGAGCAACACCTGATGGGCAACGCCGCCGAATTCATCGCCGACAAGTACGAAGTGACGCGCGAGGAAATGGACGAGCTGGCGCTCAACAGTCACCGCAAGGCGATTGCCGCGATCGAAGCCGGCCGCTTCAAGGACGAAATCGCGCCGATCGAGACGAAAGATGCCAAAGGCCGCGTGACAATCGTGGCTACCGACGAAGCGCCGCGCCGGGACACGTCGTTGGAAGCGCTGGCCAGGTTGAAGCCGGCCTTCAAGCCGGAGGGCCGCGTGACGGCCGGCAATGCGCCGGGCCTTAACGACGGCGGGGCGGCGGTTGTGGTGATGAGTCGCGAACGGGCTGAAGTGGAAGGGCTCCGACCCCTGGCGCGCATCGCCGGTTACACGCATGCGGCGGTCGAACCCATCTGGTTGTTCGTCGCGCCGGCGCGCGCTGTGCCGCGTCTGCTCGATCGGATCGGCTGGACGCTGGACGACGCCGACCTGATCGAGATCAACGAGGCATTCGCCGCGCAGGTGTTGGCCGATGCGCGCGCGTTGGAACAGGCCGGCCACAAGTGGGACTGGGATAAGGTCAACGTCAACGGCGGCGCGGTCGCGCTGGGGCATCCGGTCGGCGCGAGCGGCGCGCGGGTCCTGGTGACGTTGATCCACGCGCTGAGACAGCGGGACAAGGAACGCGGCATCGCAACGCTGTGTTTGGGCGGCGGCGAAGCGGTGGCGCTGGCGATCGAGATGGAATAGCTGTCTACGTGTTACCTGTTTACGGTATACAAGTAGCAGGTAAACAGGCAGCAAGAAGCAGGTACGCAAGCCGTCACACATCACACGGGAGCGAGCATGGACATCAAACTCGTCGGCGTCATCGGCGTGGGGCAAATGGGGAGCGGGATTATCGAGACGTGCACGCGGGCAGGCTTCGACGTGATCGCCCGCGAGGTCAACGAGGAATTGCTCGACCGTGGACTGGAGAGTGTCAGGGCGTCGATGGAGCGCGGCGTCAAGCGCGGCAAGGTGTCGCAGGCCGAAATGGGTGCGGCGCTGGCTCGCATTAAGGGCACTACCTCGCTGGCCGATTTCAAGGATTGCCAGCTGGTGATCGAAGCCGTAGTCGAGAACATGCAGCTGAAGAAGACGATGTTCACCGAACTCGATGCCATCACCGCGCCCGAAGCCATCCTGGCGTCCAATACGTCCTCGTTGAGCCTCACCGAGATCGCCTCGGCCACCGAACGGCCGGACAAGGTGGTGGGCCTGCACTTCTTCAACCCGGCGCCGGTCATGCCGCTGATCGAGATCGTGGCGGGGCTGCTGACGAGCCAGGAGACGCTGGAGAGCGCCCGCGCGTTTGGCGAGCGTCTGAATAAGCAGCTGGTCTTCGCCAAGGATAACCCCGGCTTCATCGTCAATCTGCTGCTGGTGCCCTACCTCTTCGATGCGATCCGCGCCTTGGAGAACGGCGTAGCGACCAAAGAGGACATCGACGCCGGCATCCGGTTGGGGCTGAACCACCCGATGGGGCCGTTCACGTTGATGGACTTTGTCGGATTGGACACCTGCCTGTATATCGGGGATGCCATGTACGCCGAGTTCAAAGACGCGCGTTACGCCGCGCCGCCTCTGCTCCGTCGCATGGTGACGGCGGGACTGCTGGGCCGGAAGAACGGGAGAGGATTCTATTCGTATTAGGCATCTGCGCTTATAGCGGTTTCCTTTTTGATTTACGGATCAAGGCAGTTCTAGTACCCTACCACAGGGAAAATGACGGGTAGCTTAGCCCCCTGCGTGCGCCCCCGTGTGGGGTTGTGGGCGTCTGACGGGCACGAGGCCCTACGCTACGCTCATCAAAATCACTGTGGCGGAGCACTAGTCGGGTCTCCCGATCCGACCAGCAGCGCGGTCGGAGACCTGCGCTGAACACATCGAAGCGTAAATCAAACTGGAATTTCCTCTAAAAGTTAGGCGCGTGAGAGTCGGAGGCCGGACGGTCTCCGATTCTTGTCTGGTAAGGCAATGGTTCTAACCGCGCCTTGTGGCGGCAGTTGACACGAGTACGCGGTAAAATGGTGAGGTTTGTGCACCGCGTGGCTGGATTTCGACGCCACACGAATCGAGGAAGATAAGCGTGTCCGAACAAAAACCGCGAGCAAGCCTGAGCGAACGTCTAGCGAAGATCAGAGATTCGAGCGTAAATATACGGCGCGCGTTCGGCCTCACCTGGCAGGCGCATCGTCCCTCGGCCCTGGCCATGGCCGTCTGCACGGTAATCGGCGCACTGCTGCCGGCGGCGCAAGCCTGGATCGGCAAGCTCATCGTCGATGCGGTCGTGAACGCCATCAATACACGCGCCAACCCGGAGGTCGGCCTACAAGCCATCCTGCCACTGCTGGCGGCGGAGTTTATCCTGCTCGTAGTGCAAGCGGGCAATAGCCAGGCGCGCAACCTGGCCGAGCACATCCTCCATGCGCGGATCAACGTGATGATCAACACCCGCATCGTCCGCAAGGCGCTCGAACTCGACCTGTCACACTTTGAGAACGCCGAATACTACGACAAGCTCCAAAACGCGCGGCGCGAGGCCGATTGGCGCAGCCTGATGATCGTCAACAACGGCTTCTACCTGATCCAGAACGCCATCACCTTGATCTCCTATGGCGCGCTGCTGCTGCGTTTCAGCCCCTGGCTGGCGCTCATCCTGTTTGCCGCGACGATGCCGGCCTTTTTGGCGCAGAGCCGCTACGCCGAACTAAACTTCCGGGTGCTCTCCTGGCGAGCGCCGGAGGCGCGCCAGCTGTCTTATCTGGAACACCTGCTCACCGATTACGACGCGGTCAAAGAGATTAAGTTGTTCGGGTTGGGCGAGCCGCTGCTGGGTCGTTACGCCAACCTGTTCTGGAAATTTCTGCGGGAAGACCAGGCCATCGCGCAGAAGCGCAGCCTGGCCTCGTTTGGCTGGGGGCTGCTCGCCACGCTCACGTACTACTTCTCGTATGCCTGGATTGTGTGGAACGCGATCAGCGGCCTGATCACGCTGGGCGATATGACGCTGTACCTGGGCATCTTCCGCGCCAGCCAGAATACCTTCGAGGCGATCTTCTTCGGTCTGAGCGATCTATACGAGAACGGTCTGTTCATGAGCAACCTGTTCGCGTTCCTCGAATTGCAGCCGCAGATGGTCGAAGCGGCGCAGCCCCGGCTCGCGCCTAAACCTTTCCGGCGCGGGATCGAGTTTCGGGGCGTGTCGTTCAAGTACGACGGCCATGCGGAGTGGGTGCTGCGCGATATCCATCTGACGATCGGGCCAGGGGAAAAGATCGCGTTGGTCGGCCCCAACGGCGCGGGCAAGACGACGCTGATCAAGCTGCTCACCCGATTATATGATCCGACCGAGGGACAAATCCTGCTGGACGGCGTCGATCTGCGCGAATACAGTCTGCGCGACTTGCGCCAGCGCATCGGCGTGATCTTCCAGGACTTCGTGCACTACCACATGGCAGCAGCCGAGAATGTCGGCTTCGGGCAGATCGAGCTGCTGGAGGATCGGCCGCGCATCGTGGACGCGGCGCAGAAGAGCGGCGCGGACTCGGTCATCGCCGCGCTGCCGCAAGGCTATGAAACGCTGCTGGGCCGGTGGTGGCATCAGGGTCGTGAACTGTCCGGCGGCGAATGGCAGAAGATCGCGCTGGCCCGCGCCTTCATGCGCGATTGTGAGATGATCGTTCTCGACGAACCGACGGCGGCGCTTGACGCCGAGAACGAGTTTCGGGTCTTCCAGCAGTTTCGCGAATTGACCGTCGACAAGATGGCCGTGCTCATCAGCCATCGCTTCTCGACGGTGCGCATGGCCGATCGCATCTTCGTGCTGGAAAAGGGCGCCATTTGCGAGCAGGGCACGCACGCCGAACTGTTGGCGCAGGGTGGGACGTACGCCCGGTTGTTCACGTTGCAGGCCGAGTCTTACAAGTAAATCCACCTTTTCGCCTATTGTCCTCTAACCGGTTCATGCTAGAGTACAAGGCGTGAAACGATCGCTCGCCCTCGTCCTGTGTCTCATCGCATTGGCGGCTAATGCCTCGGCCGCGCCTCTCTTCGACACCAACACAACGTACACGGATTCACAGGCCGGTTATGCTATCGACTATCCATCGCAAGCCACGCTATCCGCCGGGCTTGATGCCGCTCTGGGCTACAACACGGTCTTCATCAACTTTCTGGCCGAACCCGACGCCGAGTTCGCGGGTCTGATGATCACCGTGTTCGATAACCCTGAGCGGATACCGATCGACGCCTTCGCCCGTGAGCGATTCGGGTTGCGCCGCGATGCGCCGGGGCGGGTGCGGGCCAACTGGATCGGCGGCATGCCCGCCTTGCTGGCCAATCGGCCTTCGCCGCTGGCCGGCGAAGATGCCGCGGCGGCGTTGATCGAGGGCAATGGTGTGATCATCCGCATCGCGCTCTTTGGCGGCGGCGTCGATGGGCCGATCGAGCCGCCCGCCGCGCACTTCGACTGGTTCAACCGGATCGTCCACTCGATCCGACGCATTCCACGGCAAGCGCCGCAAGCGCCGGTGACGAGCGCCGCTCCGAGCGCCGAGCCGCCCACGGCGGTCAGCTTCCAGATGCCGTTCAACGTTCCGGTCAAGACGGCATATGGCGAGCAATACGGGGTCGCGATCAGCAATACGGCGTATGGCGTGCGCAACCTGGGGCTGGAGCATCGGCGCACCTGCTTCGGCGTCGACTGGCCGCGCCTGCTGCACAGCGGTATCGATTGGTTTCGGGCCGACGGTCAACTTCAAATACCTACGGATGTGTTCACCGTCGCCGAGGGCATCGTCGCCTGGTACGACCCTAACTACAATAGCTACCCCGGCAAGGTCGTCATCGTCCGGCATCGCCTGGCGGATGGACGCGATTTGTTCTCGGTTTATTCGCACCTGGGGCCGGACGTGAGCATCGTGCCGGAACAAGTTGTGCCCCGAGGGCAGCGCATCGGGTCGCTGTTGAACCAGGGCGGCAACACGCACCTCCACTTCGAGCTGCGCTATTTTCTCGACGGCCGAAACATCTACGGTGGATACACCAACTGCAATTCAAACTTGTATGCCGGTCGCGGCTACACCTATCGTATCCATCCCGACAACTTTCCGACCCCCGGAGCCGGCTACGTCGATCCGGTCGCCTTCATCGCCGCAAATACTGGCGGCGCTGCCGATGCGGTGCAGCCGCGTTTCACTGCTGCGATCATCACTTCAACCCTGCGGGTAGCCAGTTCGCAACCGGCGCTTGTTTACAAAGACGGCAATCCGGTAGGGTTGGACACGCCGATGCAGCCCGTCCATACAGCTACGCTTGCCTCCAATCTCGTACTGACTTCGATGGATACTTTCACTCCAACCGCCATTCTATACTTGCCGATCGTTGTGCGCAGCGAGCCTCGCCAAGAACCGGCGTGCGTTGAAGGCCAGCCGTTACTGTTGAACACCGGATTCGAGAATGGCCCATCGAGCGCGCCGTGGGTGCAATCGAGCAACGGCGCCGCCGATTTGATTCAAGAAGATCGGCCGTACACGGGCATGTTTGGGCTGTGGTTCGGCGGTCGCGATCTGGCCGATGAGGAAGCGCTCCAGTCGTTCGTGCTGCCGTATTACACTGAAGGCATCACCCTGACCTTAAAGCGTTACGTGACGACGGCGGAAACGCAGCCGACTCCATTCGACATTCTTGAGGTCGTGATCGAGAACACAGCGGGAGTTGAAGTGACGCCGCGTTTTGTGCTGGATAATGCGGCGTCGCAGAAAGAGCAGTGGGTGGCGGAGACGATCATGCTGACGGGGATGGAAGCATTAGGTGGTCAGCGCTTGCAGTTGAGTCTCAAGATGGCGACGGATAGTTCAATGGGGACGAGTGTGTTTGTGGATGAGGTGGGAGGGATGATGAGGTGTGAGCGATAGCCATCTTCGTTTACATATTATTCGGGCACGCTAATGTTGCCCAAGTCTATCACATCGTTAGACTTAGCACTAATTAAGCGAGGATGATTATCCCCAGCGTCAGTGACTACTTCAACCGTGGCAGGTGGTAAGAAAACGATCACAACATACTCGCCACTCGGCACGTTAGCAAGAACAAACTCACCTAATGCATTCGTAGTGGCATGAGGCTGATCGTTGGGAGGTGCGTAGATAATTGGCGGGACCGTATGCTCCGGCGTGGTTTTTTCTAAGAAAACAACGGTGCTCGCAATGGGTTGCTGATTAAATTGCCTAACCAATCGGCCTACGATCGTACCAGCATCAGGGTTAGGAGTCGGCAGCGCACTGGCAAAAGTTGCTACTTGAGGAGTCGATATAGGACTGCTTGTTGGCTGAACAGGAGTCGCAACTGTGCAGCCCACTACTATCCATGAGATTGAAAGAATAGTACTCACGGCATACCAAATCCAATCTTCTAGCATTTGCCTCATGCATACCTCGATTTTGTATAGAAATAGCGCCACATTATACACCGGGGCCTGATTCCCTTACACTCTGGTCAAATCGGCGCTCGCACGACGGGCGCGCGCTTCAGATTCGATAAGCGCGCGCGAAAGATGGGCAAGTCATGCATCGCTGTAGACACGCAGCGCTTGAGCCAGCGCAGACCCAGTTGAAACAGACTCAGTTCGCGGGTGGGGCCTGGGTCGATCTGCCGTCGCGCGGTTTCGCCGTGGGCGAGCACCAGCTCGCCCAGCTCATGACACCAGAGCGTGGCGACGGCCATTGCCAACAGCAACCGTTCGAGGCGGTCGGCATGTTGCAGGCGGGTATGCTCCAGGTCGAAGCCGCCCGACTTGTCATCGCGGAAACTTTGCTCGATGCTCATGCGACGGCCATACTCGCGCAACCGCGCACGACCGGCGGTCTGGTCCG
>DATDPU010000055.1:0-6782 GCA_035292585.1 Anaerolineae bacterium | reverse complement strand
GGGCCCCCTCCTGTGGGCCAAGACCGGAACGTGTCAGATACGCCCGATCTTGCCTCAGGTGGGGGTAAAACATTAAACGCCGCTTATGGATGGCGGCCTATTCAAGCCAGAACCGGGCCCTTCGGACTTTCCGAGAGAGCTGGTTTCGAGAACGGAGTCGGCGATCAGCGCATCGCGCGGCGCGGTGCGGATGCCCTTGCCGACCCGATCGGCCCAGCGCACCCCGGCGATCACGCCCCAGCTATTCGCGAAGTAAAAGAACGGCTTCGACAGCGCGGAGATACCATAGCCGGCGATGGCCAACCACTTGCGCGCGCGCAGCTTGTCGGACAGCCAGCCGGAGAATAACTTGAGCACGCTGGCCGTTGCCTCGGCCACACCCTCGATCAAGCCGATAATGTTGGTCTTTACCCCCAGCACATTCGCGAGGAAGAGCGGCAGGATGTTGAGCACCATCTCGCTGGAGACGTCCATAAAGAAGCTGGCCAGGCCGGTGGCCCAGACGTTGCGCGGTAAAGCGCGGAGCGCGGCCCGCTCCGTTTTTGCGGGAGTCATAGCGAACCTCAATACTGAGCTATTCGGCAGTTGAAACTGCACCTACATATAGCGCTAAACCTGCCTGCGCAGGTTTCTAGTCCGCGCAGGTCATGACACCCGAGGCGGAGCCGAGTGGTGCAGACTTCGCGTTTCTGTTGGTGCGATTTCAAGCGCTAGACGTCGGGTCTTCAGTCTCGCACCTTTCCCAGTCCTCGATCAAATGGTTGGCAGCATGATGCGCCTTCTGGTTCTTGATCAGGACTTACGCAGCTGCATGTTGCTGCCGCAGTTGTACTGCGGCAGATGAGGCGGCGGCAGTGCAACTGCCGCGCCAACTGCGTAAGTCCTGTTGATGTAAGCCGCAACGCTCTTAACCGCGTCTTTGCTCACAGTGAATGCCCCATATGCACCTTGCCACTTGAAGAATTCATTCGGCGTGATTTCATGTGTAACTAAATGCGAGGAGGATCCCTTAACCTCTTTCAGCAACGTCGCTACCGCTAACGTTGTGGGTAGGCGCACGAGCAGGTGCACGTGATCGGCATCGCCACCGATGGCGATCATTTCACACTTCAACTCATAGCACTTCGTTGCAGTCGCGGCGTAGATTCTCGCTTCACTGCTCGGTGTGATCAGTGGTAGGCGGTCCCACGTCGCCCAGACACAGTGGAGATAGAGTTGCGTATACGGGGCACGCATGGTTGGCTTCTTTCGTGTGTCGAGCTAATAGCAGTTGAAACTGTACCTGCACATGCGCAAAACCTGCCGGCGCAAGTTTTCAGTCGCCGTAGGGCGACTTTGCGTTCCTGTTGCTGCGGTTTTAACCGCTGTCATCCCAACCCCGTATCCCGTACGTAGTCCGCGCTGACCCAGCCGGCGGGCCGGGCGATGCGCAGCCAGCCCGCTCGCTCTTCCAGCACGATGAGCTCGGCGCCGCCCGGCAACTCTAGCAAGACCCTGCTGCCCTGCGTCGTCGGCGCATCGCGCACGCGCAGCCAATCGGGTTTGATGCGAACGCGCCGCAGCACGGTGCCGGGCGCGGGTTGGAGCAAGGGTTCAAACGGGTGCGCTTCAACTCGGCTCATAGGCGTTTCTCCGTCAGTCAAATGCAAATTGACGTATGTGGCGTCCCTGCTCAGGACGTTATCTGGGTCTGGAGCGATGCTTGAGGCGCGTGGGTAGAGTGTGTAGCCGCAGGCGCAACCGATCGGGCAGGGCGTCTCGCCATACCTTACGCGAAGCCCCGACCTCGGCGCGGGTGGGCGGGCGCGGGCTGTAAACGGCTCGGATGTAGAGCGCCGTGATGTGTTGTAACGCCGCGCGCAGGCGTTTCTGCTCCGCCAGGTTTCCCGCCCACGTGTCGAGAAACTCGCCGGGCGTGACGGCGTCCGGCGCGCCGAGTCCGACCCCGCTGAGCGCCCCGCGCATTTGCCAGTACAAATTGTGCGCCGGCGAGCCCCTGCCGCGCTGGGCCGGGTTGAGAGACCACCTGACCCGCAAACCGAGGCGCACCAGGACAAACAGCCCCAGCAGCGCTGCAATGCCGAGGGCGATCGCCAGGCCAGGAGGCACTGTAGCAGCAGGGGCTTGCACTGTTGGAGTCGCTTCGGCAACTGGCAGTTCCGCAGCTTGATAGACGAATGGCGCTTGGGAAGCAGTCGGTTCGAACTCGACCCAGCCGTAGTGCGGGAAGTACACTTCGACCCAGGCGTGCGCGGCCGAAGCCGGAACCCGATATGCATTCCGCGTGGTGATGTATTCGCCCATCGCGAACCCGGTGACGACGCGCGCCGGAATACCTTCGGCGCGCAGCATCACCGCCATTGCCGAAGCGTAGTAGCTGCAGAAGCCGCCCGTAGCCTCGAACAGAAAATAGTCCACGACATCCGCGTCCCGAGGCGGCGGGGCCACATCGAGCTGGTAGGGGTAAGACAGGCGCAGGTAATCCTGAATGCGTACTGCTTTCTCATAAGGCGACCCCGCGTTGGACGTGATGCGGGCCGCCAGGTTGCGAACACGCTGTGGCAATGAGTCAGGCAGTTGCAGGTAAGTGGCTAGAATTTCAGGTGGATAATCGAGCGTGTCTGAGATCAGCTGTGCTACCGTTGCATCCGTCGCCCAGGAGGTCACGGTGTAGGTCGATTCAGTCCCCTGCAATCGCACATCGTCACCCGGCGCATTGAGACGCAGCACGGCTCCCGCGCTCGCTTGAACAGGCCGATTGACGGCGTAGAGATCGCTGCCGTGGAACGCCACGATTTCAAATTCCTGGCGCAGCTCGTAGCGGCCGGGCGGCGCTTCCGAGGGAAACTCGCGCAAGTCCAGCGCCGCGCCGAGCGGTTCAACCTCCCAGCCGGCGCCGTTATAGCGGCTGAAGATGCCGCCGCGCCAATAATGCCGGGGCGCAGTGCGCGTCGGAGCGTTTTGAGCGTAAAACAACGGCGGCGGATCGCTCACCCGAACCCACATCACCGTTTCTTCCGACTGGCTGATCGGCGCGCCGACGCGGCGCAGGTCGGGAACCAGGGCCGCAAAAGCGATTCCCGGCAGAGGCGGGTTCAAGGCTGGCTGTTCCTCGGCGGGCCGCGCAGGCTCGGTCAATAGCTTGATCAGCTCCTGGAGGCTGTGCCGGCCCTCCGGCGTGCTGAAGGCGGCGAGCGTCACGACTGCCCCGGCAATGATCGAGGCGCTGATCAGCCAGCTTTCCCAAATCAGCTCTGGATAGTCCACGCGCCGCGTGTTCCATTCATGATTTCTTTCGGTGTAAGCCGTGCGAGCGACGAGCAGCACGGCGCACGCAATGAAGCCGATCGGGAAAGCGGTATCCCGGCCGCTCAATAACACATCTAAGGCAAATAGTCCCGCGAAGGGCACGACGCCTTCGAAGGCGCGCCGGCGGCGCGCGACACACCACACCAGCCACACGCTGGCATTCCAGGTCAGCCAACCGAGCAAGAACGGGAGGAGTAGCGCGCCCGCCAGCTGGTCGAACACGATCAGAATACGCACTTGCATCAACCAGAGCGCATCGGCGAATGGCACGCTGGAGAACACGCTTAGCGTTGGCAGCACGCGCCCGACGGTCAGCAGGCTGACGCCGATCGAGGTGAGCAGGTTAAGACCGGCTAGTGTCCGTCTTTGAAAGCGGGAGGATACGAGCAGCGCGCCGTAGAGCGCGCCCAGGATGAGGCTGGCGACATGCGGCTCGCAATCGCCGCACCAGCTGGCCGCCTGGAAGCTGAACGCCAGGCTGAGTACGATGCCGGCGACCAGGCCGATCGAGACCCAGCTTTGCCAGAGGCGCGCACGAATCGAACTGCGGAGTCTAGCGAACATACGCTTATGGGTATTGCGTTTGGCCGAATGTTATCGGAACGGCGATGCGAGGGACGGCGCCGGCCGGGGTGTTTGCCGCACCACCACCCGACCCGTCCCCAGCGTCTTAAACTCCCAACGCCGTATTTCTCCGTAAGCCCCGCTGATGGGGCGCACTTCTTCGCGGCGCACCACCTGGGCGGCGATACCGCGTTGGGCCAACAACGTCGCACACGTGTCTGCGCCTTCCGCGCCACCGAACGAGGCGGGGTCGAGCAGGATCGCCTCGACGCCGCCCGTATGCGGGCTGCCCCGCAGCTGTTTGAGCGCGGCTGACCAATCGGGATTGAGCGAGGGCGTCACCACGACGATCGAATCGCGCGCGGAGATCAGCGAACGAGCCGGCGGCAGTATCTCGGTCAACGCCTGGGCCGAATCCGCTTGCAGCGGGGCGAGCGCGCGCAGGATTGTCCACAAGTGCGCCTGCCCGTACTGGGGGAGAATCGCCGGCGCGGCATTCGCGCCGGCCAACAGCCCGACTGCCAGTCTTTCATTCAACAGATACGAAGCGAGCGAGGCGAGAAGCACGATCATCGTTTCGAACGAGGACTCAGTCCCCGCTCCAACGTGAGCCGCCGCATCCAGATCGGGGATGAGCCAGATCGACGCTGACGCCTCCGGCTCGAACACCTTGACGAAGAGCTTGTTCTGCCGCGCCGTAGTGCGCCAGTGCACGCGGTGCAGCGGATCGCCGGTCGAGTACGGTCGGATGGTGGTGACGTTGATGGTCTCGGCCGACAGCGGCTGGCGAAACGGATGAAGATCGCCCAGCTGTTTGCTGCGCGGCAGGATGTGCGGCGGCAGCGGCGCGAGCGCCGGGTAGACCAACAACTCAGTCGGTTGGGCATACACCTGCCGGATGTCGAAGATGCCGAAGGGATCGCCCATGCCGAGTTCCCACGGGCCGAGCGTAAACACGCCGCGTTGCCGGCAGGTGGTATGCGCGCGCCAGCGATCGACGCCGCGCCCGCCCACCACGCTCACGCCCGTGATGGTATAACCGGGGATGTTCGAGCGATCGATGAACTCGGCCCACAACACCGGCAGCCGGGATCGATTGTGCAGCGCGATCGACTCTTCCAGCTCGTCGCCGACTTGCACCGCGGCATAACGCAGCGTGCGCTGCCCCGTCACGTTGAGCGCCATCGCGCGCGCCCACAGAAAGCCGATCAGGATCAGGCTGCCGAGCGTCACGACCCCCGTCAACGCCAGCGCGGCGGGTTGGAGGATGAGCCACGCCACCATCAACCCCAGCGCGACGATCCACGCGCGGCGGCGAACCCGGATCGTCGTTACCCCATCGGCGCGGTCGAAGCGCCCTATCCGCCTGAGGCGCTTCAAACGTCTGCCTCCCCGCTGTGTTAGCGTTGCCATGCTGAATTCCGGCGCGGCTCACGCGTGGGGATGGGCAGCTGTTGCAGGATATTTTCGACGATGTGCTGAGCCGTCAGTTTCTTCATCCGCGCGGTGGGACTCACGATGACGCGATGCGCCAGGATCGGCTCGGCCAGCGTCTTGATGTCATCGGGCAGGACGTAATCGCGACCCAGCAACGCCGCCTGCGCCTGGCCGGCGCGATATAGCCCCAGGCTGCCGCGCGGGCTGGCGCCGAGGTACACGTTCTCGTTTTCGCGGGTGGCAAACGTGATATCCACAATGTACTGTTCCACGGCCGGCGCGACGAAGACTTTCTTAACGGACTCTTGCATGTCCAACAGCTCGGCCTGCGACACGAGCGGCGCGAGCGTGTGAATGGGATGGCGAAACTGTTGGGCCTGCATCACGCGAATCTCTTCTGCTTTAGTGAGGTAACCCAGGCCGAGGCGCAACAGAAACCGATCGAGCTGCGCTTCGGGCAGCGGAAAGGTGCCCTCATACTCGATCGGGTTCTGCGTCCCGATGACCATGAACGGCTCGGGCAGCGCGTGCACGACGCCATCGATCGTGATCTGCCGTTCTTCCATCGCTTCGAGCAGCGCCGACTGCGTTTTAGGCGTGGCGCGATTGATCTCGTCGGCCAGGACGATGTGTCCGATGATCGGGCCGGGACGAAATTCGAACTCGCGGGTTTGCTGGTTGAAGATCGACGTTCCGGTGATATCGCTGGGCAGCAGATCGGGCGTGAACTGGATCCGGCTGAAGGTGCAGCCGATCGACTGCGCCAGGCTGCGCGCCAGGATCGTTTTCCCGACGCCGGGCACGTCCTCGATCAGCAGGTGTCCCTGGCACAGCAGCCCGACCAGCGTCAATTCCAATCCCCGGCGTTTGCCGACGACGACTTGCTCCAGATTGGCGATCACTTTTTCAGACAGCGCTTGGATTTCTGCGATGGTGAGGTCCATGCGGGCGAATGATCCTTTCAAGCGGATAAGTCTTGCGAGGCCTGCCTGCTTTGCCTGCGGACGAAGTGCGCTGATTGTACCATACCTCCGCGGCCGGGTAATAACCATTGGTGTTAGTTTGAGCCACAGTACCTGGTAGTTTAGCCCCGCGTGGGCGTTGAGGCAGGGCGCTAGTACCCCGACCGCCTAATTCTGCGGGGTTGGGACGGCACAACCCTCTTCGCTGCGCTCGTGGGCAGGGCGCCGCCCTCTTTAGAAGGCAATGAAAGGCGGCGGCTGGCACTGCCGTCCGCCGCAGGCCCACGGGGCGGCTTCGCACTGCAACTGCGGCAGGAACTATGCAACTTCAAGTTGTCGAAGCACTAGGCGACGCACGCAAAAACTGAACTAGCAGTTTGTCGGAGAGAAAGGCCTAATAGCAGCCCAAGCTGGCATTGGGCCCGGAATTAGCCGCCCATTCTGATAAGTGAGTGTTTAACTTGGCCTGTTTCACGGGTTGCCTCACTGGTTTTTTGGGTAGCAGGCAAG
>DATDPU010000054.1:0-8348 GCA_035292585.1 Anaerolineae bacterium | reverse complement strand
GTGATTAGGCGGTAGAGCTTCTCCCAGCCGAATCGTAAGGTTAAGCGTCTCTTCGTAATTGGCGGTTTTGAATTTTCGGCTCATGCCTGAAGTGTATCACCTATCGAACGGCTTAATGCCGCTCTCCGACAAACTGCTAGCCCCTTGTGGGCGGCGGGCACAAGCCTAGCCCTTGTGGGCGGCGGGCACAAGCCTAGTGCTTCGACAACTTGAAGTTGCATAGTTCCTGCCGCATGACCGCCGCCTTTCACTGCCTTCTTAAAGAGGGCGGCGGCCTGCCCACGAGCGCAGCGAAGAGGGTTGTGCCGTCCCAACCCCGCAGAATTAGGCGGTCGGGGTACTAGCCCCTTGTGGGCGGCGGGCACAAGGCCCTATGCTACGGAATTTCGGGTTTTCGGATAGGTTAAGCGATTCATGTAAACACGGCCTCGTAGCGCATCCGCCGCTCCGCCGTCGGGCCGAGCGGAACCAGGAACAGCGTCAGTTCTCCCAGTTGCGCGTGCGCCACCGTGTACGTGGCCTGCGCCAGATACTGATCGGACGCTGGCCCTAGAAAGACGAGCGCGAACGGCGGCCGCCGTCCGGCCGCCTCGGCCTCGGCCGTCGTGCGCGGGCCGAGCGGCGCAACTTGATCCAGTTCCAGCTCGATCGGTTCGATCGACGGCGCGTGAACGCGAAAGACCTCAGCCAGATGCGGCTGAAAGTCCGCGCCGGTCAACTGAGCCAGGTCAGCCATGCCCATTCCCTTCGGGCGGCGGCGACCATTCCATCAGAAAGTACACGCCGGTATCGCCAATCTTGCGAAACCCGAGCCGCAGGTACAGGCGCAACGCCGGGTTGAATTGCTCGACGTGAATCCGCACCGGCAGCCGCGCCCGGCGCGCTTCCCCAAACAGCTGCTCCAGAAAATACGAGCCGATGCCCTGCCCGCGATATTCGGGCAGCAGCGCGATGTCGATCAGGCGGATTTCGTCGGGCCGCCGATCGACGTACAACCGCCCGATCGGTTCGCCCCCCAGCAGGATGATTTGATACTCGGCCTGCGCGAAGGCTTGCGTGTAATACGTGTGCTGCGCGTTGAACTGCATTTCCAGGAACGCGCGTTTCTGCGTGTCGTCCCAATCGACCAGCTTCAGCTCATCCGCACGCGTGCTGGCATACACGCGATACAGAAAGTCGCGATCCTCCGAGACTATCGAGCGCAAGCTAATCGTTTGATCCATGTTCGATCGCCGGGCGCAGACCCCACATCCATCAGCTGCGCGGCGGGTAGATGCCTTGCAGCGCGATGATGAAGGTCAACACCAGATACGGCTGCAGGTTGTTGTGCGGCTGGCTGCTGCCGGCCACGCCCACCGCCTGCGGCGCCAGGGTGGTGAGATTCGCATTCACGCTCGTTTGATACGCATTCCCGTTGCGCGAGCGCGCCAGCGCGGCGTCGGCCGGCGCGCGGCTGGAAGCCGGCCCGCTCGACGCCAGCAGCGTGTGGTTGTGCGCCGGCATCTCGGTGTTTATCAACGTGACCGCCGGTTGGCCGCCGGTTTCGCCGATCACATGGTCAGTCAAGCCGGGGCCTTGGCCCCAGAACATCGGCGCGCTGCCTTGCAGGTTGGGCAGCCCGAAAGTCGTCTTACCGTCGCCGCCGTAATTCGTGCCCAGCAACGAGAACAGCGCGGTGTTCTGCGAGATCGGCAGCAATTGCCCGTTGCACAGCGCCCAACCCGTCGGCGCAAAGTTGCCCGCAAAGATTCGTATTTCCGCGACAAATGGATCCGACATGGCCCGCTCCTTAGTTTTGTGTGGGGAAAATGCCGAATAACGAAATGATGAACGAGATGCACTGGTACGGCTGCAGGTTGTCGTGCGGTTGCGAGCCGCCCGTCGCCCCGAGCGCATTCGCGGCCAGATTCGAGTTCGGCGCGGTCGCCGGTCGATACAGATCGATCGTGCTGGGCGCAGCCACCAGCGCGTTCGCCGGGTTCGCCGCGCTGGCCGTCGAGGCGGTGCCCACAAACGTGTGCGCGTGCGCGGGCGACTGGTTCACCGTCAGCGTCACGGTTTCGACGCCGCCGCTCTCGCCCAACGTGCGCGGGGTCAAGCCCCCGCCCGTGCCTTGATGGATCGGGATGCGCCCGCGCAGGTCGGGCAGCGCAAAGGTTGTTTGCCCATCGCCGCCGTACGTTGTTCCGATCAGAGTGAACAGCGCATCGTTTTCAGCAATGGGCATGAGTTGACCATCGCAAAAGGCCCAGCCCGCCGGCGCAAAGTTGCCGCCGAACATCCTGATTTCACCGATATAGGGAGTACCCATGGTTCGCTGCCTCCTGTTAGTTGCGCGATGGGAAGATGCCCTGCAACGCGATGCAGAACGTCAGGGTGAGGAACGGTTGCACGTTCGTATGCGGCTGTGAACCGCCGATGCTGCTGATCGTTCCGGCGACCAACGAAACCAGGCTCCCATCGGGGGGCGCGTACATCGGGCTTGCCTCAGCCGCCAGCAAGTTATTGGTTGGCGCCGGCGAGTCGCCGTTCACGGTGACGCCGCTGGCAAAGTGTAGGTGAGCCGGCATTTCAGCCATTTGCACGGTATGGTTTTCTTCGCCGCCGCTCTCGCCGAGTACAAACCCATTGCCGGTGTGCAACGGCGTGCGCCCCTGCAAATTGGGCAGCGCGAAAGTGGTTTGCCCGTTGCCGCCATACGTCGTGCCCAGCAACGAGAAGAGCGCCTGGTTCTGGTTGATGGGCAACAGCTGCCCGTTGCAGAACGCCCAACCCCTGGGGGGGAAGTTGAAACTGAAGATTCGAATCTCGGCTAAGAAAGGTTCTCCCATGACTTTCGCTCCTTGATGTGGATGTGAGGACGGTCGCGTTAGACGCACAAATACGGGTTCGACCAACCCGATTGTTGCTTCGAGCGCACGGCGACGATCGGCTCGTCGAGCGGGGAGAGCAGGCTCAGTGGACCGAGCGCCGCGTTGACCAGTTTCCCGTCGCGCCGTTGCACCTCGCGCACATACACGGGACCGACGCTGCTGTGTGTTTGCGCGTTCATCGCCAGCTGGCCCCGTGGGCTGGCTACCTCGGCCGTGCTCAGCGCGTTAAGCCACGCTTCGGTGCGATCGGTGTTCCCGTCAACGGCCGGCAGCGACGCGGTGATCAACTGGCCGGTATCGAAGCCCAATACGGCGAACGCATCGGCCGGGCGGCCGGTGAGGCGCTGATACGCTTCGCTGAACGCGCGATTGTCGTCGGAGTCGAGATCGCTCGACCAGGCGAGCGCGGTCTTGATGCCCAGGGCGGCCCGGCCCTGCGCGGGCAGGAGCGACTCGTCGGCGATGAAGCCCGAACCGATCAGCGGGACGGAGCGCGACAAACCGGAGGCGGTGTAGGCTTGCACAAAGTCGGTCGCCCATTGACCGCAGTAACACCCGAACACAAAATCGGGCTGATTTTGACGAATGGCGTCGAAGGTAGCCGTCAAGTCGTCGCTTTGGTGAGGATGATGAGTGAGCGATGTTTCCAGCACCCGGCCGCCGGCCTGTTCGAAGCCCGCCTGAAACGCATAAGCAATATCGTGGCCGCTGTCATAAAATGATTTGGCGACGAAGGCGCGCCGGCCCAGGTGTGTGGCGGCCCACGCGCCCAGCGCCCGGCTGGCTTGCCAGAGATTGAGTGAGTTGTGAAACACGTAGGGATTTGGATTGTCGTGCGAAGGAACTCTGGCTCCGGCGTTGGCGACGATCAAGGGGGTTTGTTTCTCGCGAGATAGCTTGCCGAGCAGTTTAGCCGCGTACGCGCCGACGATGGCGACCAGCAGATCGACCCGCTGCCAGCCGACGAGCTGCTGGGATTTTGCGATCGTCCCCCCTGCGCCCAGTCCAGTCGATTCAGCCACCAGCTCGATCGCGCGCCCGCCCTGCTCGCGGATTTGATCGAAATGAAGCCGCATGCCGGCTAATAAGTTCTCACTCAGAGTAGGGTAAGCTTGCGAGCGCGGGAGCAGGACGCCGAGCTTGAGCGGCCGGTTCGGCAGCAAGCTCGCCAACACCGGCGCAGCAGCGATGGCGCCGGCCGTCAAACCAATTGCCCTTAGCATGGCGCGGCGGCTTAAGACAGCGCTGTGTGGCAGGACACGCATATATAGGTTTTCTCCTGGGTAATGGGCGCATACAATATAGGGACTGCGACGGGGCGCACAGAGACATCGCAGTCTGACTTATAGAATTGACCAAGCGCGCGCAAGCAAACGCAGGACGTGCTTCCGAGTGCGATGCTGCTAACCTTTGTCTGCCAGATACCAAATTTTCAGTTTTGCCACCCGAGTGGTATCTTGGTTCACTTGTGCTAACTCGTGGGTGTTGGACGGGCACAAGGCCCTAGGCTACCCATCAAAATCAAGTGGACTGACCACTCGCCTGTAAAGGTGAAGCCGGTGAAGGTAGATAAGCGGCTGCGGTCACCAATGCCCTGGCACATTGGTTTTGCAGAGGAAACTCAGGTAGATTAACATACTTTTCCTGATAATGTCAATCGACTATATCCAATTCATACACTCTGCGCGGCGGTTTTACTTCAACCGCTAAGCTATGTTATACTGCCCCCGGCGATTCGCCCTCTCCAATGTCAGAATACCTTATGCCGGCCAGGCCGTCTATCGAGCACGATACGAAGCCTGATTATTTTTTTGCACAGCGCGAGTGTGGCTTGCTTCACAGCAAGAGAGTGATCTAGTTCACAGTCTTAAGAGTGGAACATGCAGACGCGAACGGGTTCGGAGCTGCTGTCCAAGAAGCTGGCATTCCTGAGACAGGTTCCGCTCCTGGCCAGGCTCCGCGAGTCGGATCTCGCAGCATTGAGCCAGGATTTGCAGCTGCGCGAGTATGACAAGGGCGAGATGATCTTTCGGCAGGGAGATGCGGGGTACGATCTGTTCATCATTCTGCGAGGCAAAGTCCGCATCTTTCGCATGACACCCTCAGGCCACGAGACGACGATCACGATCTTTGGCGTCGGCGACATCATCGGCGAGCTGGCCGTGGTCGATGGGCAGCCGCGTTCGGCCAGCGCCCGCACGATCGGGCCGTGCGGCTTGTTGCAGATCACCGCCGAGCGCTTCATGACGCGCTTGAGCACCATTCCGGAGCTAGCCTTGGCGGTGATTCGCGTGCTCGCCGCCAAGACACGCTGGACCGCGGCCTACGCGGAAGCCATCGCTCAGTACGATGCGGCCGGCCGGCTGCTCCATGTGTTGTTGACTTTCACCGACCAGTTTGGCGAGGAAGTTGAAAAGGGGAAACGCTACATTTTGGCCCTGGGGCTGAACCAGGCCGACTTGGCCTCGCTCATCGGCGTGCGCCGGGAGTGGATCAACCATCTCTTGCGCGATTGGCGGAAGCGCGGGTTGCTCGACTATAGCGCCGGCAAAATCACGATCCTCGATCGACTGCGCATCGAACAGGAGCGCGACAACCTCATCGAAGCGAACCTCCGAGAGAACGACTGGTAATCACCCTTTGTTCACCCCCAACAAGCGGATCGCGCGCCGATTTCGCCAGCAGTATCTTGTTCAGACGGCAGTAGTCGGTCGACTCGATCTCAAAGTTGCAGCGCCAGGCGCGCAGGACGCTGAGTTTTCAGAACTGCTCTGCGCTCTCCGCGTCTGCGGTGTACTTTAGGCGGAGCCTCTCACTTCAACTTATCAGACAGATCGATGCCGCGCTCGGCCAGCAGCCGGCGCAGTTGCTCCATATCCGTCGTCTGGATGCGGGCCAGCGCCTGGTGTCGATTGGGCGCGAAACGCTTGAGCAGCGGCCCCAGCTCCGGATCGGCCAGCAACTCTTCGAGCGTCTGCGCGTCGCGCACCTGCAACAACGCGATCTCTTCCAACGCCGCGTCGCCGTAGTGTTTGGCCCAGGCGCGGATGCGGCGCGCCAGCGCATCGGGCAAAGAACCGCGCTGGATCGCCGCCAGCCGATCGAGGATGTCGTGCGCGGTCAGGCCGCTCCGCGTCGCGCGCCCGATCGTCTCCGCCGTGATCCCATAACGACCCTCTTCACCCGGATCGGCGAATGCGGCCAGGTGGCCGTGCAGATACAGGCTGGGCGCGCGCACGGCGAAGCGCACCTCGCCGCTTTCCGAAGCGACGACCGAACCGGGTGGGACGGCTGGGCGCGTCGAAACGAGCGGGAGGATAGCGCGCGCGTGCAGCGCTTGAGTCAGGCGCTTGACGGCCGAGGCGCGGCGCAGGATCGCCACGTCGGGGAGCAGGCGGGCTGCCACCTGATCGGCCGCATCGGGATCGTCGAGCAGCGTATCCAGCGCCGCCGGCGACCCGTGCGCGAGCGCTGCGTGCGGACGGATGAGGATGCGCTCGTGCTGCGCCTGCCACTCGTCCAGCGTGCGGGCGACGTTGGCCGGAATCTCCGCGCCGGTCTGCTCGCGCAGGAACGACTTGATACGCGCCACGTCCCAGCCGGCCTGCTGGCCGGCGTACACCGACGCGCGCGTCAACCGATACTCGACCGCGCGCTCCGCATTCAACCGCTCGGCGAAGCGATCGAGCGCGGCGAGCAGCGCTTCGTTCACCGGATCGAGCGCGACGACGTGCAGGTTGGGCTGGACGATCACGCGCCCGCCCTCCGCCGGAATCTCCGGGCGCGGGCCGAGACCGAGCGCCCACGCGCCGAGCGGCGTGAGGCGAAAGGCCGAGAGCGCAACGGGCTTGCCCGACGAACCCAAGTCGGTCAGTCCCATCCAAAAGAGCGGCCCGGTCACGATACCGCGGATGAAGTTCGCCTCGACCTTCTCCCAGCCCTCCTCCTCTTTATGCACCTCGGGAAAGACCACGCCTAACGGGTTCAGGCCGCTGTAAGGATGGCCGCTGTAGCCGTAATAGTAGGAGGAGCGGCGCGGCGGACGACGGAACAAAAACTCGTCGTCGAGCTCCTGCATCTGCTCGCACAGCCGATCGAGCGCGCGCCAGCCTTTGACGTCGCTCTTGCCGATCAGATCGAGGACGCGGCGGCGCGCCTCGACGATAGACGGATGCGCCGGGATCAGCGGCAGTTGCGATGAACTGGGGCGGAGCCGGCTCGGCAGCGAGAGCAGGTCGTTGTAGAAATCGCCGTCGCGCCAGGCTTCATAGCCGCGGCGGACGCGATCGGCGGGTGGCTGGGCGAAGAAGTCGGCATCGGGCGCGGCCAACAGTTCGCGCTCGGGCGACATGCTCAACAAGCCGAGCGCGGTGAGCAGGCCGCGCAGGAAACGCAGACGTGGATGGTTGAGCTCGGCGTCGCCTTTGGCGACCGGCGCGCGCGTCAGCAGCACGGCGTCGACTTCGCCGAGCGCCTTCTTGTGCAGATCGCCTTTCGCGGTGACGGTGACTTTGTGATCGCGAACGTAGCTCCAGTACAGGTACAGATCGCGCTGGAAGGTGCGCGCCGAGCCTTCCTCGACGGCGGCCACTTCGATCGGTTTGGGCGGCGGGGCTTCGGGTAGCGGCGGCGGTTGAGGCAGGTGGCGGCGGATCGGCTCCGGGATGAAAGCGGTCTTGAGCGCCTGATCGAAATCGCACTTGGCGGGTGTGTAGCCGGGCACGTCCCGGCGGGGGTCGAACGGGTCTTCGGCGCTGAAGACCAGGCCGCGCAGCGTGAGCCGGGCCACGATGTCTTCCAGCCGGCGCGAGTTTGTCCGGCGCGGATCGGGTCGCGTGCGGCTGTACCGGTCGAAGGTGATCTCGTAACTCTGATCGATCAGCTTCTGGCGCAGGAGTTCCTGGCGAAGCGCGTGCACGCTGGCCTGCCCGCCGCGCTGCAGGATGACATCGACGACGACGCGTTCGGTCTTCGAGAGATCGTTGAGGGATTTCTCGACCGTGTGGCGATGAGGCAGCACCCGCGCCAGCGTGTCGATGATCTCGGCCTTGACCTTGGGGCCTTTCGGCAAAACGCTGTGGTGCGAGGCGATGGCGGTCACCGCGCCGCTGCTATAGCGATCGAGGAGAGACTTCAGGTCATCGGACATAGGACTGTAGAGAATCTAGTGCTTCAACAATCTGAAGTTGCGTAGTTCCCGCCGCAGTTGAACTGCGGCGGACGGCAGTACAACTGCCGTCCGAACCCCGTAAAGACAGGCAGTTGGTTCGTCGGTTGCTTACGCATCACGTTTCACGTCTCCAGACCGAAGCCAACCGGGCTATTCTCCATTCTTGTTAGTGTCTTTCAGTTTTCGCAAAATCCGGTTATCGTAAGTGCCACTTGATTTTGACAAGGTGGCGTCATGACAACAATCGCGGAGGTTGAAGCGAACACCGCTCGGATCTGGCGGAGTAGTTTTCAAACCGAGTTGAC
>DATDPU010000053.1:0-8473 GCA_035292585.1 Anaerolineae bacterium | reverse complement strand
CCAAACCCGACTTCGATGCGGCGGCCGCGCTGCAGTTGATCCGCTACTACCAGAAGCGTAATCATGTGGCCTACCTCTCACATCGCAAAACGAGGTTGGAGCAGCTTACTGCTTCTGGCAACTTTGCGCTGTAATAATAGTCGCCTCTCACATGGTTGAGTGGAGTTGCCTCCTACATTAGTGAATCACCGCTGTTTCCACCGACAACACCGGCGGCAAGAAATCCGCCAGCAACCCCCACGCATCACCCGCATCCCGGCTGTGGAACACCTGACCGGTGTTCGTGCCGACGTACACCCCGGCATCGCCCAGCGTATCGACGGCCATCGCCTCGCGCAGTGCGACGAGGTGGCCGCGCTCCGGCAGGCCGGTGCTGAGCCGCTTCCAGGTTTCTCCCCCGTTCTTGCTGCGCCACACGGCGGGCTTGCCGTCGATGCTCATGCGGTACTCGTCGCTCTCTTCGAGCACGAGGTAGATCGTTTTAGGATCGTGCGGGTGGACGGCGACTGGGAACCCGAACCGGCTGGGCAATCTACCCGCGCCAATGTCGATCCAGTCGTCGCCGGCATTGTCGCTGCGATAGACGCCGCAGTGATTTTGTTGATACAACACCTCGGGCCGGGCGGGATGCATCACCATTTTGTGCAGACATTGGCCGTATTCGGGAAACTTGTCGGGCAGGAAATCGGCGCGCACGTTCTTGTTGCGCGGCTGCCACGTCACACCGCCGTCATCGGTTCGATAGCAACCGCCGGTCGAGAGGCCGAGGTACATCCGGTTGGAGTCGTTGGGATCGAGGATGATCGTGTGCAAGCATAGCCCGCCGTTGCCGGGAAACCAGGTGGGGCGATGGGGATGGTTATACAGCCCTGCGTTAATGCTCCACGTTGCGCCTCGGTCGGTCGACTTGAACAGCGCCGCCGGTTCGATGCCGGCGTACAGGGTATCCGGCTCGTCGGGCCGGCCAGGTGTGATATTCCACACTTTGATGACTTTTTCGGACTGCGCCTGTGCTGCATCGGGGTTCAGCGCCTCGTCGGGCGTGCCGAGCGGACGCCCCGACTCGGACGGCTGTGGAAACGCGGGCGACGCTTTGGCTTGCGTCCACGTTTTGCCTAAATCGTCCGAATAGTGCGTGGTCGGGCCGTACACGGCGTGTGCAGTCGCTGCATGTAACCGCCGGTCGCGTGGGTCGAGCGTGACGTGCATGACGTTCCAGCCTTTGAAGTGCGGCCCGCTGACTTTCCACTCCTTGCGGCGAGGATCGCTGCTGAAAATGAAACCGCCCTTGCGCGTGCCGACGAACACCAGGACTTTGGTCTTGTCGGTTTTCGGCGCGGGGCGTTTTTTACCCACGAGGGTTGATTTCTTGCTCGCCATTCTGGCCTCCCTTGGCTTGTTGGTGTGAGCCTATTGTAAAGGAGTTTGGGCAGTTTGTAATCCCTCACCCCTTCCTGGCTCCGCCCCCCCTCCCCCGTAAAACGGGGGAGGGGGTGGGGTGTGAGGGCGACCATTGGTCGATTGAGCGAATGTCCCAAGCATGTTAGAATCGCGCCTGATGAACGATGAACCATTTGAGAACAAAGAGCTGAGTGAGCGCGAGATCGAGGTCGTGCGCTTGCTGGCCGCCGGTTTGAGCAACAAGGAAATTGCCGGTCAGCTCTTTTTGAGCGTCAATACGGTCAAGGTTCACCTGCGGAACATCTTCACCAAACTGGCGGTGCAAAGCCGCACCGAGGCGACGCTCGTCGCCATCCAGCGCGGCTGGGTCGTTGTGGCCCAACTGACCCCGGCTGAGGCGCAACCGGCCGAAGCGATGTTGTACGCGCCGCTGGATTTACCGAAAATCGTCGTCGAGCCTCCGTTGCCCCTGGCGCGGCGTGTCGCGCTTGTCCTGGCTGTGATCGTGTGCGCGGCGGGCGTGCTGCTCAGCGGCCTGCGCCCCGCCAACGGTGTTGCAGCCAGCGGCGATGTTTTCAGCGATCGGCCGATCGATTCAAGTCCCGCGCAGCTCACCTCGCAGGAAACGGCCTGGAGTATGGCCGCCTCGATGCCGACCGCCCGGACTCGGCTGGCGGTCGCGGCTCATGGCGGCCGACTGGTCGCCATTGGCGGTGATACGCAAAATGGCGCGACCGGCGCAGTCGAGTGGTTCGATCCGAAGGAAAACACCTGGACGGCGGGCGCGTCGAAGCCGACCGCCGTCTCGAACGTGTCGGCGGTGGTTCTGGACGATCAGATTTATGTGCCGGGCGGCATGACTTCAGCGGGCGTGCCAACCACTGTGGTCGAGGTGTACCGCGTGGAGGATGATACCTGGTCGGCTGCGGCCGCGTTGCCCGCGCCGCGCATGGCTTACGCCGCCTCGGCTTTCGACGGCCAGGTGTATGTGTTCGGCGGCTGGGATGGCGTGGCGTACTCCGCGAGCGTGTACGCTTACACGCCGGAAACGAATGAATGGAAATCTCACGCGCCGATGCCCACGGCGCGCGGCTTTGCGGCTGCGGCCGTGCTCGGCGATGCTATCTATATTGTCGGCGGCTTCGACGGGCAAATCGAATCGAGCCTGTGCGAACGGTATTTGCCGCGCGAAGATCGCTGGGAGAGCTGCCCATCCATGTCCGTCGGGCGGGGCGGGCTGGCGCTCGTCAACCTGGGCGCAAGTCTGTACGCGATTGGCGGCGGCTGGACGGGGTACCTGGCCTTCAACGAAAGCTACACGCCGGGCGTAGAAGCCTGGCGCGCACTGCCCACGCCCTTCACCGGGCAATGGCGCGGTCTGGGCGCGGCCGTGATCGACTCGGATATTCTGGCGATCGGCGGGTGGAACGGACAGTATCTCGCCGTAACCGAAACCTACAGTCCGTTCCCCTTCAAGATCTTCGTCCCGGCGGCGCAGGGCGAGGGCGAATCGCCGTGACCAAGAAACCCGGCTTCTTCAAGAAACCGGGTTTCTATTCTTCCATATACGCCACGCAAATCTTGGCAAGACCAACATTCGGCGCCAGCGCCACGGCTGTCGCAGCAAGCGGTGCAGCCATTCCAATCCCAGGCGTTGCATCCAGCGTGGCGCGCGCTGCGCCACGCCTGCCACGAAATCGAAGGCGCCGCCCACCCCCATGCACACCGGAACCTTCAAGTGCGGCAGGTTGCGCGCGATCCACTTGTCTTGCGCCGGCGCGCCGTAGGCGACGAACACGATATCCGGCGCGGCGGCTTGAATCCGCTCGACGATCGAGTTCTCCTCGTCGGCGCGCGGTGAACCGCTGAACGCTCCGGCGATGTGGAGGCCGGGATAGCGCGACTTCCAAACCTCCGACGCTTGGTGCGCGATTCCCTCGGCTGCTCCGAGCAAATAGATGCGCCAACCCGCTGAACCGGCGCGCTGCGCAATCTGCTCGACCAGGTCCGAGCCGGCCACCCGCTCGCGCAACGGGTGACCGAGCCGGCGCGCGGCCCAAATTACGCCGGCGCTATCGGGTACGTTCAGCGCCGTCTCCCGGAGGACCTGGCGGAAAGCGCCGTCTGCTTGCGCGGCCATGATGAATTCGACGTTGACCGTGGCGAACTGATGCGGCGCGCGCGCAGCGATGCACGCGGCAGTGAAGTCCAACACTTCCACAAGCGTCACGTCGTCCACGCGGATGCCGAGGATGTTGATGGAGTGCATGCGTTACTCGTTCGCTACGGCGTTCAGGGCATCCAGCACGGTGCGCGCGCAAGTCAGCCAGGTGAACTTGCTGGCTTGAACATAGCCGCGCCCGATGAGCTGACCGCGCAGGCCGGCATCCGTGCTGATCCGATCGATCGCCGCGCCGATCGCGCCGATATCGAGCGGATCGACCAGGAGCGCCGCATCTCCCGCGATTTCCGGCAGCGATGAGGTCTGGCTGCAAATGACCGGCGTACCGCAGGCCAGCGCCTCGATCACCGGAAACCCAAAACCCTCGTACAGCGACGGGAAGACCAACGCCAGCGCGCCGCTGATCAAAGCCGCTTTGTCGGCCTCCGCAACATAGCCGGGGAAAATCACGCGATCGGCCAGACCGAGCTGCTCGACCTGCGCGAACAGACCGGCGTACAGCCAGCCTTTCTTGCCGGCGATCACCAGCTGGCGATCATGCGCGTGCGATCGACCGAATGCCTCGATCAGGCGTGACAGGTTCTTGCGCGGCTGAAGCGTGCCCAGGTACAGCAAGTATTCGCCTTCGATCCCGTATTGCGCTTTGACGCTGTGGATGCGCTGCGCATCTTCTACGCGCCGCAAATTCGAATCGAGACCGGGATAAGCGACGACGATCTTATCGGCAGGGGTATGATAGCGCCGGATGAGATCGTCTTTTGTCGCGTGCGAATCGGCGATCACGCGCGCCGCGCTGTGAGCGTTCCAGCGCGTGGAGACAGCGAGGTGCCAACGCTGGAGAGTCGGATGGGTGTCGGGGAAGTGCAGATAACCCAAATCGTGAATGGTGACCAGGCTGCGGCGTGGATGCAATATCGGCAGGACATGCGCCGGGACGAAAAGAACATCCGGCGGATAACGTGTCACTTCAAACGAAAGGCGAATGTGCGTCCACAAGCGTGGGAAGGGGATGGCGCGCAGCTCAACGTTGTCCGCCGGAGCGGCCGCAGTGGCCGGAGGGTGGTTGAAGTACAACCGAAAACGCTGTTCGGGCGCCAGGTCGATGAGCGCCCGAAGCAAGCGTTGAGAATAGACTTCGGTGCCGGTGGCTTCCGGCGTGACAGCCCGGCTGGCATCGATGCCGATTAACATGACGAATGACAAACACCTGCACTGCGCCGACCCCTTGCCGCAGGCAGGGGCCAGGTCGCAGTGAGGCGCCAGTGTGACGCAGGACGAAAGTTATCGGATTCGTCTTGCGTCACCCGTCTTGGGTCACTGCAACGGTCGCGGCCGCACGAACGAGCGCGCCAGGACGAGGATGCCCAACAGGATCAGCAGCACCGGCCAGTAGTCGGCCAAAATCCTGAACGTGGGGAATTGACCCAGCGTAAAGGCGAAACCACCCAGGCCGACGATCGTCAAGATCGTCACCGGGATGAGCAGCGCGTGATCGCGCAAGCCCCCGGCGAGCCACTGGAGCAGCAGCGCCACGCCGACGATCGTCGGGAACGCCGGCCACAACGTAGCCATATCGCCCCAGTTGACCGGGCCGAATCCGGGGATGTCCACCCGGAGCGTGAACAGGAAGAAGAACAGACCCGTGAGCAGGAAGATCGCGCCGCCGGTGACCAAACCCGGATCGCGCATGCGACCGGCGAAGAACTGCACCAGCAGGCTGACACCCAACAGCGCCGGGAACGCCGGCCACAGCTGGCCGATGCTCACGCCTCGGATGACGTCCGTGTTGAGCAGCAGAAAGAAAATACCGATGCCGATCAGGATGATGGCCGGTACAATCGCGCCACTCCGTCGAGATTCCATGATGTGCCTCCGTACACACTACGAGATGGTTGTATTGTAGCACGCCGTCCGGCGTTTGACAGCGACTTTAGACCGATTCGACTTGTGGACATTGGGCGGAGGAGAGAATCACACGGCGCCAAGACCCGAGTTTTTCTGTGTGCCTTAGTGGCTTTGTGGTGAATCGTTTTAAGCCAACCGGGTTACGGCGCGTAATTGTGCTTCGGTGATTGGCCCGGGGCGGGCCATGGAGGGTGGCGTGCGCGAACAATCGACCACGGTGGAGGGAACGCCCTCGGTCGTTCCGCCATCCAGCACCGCGTGGATACGGCCTTCCAGCTGTTCCAACACTTCCGCCGCACTGCGCGGGCTGGCCCAGCCCGATCGATTCGCGCTGGTGACCGCCAGCGGCCCGGTCAACACGAGCAAGCTGCGCGTGAGATCGAGCGCGGGCACCCGCACGCCAATCGTCGAACTGCCGCTCACCGTATCGGGCACAGCCGAACGCTTCGGCACGATCAGCGTGAGCGCGCCGGGCCAGAATTTATCCATCAAGCGCCGGGCGGCGTCGGGGATATGTTCGGCCACCTGATCGACCATCGACTTGTCGGCGAGCAACACGGCGATCGCCTTCTCCGGCGGCCGCTCTTTCGCGTGATAGAGCGCGGCCACACTTTCGGCGTCGAAGGCGAGCGCCCCCAGCCCGTACACCGTATCAGTCGGGAAAGCCACGAGCTGGCGCTCGCGCAGCAACTGCGCGGCGCGTTCGATGGCATCCGGTTCGTCAGCTGTGAAGATAAGCGTCCGCATGACAGCCCATTAGACCTCCGAGGTCTATGCGGCCGCGGAGGTCTGTGTAGAAATGATCAGCAGCCGATCCAAACCGGCATAGTCGGCCTTGACTTCAATCGCGGCGGTGGGAAAGAAATCGCGCGCGAGCTCGTGCGCCGCATCCCCTTGCGCCGCGCCGATCTCCAGCAGGATCGAACCGCCGGGTTGAATGCAGCGCGGCGCTTCACCCAGCAGCTGGCTCACCAGCTGCAAGCCATCGGCCCCGCCGTTGAAGGCGAGCGCCGGCTCGTGCTCGCGAATCGTGTGCGCCAAGTGCGCCCATTCCTTGCTGCGCACGTAGGGCAAATTGGCGGTGATCAGCTGCACCGGCGCCTGGAGGGGCGTCAGCAAATCTCCGACTTTGAACTCGATCCGCTGCGCGACCCCGTGCCGCCGCGCGTTTTCGGCGGCGACGTCCAGCGCCTCCGGCGAAATATCGGTCGCGATCAGCCGCGCCTGCGGCAAGTGCAACGCCAACGTGATGGCGATCGCGCCTGAGCCGGTCCCGATGTCGGCGATCGTGCAAGCGGTTTGCCCCGCTTGCGCCTTGACGATCGCGAGCGCGGTCTCGATCAGCAACTCGGTTTCGGGGCGGGGGATCAACACGCGCGGATCGACCTGGAAATCTAAGCCATAGAACTCGCGATGACCCAGCACGTAAGCCAACGGTTCGCCGGACTCGCAGCGATCCACCAGGGTTTGATAGTGGGTGAGCTGGTTCGCCGCCATGGGTTGCTCGAGGCGAGCTAAGACTTGCGTTCGACTGAAATCGAGTGCATGGGCCAGCAAGGTTTCGGCTGCCAGGTGTGGCGCGTCTACATGCGCCGCTTCTAGCTGCTGCGCGGCGGCAGACAGCGCCTGGCGCACGGTCACCGTCCGGTCGGCGGCGTTCAGCGCAGTCAACTCACACCTGCACCGCCTGCAGCTTCTCGGCCTGTTCCCGCGTGGCGAGTTCATCGATGAACTCGTCCAGTTCGCCGTTGAGCATGTGCTCCAGTCGATACGAGGTCAGGTTGATGCGATGATCGGTGACACGGTTCTGGGGGAAGTTGTAGGTGCGGATCTTTTCGCTGCGCTCGCCGCTGCCGACTTGCAGGCGACGGGCATCGCCTACCTCGCTCAGGCGTTTCTGTTCTTCGATCTCATAGAGCCGGGCGCGCAGGATCGACATGGCGCGCAGCTTGTTCTGCAGTTGAGAGCGCTCGTCCTGGCACTGCACGACGATGCCGGACGGAAGATGGCGGATACGCACGGCGGTCGAGTTCTTCTGCACGTTCTGGCCGCCCGCGCCGGCTGACTTGTAGACTTCGATCTCGATGTCCTTTTCGGGGATCTGGACCTCGACCTCTTCGACCTCCGGCAATACGGCGACGGTGGCGGTCGAGGTGTGGATGCGCCCTTGCGCTTCGGTGGTCGGCACGCGTTGCACGCGCTGCACGCCGCTCTCGAACTTCAAGCGCGAGTAAGCGCCTTTGCCCTTGACGAGGAAGATGACTTCCTTGAAGCCGCCCACGCCGGTCTCATTTGACGACAGCAGCTCGGTCTTCCAGCCGTGATTTTCCGCGTAGCGCGTGTACATCCGATACAGGTCGGCGGCGAATAGACCGGCCTCGTCGCCGCCGGCGCCGGCGCGGATCTCTACGATCACGTTCTTCTCGTCTTTGGGGTCCTTGGGCAACAACAATGAGCGCAGTGTGTTTTCCAGTTCGGCTCCACGCCGTTCGAGACGCGCCATCTCATCCTGAGCCATGGCCAGCAATTCGTCGTCGCTGGTCTCGCCGGCCAGCGTGCGCGCCTCGGCCAGCTCCTTCAGCACGGCTTTGTAGCCGCGAAAAGCCTCGACCAGAGGTTCCAGGTCGGCGCGCTCCTGGCCGAAGTCGCGCAGCTTGTTGTAATCGCCCGTCACCGCCGGGTCGGCCAGGAGTCTATTCAATTCTTCATACCGGGCTTCAATGCCCGCCAGTTTTTCTAGCATAGATTGCGTTCACACTTCGAGGCGACCTTCATCGATCGCCTCGATCCTTAGGCTCAATTATAAGCGGGGGGGTGAGGATGGTCAAGGAAAACCTCGCGCCCCAGGGCAATCGCATCGAATATGTCAATACCCGATCGGCCCCGAAAATGGGCCACTGCTCTCGGCCCGCGTCCGCGCGGGCCGCGCGAAGCGGACGGGGACGCGGACGGTGAGCCATCACGCCTGTATTTGCGCTGTGCAAG
>DATDPU010000052.1:0-20731 GCA_035292585.1 Anaerolineae bacterium | reverse complement strand
CAACAATCTGAAGTTGCGTAGTTCCCGCCGCATGACCGCCGCCCTCATTTGCAGTTTAGGAGGGCGGGCGGCGGCCAGCACTGCGGCGGACGGCAGTGCCAGCCGCCGCCTTTCATTGTCAGCTATAAGGACGGGCGGCGGTTGTGCCGTCCGAACCCCGCAAAATTAAGTGGTCAGGGTACTAGTTCTCCCCGCAGTTGTACTGCGGGGAGTGGACGGCAGTCCAATTACCGCCCGAACTTCGTTGTACGGCGGGGAACGGCAGCACATCCCCTCTCCCTACCGGGGAGAGGCTGGGTGAGGGGCAGCCTGATGACTGCTGTCCGAACTGCTGAACAATCACTGAGCAGAAAGCCTTTTGACACCCCCGATCGATTCTGTTAGAATCCTTTCAGCTTTTACGATAGCGATGCTCCGTGAATCAAACTCCCTCTCGTGTCCGCTGGATCGGCCGCTTGCGCGCTTCTACCGTCACCCGCTGGTTGACGATCGGCCTGGGGGTTAAGCGCTGGCTCGTGCTGCTGTTGGCTGGCATTACCTTGCTGGGGCTGGGCCTGGCTTATCTCCTCATCGATATCTACCGGGATGCACCCCTGCCGGGCGTCTTCTATTACCTCACTCTCCAATTCATCCCGCGCCTGCTGCGCGCGCTGCTCGTCGGCGGGCTGGGCATCGGGCTGGTCGCGCTTGCGGTGATCAAGCTCAGCCAGTCGCTCTTAGCGCCGTTCATGCGCGCCGGCAACATTCCCATCGCGGAGGCGGTCTACCAGTATCGGCAGCGCGGGCGTGGGCCGAAGATCGTCGCCATCGGCGGGGGCACGGGTCTGTCCACACTGTTGCGCGGGCTGAAAACGTACACCTCGAACATCACTGCGATCGTCACCGTCGCGGACGACGGCGGCTCATCGGGCCGGCTGCGGCGCGAGTTGGGCATTCTGCCGCCGGGCGATTTCCGGCAGTGTATCGCCGCGCTGGCCGACAACGAAGCGCTGACGACACACCTCTTTCAGTATCGTTTCGGGGCGCAACAGGCCGATGGCAATGGGGCCGGGTTAAGCGGGCACGCCTTCGGCAACCTGTTCATCGCCGCGATGGCGAACATCACCGGCTCGTTCGAGACCGGCCTGGCCGAGTCCAGCCGCGTGCTGGCGGTGCGCGGCCGCGTCCTGCCCTCGACCGTGACGCCGTTGACGCTGATCGGCGACCTGCACGACAACGCGACGAAGACGCTGCGGCGCGTCGAAGGTGAATCGGTGATCACACACGCCGGAGCCTCGATCGCGCGCATCTCGATCAAACCCGAAGATGTCCGCGCCTATCCCGACGCCATCCGTGCGCTCCTCGACGCCGACGCGATCATTCTCGCGCCGGGCAGCCTGTACACCAGCCTGCTGCCTAACCTGCTCGTCCCCGGCATTGCCGATGCGATTCGGGCGGCGCGCGGCCTGCGCCTCTACGTATGCAACGTCGCCACACAGACAGGCGAAACCGCCAACTACCTGGTGCTCGATCACGTCCGCGCGATCGAGCAGCACGCCGGCCCCCAGCTGATCGACGTGGTCATCGCCAACTCGGCCACCGATGTGCCCTGGAGCGATACGCCGTCGGGCGTGGGCGAAGTGATCCGCTTCGAACCGGCGGCCCGCTCCGAACCGCCGATTATCGGTTACGACGTGATCGATGCCGCCACGCCCTGGCGGCACGACAGCCAAAAGCTGGCGTTTGCCCTGATGCAGACTTTAAGCGAGCTGCGGCCGCGCGAGTTCCGCCCGCCCAGCCGCAAGAAAACGTAGGCGTCGAGTTGAGCCGCGATTGCTATCGCTGGTTCGAGCGCCCACAGTTGCCCAACGGGCGGATTATGACGGCGGTCGGCTTCACGTCGGGGCGCGACGCCTGAGGGGCGTTTGGCGACAGCGCCCGGCCCAACTCGATCATTACCGATACGGTTGCACGAAGCGTCAACACCGCTTCGGTTTACAAAGATGGTACAATAGCGGGGGTTAAGGCGATATGCGGCGGATTAGACAGCGCTGGCTTATATACCCAACACGGGCATGATTTGCGCTTTTGCTTACCGACCGCGCGGACGCGGGCTTCGAGCGGCCGCGGTGTCTGCAAGCAACCTATCGTCTCGGCTTTAGACTGGGCCGGCATCGTGTGACATTCGGCAGTACAACAGGCGATCATTCGACCTGTTCGCGGCGAGCGTTCATCGCTATACTCTTACGCGGCATACCGGACGCGAGTCCGTGAAATCTCTTGTGTCGTAAGCGACACAATTCTTAAGAAGGAGTGTTTCCATGACTGTCAAAATCGGTATTAATGGCTTCGGGCGGATCGGCCGGCTGGTCTTGCGCACGATCAAGGAGCGACACCCGGACACGATCGAAGTCGTCGCCGTCAACGACCTCTTCGACCCATCCACCAATGCCCACCTGCTGAAGTACGACTCGATCTACGGCCAGTACGCCGGCACGGTCGGCGTGCAAGATGGCGCGCTCGTCGTCGACGGCAAGCCGATCAAGGTGACGGCGGAAAAGGACCCCGGCGCGATCAAGTGGAAGGCGCTGGGCGTCGCCCTAGTGATCGAAGCAACCGGCCTGTTCACCGACGGGACCAAGTCGAAGGCGCATATCGAATCGGGCGGCGCAAAGAAGGTGATTATTTCTGCGCCGGGTAAGAACGTCGATCTCACGCTCGTCCTCGGCGTGAACGACGAGATGTACGATCCGGCCCAGCATCACATCGTCTCGAACGCTTCATGCACCACCAACGGCCTGGCCCCGGTAGCGAAGGTGCTCAACGACAAATTCGGCATCGAGAAGGGCCTGCTCACCACGGTGCATGCCTACACCAACTCGCAGAAGCTGCAAGACGTGGGCGCTAAAGACCTGCGCGATGCGCGCGCGGCCGCCCAGAATATCGTGCCCTCGGAGACCGGCGCGGCGAAAGCGGTCGGGCTGGTGATCCCGGAGCTCAAGGGCAAGTTTGGCGGGATGGCTTTCCGCGTCCCGACCCCAACCGTGTCGGTCATCGACTTCACCGCCATCCTCAACCAGCCGGCGAGCAAGGAAGAGATTCGCTCGGCGATGGTCGAGTATGCGCGTGGGTCGATGGAAGGCATTCTCGACGTGACGGACGAACCGCTGGTCTCTACCGACCTGAAGGGCACCCACTTCTCGTCGGTGTTCAGCGCGCCGGATACGCTGGTCTTGGACAATCTGGTCAAGGCGGTGGCCTGGTACGATAACGAGTGGGGCTATGCCTGCCGCGTGGCGGATCTGGCCGCGATGATGGCGTCGAAACTCTAGAGAACAGAGATTGGGGATTAGAGATTGACCTCTGATCCCCAATCTCCAATAACTAATCTCCACAACCATGAATAAGAAAACCGTTCGCGATATCGACGTCAACGGTAAACGCGCCCTGGTTCGCGTCGATTTCAACGTGCCGATCAAGGAGGGCAAAGTTACCGACGACACGCGCATCGCCGCCGCGCTGCCGACGATCAAGTACCTGATGGAGCATGGCGCGAAGGTGATTTTGATGTCACACCTGGGTCGCCCGAAGGGTGGACCCGACCCCAAGTACAGCCTGGCCCCGGCGGCCAAACGACTCGGCGAGCTGCTGGGCAAGCCGGTGGGGATGGCGCCCGATTGTGTCGGGCCGGAAGTCGAGCAGATGGTCGCCGCGCTCAAGCCGGGCGACGTGCTGCTGCTGGAGAATGTCCGCTTCCATCCGGAAGAGGAAAAGAACAACCCGGCCTTCGCGGCGCAACTGGCGCAGCTGGGCGATGTGTACGTGAACGATGCCTTTGGTTCGGCGCACCGCGCGCATGCCTCCACCGAGGCGGTCGCGCGCCTGCTGCCCGTCGCGGTCGCCGGTTTCCTGCTGGAAGCCGAGATCGATTACCTGGGCCGCGCGCTCGAAGCGCCGGAGCGGCCGTTCGTCGCCATTCTGGGCGGCGCGAAGATCAGCGATAAGGTCAAGGTGATCGAGAACCTGCTCACCAAAGTCGACCGATTGCTGATCGGCGGCGGGATGGCAAACACCTTCCTCAAAGCCAAAGGCTACGCGCTGGGCGACTCGCTGGTCGAAGATGCCGCGCTCGATACGGCGCGCAACCTGATGGCGCACGCCGGCGACAAGCTGCTGCTGCCGCTCGATCTCGTCGTCGGCGACACGTTCGAAGCCGAAGCTCAAATGCAGACCGTCGCCGCCGACAAAGCGCCGGCCGGGTGGCGGGCGCTGGACATCGGGCCGAAAACGATCGAGCTGTTTGCCTCGGAGGTCGCCCAGGCGAAGCTGATCGTGTGGAACGGGCCGATGGGTGTGTTCGAGTTCCCTCGCTTCGCCGCCGGCACCAATGCGATCGCGCGTGCGGCGGCCGATTCAGCCGCGACGTCGATCATCGGCGGCGGCGACTCGGCGGCAGCGGTGCAACAGGCCGGCGTCGCCGATCATATCTCGCACATCTCAACCGGCGGCGGGGCGAGTCTTGAGTTCCTGGAAGGTCGCACTCTGCCGGGAGTCGCGGCGCTGAACGAAGCTTAATAGAGACTAGAGGTTGGAGGTTGGAGGTTGGAGGTTGGAGATTGAATCTCTAGTCTCCGATCTCCAGCCATACGGTAGTTGGAGCAATTATGAATCCACCCGGCTTCGACCGCGATCGGATGTTGTTATACGCCGTGCTGTTGAGCGCACTGGTCGGCATCGTGCTGTATGCCACGGTGTACCTGACGCTGGCCGTTTACGGCCCGCTCAACGAACGCGGCATGTTGCTGGGCCGCGTGGCGTTGTTCGTAACGGTAGGGACGCTGGGGCTGGCGCTCGTGCTGGCGCTGACGGCGCGCAGCGCGTCGCTGTCCAGCGCCGCACTATCGGGGTCGGGCTGGTTTCTGGTGTTCGGCGGAATTGCTCTGCTGTTCCCCGCCTGGGGCGTCTCAGCGGCGGCCGTGCGCGGCCTGAGCGCGTTTGGGGGGTACGCCGGCGCAATCTTCCTGGTGCTGGCAGGCGGCCTGGTGCTGCAGGCCGAACACGCCGCGCGTGATCGACAAGGCACACCCGGCGCGAGTTAAGACGATGATCGAGAAACCCGGTTTCCCACAGGCCCGCGAACGAAGTGATGGGATGGAAAACCGGGTTTCTAACAGCCGATAAGGAGGATCGACTGGAGACATTAGATCTGGCACATGCGATCGTCGATGCGATCGCCGAGAAACAGGGGGAGAACGTGGTGTTGCTGGATATTCATGCGCTCTCGGTGATTGCCGACTACTTCATCATCTGCACGGGGAACAGCGATCGACAACTGAAGGCCATCGTCGAAGGGGTGCGCGAGCACACCCGGCGCAACCTGGACATCGACCCGCGTCGCGTCGAGGGTGATCCGGCCTCCGGCTGGGTGCTGGTCGATTACAACGACATCGTCATCCACGTCTTCACGCCACAGATGCGCGCCTTTTATAATCTCGAAGCGCTGTGGAAGGATGCGCCGGTGTTGATGCGCATGCTCTAGATTTCAGCGCCGAGACGTATCAAACACTGAATGCGCTTTCCACCATCTCGGCAGCTCAATCGCCGCCGGCCCACGCAGGATTTCGTCCGCATACGCAGATAACGGCGTCTCGTCTGGATTGATTTCGATCAGACGAGCGCCGTTTTGCTTGGCGACGAGCGCCAGTGAGGCCGCCGGCTGCACCACCGCCGAGGCGCCGATCACGATCAGCGTGGCCGCCCCGGCCGCTGCCGCCCACGCCGCTTCGAGCACCTGCGAATCGAGCCTCTCGCCAAACCACACGACATCGGGTCGCAGCAGGGCGTCGCACTGCGGGCACACTGGGGGCAGCTGACTTAATGGCACGCGGCGATCTTCGAAGCGAAGACCCTCGCGTGTGCAGCGCAACGACCACAATGATCCGTGCAGGCGCAGCAGGTTGCGACTTCCCGCCGCCTCGTGCAGTCCATCGACATTTTGCGTGATGAGGGTGAAGTTTCCGTGGCCCGAACCCGAAACTGCGCGGGCCGCCTCCGCTTCGATCTCTACCAGTGTGCGATGCGCGGCGTTGGGCGCACATTGGGCTACGACTTCACGCCGCCAGGCGTACCATTCCCACACCAGTTTTGGATCGCGCGCAAAGGCTTCCGGCGTCGCCAGGTCTTCCGGCCGGAAGCTGCGCCACAGCCCATCAGGACCACGGAAAGTGGGGACGCCGCTCTCGGCGGAAACGCCGGCGCCGGTCAGAACGACGAGAGGCAAGTCGATCATATCGAAAAGACCTGCCCGTTGTTGTTTCTCAAAAACCTGGCAGGTCTCGCGTCACTCCATAATCCACTTATCGAGCTCGCGCGACCACGTTACCATTTGCGACTCATCGAACCACAATGGAATTTCGTAGGCGGCCGTCTCCGGGCCGTCCGACGCATGCACCAGGTTGCGGCCGATCTCAACCGCGTAATCGGCGCGGACGGTGCCGGGATCGGCGTCGGCGGGGTTGGTCGAGCCGACGGTGCGTCGGACCACTTCGATGGCACGCGGGCCTTCCCACACCATCGCGACGATCGGGCTGGAGGTGATGTACTGAAGCAGTCCAGCGTAAAACGGTTTGCCCTTGTGCACCGCGTAATGCCGCCGGGCCAGGTCGAGCGGCACTTGCAGGAACTTCATGCCGGCGAGCCTGAGACCGCGCTGCTCCAATCGCCCGATGATCACGCCGATCAAGCCGCGCTGAACGGCGTCGGGCTTTAACAAGACGAGCGTGCGTTCCACGTGTACTTATCTCCTTAAAATCGACGCGCTCGACCGCTGCGAGTCGAGCGCGCCGGAATCTCGCAGGCCGCGCGGCTACAAGTGCATCAGCGCCTGCCGATAGGCATTGAGCGCATCGGCGAGGTGGCCCAGCTTCAATTGCGCGTCGCCCAACGCCCGATACCAATCGGGATGCTCGAACGTCTCCAGGTCGCGCTGCAAGTCGCCAGCCACTTCTTCCAGGAATATCCCCTCTTCGATCAGCTGCTGATATAGCTGCACCGACTCGCCGCGCTCGCCCGACGCCCACCACACGCGCGCCAGTCCCAGACGTGCTTCGTGGTCATTCGGGTCGGTCTGCAAACGTGTCTGAAACTCTTCATGACCGATCGGCAGCTCGATGGGCGCAGCCCGGACCGCGGGAGCTTCCCGTTCCGGTTGGGCCGGCGGGCCGGATCTGGTTGGAGCGCCAGCTTTACGAGGCTTTGCAGCAACCGGCGGTGGCTGGGCGGCTCGCTCCAGATAATCGTCGGGGATCGACGCGCCACCCTCATCCTCTGCCGTTTGCAACCAAAAGGACGGCGCGACCTGATCTTCTTCCGGTGTCTGAGGCGCCTGAGCCACAACGGGCGGCGCTTGCTCAGGCAGGCTTTGCACCGGGGCCAGTTCGGGCGTAGCAGTCAGATCGTCCAGGAAAGCCAGCATGTCATCGGCGCCGACGAGATCCGCCAGCAGCTGCGGCGGTAGTTCTTCGACAGGTTGCGGCGCTGGCTCGGGCTGCGGCTCAGACGCAGCGAGCGGCTCGGGTTCTGCGACCGGTTCGGGCGGAGTGAGCGGCTTGGTCGGCGGGCGCAGCGGCGAAGTGCCCGGCTTGCCGCCCATGATCGCATCCATGCGTTCTTCGCCCGCGCGTTCCGCTTCTTCGCGCAGCTGGTCTTCTTTGCCGACGGTCAGACTTTGCAGGAAGGCGAGTGCGTCGTCGGCGCTGGGCATGCCCACCAGCTCGGGCGGAGCCGGGGCGGGCGCAGGTTCGACAACCGGCTCAGCTGGCGTCGGCTCTGGCTCAGGCGCGGGCGGGGTGAGCGGCTTGGTCGGCGGGCGCAGCGGCGAAGTGCCCGGCTTGCCGCCCATGATCGCCTCCATGCGTTCTACACCCGCGCGCTCGGCTTCTTCGCGCAGCTGGTCCTCTTTGCCGACGGTCAGGCTTTGCAGGAAGGCGAGTGCATCGTCGGCGCTGGGCATACCCACCAGCTCGGGGGGAGCCGGGGCGGGCACAGGTTCGACAGCCGGCTCAGGCGCTGGCTCGTGTTCGGGCGGGGGCGGCGGCGCAGGTGCGGGCGCGCTCGGCTTGCGGCCCATGATGTCCGACATGCGCGACTCGGCCTCTTGTTCGGCTTGCGCGCGCAGTTGATCCTCTTTACCCGCGGCCAGGCTTTGCAGAAAGGCCAATGCGTCATCCGGGCTGGGGACGCCTTCAGTGCTGATCGCGGGAGCGGCTTCTTCGGTGATCGCAGGCGGTTCGGCCTCTGCCGGTTCTTCGAGTATCGCCGTGTCGCCCAAGCGCTGTAAAAACTCAAACGCTTGATCAGGCGGCGCTTCCTGAACCTGCGCCATCCACTCTGGAACTTCAGATTCATCCACTTCAGGCAGTTCGATCGGTGCAGGCGCGGTCTCGGCTACCGGTGGGCGCATGGCCTGCAACCAATCCGGTAAATCTGACTGCGACATCTCGTCGGCCGATGCCCCAGCCGGGGCCGATTCGGCAGGCGCGCTACCCAGATCGCTTAACCAGTCCGGCAGACTGACGTCTGCTTGACCTGTCTCCGCAACCGGCGGCTCTTCCATTTGGGACAGCCAATCGAGGCCCGATATTTCGGCGGCAGGCGCGGTCGCCTCAGGGGCTGCCGGAGCGCCGATCTGCGCGAGCCAATCGGGAGCTGCTTCAGCCGCTGGAGCGGCAGCAGATGGTTCTTCGGCAGGCGGTGTGGAGAGAGGTTCCTCCAGCGCGGGAGGCTGCGCTTGCTCCCATAGCGCGCTCATCCAGTCGGGCGTTTCTTCAGCGGCCCCTAGGGGGGACTCCGCGGCCGGTTCCGGCTGCTCCACACTGCGCAGCCAATCCGGCAACTCGGCCTCGGTCGATGGGCCGAGTTCAATCGGCGGCCCCGATTCCGGCGCAGGTAGACCGGGCACAGTGGCGGATTCGGGTTGATCGAGGGTGAGTCCGGCCAGGCCAGCCAGCCAGTCGGGCACTTCATCGGCAACTGCTTCCGCCTCGGGCGTAACCCGCGTCTGGAATTCGAGCCGCTCGACCTTAGCCGTCTGCTCGCTGATGGGCGACGAAGCGCCCAATAGGGTGAGCGCCCGCAGGTTGTCCGGATCAAGCGCCTGAGCGCGGCGCAGCAGCGTCTCGCCATCTTCGGAGAAGCCGCTGTTCAGCCAGATTTCGCCCAGGATCAGATTGGCGGTGAGACAGTAAGGTAGTTTTTCGAGAACCCGTTCGGCAACGGCCGCGGCTTCATTGCGCTGCTCATCGCGCCAGAGCGTCTCGGTCAGCAGAATTTGCAGATCGACGCGATGGGGCGACTCTTTGAGCAGCGCCCGCAGTTCGGCGATGGCTTCGTCATACAGATCGCCCTGCGTGTACATGCGGGCCAATGCGCCCCGTGTGAGCGAAATGCGGTCTGGTTCCACGCCATCGCGCCGGCCGTACAACCGCCGGAGCTCGCTCTGAATCACGTCATTGCTGGGCATCAACTCGAAGCCACGCTCCATTTGCCATAATGCGTCGTCGAGCGCACCCTGCCGATCGTAGACGATGCTCAGGCCCACGCGGGCGACGAAGTCCTCCGGGTCCACGCTCAACACCCGCTCGAACATGTCTACGGCGGCCCGATCGTCTTCCTTTTCCAAAGCCGCTTTGCCCAGCAGACGATACGCTTCCAGGTATTTAGGGTAGCGGGTGAGAATGTGACGGCAATGCGAGATCGCCTCGTCGTAGGAGCTTCCCTCGATGAGCGAATCGATTTCAGAGATGTAGTCTCGCAGGGCAATATCCGCCATTATTCAATCCTATCGAGAGGTTAGGTCAGCCTCCGTACTTCCACCTCGCCAATAAGGTTAGCATAACTCAAACCACGATGCAAGTGTTACGCCAGTCCATGTAGTGCCCGAAGCTGCGCCAGATAATTCTCATCGACCGGGCGTTCAGGATAAGGCGCTGGGCCGATCGGATCGGCAAATTGCTGATCGCCCAGCAGCGCGGCGAAAGTGGCGACGACGCCATAGGCCAAGCCTTGTAGTCCATAACCGCCCTCCAGCGTCAACACCAAGCGCCCGCGGCATAGCTCCTCGCTCAACCTGACCAGTTTGCGCGTGAGATCGAAGAAACCCGCGTCGGTGACCAGCATCGACCCCAACCGATCGCTCCAGTGGGGATCGTAGCCGGCCGAGACGAGCATCAATTCGGGCTGGAAGCGGCGCGCGATCGGCGTCAGCAAGTCATCGAAAATGCGCGCGTACATCGTATCGCCCCAGCCGGGCGTGAGGGGCACGTTCACCGTATAGCCGGCGCCCGCGCCGGCGCCGGTCTCGCTCCAATGACCGGCGCCGGGATAAATGCCCCACTGTTGCGTCGAGAAAAACAGCGCCGAAGGATCGTCGTAAAAGATCGCCTGCGTCCCGTTGCCGTGGTGCACATCGAAATCGACGATCAACACGCGCTCGATACCGAGATCGTGACGCGCGGTCAAGGCGGCGATGGCGAGGTTGTTGATCAGGCAAAAGCCCTCGCCGTGATCGGCGAACGCATGATGGCCCGGCGGCCGGACGAGCGCGAACGCGTTTTTGAACTCGCCGCGCAGCACCGCTTCGAGCGCCGTGACCAATCCACCCGAGGCGAGCCGCGCCGCTGCGTACGACTTTGGCGCAACGTACGTCTCGTCATACGGCGATGAAAGCCCGCCCCCTCCGCGTTGGGCCACCTGCTCGACACGTTGAATGTGCTCGGAAGTGTGCACGCGCAACAGGCGCTCAAGCGCAATCGGATGCGGTTCGAGCAACTGAATCCGCTGCCGCATGCCGCTCGCGTCTAACGCTTGATCGATTTGCTCTAAGCGTTCGCGCGCTTCAGGGTGGCCGCGCCGATCGTGTTCCAGGTAGCTGGGGTGAGAGACGTAAGCGGTTGTCATGACCTTATGAGAGATTATACTCCACCATAAAAACAGGGGCGACTCGCCGAGCCGCCCCTGTTCTTCTTCGCAGTATATTACTTGCCGCTGACGGGTTGCGGCGCGGCTGCACCGGTTGGCGCTTCGCGCTTGGAGGCGCGGATCGCCCAGGCCAGTAAGCCAAGCAAGGCCAGCACGACGACCCAAATCACCACCTGGGCGCTACCGGTGGCTCGCGAATACTGCACCACGATCGGCGCGATGATCACCGAGACCAGATTCACCACTTTAATCATTGGGTTGAGCGCCGGCCCGGCCGTATCCTTCATTGGATCGCCCACCGTGTCGCCGACCACGCCCGCCTTATGGCGTTCGGAGCCTTTGCCGGTATTGGCGGCCGGATTCTTCGGCTCATCCTCAATCAGCTTTTTGGCATTATCCCAGGCGCCGCCGGCGTTGTTCATGAAGACCGCCAGCAGCTGACCCGACAAGATGATCCCGGCCAAGAAGCCGCCCAGCGCCTCCACTTGCAGCACCAGGCCCACGATGATGGGCGTGACGACGCCCATCAGCGCCAGGGGCACCAGCTCCTTCTGCGCCGCCGTCGTCGAGATGCCCACCGCTTTCTGATAGTCGGGCTTGACCTTGCCCTCCAGCACGCCCAGCTTGAATTGGCGGCGAACTTCCTCGACGATGAGCGCAGCGGCGCGCGACACCGCCTGAATCGCGAACGAAGAGAATAGCCACGGGAGCGCGCCGCCGATCAGCATGCCCACGAATACTTGTGGGATGTCCACCCGAATGCCCAACGCCTGAATCTGTTGGTCGGCCGGCACGCCGAGCGCAGCCTGCGCGCGGCTCACATCGACCAGAAAGGAGCCGAACAGCGACACGGCGGCAATGACGGCCGAACCGATCGCCACACCTTTCGTGATCGCCTTGGTCGTGTTGCCAACGGCATCGAGGTCGGCCATGATCTGCTGCGCCGCCTTGGTCTCGTCGTCTTCCATGCCGGACCACGACATCTCGCCGATGCCGTTGGCGTTGTCCGAGATCGGGCCGTAAGAGTCCATCGCGACGTTGTTGCCGGTCAGCGTCAACATGCCGATGCCGGTGAGCGCCACGCCGTACAGGATGTACTCAACTTGATGCGCCGGATCGACGCCGCCGAAAATCAGGATCGAAGCGACGATCGTCGCAGCGATGACGATGACCGACCACACCGAGGATTCATACCCGACCGAGATACCCGACAAGATCAGCGTGGCCGGGCCGGTATCGGAGGATTTCTTGATGTTCTTCACCGGCGCAGCGTGCGTGCCGGTAAAGTACTCGGTCAAGCGATCGATCACGATTGCCAGCAGCACCCCCACGGTCGTCGCCAGAAACGGACGCCACCAACCGCCGGGGACATTCTGCATGTAGAACAGCCCCATCACGCCAAACAACACGACCGAGATCGCCGCCGAGGACAGGAAGCCGGTGAAGATCGCTTTCATCGCATCGCCGGACTTGCCCGGCCCGCCGCGCACCAGGTACGTGCCGATGATCGAAGACACCACGCCAATGCCGCGCACCAGCAGCGGATAGATAATCCATTCCAGCCGGCCGGTGAGCGAAGTCAGCGCCAGGCCCAGGATCAGGCCGGACACAATCGTCACCTCATACGACTCGAAGATGTCCGCCGCCATCCCGGCGCAGTCGCCGACGTTGTCGCCGACCAGGTCGGCCACCACCGCCGGGTTGCGGGGATCGTCTTCCGGGATACCGGCCTCGACCTTGCCGACGAGATCGGCGCCGACATCCGCGGCCTTCGTGAAAATCCCGCCGCCGACGCGCATAAATAGCGCCAACAACGTGCCGCCGAACCCAAAGCCGAGCAAGGCATCGGGCGCTGCCTTGCCCATGATGATGAAAATGATCGTCCCGCCAAACAGTCCCAGCCCGTCAGTCAGCATGCCGGTGATCGTGCCGGCGCGGTAGGCAATGCGCAGCGCATCGCCAAACGATCGGCGCGAGGCTGCGGCCACGCGGACATTGCCCTGCACCGCCATGCGCATGCCGAGTTGGCCGACCGTCAGGCTGAAACCCGCGCCCATCACAAACGCGATCGCGCGGGCGAAACCGACGATGAGACGAATCTGCTCTTCGCGCATCCCGGCAAAGCGTTCAAGCGCTTCAGGCGAAGGCGGCACGATATACACACTCAAAAACAAGGCAACCGTCAGTACTGCGATCAGTGGAAGAATCGAGCGCAGCTGCCGCCCGAGGTATGCATCCGCGCCCTCGCGGATCGCGCTCCATACCTGCTGCATCTTCTCCGTGCCCTTGTCTTCACGCAGGATTTGGCTACGCAAGAAGACCGCGTAGGCCAATCCAAGAATCGCCACGAGGAGGACACCCCAAATTGCCACACTTTCAAAGGAAGTCAGCGCAAGTCCAGCCATCGATTCACTCCGGAGTGTAAGATTGTGGACACAACTAAGAAAAAAACGCCCGCAGATACGGGCTTAATCGATTTTGCTAACAGGCAAACGTCTGTGAATTGTGGTACACATTTTAATATAACCTTTTAAGAAGTCAAGTTCAAGATACGCTTTCGACAGCCAAGAGTTGGCACTTCGGTTAAAAGTGCGATACATTCTGAATTAATTGCGCCGGCACTGACATTGTTCCCGGCCTAATAGCGCCAAACGAGGTTATGCTCCAGCTCGTAATTCGAACCGCGCAGTCGGCTCTTGGTTGCTTGAAGCGAAGGATATAAGAACGTGTGTTCGATTAAATGGATTGGAGTGGTTCTGCGTTCAGGCCTCTGACCGGCAAACAGGTTTTGCGTCAGTTGTCGCTTGACAACGTATCGCGTCCTGTTGTAGTATGCTTACGCACAGCTGGTGAACAAACTGGCTACGTGTGGGAGAACACCCAGAGCACAGTGTGCCGCGCTCCCAGCGTCACATGTGCTCTTTGTTTGTCGAGTGAGCGGAGAAAGTGGCAACTCGAACAAAGAAGACCACCGTACCGGTGGCGCCCGTAATTGAAGATCCGCTGACCAGCGCAGCCGAGGAACATCTGCTGTCGCTTGGTCGCGAACGCGGCTACGTCACCTACGACGAAGTTCTCGAAGCGTTTCCCGAAGCGGAAAACAATATCGATCAGCTCGAAGAGATCATTGCGACTCTCGTCGAAAATGGCATCGAGTTGGGCGAGGCCCCGGAAGAAGAAGGGCCTGAAGAAGAAGAGCTGATCGATACGCTGGATGAAGGCACGATCGCCGCGATCGAGACGGACGATACGGTCGGGTTGTACCTCAAAGAGATCGGCCACATTCCGTTGCTCACCGCGGAAGAGGAAGTCTCGCTTGCCAAGCGCATCGAGAAGGGGATGCTGGCGCTCAAACGCCTATCGAACAATGGCAGCGATCCCCGGAAGCGCCGGGAGCTGGAAGCGGCGATCAAAGACGGCCGGGCCGCCCGTGAGCATTTGATCACGGCCAACTCGCGGTTGGTGATCAGCATCGCCAAGAAGTACATTGGGCGCGGCGTGCCGTTCCTCGACTTGATCCAGGAAGGCAACATCGGACTGATCCGCGCCGCGCGCAAGTTCGACTACCGGCGCGGTCACAAGTTCAGCACGTATGCCACCTGGTGGATCCGGCAGGCCGTGACGCGCGCCATTGCCGACCAGGGCCGCACGATCCGCGTACCGGTGCACATGGGCGATCAGATCAACAAGCTGATCCGGGTCAGCCATCAACTGACGCAGGAACTCGGCCGTGACCCGACGCCTGAGGAGCTGGCCGAGGCTTTGGAAATTCCGGTGAAGAAAGCGGAGCAGATGATCCAGGTGGCGCGCCGCCCGATCTCGCTGGAGACGCCGACCGATGAAGATGAAGACTCGGTGTTGGGGGATTTCATCGAAGATGAGGACTCCGTACAACCGGCGGAGGTCGTGACCTACAACCTATTGAAGAAGCAGATCCAGGATATTCTGTCCACGCTTCCGCCGCGCGAGGTGCGCATTTTGCAGTTGCGCTACGGGCTGCTCGATGGACAGTCGTACACACTGGAAGAGGTGGGCAAGAAGCTGGGCGTCACACGTGAACGCGTGCGGCAGATCGAGGCCCAGGCGCTCTCGCGCCTGCGACACCCCACTCACTCGCGCAAATTGCGCGATTATTTACGCGATTGACTTTGAACCCCGACGATGCGCCGGGGTTCTTTTTTCAGACCGCGCAAGTCTTGGTCGTCTTCCCCAGGAGCGTTGGTCTTACCGCAGAGCACGCGGAGAGCGCAGCGATTTGAAATATCTCAGCGTCCTCCGCGTCTCGGCGGTGAGAAACAAGCCGATTTGCTCGCCAACACTGAGGCGGGAGACCAGCCAAGTCTTGAAGGCTCGCGAGGTCTAATCGTTCAAAAGTCTGTTGACTTGATTTGGCTTTGGTGGCTATAATCTGCCCTTGAGCGTGAGGTTCACCGGCAACCACACAAGTGCGCTTACGGTTTAGTCTGGAGGCTGAGATGGGCCCTCAAGCGGTCAATGTCACTCGCGCATCGATTGCGGTCGATTACGATCACTGCTCCTACTGCGGCGCGTGTGTGGCCGTTTGCCCGCCCGACTGCATCACCCTGCACGATGCCACCCTCGTCATCGATCTGAACGCCTGCACCGCCTGCCGACGCTGTATTCCCGCCTGCCCAACCGGCGCCTTGACGCTGGAGGTCGCTGCATGAGGCCAACTTACGACGTCGTCGTCATCGGGGCTGGCCCGGCCGGATCGATCGCCGCGCGCACCACGGCCCAGGCCGGGTTAGCAACGTTGTTGATCGAGAAACGCCAGGAAATCGGATCGCCGGTGCGCTGCGGCGAAGCGGTCGGGCGCGAGACGATCGAAAAGTTCATCCCGCTCGACCCCAAGTGGATCGCGGCTGAGATCGACACGTACAGCCTATTCAGCGCGCAGGGCGAATGCATCGTCCTGCCGCCGCTCGAACGGACGCTGGTGCTCGAACGCAAAATCTTCGATCGCGAGCTGGCGCATTCGGCGGCCAGGGCGGGCGCGGAGGTTATCGTCAAGGCTCGGGCCACGGGACTGATCCGAAACGGCCAGGGGATCGAGGGTGTGCAGATGGTCGTGCAGGGCGAGCCGCACACGGTGCGCGCGAAGGTGATCATCGGCGCAGACGGCACCGAGTCGCAAAGCCCGCGCTGGGCCGGGTTGAAGTCGATCCCGCAGCTGAAGAACTACTACACCGCCGCGCAGTACCTGATGACCGATATCGACGTGCACCCGCGCATCTGCCAATACCACATCGGCTGGTCGATCGCGCCGGGCGGCTATTGCTGGGTGTTTCCCAAAGGGGATCGGCAAGCCAACATCGGGCTGGTGATGTGGGCCGATCCGAAAGAGAAGCAGACGGCCATCCAGTATCTCAACGAGTTTGTCGCCGCGCGTTTCCCCGGCCGATCGATCCTATCGCAGGTCGTCGGCGGTATTCCGATCACCAATGTGATTCCTGAAATGGTGACAGACGGCTATATGGCGGTCGGCGATGCAGCCCACCAAAGCGATCCGCTTACCGCCGGCGGCATCACCAACGGGATGTGCGGCGGGTTGTTCGCGGCGCAGGTCGCGATTGAGGGCATTCGCACAGGGGATGTCTCGGCCAAGTTCTTGAAGAAGTACGAGCAAATGTGGGAGGCCGAATTCGGCCAGCTGTATCGGCGGCTGTACCGCATCCGCCAGGCCATGCTCAAAGTGCCGGAAGAGAAGATCAGCCGGATGATCCGCGCCGCAGCCAAACTGGATGTGCAGAAGATGTCGCTGAAGGACATCTTCCTGATTGTCATGCGATCGCATCCGCAGTTGCTACTCGAAATCGCGCCGTACTTCCTGGGACAGTAAATTAGAACCCCGGTTTCTTGGAGAAACCGGGGTTCTGCTCTTCAAACCTGGGAGGTCTCTAAAAGAGGATACTCGCCAGTTGGCGGCGATACTCCTTCACCGCCGGATTCTCGCTCCCCAGATACTCGAACAACGCCAGCGCGGCCCGCTTGGCCTCGCCCTCGCCATAGTTCCGATTCTTGCGTAACAGGTCGAACAGCGTATCGAGGGCCTCTGGAATACGGCGCTCCAATACCTGTTGACCTGCCTGGCGATAGAGCGCGTCCAGGCCTTCGGCCATCCCATTCGGTATTTGCGCGTGAGCGATCAGTCGCGCCAGCGGCAACAGCGTTTCTGCCCGTGTATACTCGGCAGCGCTGGTTGGCACTTCCTGCAAGGCCGATGCCGCTTCAGCGCCCCGACCGGCGGCCAGATACATCCGGCCCAGTTCGAGCGCGGCTGGCGGATAGCCGGGTTTGGCCTCCAGGATGCGGCGATAAGCGGCGGCCGCCTCCTCCCATCGCTCCCCGTAAACCAGCGACTGCGCTTCCATCAACCAACGATCGACCTGCGTCGGCGCAAAGGCTTTGAGGAAATCGCGCACCTCGCGCTCCGGCTTCACGCCGACGAACTCGTCGACGACGCGGCCGCCGCGAAACATCTTCACCGCCGGGATGCCGCGCACGTTGTACTGCGCCGCCAGATTCGGCGCCTCGTCGGTGTTCACTTTAGCCAGGATGAAGGCGCCGTCGCTGTCGGCGGCGACGCGTTCGAGGATCGGGCTGAGCGTGCGGCACGGGCCGCACCACGGCGCCCAGAAATCGACCAGCACCGGCGTCTTCTTCGAGCGCTCGACGACTTCGTTTTGAAATGTCGCCTCAGTCACATCCATGACGTGCACATTACGATCGGTCATGTACGCTATCCCTCACTCCGCTTTGCTATCTATTTTACCAGCATTGCAGGCGAAGCGGATACAGCAGACCTCCGAGTTTAGAAACCGGGTTTCTCCAAGAAACCGGGTTTCTTCCGCTGCTAAGGCGAGCGGGTCAACTCAATCTTGGGATCGAGTCGAGTATCGATCGCCAGGTTGTCTTGTAGCCGTTCGAGCCAGCCGCGCAGCAACGCATGCACCTGGGTCGATCCGATGATCTCGGCCTGGGCCGGCTCCCACTCGGCCGGGAACATCAGGAACGGCGTCGTCTGTGGTCCGCCTAAACCGCCGTGCGAGCCGACCATTTCCTCGAACGACGCCACTTCGCCCGTCGATGGATCGTAACAGCTATTGACGACGATATCGCCCACGTGCGGAAAAGAATCGAGCCGGGCGAGATCGGCGCTCGCCTGCGCGCCGAAGGGCGCAAGCGGATCGCCGCCTTCGACCTGACCCGTCGCCAGATACCGGATGCCGTCACGCCCCAACACCAACGGGCCGTGCTCCTCGGAGCGTACCAGGCAAAAGCCGATCCCGGCGTGGCCAACTAAGCCCTCGATCAAACCGGGGAAGGCTGCGCCGATCGTTTCGAAGCTCACCCGATCCGGCCAGTCGGCAAAATAGATCAGGCCCAGATTGCCGGACGCGCACACCACCACCTGCGCCTCGGCCGCAGGATGCCGCGCGCGCCGAGGCCCTAACTCGACGTAGCCATCCTGCGTGCGTCGGCGTAGGACGCGCCGCGCGCCGCGCGCCGTGCGGCCGCGAGACTTGAGCGTCTCGGAGAGCAGCGCATTCAGGTGTCCCCAGCCCTCGCCTTCGCCTATGAACGCATGCACCTGATAATCCCCGCTCAACAGCGTCCGCACGAAGCTTTCGAGCGTCAGGCCAGAGCGTTGCCTAAAAGTTGCGCCCTGGCTCTGACCATGATCGGACAGGATGACGAAGTGATAGGGTCGGGGGGCGCGTTGAGCCGCCCGCTCCAGCGACGCGATCTGCCCATCCAGATTGGATAGGATGCGCAGCGCATCGGGACGGCCCGGCCCGGCGTGATGCGCGACGACATCGTAACCGACAAACGAGCTGTAGACGATGGGCGCCCCCGTGAACATCTCTTCGAGCACAAAATAAACGTTCAACTCGCGCAACAACACCGTGGATACGGCGCGCAGCAAGGGAAAAAAGCCGCGCCGCGAGACGCGCGGCTGGACGTTGCGCAGCGACTGGCGCGCACCCTCCCACACCTCGATCGCAATCTCGGCGACCAGCAACAACAGCAGGCGCGAGAAACTATACGGGTTGAGAAAGTAGCGATACAAGCCGGCGAAACGCTGATCGACCAGCCGCATCTGATCGAGGATCGTGCTGAGCGTCAACAAACTTCGTTCCGCGTCGCCCGAGACGAGATTGCCCACGCTGGAGCCTTGCCGATGCAACAGGCCGCGACCGTTCGAGACCTGGCGTTCGATTTCGGTTGCATCGGCGGGGTGGTTGGACACCAACAAGCGGCGGCGATCTTTTTCGTACCAGCGGAAGGCGGGGATGTCGAAGTTATCGCCGTGGAGAATGCCGGCCTGGCTCGACGAAGTCTGGCAGGGAATGTCGCAGGTCCAACTCTTCAAGCTGTGGCTGCCGGTCTGAAGCCAGCGCGCCAGCGTTGGCATCCGTCCTGAATAGATAGCATATTCCAGCGTGGAGGTGCATAAGCCGTCGATCTCGACCACCAGCATTCCCGGCGTCGTGACATCCGTATGCGGCGCAGCCTGGCGCGCAATCCGCAACACCACGTTACGATAAAACGAGTCTTCATCGTTAAGCGCGAGCAGGCTGGCGCTCAAGGTATTGATCATCGCCAGGCCGGTCGCGGCCAGCAGCGCCGTCCAGGCATCGGCAATCGATAGGCCCGGCAAGAGATAAGCGGCCAGGCCCAGCATCAACGCATTCAGCGCGAGCGTCAACACACCGAACGATAGGACGGTGAACGGCAGGGTCAGAAAGAGGAGGATCGGGCGAACGAGCGCATTCAGCAAGCCGACCACGGCGATGCCCAGGATGGCCGTGCGCCAGCTTTCCAGATACAGCCCCGGCAGCACCAGGGTGAGCGCCAACAGCCCCACAACTTCGATCGACCAGACTACCAATACCCGAACGACAAACTTCAGCATGTGCGCTCAATCATAACGATAAATGGGTCGGCTGGCCGGGCGTGATAATGCGCACTTCGACTTCCGGGGCCAGCTGGGCCGCGTGTTGCGCGAAGGCAACCGGCGGATGAGTGAGGAAGCGGGGGCGCGCCCAGCCCATCCCCAGCGGGCAGAAGGTGCCCCAATGGATCGGCACGGCAATGCGCGGGCGCAGCAAGGCGAGCGCTTCCGCCGCGCGCCAGGGGTCAAGGTGACCTGCGCCCAGCGTCGGTCCCCAGCCCCAGACCGGCAGCAGCGCGGCGTCGAGATCGTTCCCCAGCTCCGCCATGCCGGGAAAGAGATCGGTATCGCCGGCGAAATACACCTGATGGCTGCCGCGCACGATGTAACCCAGGCAAGCGGTGCGCGGCCCAAACGGTAATCGGAAGCCGACGTGGTGCGCGGAAGTCGCTTCGACTTTCACCCCACCCACCCGGGTCGTCTCGCCGGCCGCGATCTCTTCGACCCGCTGGAAGCCCCAGCCGCGCAACGCGCGCGCCGCGCCGCGCGGAACGATCAGGCGCGTGTGGTGACCCAGAGCGCGCAGCGACGGTAGATCGAGATGATCCCAATGGAGATGGGAGATCAGCACCGCATCGACCGGCAGGCATCCGATCGGATCAATCGGCGAGCTGCGGCGACGTAGATGAACCGCCCGCTGGCGGAGCAGCGGATCGGTCAGGAGGCGGACGCCGTCCAGATCGATCAGCACCGTCGCGTGTCCGAGATAGGTGAGGTGTGGCGGCAGTTTCATGGGCGGCTCAATTGTATCACAGCGCCAGCGGCACTGGCCTCGGTGGATCGAAGCGGGGCGGCTCA
>DATDPU010000051.1:0-40180 GCA_035292585.1 Anaerolineae bacterium | reverse complement strand
CCGCTGGTTGGATACGCGACGCTTCCAATTGCTTCGACTCGCCCGATTCATCCTGCGCGCCTTGGAACAGCTGTATGGCTGCGTTCACGAAATCGAAGCTCCGGCACTGCCCAGACTCTAAATCTTGGATCTACTGAGTCTAGCTAATCTCCGATCTCGATTACGCGCAGCGTGTCGGTAGCGGGATTGAGGATGGCGCACGAGTGTGTTTGCTCACGCTTGCCGCCCAACGCGCCAGGATTGATCACGCGCGTCCGGCCGATGCGCTCATCGCGCCGCCGGTGCGTGTGGCCGTGAATCACGTAGTCGTATAGGCCGCTGTGGATCGTCTCGATCAGGCGATCAACCAAATGGCCGTGCAGCATGGCCAGTTGCTTGCCCTCGATCGTCGCCGTGTACTCCAACCCAAACGTGCTGGCGCTGCCCAGCCGCTCGATAGCCCGGCGCAACGCGCGCGGATCATGATCGATGTTGCCCTCTACCAGGTGCAGTTCCAGCCCGGCGAACAACGGAATGAGATCGGCGTCTACGACATCGCCGCCGCAGATGACGAGCTGGATCCCCTCACGCTCGAAGACTTTGAGCGCGGCGATCAGGTTATCTCGGTTGTTGTGAATATCGGAGAGTAGACCGATTTTCATAATACCCGCTCGCGTTACGCCTTTCAATGCAGTGGGATGCGCTGGATTATACGTCCGATTGAAAAGTGCGCCACTGTTTCACGACCCCTTGCCCTTTAAGCTGACCCCAGCCGCAATTGAGAGTTGCACACTCATATTTAAGAGTGTACACTACCCACAGTCCCCCATTTTGCCGGAGGTCTGATGCCCGATCTCGATCTGAGTCCGCTGCATGCTGCACTCGCCGGGTTTGCCCCGCTGGGTCGAGCCGGTCTGCTGCCGGCGCTGCATACGGCGCAAGCGCTGTACGGTTATCTGCCTGAGCCGGTCGCCGCCGAGGTGGGCCGGATGCTGGGTGTGCCATTGGCGGACGTGTACGGCGTGATCGACTTTTATGCCCTGTTCTATGCCGAGCCGGTCGGCCAAACGATCGTGCGCGTGTGCACCGATCCCGCTTGCGCGCAGCGCGGTGCGGATGCGGTGTTGGATGCCGCCTGCCGCAAGGCGAACGTCGTGTTGAAGGGAAATACCTCGGCGGATGGCCGGTATACGATCGAGCGCGCGCCGTGCCTGGGCCTATGCAATGTCGGTGTTGCGGTGAATGTGACCCGGTCGACCGAGGCGCTGGCGCGCACACACAATATCTCATTCGCGCACGTGACGGTTGATCATCTAGACGATGTTCTCGCCGGGCGTGGACGCCCTGCCGATGACTTTGTGGGCGGCACGGTTCAAATGGTGACGGCTTTGTGCCGAGCCGATCGGATGGCGACATTGGCCGAGTATGAAGCGAGCGGCGGGGTCCGGGCACTGAAGAAGGTCCTGGGTAGGTCGTCATCGGGAGATGACTCCCACACATCGGGAGATGACTCCCACCCTTGGTCATCCGAACGAATCATCGATGAAGTGAAACGGTCGGGGTTGTTCGGGCGAGGTGGCGCGGCCTTTCCGACCTGGATTAAATGGGAAGGTGCGCTAAAGGCCACAGTGGAGGGGCCGAGGTATTTCGTCGTGAACGGCGATGAATCGGAACCGGGCACGTTCAAAGACCGCATCTTGATGGAGCGCGATCCGCATCGCTTCATCGAGGGCGCGGTTATCGGCGCGTACGCGATCGGCGCGCATCAGGGTTATATTTATATTCGAGGCGAGTATCCGCTGGCCGCCGAGCGCGTGCAGACGGCGCTGGCCGATTGGAGGGCCGCCGGATATTTGGGCGCGAACATTTTGGGATCGGGTTTCGATCTGGACATCGAAGTGCGCCAAGGGGCCGGCGCGTACATCTGCGGCGAGGAGACGGCGCTGTTCGAATCGATCGAAGGCAAACGCGGCTTCCCGCGCGTCAAGCCGCCGTTCCCCACCGAGCACGGGTTGTTCGGCCAGCCGACGGTCATCAACAATGTCGAGACGCTGGCAAAGGCGCCGTACATTGTGTTGCACGGCGCGGATGAGTTCCGAAAGTTCGGCGCCGATAAATCGACCGGGCCTAAGTTGTTTTGCGTGTCGGGCGATGTGGTTCGGCCCGGTCTGTACGAAGCGCCGTTCGGTGTGACGCTGCGGCAGTTGCTGGAAGAGCAGGCGGGCGGCATCGTCGGCGGGTTGAAAGCCGTTTTGATCGGCGGCGCGGCCGGGGCGTTCGCCACGGAGAAAGACCTGGACGTGAAGCTGACGATCGAAGACTTGCGCGCGGCCGGGCTGCCGTTGGGATCGGGCGCGCTCATGGTGTTCAATCAATCACGCGATATGCGCGATGTGCTCGCGCGCCTGGCGCGTTTCTTCGCGCACGAATCGTGCGGCAAATGTTATCCCTGCCAGCTCGGCACGCAGCGGCAGCACGAGATTCTGGAGCGCCTGGCCGAGGGCCGCGCTTTGCCCGGTGATCGCGAGCGCCTCTCGGACGTGGGCTGGACGATGACCGATGCCTCGCTGTGCGGTCTGGGGCAGACTGCGGCCTGGGCCGTGCAAAGCGCGATGAAGTTGTGGCCGGAGTTATTCCAGTGAACAGTGGTTTAGTAAACAGTGATCAGTGATCACCAATTACTGGTTACTGTTCACTGCTCACTGATTACTTTGGAGTATCTATGTCGGACGGCGTCGTCAAGCTCGCCTTTCACGAATACCGCGGCGAGTGGGAAGCGGTCGAAGAAGAGGTCATCGAGGAGGGTTTTGTCTCGATCTTCGTCAACGGCCTAGAACTGGCGACGGTGATGAGCAGCCCACGCGAGCAGGATCGGCTGGCGCTGGGCTTTTTGCACAACGAGGGCATCATCCACAGCCTCGACGACGTGCGCGCGTTACACGTCTGCCCGTCGGGCGCATGCGTCGATGTGTGGTTGAAGCGCGATGATTTCGTCCGCCCGGAGCGCCTGATCCTCACGTCGGGTTGCGGCGGCGGCGTCACGTTCGATGATCTGTCCAAGACGATGACGCCGTTGGACTCGACTTTGACGATCGCGCCGCAGCGCCTGTCGGAGTTGATGATCGCCATGCAGCAACGCGCCAGCCTGTATGCGCGCGCGCGGGGCGTGCACACCTCGGCGCTGTCGGATGGCGAGCAGCTGATCGTGCTGGCCGAGGACGTGGGCCGGCACAACACGATCGACAAGTTGCGCGGCGCGTGCCTGTTGCAAGGGATCGATCCGGCGGGTAGGGTGTTGTTGTGCACCGGGCGCATTTCCTCGGAGATGATCAATAAGGCGGCGCGCATGGGTTGCCCGATCGTCGCGTCGCGCACCTCGCCTACTTCGCTGTCGGTGCAGCTGGCGCGCCAGTGGAACATCACGCTGGTCGGCTACGTGCGGCGTGAGTCGATGAATGTGTATACGCATCCGGAAAGGCTGAAGGGTGAAGGCAGAACTCCCGCTACTTCGCATCGGGGGCAGGCGATGAAAGCTGAAGAGCAGGAGACGACGGACGGATGACGGAGGACGAATGGGCGATTCGGTGACGCTGACGATCGATGAACAAACGGTGACGGCGCCGGCCGGGACGACGATTCACAAGGCCGCGCAACAGATCGGCATAGAGGTGCCGACGATCTGCTATCACGAGCATTGCACGTCGAATGCGCTATGCCGCGTGTGCGTGGTCGAGGTGGAGGGCGCGCGCCTGCTCGCGCCGGGCTGCATCGCCCAAGTGAGTGAAGGGATGAAAGTGCAGACTCGCTCCGAGCGAGCCGAACGCAGCCGGCGCACAATTTTGGAGATGTTGGCATCGGCAGTGGACTTATCTGACTCACCTGAGATTCAGAGATTGGGGATTGAGCATCGCGCCGACTTCGCACGTTTTGCGGACGGCGAGCGGCGCCAATATCCCGTGTTCGACGACAACCCGATGTACATCCGCGATTATTCAAAGTGTATTTTGTGCTGGCGCTGTGTGCAGGTGTGCGCCGAAGACGCGCAGTACACTTTCGCCCTCAACTTCGAGGGGCGCGGCTTCGAGACGCGCATCGGCACGTTCTTCGACCAACCGATGCCGGAGACGACGTGCGTGTTCTGCGGGCAGTGCGTGGGCGTGTGCCCGACCGGCGCGCTCAAGCCCAAGCGCGAGTGGCTGATGGAGCGCGGCCTGATGCCGGACGAGATCATGCAGGTGACACGGACGGAGAGACGGAGAAGGAAGCGTTAGAGTTGGGAGTTAGAGTGAAGAGTTTGAGTCAGGACGCAAGATGACCTTAAGGAGAAGCATGGAGTTGACACAACAGGCTGTTGAAGAATCACTCGATCCCGAAGACTGGGATGCCATGCGCGAGCTGGGCCATCGCATGCTCGATGACATGCTGGAGTATTTGCAGACGGTGCGCGAGCGGCCGGTCTGGCAGCCGATCCCTGCTGCGGTGAAAGCGCACCTCAAACAGCCTGTACCCGTGGAGCCGCAAGCGCCGGAACAGGCGTATCGCGATTTTGTGGAGAACGTACTGTATCACCCGATGGGGAATATTCACCCGCGCTTCTGGGGCTGGGTGATCGGCACGGGCACACCGTTCGGTGTACTGGCCGAGATGCTGGCCGCGACGATGAATCCCAACGTCGGCGGCGGCGATCAGGCGTCGGCTTACGTCGAGGCGCAGGTGCTCGATTGGTGCAAGGAGATGCTGGGGTATCCGGCCGAGGCGAGCGGCTTACTGGTGAGCGGCGGGTCGATGGCGAACCTGGTCGGGTTGACCGTCGCGCGCAACACGCAAGCCGGGTACGACATTCGCAAAGCAGGCGTAAGCGCCGCGCCGAAGCGGTTGACGCTGTATGGCTCAGAGGAGATGCACAGTTCGATTCAGAAAGCGGTCGAGCTGTTAGGCTTGGGCAGCGAGTCGCTTCGGAAAATTCCAGTGAACGATGACTTTGAGGTCGATATCGCGGCGGTGGAAAGGGCCATTGCCGACGACAAAGCGGCAGGCTATCAGCCGTCCTGCGTAATCGGTAACGCCGGGACGGTGAACACCGGCGCGATCGACGATTTGAATGCGCTGGCCGACCTCTGTCGGCGCGAGCAGCTGTGGTTCCACGTCGACGGCGCGTTTGGCGCGCTGGCAATGCTCTCGCCTGAGTTGCGACCGCGATTGGCCGGCATGGAGCGCGCCGACTCGCTCGCGTTCGATTTGCACAAGTGGATGTACATCCAATATGAAGCCGGTTGCGTGCTGGTGCAGAACGCGGAAGCGCATCGCCGCGCGTTTTCGCTGACGCCCGATTACCTGGCGCACGCCGAGCGCGGCCTGGCCGGCGGCTCGACCTGGTATAGCGAGTATGGCCTTCAACTCTCACGCGGCTTCCGGGCGTTGAAGATCTGGCTGTCGATCAAAGAACATGGCATCCGCAAATACGGGCGCTTGATTCAACAAAACATCGAGCAGGCGCGTTACCTGGCCGATCTGGTCGATGCCGCGCCCGATTTGGAGCGATTGGCGCCGGTCCCGATGAACATCGTCTGTTTCCGATTCAAGGTTGACGGCCTGGCTGAATCCGAATTGAATCAGCTGAATCAGGAAATCCTGATCCAGTTGCACGAGCGCGGCGTGGCCGTTCCTTCGTACACGACGCTGAAGGGCAAGTATGCGATCCGCGCTGCGATCACTAATCACCGCAGCCGGCGCGAGGATTTCGATCTGCTGGTGCGCGAAGTCGTGCGGTTGGGCCGGGAACTGACACGGCGTAACGCGAGCTGAGGCCGTGACCGGATCGGAATTCGCGCCGGTCGTGTTCGGGTTGGCGTCGGCGGCGTTTTGGGGCGCGGGCGATTTCTGCGGCGGCCTGGCGACCCGGCGGACATCGGCCATCGGCGTGATCATCGCTTCGCAAATTGTCGGCGTGATTCTGCTGATCGGCCTGGCGCTGGCGTTCTCGGAAAAGATGCCGCAGCTGGCGTATTTCATTGGGGGCGGTGTCGGCGGGTTAGCCGGTACGGTCGGGCTGCTAGCCTTGTATCGGGCATTGGCGACGGGACGAATGGGTTTGGCCGCGCCGGTTTCCGGCCTGGTCGGCGCGATCGTCCCTATCGTCTTTGGCGCGTTTGCCGAAGGCTTGCCGGACACGCCGCAGCTAATCGGGTTTGGATTGGCGCTGCTCGCCGTCTGGTTCATCTCGCGCGCGGAAGACGGCGCGATCCGGGTCGGCGAACTGGGGCTGCCGATCCTGGCCGGGCTGAGTTTCGGTGTGTTCTTTATCATCATCAATCGCGTGAGCGACACGGCGGTGTTGTGGCCGCTGGTGGGCGCGCGACTCGCGTCGCTGGCTACGCTGATCACCCTTACGATGTTCACCCGGCGGCGCTGGCGGCCGGAAGGCAATCGCCTGCCCTTGATCGCGCTGGTCGGCGTGATGGAAGTAGGCGGCAATGCGTTTTTCGCGCTGGCGGGGCAGGTGGGACGGCTGGATGTGGCGGCGGTGCTGTCCTCGCTGTATCCCGCGACGACGGTCTGGCTGGCGTGGCTGATCCTGAAGGAGCGTTTCACCCGGCTGCAATCGATTGGGATTGTGGCGGCGCTTGTTGCCATTGGGTTGATTGCTTCGTAAGCTGTTGTCTCGCACGAGATTATAGTCGTGACGAAGGGAGGCTCAACATGAACGAAATAACAACCACCCTCAGCCCGGCTGAGTTTGAAAATCTCATCCGCCGCGTGGTGCGGCAGGAACTTGCCCGCCTGCTGCGCGCATCGGCACGCTCCAGACTCGAAGATGTCAAACACGAAGGGCCGAACGAGCCTGCCGAAGATGAAACGCTGCTTCGCGAGGCACTGGATACAATCCAGAAATATGGTGATAAACCGGAGGCTTGGATGAGCTGGGAAGCATTCGAGTCCGAACTGGATCGCGCGGAGACAGCAGGTGAGTTACCAGATTGAAGTGTCACCGGATGCGCAAAGGGAAATAAAGTCGCTACCCGGATACGTACGTGCTCAGGCCAGTCAGCTCATTCGCGCATTGGGCCTAGATCCACTCCCGCCCCGCGCAAAAGAGTTGCGCGATAAGCCTAACATTTACCGTATTTGGCTGGCAGGGCGCTGGCGGATCGCGTATGAGATTGATGAGGAGTTAAAGCGTATTCGCATACTACGGGTACGCCGGAAAGAGGAGATCGACTATGGAAGCCTACACTCAGCGAGCGTCGAGAATCCAGCAGATGCAGAACAGACTCGCGGACCGTTGCGCAGACCGAGGAAGTTAAGATGATTCAGCCAGATAAAGTAGTTGCCACCACTTGCCCCTACTGCGGCGTAGGCTGCAACCTGGAGCTGCACATCCAGAATGATTACATCTACAAAGTCACCTCGCCTTTTGATAGCGTGGTGAATCACGGCAACCTGTGCGTCAAGGGGCGCTTCGGGTACGATTTCATTTACAACAAGAGCCGCGTGACGACGCCGCTCATCCGGCGTACGCCGCAACGGCCGGGTCAGCGCACACAAGCATTCGAGCTGGGCGAGTGGCGCGAGGCTTCCTGGGAAGAAGCGCTCGATCTGGTGGCCGACCGCCTGGCGGAGATTTATCGGCGGGACGGTTCGGACGCGCTGGCGGTGTACTGCTGCGCCAAAGCCACCAACGAAGACAACTACCTGTTGCAGAAGCTGTTCCGCGCGCTGCTGCGCACCAACAACATCGATCACTGCACGCGGCTGTGTCACGCCGGGTCGGTCGTCGCGCTGCAAATGGCGATCGGGTCGTCGGCGATGAGCAACACTGCCGCCGAGGTGATCCACAACGACGTGTTCATCGTCACCGGCTCCAACACTGCCGAGACGCACCCGATCATCGCGCTGCAAATGAAAGCCGCGATCGAGCAGCATGGCGCGAAGCTGATCGTCGTCGATCCGCGCCGCATCGAGATGTGCAACTATGCGGCGCTGTGGCTGCCGGAGAAGCCCGGCACGGATGTGCCGGTATTCTCGGCGCTGGCGCACGTCATCCTCCAGGAGAAACTGTACAACGAGCCGTTCATCCGCGAGCGCACCGAAAACTTCGAAGCGTTTGCGGCGTCGATGGAGAAGTTCACGCCGGAGTACGCCGAGGCCGTGTCGGGTGTGGATCGGGAATTGATCATTCAGGCGGCGCGGATGTATGCGACGGCGCAGAACGCGGCGATCTACTGGGCGCTCGGTATCCCTGAACATTCGCATGGAACCGACAACGCGATGGCGCTGATTCACCTGGCGCTGCTGACCGGCCACATCGGGCGCAAAGGAACCGGGTTGAACCCGCTGCGCGGGCAGAACAACGTGCAGGGCGCGTCGGATTCGGGCGCGATGCCGTGGCACTATCCCGGTTATCAGCGCGTAGACGATGAAGACGCGGCGCGCACGTTCGAGCGGGCCTGGCAGATCGAGCCGGGCGGGTTGAGCCGCCAGCTGGGCCTGACGACGACCGAGATCATGAGCGCGGCCGGGCCGGGCGGCGTGCGCGCGTTGTATATCATGGGCGAGAATCCGATGATGTCCGAGCCGAACCTCCATCACACGCGCCACCAGATGGAGCAGCTAGAGTTCCTCGTCGCGCAAGACCTGTTCATCAACGAGTCGGGCGCGTACGCCGACGTGTTCCTGCCGGCGGCGTCGTGGGCCGAGAAGGATGGCACGTTCACCAACACCGATCGGCGTGTGCAGCGCGTGCGCCAGGCAATCGCGCTGCGCGGCAAGGCTCGACCCGATTGGGAGATCATCTGCGATCTGGCGGCGCGCCTCGAGAAGCGCCTGGGCCGCCCGAACTCGGCCTTTTGGGGTTACGAAGATCCGTCGGAAGTCTTGGAAGAAATGGGGCAAGTGGTTCCCGAATATGCGGGGGTGAAATATGCCCGGCTCGATCAGGGCGGGTTGCAGACGCCGGTCTGGGACGATCAACATCCGGGCACGCCGTACCTGTTCACCGAATCGTTCCCGCGCGGCCGGGGCAGGTTCCATCCGCTCGACTACCGGCCGATGGTGGAGCTGCCCGACGACGAGTACCCGTTCATCCTGACGACCGGGCGCGTGCTGGAGCACTGGCACGGCGGCACGCTCACGCGCCATTCGAAGCTGGACGACTTGTATCCCGAAGCGTTGATGGAGTTGAACCCGGCGGATGCCGCCCGTTCAGGCATCGCGGATGGGCAGGCGGTGCGTGTCTCGTCGCGGCGCGGCGCGATCGTGTTGCGGGCGAAAGTGACGCACAAGACGACGCTGGGGGTGGTGTTCATCCCGTTCCACTTTGCCGAGGCCGCCGCCAACTTGCTTACGATTGATGCGCTCGATCCGCAGGCGAAGATTCCTGAGTATAAAGCCTGCGCCGTGCGCGTGACGCCGGCGCGCGAGGAAGAACTGCCGCATCCCGAAGCGCAGCAAACGCGCGGGCGATGGTGAAGCCGATCCACGAAGATACACGAAGATACACGAAGATACACGGACGATTCTACTTCGTGCCCCTTGGTGTCACTTCGTGGATCAAACATCTCACGGAGGAGACAGTGCTCTCTCCACTCAACGGTAGCCGCGTTCTCGATCTTTCCCGCCTGTTGCCCGGCCCATACTGCACCATGCTCCTGGCCGACCTGGGCGCCGAGGTGATCAAGATCGAATCACCGCTCATCGGCGACTATGCACGGATGGTCCCAGCGGGCTTTGGCGGCGAGGCGCTCTATGCGGCAGTCAATCGCGGTAAAAAGAGCGTGGGGCTGAACTATCGGAATCCGCGCGGGCGCGAAGTTTTCTTGCAACTGGCGCGTGAGGCCGATGTCGTGATAGAAACCTTTCGACCTGGCGCAGTGAGACGTTGGAAGATCGATTATGAAGCCGTGCAGGCGGTGAACCCACAAGTGATCTATTGCTCGCTGTCCGGTTACGGGCAGAGCGGACCCTACGCCAACCGCGCCGGGCACGACCTGAACTACATCGCGATCGGTGGACTGCTTGCGCTCAACGGCGCGTTGGGAGGGCCGCCGATCCCCCCCGGCGTGCAGATCGCCGATCTGGCCGGCGGGATGCTGGCAGCCATCGCAATTCTGGCGACACTGGTCGGGCGCCAGCGTACCGGGCAGGGCGCCTATTTGGATGTCGCCATGCTCGATGCCGTGGTGTCGTGGGTCGGGCCGATGTCTGGCATGTGGCTCGGCGCCGGAAAGCAGCCGGAGCGCGGACAAATGCCGCTGTCGGGCCAACTCCCCTGTTACAACGTGTACGAAACGGCGGATGGGCAGCACATCACACTTGGCGCGCTCGAGCCACATCTGTGGGCGAGTTTTTGCGAGGCGGTGGAGCGCCGTGATCTGCTCGCGCGCCAGCTCGATCCAGCGGCGATCGCGGAGGTGGCGGCGCTCTTCCGAGGACGGACGCGCGACGAGTGGCTGGCACACTTCCGCGAGGTGGATGCGTGCGTGGAAGCGGTTAATACACTGGACGAGCTGCTGCACCATCCGCAGGTGCAGCAGCGCGGTCTGGTAGCAGAAGCGGCGGGGCCGGGCGCGCAGATCGGGTCGCCGTTTCGATTCGGAGGGGAGTCCCGTGCGGCGCGCGCGCCAAACTTGGGTGAGCACACAACAGAACTACTCAACCGGGTAGGTCTGAGTGATGCCGAAATCCAGGAATTGGAGACGGCCAGAGTGGTGAAACTCCAGACGCTGCGCGCTTGAGAACGCGCTTGCTGCGGCTGTTGCGCGACTTGATCGACTCGATGTTCTGAAACCGACGAAGGACGGATGACGCCGAACGAAGGATACTATCCTTCGTCCGGCGTCTTTGGTCTTCCGTCTTGCGGCGTCTCCCGCCCGTACGACTCCACCAGCTCACGCAACCGATCACCCTGCGCGGCGTTCAGCATCTCTGGCGTAAACCGCCAACCCCAGTTGCCGGCCGGGCGGCCCGGAAAGTTCATGCGCGCCTCGCTGCCCAGGCGAAACACATCTTGCAGCGGCACCACTGCCATGTCGGCGACGGAGCTGAACGCCAGGCGAATAAAATCCCAGGCGAAATCGTCGCCGCTGCGCCCCAGGTAACGCAGCGCGAAGGCGCGCTCGTGCGGCTGCGCCGAGCGAAACCAGCCCGCGCTGGTATCGTTGTCGTGCGTGCCGGTGTACACCACGCAGTTGCGCGGATAGTTGTGCGGCAAGAAAGGATCGGCTGCGCCGTCGCTGAAGGCGAATTGCAGGACCTTCATGCCGGGGAACTCAAATTGATCGCGCAGCGCGATGACTTGCGGCGTGATCGCGCCGAGGTCTTCGGCGATGATCGGCAGCTGGCCCAGCGCGCGCTCCACGGCGTGGAAGAGCGCCGCGCCGGGGCCGGGCTGCCAGCGCCCCTTGACGGCAGTCGGCTCGCCGGCGGGCACGGCCCAGTAGCGGGTGAAACCGATGAAGTGATCGATGCGTAGGAGATCGACCTGGGTCAGCATCGCGCGAAAGCGCTCGATCCACCAGGCGTAATCTCGCGCGTGCATCACGTCCCAACGATAGAGCGGGTTGCCCCACAGTTGGCCGGTCGCGCTGAACAGGTCGGGCGGCACACCCGCAACGACAGTCGCCCGGCCGTCTTCATCGAGGAAAAATAGATCAGGATGCGCCCACACATCGGCGCTGTCGTAGGCGACGAAGATCGGGATATCGCCGACGATTTGGATACCGCGCTCGTTGGCATACCGCTTGACGGCCAGCCACTGGCGGAAAAACAGGAACTGGAAAAACTTGTGGGCGAAGATCGAGTCGGCCAGTTTCTCGCGCCAGGCCCGGAGCGCCTCAGGCTTTCGACGAGCGATGTCCGGTTGCCAGGTGCTCCACATCGCGCCGCCATGCGCATCCTTGAGCGCCATGAATAGCGCGAAGTCCTCCAGCCACGCAGCTTGCTCGCGCGAGAAAGCCTCGAAGTCTGCCGCCAGCGCTTGGCGCGCTCCGCTCCGAAACCGCTGCGTGGCCCGATTCAGCAGATCGCGCTTGTAGTAAATCACCTCGCCGTAATCAACCGTATGCGCCGGGAAGTTCGGCGCCTCGTGAACGTCTTCCTTGATCAGGAGACCGTCTTCGACCAGCCGATCCGGACTGATAAGCAGCGGGTTGCCGGCGAAGGCCGAGAAGCATTGATACGGCGAGTCGCCGTAGCCGGTGGGGCCGAGCGGCAGCACCTGCCACAGGCGCTGTTTCGCGCTGACGAGGAAATCGACAAAGCGATAGGCTGCCGCGCCCAGGTCGCCGATGCCGTATCGGCCGGGCAGCGAGGTCGGGTGCAGCAGCAGGCCGCTGGAACGTGGAAATCTCAAAGTCGGTCCTTTCGCTTATCGCAGATGGCGCAGCGTGTGTCGCTCATCGCGAGAATAGCCGTCGAATCGGCGACGGGGCAATCGGCGACGAGGGCAATCGGCGACGGGAGTCGCCTCCTACACCTCAACTCGAACCCCCAATCACCGCCGCGAATTCGCTCAACACCATCGCCGTCGCGCCCCACACTTTGTGCGGCCCGATCTGGAAAAACGGCGCTTCGATTTCCAGATCGCGCAAGGTCCAGACCTCGCTCCGCACGATGGCCGGATCGAGCAGCGCAGTTATCGGCGTCTCGATCAACTCGGCCACCTCGTATTCCACGGGCGCGAAGCGCGGCCGCTCGGGCAGGGCGGCGACGAAGGGCGTGATCAGGAATCCGCTCGGTGGAACGTAGAGGGGTGAGAGCGTGCCCAGCACCCACGCGGGATCGATGCTCGCCCCGATCTCCTCCCACGTCTCGCGCAGCGCCGTGTCCAGCAGCGATTCGCCCGGTTCCTGCCGGCCGCCGGGCAGTGAAATCTGCCCCTTGTGACTATCCAGGTGATCGGTGCGCCGGGTGAGCGGAAAGTACAGCGCATCCCGATAAGGATACAGCGCGATCAAAACGCCCGCCGGTCGAGCGTCGGCGGGCGGGGCCTGGTACAGTTGCTCGATGCGATAGGGCGGCGCCAGGCGCACCTGTGCGGCTAGGCCTGGCAGCGGCCGAGCCAGCGCCAGGCGAATGTCCTCGATCGTCAACGCATTCATCAACCCACCATCCAACTATCCAACCAACTCCGCTGGGCCTCGGTCGGGAGACCTTCGGCCATCAAGGGGTCGTCGTCTGGAGACGATTCCTACAGCCGGGGCAGTTCCACAATATTCGCTTGGTCACCGACGACGAGGATGGTTTCTTTCATCGCGTAGCGCATATCGCTGATGGCAAAGCACTTTCTGCATTCTACATTCTGCATTCTACATTCTACATTCAGCAATCGCCTCGATCTCCACCTGCGCCCCCAGCGGCAGCGCGGCAACCTGGATCGTGCTGCGCGCGGGCGGGTTCGTCGCGAAGAATTCAGCATAGACGGTATTCATCGCCGCGAACTGGCTCAGGTCAGTCATGAACACCGTGGTCTTCAGTACCCGTTCGAGCGAGGCGCCGGCGGCCTCCAGGATCGCCTTGAGATTGTTGAGCACCTGTCGCGTCTGTTGGGCCACGTCGCCTTCGATCAACTTGCCAATGGCCGGATCGATTGCGACCTGCCCGGCGGTATACACCAGCCCATCGCTGTGAACCGCCTGCGAGTACGGGCCGATCGCTTTCGGCGCGGCATCGGTGTGGATCACGCGCCGGGTCGATCGTTGGACAGCGGTTTTTGTCCGGCGCACTACCGTCTTCTTTACGATGGTTTTGCGTGCAGGCACGGTTCACCTCGCCGAGTGGAATCGTGCCGATTCTACAGCCCCGGCATAAGGATGTCAATACAAAACTGAGGGATAGCCATTTGATCACCGCTATGTTATAATTTTGCCCTATCACGAACATCTGTTTTAAATGATTGGGCTTAAGCATGGCAAAGGCATCGGCAAAGAGCAAAGCGGGAAAGGGAAAAGGCAACGGCGGAGGCGGCAAAACTACGCCGGGCGGGCAACCGCTTATCCAACTGTCGCTCGATCAGAAACTCGACATCCTCGGGCTGTTCCTCATCGTCGTAGCCGGGGTGACGATTTTCAGTTTTCTTTCCTCGAACCAAAGCGTGTTGACCGGCAGCTGGTTGGCGCTCTTGCGCCACACGTTCGGCCTCGGCATGTTCATCGTGCCGCTGGTGATTGGCGCGGCCGGGTTGTGGTTGTGGCTGCGCCGGTTCGAGCACCTTCCTCATCCCAAAGGTTCCCAGCTGATTGGGTTCGGCCTGACATTTTTCGCGGCCTTGACGTCGTTGAGCTGGATTCAACCGGCGAGCAGCGCCGCCGCTGGACTGGGCGGCTCAATCGGCGATTGGTTCACGCAGCTGGTGTCGAGCGCCGTGGGCGACTTTGGCGGCGTGGTCGTGTTGATCGCCTGGTGGCTGCTGGGCATCGTGTTCCTGTTCGATATCTCGCCCAGCGAGATGGCGGTCTGGCTGGCTGGAGTGATTCGGGCCTTGCGTCCCGAACGCGATCCGGGTTACACCATCCATCAACCGCTCAAGGCCGGCCAGTCTGGCCGGGTCGCTCCGCCGAAGGTGATCGGCGGCGCAGCCGAGGCCGATCCGCTGCCCGCGCGTTCGACCGAACCGCCGCGCAAGACGCCCGTCGTGGAGCCGCGCCCGATCAATATCCGGCCCGTATCCACCCCGCCTCAATCGGCTGCGCAAGCCGAGCCGGAGCCGTTAGCGGCGGGGGAGTCCACCGGCCCGCTCTTCCCGCGCACCATCGGCGGCGGACAGGTCTGGCAACTGCCGAGCGTCGCCGAGGTGTTTGCCGGCGGCGCCGAGGCGGCGTTGAGCGAAGACGATATCCGGCTGAAGGTGAATCTGATCGAGGAGACGCTGCACTCGTTCGGCGTCGAGGGCCGCATCGTCGAGGTCAATCGCGGGCCGGCGATCACGCAGTTCGGCGTCGAGCCGGGCTTCATCAATCGCGCCGGCAAATCGACTAAAGTCAAGGTCAGCAAGATCAGCGCGCTGGCCGACGACCTGGCGCTGGCGTTGGCCGCCCGCAGCATCCGCATCGAAGCGCCGGTGCCCGGTCGCAACATCGTCGGCATCGAGGTGCCGAATGGCGAAACGTCGCTCGTCTCGCTGCGCGACGTGATCGAGAGCGAGGCGTTCCAGAAGATCGGCTCGCCGCTGCGCTTCGCGCTGGGACAGGGTATCGCCGGCGAGCCATACGCCGCCGATCTGGCGATGATGCCGCACATGCTCATCGCCGGCACCACCGGGTCGGGCAAGAGCGTGTGCGTCAATGCCATCATCTGCTGCCTGCTCGCCTTCAACACGCCGGATGATCTCAAGCTGCTGCTGGTCGACCCCAAGCGCGTCGAGTTGACGCTATACAACGGCATCCCGCACCTGATCGCGCCGGTGGTGGTAGATTTGGAGCGCGTGATCGGTGTGTTGAAGTGGGTGACTAACGAGATGGACGCGCGTTACAAGCGGTTCGCCAAGGCCGGCGCGCGCAACATCGTCGACTACAACGCGCGCATCGCCAACGAGGGCAACGAAGAGCGGCTGCCCTATATCGTGCTCGTCATCGACGAACTGGCCGACCTGATGATGATGGCGCCCGACGAGACGGAAAAGATGATCTGCCGGCTGGCGCAGATGGCGCGCGCCACCGGCATCCACCTGATTATCTCCACGCAGCGTCCCAGCGTCGACGTGGTGACCGGCCTGATCAAGGCCAACTTCCCGGCGCGCATCTCCTTCGCCGTCGCCTCCAGCACCGATTCGCGCGTCATCCTCGACACGACCGGCGCGGAGCGGCTATTGGGGCGCGGCGATATGCTCTTCATCTCCCCCGATTCGGGCGTGCCCCAGCGCGTGCAGGGCTGCTTCGTATCCGACAGCGAAGTACACAACATCGTGCGTTACTGGAAGGGCGTGCGCGGCGCAGAAACGTCTTTGGCCGAGCGCGTGCCGGCTGACACCTTGCCGGTTCACCAGACGCCGTTGTGGGAAGACCTGGCGCCGGTCGACGACGGCGCTGAAAACATGCCCGAAGACGATTTGCTCGATCGCGCCATCGAGGTGGTGCGCCTGCAACGCCGGGCCAGTATCTCGCTCTTGCAACGCCGGCTGCGGATCGGCTACACCCGCGCGGCGCGGCTGATCGACCTGATGGAAGAGAAAGGTATCGTCGGGCGGGCGGAAGAAAGCAGCCGCTGGCGCGAGGTATTGTCGGACGGGCCGTAGTTTTGTTTGTCTTGCCCGAACGGTTCTTTTGCACTATAATGACCCCGAACCCCCGCTACTAAACTTTGCACACACGCAGCATCGGTGAAAACTGCAATCCCCGTGAGAGAGGAGGTGATTGCTAAGACGAACTGCTCCGCCTGTGTTCACTGAGTGTGTGTTTTCCGCTGGCTGCTGTGAGTGATATCCCCAACTCTCTGTAAGGAGGAGAGACCCCAATGCGTAAGTTGTCTACTTTGCTTTCTCTGCTGGTTGTATTGTCGGTTGTGTTGACGGCCTGCCAGCCGGCGGCAGCGCCGGCCACCCAGGCCCCTGGAGCCACGTCGGCGCCAGCGACGACTGAAGCCGACTGCCCCAAGGCTGAAGTGTTGTGCGTCGGGTTGGTGACGGATGTTGGCGAAGTCGACGATAAGTCGTTCAACCAATCGGCCTGGGAAGGCGCTCAGACGGCCCAGACGAATTTCCCCGGCGCCATCGTCAACTTCGTAGAGACAAAGGACGCCAAGGACTACGCCAATAACATTGACCTGTTCGCCGCTAAGAGCTACGATGTGATTGTCACCGTCGGGTTCGCGATCGGCGAGGCGACGGCGGAAGCAGCGGCGAAGTATCCCAACATCAAGTTCATCGGCGTGGATCAGTTCCAGGCGGCGCCGGTACCCAACGTCACCGGGCTGATCTTTAGCGAAGATAAGTCCGGCTTCCTGGCCGGCGCGTTGGCTGCGCAACTGTCCACGAGCGGTAAGATCGCGGCGGTGTTGGGCACTGACCTGGTGCCGCCGGTGGTCGCCTTCAAGGAAGGCTACGAAGCAGGGGCCGAGTACATCAACCCCGATATCGAGGTGATCTCGACTTATCACCCCGGCGGCCTGGACGTGGCCTTCACCGATCCGGAATGGGGCGCGGCCACGGCCAAGCAGGCCATCGATCAAGGCGCTGATGTGGTGTTCGGCGCGGGCGGCAAGACCGGCAACGGCGCGTTGATCGAGACTGCCGGCACGCCGGGCCTGTATTGCATCGGCGTCGATTCCGACCAGTGGGAGACCGTGCCCGAAGCGCATCCGTGCCTGGTCTCCAGCGCGATGAAACTCATCACACCGGGCGTCGAAACACTGATTAAGACCGCGCAAGAGGGTAACTTCACCGGCGGCAATTACGTCGGCCTGGTTGGTCTGGCGCCATTCCATGATTTCGACGGCGCGCTCGATGCGGCCATCAAGACCAAGCTGCAGGAAATCGATGCGGGCCTGAAGGACGGCTCGATCTCGACCGGCTACAATCCCGGCGGCTAGTCGCGTATCGTTTGTGAACGAGACAGGGGAGACGTTGTGACGTCTCCCCTCTTGTTGTAACGCCAAGGCTTAAACTTGAGGAGTGGGAATGCAGAGATCGGTTTTGGCGATAATAGCCTTTACGTTCGTCGGTCTGCTGTCGGCGTGCCAGGCGGCGGCAACCGAGGCCGACTGTTCCAGGCTGGAGGTGTTGTGCGTGGGGCTGGTGACGGATGCGGGGGGCGTCGACGACAGGTCATTCAACCAATCGGCTTGGGAAGGCGTGAAGACCGCCGAGCAGAACTTTCCCGGCGCGATCGTCAACTCTATCGAGACGGAAGACGCCACGGATTACGGCAACAACATCGCGTTGTTCGCCGACAAGGGCTACGATGTGATCGTCACCGTCGGGTTTGCGTATGGGCAAGTGACGATCGAGGCAGCTCAAAAGTACCCGAACGTCAAGTTCATCGGCATCGATCAGTTTCAAGCGCCCGGCCAGGAGTTGCCCAATCTTAGCGGCGTGATTTTCCCGGAAGATCAGGCCGGTTTTCTGGCGGGCGCGCTCGCCGCGCAGGTGAGCCAGAGCGGCAAAATCGCAGCGGTGTTCGGCGCCGACCTCGTGCCGCAGGTGGTGGCCTTCAAAGAAGGCTACGAGGCCGGCGCGAAATACATCCGGCCCGACATCGAAGTGATTTCGACGTTTCACCCCGGCGGTTTTGAAGCGGCCTTCACCGATCCGGAGTGGGGCGCAGCGACCGCCAGGCAAGCGCTCGATCAGGGCGCGGACGTGGTCTTCGCCGCCGCCGGCCGCACCGGTAACGGGGCGCTGATCGAAACGGCGGGCCAGGCGGGCGCATTTTGCATCGGGGTTGATACCGATCAGTGGGAAACGCTGCCCGAGGCGCGACCCTGCCTGGTGTCCAGCGCGATCAAGTTGATCGCGCCCAGCATCGAAGCGTTGATCAGGCAAGCGCAGGCCGGCGCTTTTTCCGGCGGCAACACCTTTGGCGCAGTCGGCCTGGCGCCCTTCCACGATTTTGAGAGCAAATTGAACGCCGACATCAAGACCCAGCTGGCCGAGGTTGACAGGGGTTTAAAAGAGGGCACAATTAGTATCAAGGAGTAAGTTATGCCCAACTTCATGGATCGGCTCAGCGGCATACTGACGCGCGCCGTGCGTGCGCTGGCTGTCCCGGTGCTGGCGGTGGTGATGGCGCTGGTGATCGGCGGCGTGCTCATCATTTTATCCGGCGCCGATCCGTTCGCGGCGTATGCCGCGCTGTTCCGTGGCTCGTTCGGCAGCGCCGTGGCGTTCGGGCGCACGCTCGAAAAGGCGACGCCGCTGATCTTCTCCGGCCTGGCGGTCGCGTTTGCGTTTCGCGCCGGGCTGTTCAACATCGGCGCACAGGGCCAGCTGCTGTTTGGCGCGATGACGGCGGCGGTGGTCGGCGTGGGGGTAACCGGCTTGCCGCCGCTGTTGCATGCAACGTTGGCGCTGGCTGCCGGCGCGCTGGCCGGCGGGTTGTGGGGCGCGATCCCCGGCGCGCTCAAGGTGTACACCGGCGCGCACGAGGTGATCACCACGATCATGTTGAACTACGTGGCGATCAACATCACCGACTATTTAGCCGATGGCCCATTCAAAGACACCTCGCCGGGCAACATCGTCGCCCGCACGCCCGAAGTGCTGGACAGCGCCAAGATTGGCGCGGTTGCCGGGATTCCCATCGGCATCCTCATCGCCATGCTGCTGGCGGTGCTGACGTGGTGGTTGCTGTGGCGCACCACGCTCGGTTTTGAAATCCGCACCGTCGGCCTGAACCCCAACGCCGCGCGCTATGCGGGCATGAACGTCGCGCGCACCGTGGTCTTGACCATGGTGTTGAGCGGCGTGATGGCGGGCTTCGGCGGCGCGGTCGAAACCCAGGGGGTCGTCGGGCGCTACCAGCCGGGGTTCAACGTGGGGCTGGGCTTCGACGGTATCACGGTGGCGCTATTGGGCAAGACGCATCCGCTGGGCGCGATCCCGGCGGCGCTGATCGTCGGCGCGATGAAGGCCGGCTCGGCCCAGATGCAGTTCGACGCCAAAGTGGCTAAAGAGATCACCGACGTGGTGCAGGCGCTGCTGCTGTTCTTCGTGGCCGCCGACGTCATCATCCGCAAGCTGATCCGCCTGCGCGCCGCGCCGGAGGAAAAGATCACGTTGAGCACCGGCTGGGGCCAACACTAAGTACATTCCAGAAAGTCTTGCATAGTGCGATTGCTCGCTGTCCGCGTCCTCGCGGACGGCCCGCGGGGACGCGGGCCAAGAGCACCCACGTATTCCGCAGAACTTACTGGATTGTACTTAGAGCGGATTCCACCTGGCTTTACGGATTACGGCATACCGCATGCCCGTGATTCCGACGGTTTCCGTAGAGCGTATCCCACTCCGCTGCGCTACGGGGACTGGAGTCCCACTCCGCTGCGCTACGGGGACTGTAGTCCCACTCCGCTGCGCTACGGGGACTGTAGTTCCGTGAATCAACCTGGACACTGCTCGAATACAGTGAGCGGGTAAACATATGCAAACCACGCTGGCACTTCCCAGAAAAAGACTGTCGCGCCAGAATTGGATCTGGCTGATCGCCGGGGCGGCGTTGGTGCTGGCGATCGGCCTGGCTTACGCCGGAAACCCGACGACGACCGTCGCCGTGTTGGCGGCCACGCTGCGCCAATCGGTGCCGATCGTGCTCGGCGCGCTGTGCGGCATTTTTTGCGAGCGCTCAGGCATCATCAACATCGGCATCGAGGGCATGATGCTGCTGGCCGCCTTCATGGGCTTCTTGGGCAACGTCTACACCGGCAGCCTGGCGGCGGCGGTGCTGATCGCGCTGCTGACCGGCGCGTTGCTTGGCGCGGCGCACGCCTTCATGTCGATCACGCTCAAGGTCGATCAAATCATCAGCGGCACGGTCATCAACATCATCGCGCTGGGCATCACCGGCTACTTCTACACCACCGGCCTGACCACCCTCGGCAAGTTCCAACCGATCGCCGTTCCCGTTCTGAAGGATATTCCCATCATCGGGCCGGTATTGTTCAACAATCCCCCGATCACGTACGCGACGCTCATCCTGGTGATCGTCGCCCACTACGTGTTGTACTACACGCGCTGGGGCTTGCGGACGCGGGCAGTGGGCGAGCACCCCCGCGCCGCCGATACGGTCGGTATTCACGTCAATCGCATGCGGTACTGGAACGTGATGATTGGCGGCATGCTGGCCGCGCTGGCCGGCGCGTTTTTGACGTTGGAGGCGGTCGGCTCGTTCGAGCGCGGCATGACCAACGGGCGCGGCTTCGTCGCGCTGGCGGTGATGATCTTCGGCAAATGGACGCCGTTCGGGGCGCTCGGCGGCGCGTTGTTATTCGGGCTGGCCACGGCGCTCAACACGCAATTGCAATTCTTGGGCCTGGCCGACTTGATCCCGCACCAGTTCGTCGGCATGCTGCCCTACCTCCTGACGATCATCGTGCTCGCCGGCTTCGTCGGACGGGCGCGCCCGCCGGCGGCCGAAGGCAAGGTGTACGAGAAGGAATAGACGATGGAAACCCCCCGCCCCCTGGCTCTCGAAGCGCGCGGCATCACCAAGCGCTTTCCCGGCGTGTTGGCAAACGATCGGGTCGATTTCAACCTGGCCAAAGGCGAGGTGCACGCGCTGCTGGGTGAGAACGGCGCCGGCAAGACGACGTTGATGAACATCTTGTACGGGCTGTATCATCCGGATGAGGGCGAGATTGGGGTGAACGGCCGGCGCGTCGCCATCCACGATCCGAACGACGCGATCGCGCGCGGCATCGGCATGGTGCATCAGCACTTCATGCTGGTGCCGGTGTTCACCGTCACCGAGAACATCATGCTCGGCAACGAGACGCTGCGCGGGCCGACGCTCGATCGGCGCACGGCGGCGGCGCGCATTCGCGAGTTGTCGCAACAGTATGGGCTGGATATCGATCCCACTGCGCTGATCGAAGACTTGCCGGTGGGCGTGCAGCAGCGGGTCGAGATCGTCAAGGCGCTGTACCGGCGCGCCGAGATTCTGATCCTCGACGAACCGACGGCGGTGCTCACGCCGCAGGAAGCCGACGACTTGTTTCGCATCATTCGCGGGTTGACCGAGCAGGGCGTCTCGATCATCTTCATCACCCACAAGCTCAAAGAGGTGCTGGCGATTGCCGACCGCATCACCGTCATGCGGCGCGGGCGCGTGGTTGGCACGACCACGCCCGCGCAGTCCGACGAGCACGCTTTGGCCGCCATGATGGTGGGCCGCGACGTGATCCTCGTCGTCGAGAAGGAGCCGGCCCAGCCGCAGGCAGAAGTGCTGCGCGTGGAAGACTTGTATGTGCGCGACGATCGCGGCGTGGAGGTGGTGGCCGGCGCGTCGTTCAGCGTGCGCGCCGGCGAGGTGCTCGGCATCGCCGGGGTGCAGGGCAACGGCCAGACCGAACTGGTCGAGGCCATCACCGGCCTGCGCCCGATCCATTCCGGCGGCATCACGTTGCAGGACGAACGCATGACGCAGGCCGTGCCGCGCGTGATCATCGAAGCCGGCACGGCGCACATCCCCGAAGATCGGCACAAGCACGGGCTGGTGCTGCCGTATCCCATCACCGATAACCTGGTTTTGTCTACGTACTACCGGCCGCCGTTCGCCCACGGCCTGACGATCGACGACGCCGCCGTTGCGCGCAACGGCGAGCGCCTGGTGCGCGAGTACGAGGTGCGCACGCCGAGCGCGCGCAACATCGCCGCCAACCTGTCGGGGGGCAACCAGCAGAAAGTGATCGTCGCGCGCGAACTCTCGCGCCCGATCCGATTGCTCATCGCCAACCAGCCGACGCGCGGGCTGGACGTTGGCTCGATCGAGTACATCCATCGCAAGATCATCGAGATGCGCGACGCCGGGGTGGCGGTGCTGCTGGTCAGCGCGGAACTCGATGAAGTGCTGGCGCTGGCGGATCGCATCGCGGTGATGTATCGGGGGAGTATTGTCGCCATGCTCGACGCCGAATCGGCCGCCCGCGAGCAGCTCGGCTTGCTGATGGCGGGCGTCACGCCGGTCCAGCCCAGCGGCGCTGGCGCGCGCGTGGCGTGAAAGAGTGTTAGCTCAGATATAGAACAAGCGCCAAGCCCGCTCGATCCCTGGCTGGTCGAGTTCGAGCGTGAGCTGGAAGGAATACCATAGCGTGCCTTCCGCCGCAGCCAAACGGATTGATCCAGGAATTTACACAAACACATGCGGTGCAGTGCTCCCGTGAGCACGAATAAAGCAGTATTCGCGCCGATTCGTGTTATTCGTGGATAAAGAAATCTTCGCGGTCGTGATAGCTTTTCGAGGGCAATAATAAAAAAATGCCGCCCGGATTTCCGAGCGGCGTTGTATGCCTATCGTCGACTCTGCCCGTCAGTCGTCGTCTGGGTCTCGATCGACTTTCACGATCGTGTATTCCGTATCCGGTGTCGGCGGCGTGCTAAACCGGGAGTTCACTACGTACAGCGAAGCGCCAAAGCTGGCGATGGTCGTGGGAATGTCAAAGCTCGGATTGGAGATGGTCTTGCGCACCTCACCTGAGGTCAGCCGGTCGTTCAAGCGCACGACGGCGATCTGGTTGAGGAAGTTCTGCACCACGAAAAGCCGATGGCCCTTCAAGAGCAGACCATCGCCGTTCGGCATCGATGCGCCGCCCAGGTCGATCAGCTTGGCTTCTCCGTTTCGAGGGTTCACGCGATAGAGCGCCCCCACTGCGGAATTGACAATCACCAGGAACTTTCCATCCGACGTCGCTTCGATGCCGTTCGTATTGAACGCACCGGGATCAGACACAAATTGGAAGTCGCCGCCTAAGGGGATCGTCTCAACCTCAGACGGCTCCGGGAGCCGGCCGCCGGGCAACAATGGCAGCCGATAGAGCACGGGCTGGAATGAGTCGGTGAAGTAGGCGGCGCGCTGGGTGACGATCACATCGTTGACAAAGGTCTCCGACTCGGTGGTGAGTTGGAAAACACCGACCTCCGCGCCGGTAGCGCCGTCATAGACGAACGCCTGGCCGGTCGGGCCGCCGGAAACGTAAACATAGTTGGTGCGCCGATCGAAACCCAGCCCCACCGCGACGCGCCCTTCCTGTTGTGGAACCAGGAGCGCGCCCTCGCCTGTGCGCAGGTCGGCTTTGTAGATGGCCCCGGCCACGAGTGAACCGGCGTAAATCGACGTCCCACGGCCGGTCACAATCCCTTCAGGTTGGAAGCCGTTGGGGAGCTCGATGACGTCGGGGGAGGTCTGATGTGGACCTTCGGCGATCACGTCACGTGATGGAACCAGTGCGGCTGCCATCACGAGCGCAAGAACGATCACGATCAACTTTCGCATGTGATATTTCTCCTTTTCCTTGTCTATACGGTACGGGTGTTCACTCAATCGATACAGCCGGTAAAGTGACAAGCGAGCAGGTCCTATGGGATGGTTGGAAGGGAGAAAGCAGCTAGCGACCCGGGGGTGGCCGCCAGGGATAGGTAATCCCTGCTCGCGTATGGGTATACGCAAGTAAATCTATCCTGGATTGTATTGTACGGCAACCTGCAATTGCCCGGTTCGTGGAGGAATGCCTTATGTCTTTAACCATTTCCAAAACGACGCTGCGCCGCTACATCCTCGGACGGCAGGGGCTGTGGCCGGGCCGGCGCTGGGGCTATTACACGCTGCCGATCCTGTACGGCGATCGCCTGGTCGCGCGCCTCGACCCCAAGCTCGATCGGGCGAGCGGGACACTCGTCGTCAACGGGTTCTGGTTGGAAGAGTCGGCGACGGGCAAAGCTGCTGCTTTTGCCGAGATGTATTCTCAAACAATCACGTGTCACGTTTCACGTTTCACTCATACCGCAACGCCTCCAGCACATCCACCCGCGCGGCTTGTCGCGCCGGGACGAAGGCCGCCAGCGCCGCCGCGCCGATGACCAATCCCAGCGCCGCCGCCACTTCACCCGGCGCCAGCACGAAGCGAATCCCGAAGATGTTTTGGATCGTCAGCGAGTTGGCGTAGTTGTTGAACAGCCCCATCGGGATCGCCAGCAGGCCGGTGATGACCGCCAGCAGCGCCGCCTCCAGCACGAGGCTCGCGGCAACCTGCCGCCCGTACAGCCCGATCGCCCGCAGCATCCCCATCTCGCGCCGCCGATCCAGCGCGAGGATCACGAACGTGTTGCCGATGCCCAGGAGCATCGTGAGCAGCAACAAGCCCGACATCACCTGCGACGTGACGACCGAGGCGTTGATGGTGCGGGTGAACGTCGCCGCCAGATCGGCCGGGCTGGCGATGACGAGGCCCTGCTCGCCGTAGTTCTCTTGCCACGCGCGACGCACGGCGCGCGTATCGCGTCCGGGTTCGAGCTGGACCAGCAAGCGATCGATGCGCCGGTCGCGCCAGAAATGGCGATACACATTCAAGTCCATCACCAACCCGCCGGTTCCCGGCCGACCCGGTTCGACCGCGATCAGCACCGAACCGACGATCTCGAATGGCTGCGGGCCGCGCGGGGTTTGAAGGATCAGCGTGTCGCCCTCGCTTAAACCCTGAGTCAGCGCTGTGAACGACGAGAGCAGCACCGCCGGGCGCGTTGTGTCCTGCAAGCGCGGAAACGCAGCCGCGCGATCGCCCGCCTCCCACAGAAAGTCGCCGCCCCCGGCCTGATAGCGCGCCAGGTCGATCGCGCGTACGTCGAGGCTGCCGCCGTCGAAGTCGAGCGTGGTGATCCGCTCGGCGACCGTCGCCGCCACTTCCGGGCGCGCCGCGATCGAGCGCGGCAGGTCGTCGGGCAGGCCGATGATCGGCTTGAAGGGGCTGGGGCCTGCGCCGCTGATCGTCAGGCTCCACACGTTTTCGCTGGCATTCCACTCGTCGATCATGCTGCGATAGCCGAAGTTCGACGAGCTGACGACGACGGCCGCCCACGCCGCGATCAGCAGCACCGTCGCCGTAGCGACCATGCGCTTCGGGCGCTTGGTCAGATTTTCCGCCGCCAGCAGGCCCGGCACGCCGAAGGCGCGATGCATCCACGCGGGCAGGACACGTCCCAGTCCAATGAGAATGGCCGGCAAGATCAGGATCATCCCGGCGAGCATGATCAGCGCCGCGCCGATCACGTGCACGTAGGGTGTGTCGGATACGATCGAGAAGCCGAACACGGCGTAACTCAGTAACAGCGCTCCGGCGATCGCCAGCAAGCTCAATCCGATGATCGTCCGCCGCCCAACCCGCAGCCGGCCAGCTTCGGCCTGCGCGCCGCTCAGCGCCTCGACGGGTTCCACCCGCGCCGCGGCGCGCGCGGGCAGGTAGCCGGCCAGCGTCGGGAGCGCCACGCCGAAGATTAACGCGAGGAATGGCAGCCAGTTCGGCGCGTGCGGCACGATCGTTGCGCCCGCGCCGGACGAGAACAGCAGGTCGAGATCGATCCGGCTGCCGGCGATATCCACCAGCGCGTAACCGACGGGAATGCCGAGCAACGCGCCGATCAGGCCGAGCAGGCTCGACTCCAGCAAGAACATCGCCTGCACGCCGGAGCGCGATACGCCCAGCGCGCGCAGCACGCCGATCTCGGCGCGGCGTTGCGCCACGGCCACCGCCATCGTGTTGAACACCAGCGTCGATCCCAGACTTAAGAAGGCGACGCTGATGAAGGTCATCATGAAGGTGACCACGCCCTGAATCTCGCCCAGCGGCCCGCGCCGCGTCTCCGGCGTATCGACTTCCAGCGAGTCGGGCAAGACGGCGCGCAAACGATCGGCTACGGCGGCAACCGGTTGATCGGCTTGCAAGCGGATGGCGATCGAGTCGATGCGCTCGTCGCCGCGCAGCGCCTGCGCGTGCGCCACTCGCATCACGGCGACGTCGCCGCCGTTCAGTCGCCCGATGCCCTGCTCGGCCAGCAGCCCGGCCAGCTTGAGATCGAGCGCGCCGCCCGGCCCGATCAGCGTGATCGATTGGCCGAGGGCGATGTCTTTCTCGCGCGCGTAGCGTTCGGCCAGCAGCACATCGCCGGCGCGCTCGAGCCAGCGGCCTGCGGCCAGCGCGTACACGCGCACGTCGCGATCGAGCCGGGGATCGATGCCGAAGATCGCCAGCGGCTCGCGCTCGCCCAATACCAGGCCGCCGGCTTGAACCAGCGGCGCGGCGACGCGCACACCGTCGATGGAGCGCACGATCGCCAGCGTGCGGGCGCGAAAGCCTTCGTTCGGGCCGCGCACTTCGAGATCGGCTTGGCCGGCCAGATCGTCCACCGCCGCGCGCAGCGAGTCGGTGATCGACGTGGACAGCGACGGCGCGAAGATGAACGTCGCCACGCCGGCGATCACGCCCAGGAGCGTGAGCACGGTGCGCAGCTTGTGCCGGCGGATATGGCGGAGGCTGGTGAGGAAGACCAGATGAGGTGTCGTGAGCATCGGCGCTGATTGCCTGATCGAGAGTGGCGGTTGGAATCTCCAATCTCCAATCTCCAATCTCCAATTTCTAATCTCCAATTTCTAATTTCTAATCTCTTTCTTCCACCACCTGCCCATCCCGCAGCGTAATCACCCGATCGGCAAAACCGGCCGCTCTGGGGTCATGCGTCACCATCACCACCGTGCGGCCGTGCTCGGTGGCGAGTGCGCGCAGCAGTCGCAGAATCTCTGCGCCGGTTTGGCTGTCGAGGTTGCCGGTGGGTTCGTCGGCCAGCAGGAGCGGCGCTTCGTTGATCAGTGCGCGGGCGATTGCCACGCGCTGTTGCTGTCCGCCGGACAGCTCGTCGGGTCGGTGGGTCGCGCGATCGCTCAGACCGACGCTGTCCAGGAAGGTCGTCGCCCGCGCGCGAGCGGCTGGCAAACGTGCGCCGTTGATCAGCAGTGGAAGCGCGACGTTCTCCAGCGCGTTCAAGGTGGGCAGTAAGTTGAACGATTGAAAGATCAAGCCGACGCGGGTGCGCCGGAAATGTGTGAGCTCATCGTCGCTCATGGCGCTGATGGCGCGCGCGTACAGCGCGATGTCGCCGGTAGTGGCGCGCGCTAATCCGGCGACGAGGTGGAGCAGCGTGCTCTTGCCCGAACCCGAAGCGCCCATCACCGCGACAAACTGGCCGTCCGGGATCGTCAACGAGACGCCGTTGAGCGCGGCCACGGCCAGCTTGCCTTGCGCGTAAACTTTATGGACGTTGGTCAGCCGGACGGCTTCCGGCGCAACAGGGTTCATGTGGCGCTTCCTTGCAGACAGGGCTTTGCCGCCGCATCGGGAGCGTGGTATAGTTGCGGCGACCTCCATCCTAACACTCGCTCACTCGCTTGACAAGAGGTTGACGTGATTTATCTGCTGCGCCACGGTGAAAGCGTGGAGAATCTATCGCGCACGTTGTCGTATCGAAAGGTGGATGGGCCGTTGACGGAGAATGGAGTGCAACAAGCCCGGCAGGCCGCCGCCTGGCTGGCCGGGCGACCGATCCGCCGTATTTACGCCAGCCCGCTGCAGCGCGCCAGCCAGACCGCTCAAATCGCCGGACAGCAACTCGGCCTGGAGTACACCATCGCCGAAGACCTGCGCGAGATCGATTGCGGCGCGTTGGAAGGCCGCAACGATGTCGAGGCGTGGGAGAGCTTCCGGCGGGTGATCCTGGGCTGGTTCAGCGGCGATCTCGAAGCTTGCTGTCAGAGCGGCGAAACCGGCCGGCAGGCGTTGGAACGCTTCGCGCGTTTCATGCACAGCTTGCCCGACGAGGGGGATACGCTGGTCGTGGGGCACGGCGGTATTTTCGCCTGGGGGCTGATGCAACTGTGTCACGATCTCAAGCCGACCAGCGCGCGGGAACTGTATTTGTCCAACGCCAGCCTGGTACTGGTTCAGCGTACGCCCGATGGGTTCTCGTGCATTCAATGGGGTTTGAGCGATCACCTGGACCGGCCGGGGATGATCGATGTCCCGGAAGAGCTTCGACTTGGAGAATAGTCCACCATGCCACGACCCCTGCTCATGATCCCCGGCCCGGTCGAGGTCGATGCAGCTGTTCTGTCCGCGCTGGCGCAACCGCCGCTCGGTCACACGTCGGCAACCTTCATCGACCTCTTCGGCGGATGCCTGGATTCACTGCGCGAAGTGTTTCGCGCGCCGGACGGCCAGCCGTTTGTCGTCGCCGGTTCCGGCACACTGGCGATGGAGCTGGCCGTCGCCAACGTGATCGAGCCGGGCGATCGCGCCGTTGTCGTCGATACGGGTTACTTCGCGCGGCGCATGGTCGATGTGCTGAAGCGCCACGGCGCGAACGTCGAGGCGATCCCCGCCCCGGCCGGCGATTGCCCAACGCTGGAGCAGGTCGAATCGGCGCTGCGCGCGGGCGCGAAAGTCCTGTCGATCACGCACGTCGACACGTCGACCGGCGTGGTTGCGCCGGTGGCCGAACTGGCGGCGCTGGCCCGTCGTTACACCGCTTTGACACTGGTCGATGGCGTGTGCGCGTTGGGCGGCGAAGAGTTCGAGATGCAGGCGTGGGACGTCGATGTGTGCCTGACCGCGTCGCAAAAGGCGCTTGCCACGCCGATCGGCCTGGCGATCGTGATGGCCCGGCCGCGCGCGCTGGAAGCCTTCAACACGCGCCGGCGCCCGGTCGGTTCGTACTACTGCGATTGGAACCAGTGGCTGCCGATCATGCGCGCGTACCAGGCGCGCAAGCCGGCCTACTTTGCGACCCCGCCCACCAATCTGATCGCCGCCTTCGGCGAGGCGGTGCGACAGCTTTGCGCTGAAGGTTTGGAAGCGCGTTGGGCGCGGCAGCGCCGTTTGGGCGCGGCGCTGCGGGCCGCCTTGCAAACATTCGGGTTGCGCCTGGTGCCGACCCGATCCGAATTGGCCGCCGATACGCTCAGCGTGGCCTACTACCCGGCGGGCATCGACGATGCCTTCGTCGGTCGGGTCGGGCAGCACGGCGTCGCGATTGCGGGCGGGCTGCACCCGGACATTCGCGGCCGCTATTTCCGCGTCGGGCACATGGGGATTGCCGGAGCGGACGAGATTCGCCGGACGGTGACGGCGCTCGAAGCGGCGCTGATCGATTCGGGTTACCCGGTCGAGCCGGGCGCTGGGGTCGCGGCGGCGCAGGCGGTGTGAACGAGAGACCCGGTTTCTAAACACCAGAGGCCCGGTTTCTTCAAGAAACCGGGTCTCTGGAGTCTCAACGCTTGGCGGAGCGTTTGATTCCAGGCTATAATCTCACTGGTTGCCAATCGGACAAGTAATCCTCACTATCTAGAAAAACCAACGTGCTCTCTCAACCTGAATCTCACGAACGCAAGCTGCGCGCGCAGCTCGAAGCGCTGAATGAAGCGTCGATGGTGATCACGGCTGAGCTCGGGCTGGAGCGCGTCTTGCAGCGGATCATCGACCTGGGGCGCAATCTGGCCGGTGCGCGTTACGGCGCGCTCGGCGTGCCGGACGGGAAAGGCGGCCTCGACCAGTTCATCGTATCCGGCATCGACCCGGAAGCCGTGAAACGGATCGATCATCTGCCGACCGGCCGGGGCTTGTTGGGACTGCTGTTACACCAGCCCAACCCGATCCGGGTGGCCGATATCACCGCCGATCCGCGCTCGGCCGGTTTTTGCGCGCATCATCCGAGCATGCGCTCGTTCCTGGGCGTGCCGATTATCTCGCGCGGCAAGTTGCTGGGCAACTTCTACCTGACCGACAAGCTCGATGCGCCCGAGTTCAACGCGGATGACGAGCAGCTGATCACGATGCTGGCGGCGCACGCCGCGATCGCCATCGACAACGCGCGTTTGATGCAGGAGACGGTCGAGCGCGGCCGGCAACTGGGCCGGCGCAACCAGGAGCTGGAAGCGCTCAATGCCGTCGTCACCACCGCCGCGCAATCCCTCGACCTGGATTCGCTGCTGCGCGACACGCTGGATAAAGTGCTGATGGTGATGGAGGCCGACGCGGGCGAGATCTTCCTGCGCGAGGAGGCTTCCGGCGATATGGTGCTGGCCACGCATCGCGGGGTCTATCCCGATGCTTTTTACTCGCTCAACCGTTTCGAGCGCGGCGTCGGCTTTGTCGGCATCACCGCCGCGATGGGTGAGCCGTTGTTCAGCAACGAGCTGCGGCGCGAGACGCGCTTCGTGCGCGAAGAAGTGATTCGCGCGGGCATCAAGTCCTTGGCGTGTATTCCGCTGGTGGTGAAGAATCAAGTGATCGGCGTGTTGACGCTGGGGCTGCGCCAGGCGGCGGCGTTTGAGGAACGCCGGGTGGATCTGCTCACGGCGATCGGCCGGCAGATCGGCGTCGCGGTCGAGAACGCGCGCTTATATCGCGAGGTCAAACGGCTGGCCGTCGTCGATGAGCGGGCGCGGATCGGCATGGAGCTGCACGACGGCGTGATTCAGTCGATCTACGCGATCGGCCTCACGCTCGAGTACGCCGCCTTGATGCTGGACGAGCAGCCGCAGGTCACACGCGAACGCTTGGGCCAGGCGATCGATGGGCTGAACGAAGTGATCCGCGACATTCGCTCGTACATCCTCGACATGCGGCCGCAACGCTTTGAGAGCAACGACCTGGCGACCGGCCTGCTCGAACTGGTGCGCGCGTTCCGCGCCAACACATTTATCAACGTCGAATTAGCGCTCGACCAGCACAGCAGCAAGCAGATCGGGACGGAATTGGCGTTGGGCCTGTTTCACATCGCCCAGGAGGGCCTGGCCAACATTGCCAAACACGCCCGCGCGCGCAACGTCCGGCTGTCGCTCAGCCGCACCGAGACGGCTTTGGTGTTTGAATTGCGCGATGACGGGCGCGGCTTCGACCCGTCGGCGGTGACGACTTACGCCGGTCACGGGCTGCGCAACATGGAAGAGCGGGCGCGTTTGCTCAATGGCGAGTGGCGACTGGAGAGCGAGCGGGGCGGCGGCACGCGAATTCAGGTGCGAATACCGCTTGCGCCCTCAAGCGAACCTTAACCCTGCCGTCAATGCCAAACGGCGCGAGCCGCGCCCGCCCCGGCTGAGCGCGCCCAACCTTTGACTTCTTATCGGAAAAGTGAAGCTCCACAAGATTTTTGCTCGTTACCTACCGCCATTCTATCCGCGTTACATCCGTCAGGCGCGAACGGGGACAAATGACACTCCAAAGTCACTTGTCCGACCCCCTATACTTTTCAGCATCAGTCGGGGTGGACTGCCCGTTGTGTTCAGGGGGAGTATTTCGCGCCGTGATCACGTTGTTAATCATCGATCATCATGAGTCGATCCGCCGCGCGCTGGCGCAGCGGCTCAGTCGCGTGCCAGGCATTCAGGTGGCCGGGGTGGCCGGCAGCAGCGAAGAAGGCATCGCGCAGGCCCGCACGGTGCACCCCGATGTCGTTCTGCTGGAACTGAAACTGCACGACGGCCGAGGGCTAGACGTGCTGCGCGCGATTCGCGCCGAAAACCCCGCTATCCGCGTGATTATTCTCACCTCTTATCTGGACGACTTCGAGCGCCAGGTAGCGTTGAAGGCCGGCGCGGAGCAGTATCTGCTCAAAGACATTGACTCGAAGCGTCTCTCCAGTGTGATTCTGGGTCGCAACCTGGCAGCGTCGTAACCCGGCACGAGGTCCGCTGTGAATCTCCCGCGTTTGTCCGACATCATGACTCCGCATCCCGTCACTGTCCAATCGAGCGATCCGCTGCGTAGGGCGATCGAGCGCATGCATGCATGTCACTGCCGCCGCTTGCCCGTCGTCGATGAGGGCAAACTGGTCGGTATTGTCTCCGATCGCGATGTGCGCCTGGCCTTGAACTCGCCCTTCATCTTGCGCGCGCGGCGCGAGGATCAGGAGCTGCTGGATCGGGTGTTGATCGCCGAGTGCATGACGCCGGACCCGGTTTACCTGGCGCCGGACACATCGGTCATCGAAGCCGCCCGTTTGATGCACGATCGCAAATTCGGCGGCGTGCCGGTGGTCGAGGGCGATCGGCTGGTCGGCATCGTCACCGAGACCGATGTCTTGGAGTGCTTTATCAACCTGTTCAGCGCGCAGGGGAGCGCCTGATCCTTGCGAAGGCTTCAGAGCTTTGCAAGGGTGAACCGGGTGGTCCAGTGGAGGGCCGTATGAAACACCTTGCCGTGCGCGACTGGATGACGCGCGATCCAGTCGTCATTACGCCGAAGACCACGCTGCCGGAAGCCTATCGACTGATGAAAGAGCGGCGTATCCGGCGCCTGCCGGTCGTGGCCGGCGATGGCCGGCTGGTCGGCATCGTCACCATCGGCGATGTGCGCGAAGCGTCCCCGTCCGATGCGACCACGCTCAGCATCTACGAGCTCAACTACCTGTTGGCGCAACTCACCGTCGATCGGATCATGACCTGCCAGGTGCTATCGGTTGGGCCGAACACCACGATCCGCGAAGCGGCGCGTTTGATGATGGAGCGTAAAGTCAGCGGTCTGCCGGTGGTGGAAGAGGGCCGCGTGATCGGCATCCTCACCGAGAGCGATATCTTCCGCATGATCGTGCAGGAGTGGGAGTAAGACCCTCACCCCTCCCTCTCCCGTTTAACGGGAGAGGGGGAGGTGCGTGAGGGCATTCATTGCACTCGTCCAAACCCTCGTTCCCCAATCGCCTGCTGCCCCTCCGGGTCGAGCAGCCACCGCACAAACTCGCGCGCGGCGCCCACCGGTTCGGCGCGTGCCACCACGAATAGAATCCGCCCGATCGGATACGTCCCGTTCACCACGTTCACGGGGCTAGGCTCAACGCCTTCGATCGGGAGTGGCTTGACCTCCGCCGTCACGCGCCCGCGCGACACGTAGCCGATCGCGCCCGGCGTGCGCGCCACGTACTCGATCAGCGCCGCGCTGCCCGATTGGACGACGGCGTTGAGCGTGACCGGCCGCCCGTCCAGCGCCGCTTCCTCGAACGCGGCGCGCGTCCCCGACCCCGCTTCGCGGCTCACCACGATCAAGTTTTGGCCCGCCCCACCCAGCACCGACCAATCGACGACACGACCTTGAAACACATCGCGCAGCTGGGCCAGGCTGAGGCCGGTCACCGGGTTGGCCGGGTTGACGATCACGGCGACGGCATCGTAGGCCAGCGGTGAGCGCCAGGCGCGCGAATCGAGATCGGCTGGCAGCCACGACACGAAAGCCAGATCGACCGCGCCGCCGTTCATCAGCTCGATCGCCGCAGCGGTGTTCAGCGCTTCCGCCTGGATCGTCAGCCAGGGGCGATCGGCCCGATACAGATCGCCGAGGTCGTCGATGAGGACAGCCAGTGTCGAGGAGGTGGCGATGCGAAGCGTGGCCGGGGTGGGGGTGATACGGGGCGTTTCCGCGCATGAGGCGAGGAAGAGCGTGAAGAGGGAAGCGTAAAGCGTGAAACGTGAAACGTGAAGCGTGATACGGAATACCGAATACGGAATACCGAATACGCGATCCATCAGCCGCGCGCCAGCGCAACGATCAAACTCAGCAGGCCGAAACCGATCCGATAGATGACGAACACGTTCAACGAGCGCGTCTGCAAGTATGCCAACAGCCAGCGGATGACCAGGTAACCGCTGATCGCGGCCGTGATGAAACCGGCGGCCAGCGGTAACGCCAGCGCCGATAACAACGCGGCATTTCCGAACAGGTCTTTCAGCGCGATCACCCCTGCGCCCAGCAGCGCCGGGATCGACATCAGGAAGCTGAACCGCGCGGCAGCCGATCGCTCCAGGTGGCGCAGCATGCCGCCCGCGATCGTGGCCGAGGAGCGGCTGACGCCTGGGAAGAGCGCCAGCGATTGCCACACGCCCACGACCACCGCATCGGTGGTGTTCAGCGCGGTCAGGTCGCGCCGGCGTTGCCCGAACCGCTCGGCGACGACGAGGAGCGCTGCGGCCACGATCAACATGCCCGCGATGACGGCATACGCGCTGAAGAGCTGTTCGATCCGCTCCTTAAACAGCACGCCGACAACGACGGCGGGGAGGGTAGCCACGATCACCCACCAGCCCAGTCGCGCCTCGAACGTCTCGAACGGGCGGCCGCGGGTCAACCCCTGCAACATGCCGCGCACGATCGACCCGAGCTCGCGCCAGAAGTAGGCGAACACGCCCACGAGCGTGCCCCACTGCACCAGCACATCGAAGACGAAGGTAGCGCGGAGATCAAACTGCCAACCCAGGAGCCAGGGCACCAGAATCAAGTGCGCCGTGCTGCTGACCGGCAGAAACTCAGTCAGTCCTTGCACGATACCGAGCAGAATAGCTTGGAAGATGGTCAAGGATGGCCTCGGTGAGGCGTGAGCAGTAAGACAGTAATCAGCGAGCGGTGAGGATGACCCACTCACTGATTACTGTTCACTGATTGACTGCTTACTCTTCTTCGATCGTGATACTCTGGATGACGCTGGGAGGCGTATCCGGGCTGTTTTGCGGGTCGCGGATGGTCAGCTCATCGGCGATGTCCTGGCCTTCGATCACGCGACCGAAGATCGTGTAGGGGCCGCCGTTCAATGCGTCCAGCTGTTCCTGGGTGATGCCGGTTCGCGTGATGAAGAACTGCGCGCCGTTCGTATCGATCTCGTTCGTGCGCGCCACACCGACCCAGCCCGGCCCATCATACTCCAGGTCGGGCGAGGTTTCCGTCTTGTACACGTAGCCGACCCCGCCGATGCCGAGGCCCGTGGGGTCGCCGGCCTGCGCCACAAAGCTCTCCACTACCCGATGAAAGGGGTTCTCGTCGTACCAGCCGTCGCGCGCCAGAAACACAAAACTGTTCACGGCGAGCGGCGCTTGCTGGGGATACAGCTCGATCACGATGTCGCCTGTATCGGTGGTGATCGTCGCCGTGTACTGCTTCTCCGGATCGATCGTCATTTCGGGATACGCAGCGTGCTGGCGCTCCGGCAACTCGGTGAAATACTTGACCATGCCCTCCAGGTTGCTGTAAGCCAGAGCCGGCAATGATTCGGGCCAGGGCGCTTCGTTGACCAGCAGGAATGGCGTGCCGGACAAGCCGATCGTCAACGCGAGGTTGCGCGCCTGGGTGACCTTGTCGGTGAACTTGCCCGCATCGAGGTCGTCATCGAACTGCGCCACATCCAGCCCGATCTGTTCGGCGTATGCGCTCAACTTGGGGCGGAACTGATCGACGCTCAAGTTTTCCCAGGATTCGAGCTCGGCATACAACAGGTCGTGCATTTCCCAGAATTTCCCCTGTCCACCGGCGGCTTCAGAAGCTTCGGCTGAAACCTGGGCCTTGTCGTGGATCTCGGTCAAAGGGAAGTGACGATACGCGATACGGACGTCATTGGGGTAAGCGTCTGCCAGACGCTTGAGCAGCGGTGACACCGCTGCACAGTATGGTCACTGGAAGTCGCCCCACTCGATGATGGTAACGGCCGCGTCGGCCGGGCCGTGCGCCCAATCGTCGGGTTGGACCTGGACGATCTGTTCGCGCGGGGGCGGTTCGGATGTCTCCACCGGGCCAGCGGGACTGGCAGCCTCGGTGGAGGGAGGCGTATCGACCATGGACGCGGCGGGCGTACCTGATGCCGCCGGAGTGCCTTGTGTCGAGCATCCGGCTGCCATCAATACGCCGAGCGCCAGCAGCCAGGCGAGGTGTTTCTTCACGATAGATTCTCCTTTCAAGTCCAAACCCTCCGGCCAGCTGCAAGGGGCGGGAGGGTTGAGCAAACTGCCTGGATTCTACCACGATTCACGGATCGAGACCTCCCTGGTTTTAAAGACCTGGGAGGTCTATCGCTTCGCCAGGTACTCGCGGTAACTGCCCAGGTGCTCGGTGATCGCACCCGCCTTCAGTTCGACCACGCGACCGGCGATGCGCTCGAGGAAGTAGCGATCGTGCGAGATGGTCAGCACAGCGCCCTCGAAATCGTCGAGCGCGGCTTCCAACACTTCGGCCGAGGCGATGTCGAGGTTGTTGGTCGGTTCGTCGAGCAGCAGGAAATTCGCGCCGCCGAGCATGAGCAGCGCCAGCTGCAACCGGCTGCGCTCGCCGCCCGACAGGTCGCCCACCGCCTGGTGCATTTGCTTGTAGGCGTACAGGAACTTGAGCAGGAACGCGACGGCCGCATTCTCGCTCATCGGCTTGACGCGGCGCACGGTCTCGATCAACGACTGCGCGAAATCGAGCGTCTCGTGGTGCTGCGCGTAATACCCGATTTGCACACTTGGCCCGATGACGATCGCGCCGGCGTCGGGCGTTTCCTGTTCCAAAATCATTCGCAGCAACAGCGACTTGCCCGCGCCGTTCGGCCCGACCAGCGCCACGCGCTCGCCGTGACGCACGAGCAGGTTCACCTCGCGCAGCACCGGAACCCCGTCAAAGCTCTTCGCCAAAGCGCTAATCTCTAATACTTTGTTGCTCCCGCGCCAGCCGTTCAACTCCAACCCGATCCGCTTGCGGTTCAGCACGGGCCGATCGATCTTGTCCAGCTTCTCGATGCGTGTCAAGATGTTCTTGCCGCGTTTGATCAGCGCCTCATTGTCGTAAGTCCGGCCCCACACCAGCAGGCGTTGGGCCGCCGCTTCGAGCCGGTCGATCTCGCGCTGCTGAATCGAATACACCTGTTGCTGGCGCGCCAGGCGCCGCTCTTTCTCGAAGGCGTACTCGGAGTACGTGCCGGGGTAGACCTGGATGCGGCCTGCCTCCAGGTCGGCGATCTCGTCCACCATCCGATCCAACAGGTAGCGATCGTGCGAGACGATGATGACCGCGCCCGCGTAGTCGCGGATGAACTGTTCGAGGAAGGCCTTGCCGTCCAGGTCGAGGTGGTTGTCCGGCTCGTCGAGCAGCAGCAGGCTCGGTTGGGCCAGCAGCAAGCGGGTCAAGCCGACGAGTTTTCTTTGCCCGCCGCTCAACGCCGCCGCGCGCACGTGCAAATCGGCTTCGTCAAAGCCGAGGCCGAACAACGTCTGCCGCACGCGCTGCTCGAAAATCGGGCCGCCGAGCGCGTCGAAGCGCTCGTGCAGCTGCGCCTGCCGGTCGAGTGCATGGGCCAGTTTCTTCTCGGCGCCGTACACCGCCGGGTCGGACAAGCGATCTTCAATGCGGGCCAGTTCGGCTTCGATCTGCGCCAGCTCGGGCAACGCGGACAAGGCTTCTTCGAGCGCGGTCTTATCGGGATCGAGCAGCGGTTCTTGCGCCAGATAGCCGATGGTCACGCCTTTGGCGCGGGTCAGCGTACCGGCATCGGGCGTGTGCTCGCCGGCGATCAGCTTGAGCAGCGTGGACTTGCCTGCGCCGTTCGGCCCGATCAGACCGATCACGCGGTCGTCGTGAATTTCGAGCGACAACCCGGACAGGATCGGCCGCGCGGCCAGGCTCAGCGACACGTTGACGATGTTGAGCGCAAGCATGATCAGTCTCCAGGAAAATAAAAACCGCAGGCGCGCCTGCGGTTGGATCATTCGAACGGGAAAGGTCTACCGGTCACCAGGCGCATTACGACAAGGACGCGCCGCGCTGAAGCCGCGCATGGCGATTTCGATGATCGTGCGAGCGGACAACTGGAACAACATGGGCGCGATTATAGCGAGAACCCGAATACGGGTCAAGTGGACTTGCTTCTTCGCCAGGGCCTGTGCCAAGTCCGTCTAGCCCTGTCATGCTGAACGACCAAAGGGAGCGAAGCATCTCCCCGCTGCGCGTGCTGGCCGATTGTCGCTGAGATTCTTCGCCGCTGCGCGGCTCCGAATGACCGTCAGGGGCCGTGTCAAGTGACTGTGCACAAGCCCCGCTTCTTCGCGCCCGGCCCGCACCGAACGTGAGCGGGCCGGCCGCCAGCGACGCCTACGCGGCGAGAAACCGTTCGAGCGCGGCCAACAGCGGCTCGCGTCTCGGCTTTTGAATGATCAGCGGCGTGTCGCGGGTCACACGATAGATCGCTTCGGCGGCGTCGAAAGCGGCGCGCGGATAAGCCGCCGCCCGCGCTGCCGCCGACATCTGCGCCAGTGTGTCTGCATCCTCCAGCCAGGCTTTCAGCGTGGCGATGATCTGATCGGGTTGCTCGGCCAGCACGCCTGCCCCGGCGTTCACCATGTACGTGACGTTCTCTTCTTCCTGTGAGGGAATGAACCCGCTGAGGATCGTCGGCAGTTCGCGGGCTAACGCCTCGGCGACGGTGGTCGGCCCGGCCTTGCTGATCAACACGTCGGCCGCGTTCATCAGCGCCGGGATGTCTTGAGTGAAGCCATAGATGTGCGTAGGCGCCGGCCAATCGATTTCCTTGAGCTGATGCTCGAGCTTTTTGTTGCGCCCCGCCACGACCAGCAGCTGGAGATCCAGCCCGGCAAAGCCGACGGTGCGCGCGAGCTCGCCCAGGTTGCCCATGCCGTCGCCGCCGCCCATCAGCAACACGGTACGCTGCTGGGGCAGCAGGCCCAGTTGAGCGCGGGCAGCAGGTCGGGGTTGGTTCGGTTCCGCAAACTGGAGCCGGATCGGCAGCCCGGTCACTTGAATCTTTTCGGCGGGTATGCCGTGGTCGATCGCTTGCAAGCGACTGATGTCCGTCGGGGCGAGCAGGCAGTCGGTTTCAGGATTGCACCACAGCGCATGCACCGCGACCAGATCGGAAACCATCGTGATGAAGGGCAATCGGCGGCCGGTACGATGCATCGCCCACAGGCAGGGGAAGACGAACAGAGGGTGCACGGACACGATCGCGTCGACGGGCTGCTCGACGATCTTGAGCGTGGCCGATCGCACCAACGGCCAGGTCGATTTCATGAGCAACCGGGCGCGCCCGGCATCGTTGAGCGCGCGCCAGGCCGCGCCATAGCCATCGCCGCCGAGCTTCACTTGCCAGGGATACGTCGAATCGATATGACTGAAGGGGAAAGGCGCGAAACTGCGCAGGCCGTCGACCACGCTGGCCTCGACCGCCTCACCGTACACGTGCTCCAATGCTTGAGCCACCGCGTCGGCAACGGCGCCGTGTCCTCCGCCGGTCTTAGCCATTAATAGCATGATCCGCAGCGGCTGCATTGATCCTCGCTTCACATCGTCGGACTGCGCTCTTGGGGAGCGGCGAAGATTATACCATGCTCATACCAGCGAGCCACAACTAGTCCTTCAGTACCACTGCTTCATCCCAGATTCTAACCATACTGTTTTGCGCAGATCCTCAGAAATGACTTATGATGTGGTCACCGGTAAACCTACCGAGTTAGCGGGAATGAACCCGCCATCGAGCGAAAGGAGATGACAAGATGCTGTTTGCACCGCGTGAAGAAGGACAAGGATTGGTAGAGTACGCGCTGATCCTCGTGTTGGTCGCCATCGTGGTGATCGTGATCCTGGCGATCCTTGGCCCATCGATCGGCAACATTTTCTCCAACATCGTTTCGAACGTCTGATCCCTCCTCATTCTGAACGCAAGACCCGCCCAATTCGAGGCGGGTTTTGTGTTTCTAAGGCCTGAGTCTGAGCGGGTGTAACGCCCGCGCCGGTTGAACACACTATTTAGGGTAGGCGCATGTTCAGAACAAGTGCAGGGACGGTAGCTTAGCCCCTGGTGGGGTGTGCACGCAAAGGTTGTCAGGGAGAATGAGCCTGGGGTAGGATCGCAGTTGGTCAAAACCCACCCTACCCGAGGCTCAGCATGGACTATAGCACTGAAACGATCACGCGCATAGCGCAACAGGTCGTCGACACATTC
>DATDPU010000050.1:0-47530 GCA_035292585.1 Anaerolineae bacterium | reverse complement strand
CATTTCACCGCTGAGAACGCACACTTGCCCCACGCTGCCGCGTAGCGGCAAGTGCGGGGAGAGCGCGGAGCGGATTTCCTAGCACATCTCTGCGTCCTCCGCGCCCTCTGCGGTAAAATCCCGCCCGACTGCGTAAGGTGAAGTCGTCACTACGCCTAGCGCGTGAAGACCGCCGTCGCCGTGATGCCGTTCGGGCTGCCGACGGTTGCCAGGTTCGTCGTGTTCGAACCGACGCCCGGCGAGACCCGCACCCGCAGCACCAGCTCTTCACCCGGGTTGAAGATGCCCGGCTCGAACACCTCGGCTGTCGGCGGCGACGCCGCCAGGTAAATCTGCTGGGTCCAGTCGATGGGATAGCCATACCATTGGACGTGGTAACCGCCCAGCCCATCGGTGTACTGCATGATCACGTCCCACTGGTCAAAGTCGGCGAGCTTGGTATCGCCCGTGTTCTTGAGCCGTACTTCCACGTAATCGCCCAGCGGGGTCGTCGTGACGCCCAGGGGCGTAAGATCGGTGCGCGCCCGGTCGCCGGCGCGCTCTTGCAGCAGGCGGGATGCCTCCGAGATCGTGGCCTGCGCGGCGATCGACCGCTCGGATAGGCCGAGGATGGAGAGTATCAGAATGCCAATCACCAGGAGTGCGGTTATTGCAGTTTCCATGTTTCACTCGCTGAAATAGTATTCGTCGCTGACGCCGTTCGAGAGAACGACCTTCACGAAATAGCGGGTCCCCGACCCGGAAAAAGCGTAAGCGGGGATCGTGATCCGCAGCGTCGTCGTGGGGTTCCACGCGTCGTCGTTTTCCACCACGTATTCCCAGTGCGGCGCGCCGGCGGCATGCGGGATGCGGGCGAAGTTGCCCTCCGGCCCGAAGAAAAGGTCGGTGGCCTCGACCGCCACGTTGCGCAGTGAACCGATGTTCTTGACCCAGATCAGCGCATCGCTGCCGGCCCGGACGGCGTGAATGATCTCAACCTGGCTCTTGAGACGCTCGTCCACGCGACGCTCCATGCTAGTCATGGCTTCACTGCTTTGGACGATGGCCGGATAGATCGAGTTGTAAACGAACACGGCGGAAATGACGCCCGCGATCACCAGGAAGGCGGTGACGATGACCTTATCCAAGCTGCGCCTCCTCGATCAGTGTGAGCGCTTCTTCGACGTTGGCCGGACGCCCGAGCAGCTCGTCGAGCTTGAGCAGCGCCGCCAGCACGTCGTTCAGCGCCACCTTGGCCGGTTGGGCATCTTTGTTGAGCGCGGCCAGCCGGATGAGGAAAGTTTTCGTATCGGGCGCCAGGATGCCCTGGTTGACGCACGTCTCGATCAGCTTGGCGATGCGGTCCGCGCCAAGCTGCGCCGAAGTGCCGTTGACCCATTCGGACAGTTTGACCATCGTCGCTTGATCGATCTCGGTTTTGGAGCGGGCGACAGCGCTAACGACCGCTGCGCCTTCGCTGTGCGTGGCCCGCACTTCTTCCAGCGATACCTTGCGGGCAATCGGCGCAGGCGGCGGCGTCGCCTCGGCCTGCTTGGTGCGCACCGTTTCGAAAGCTTGCAGCGTGCCTTCCGACGGCGCCGTCTCCTCGGTCCGCAGCGCCGGATAATAGTGAATCAGCACTTGCTCTTGAATATCCAGGAGCGTCCGCTGGATTTCATTCTTCAAAATCTTCATCTCGTATTCGAGCGTCTTGATGCGTTGTTCCAGTTCCACAGGCACTTCTCCTTTCGCGCGCGCCGCACCTCAATGCTGCATCGGGCACAGTGTATGCGCGCTTCCATCCATTCGGGGTTCCACCTCGGTTACGAGAACATAGCAGCCTAATGTGCAACTCCGGTTGCTCCAGGCCCGCGTCCGCGCGGTCGATGAGCCGGAGTGCAGAACATCGCGGCGCCGTTACAACTGATCTAGTTGCGCGCGCAGTCGATCGATCAGCGCCGTCAGCTCAGGCTGCACCTCACTCGGCGCGAGTTTCAGCGCCAGCTGCGCGGCGTCGATCGCCTCAGCGGTGTGGCCCAACTGCGCGCGCAGCAGCGCGATGTTCTTGTGCGCTTCCCAGGCATTCGGCGCGTCGGGCGTCAGCTCGACGAAGCGCAGGTACGAACGGATCGCTGCGTCGAGCCGACCCTGCTTGTAGTACGCGAAAGCCAGCGCGCTGTGCGCCTCGGCCAGGTCGGGCCACTGTACGAGCGCCTGCTGAAGTATCGCGCTGGCGCGATCGAGATCGGCGAGTGCGGTGTACGCCTTACCCAGATTCACGTACGTCGCCGGATGTTGCGCATCCAGCGTCAGCGCCTGTTCGAGTTTCGTCACTGCGGCGGCTGGATCGCTGCGATACCGCAAGTCGAAGTCGGCCCATTCGTTCCACAGCGCGACGTTCGTCGGCTTCAGCCGCGCCGTTTGCGCGTAATACGTGTCGGCCCGTTCGACCAGCTGCGCCTTCGTCGCTGAGTCGATCGGCAAGCCCGGCAGGTAAAAGCGAGCCAGGTTCAAGCTGTGATCCGGGTTGAGGGGATTCAAGTCGAGCGCGCGCAGAAACACGGTCTGCGCGGCGACGAGCACTGCGCTGCGATTCAGCCCATCGATATGAGCCGGCGTCAACGCCAGGACGTCGTCGAGCGCGAAGCCTGCACCTGTGCCCGATGCGGTATCGGCGGCGACCGAACCCGCCCGGTAGACCAGCGCGTTCGCCAGGGCCGGATAGTAACTGTCCTGGTACGGCGACAGGCGGATGGCGCGTTGATACAGGACGATGGCCGAGTCGACGTTGTGGTCGAAGTCACGACCCAGCTTGTAAACCATGTCGGCTCGAATCGGATTCAGGTTCGCGGCGTTGATCCACACGCCGACAACGAGGGCGATCGGCGCGACCGCGATCAATGCCAAACGCCGAGTCGGCCGGGCGATAAGCGTGCGTGTCGATTCGGTTGCAAATGCCAGCGCCAACAGCAGCGCCCATGCGCCGAGGCCGATCACGTAGCCGTCGAACAGCGGCGGGATTCGCTCGGCCAGGCTGATCGGGTCTGCTACGTTGGCGAGTTGGCCCAGCTGTATCGCCCGCATCAAGCCAAACGCCATGCCGGTCGATAACGCGAGCAGGCCCAGCACGGCAAGCGCGGCGCGCAGTGGATGGCGCGTAGCATCCGATTGGGAAAGTCCCGGCGCGAACAGCACGAGCGCGAAGCCCAAGGTGATTAACAGCAGGCCCAGGACGACCGGCGCGGCCCCGTTGCGTGCGGGAACGGATATCAGCGATTGCCACAGGATCGATACCGGATCGGATGTGCCCGGATTGAGCACGCTAAAGTTGTGCAGCAGCGTCGCTAGAACGGCTGCCACGCTGAAGGCGTTGCCCGCCACGCCGCTCCACCGGGCGAGCACCGATGAGGTCGGTTCGGCAATGCGTTGAGGCGCGTCGAACTTCACGCGCCGTGTGCCGATCACGACGACGAGGCCGGCGAACACCCAGAATAGGATGCGCGTGGATGCGACGGCGTGACCGAATTGAATCTCGACGTAGTGCGCCAGGATGGCCGCGAGCAGCCCGACGATGAGCATCACGTCGGCGGTCAAAGCCGACGCAGCATGCCAGCGCCCGGTAACGCGCAGGAGCACGAGGTACGCCGCTAATCCGGCGACGTTGCCGAGCGACAACGCGAGACCCAGGTACTTGGCTTGACTCGGCACGAGCGCGATCAGGCCGGCTGCAATGCCGGCGCCCAGCCACAATCCGATAAAGGTATTGCGCCAACGGCGATCCGGCAGCAGTCCCATCCACCGCAAGCCATACAGCAGCAGGCAGGCCATCAGTACCTGATACACCGCTACGCCGAGCCAGCCAGTGGTGACCAGCACATCCCAAGTCTCGTTGTGACTGCGGGTGGTGAGCACGTCGCCGCTCAGCGCGACCAATTCGGGCGGGCGAACTTGCTGAAAAACCAGGTGCAGCGTATCGGGGCCGTAGCCGACGAAGGGTCGAATGGCGTGCAGCGGATCGGGCGTGCCGTCGGGGAGTTGCACCGGCGCGCCATTCAGCATCAGCTGCGCGTCGCCCTGCCAGATCAGCGTGCGAACTTTGCCCGTCCCGCTCTCGCCCTCGAAGAGCTGGCCGAGCTGGCCGATGGCCGGCAGTGAGCGCAGCGGCTCAAGCGGCGTATTCGGCAGATTCAGTAGGGCGATGAAGGTAGCGCCCAGTAACGCGAAGCCGACTATGCTCAGCGCCAGCCGTTGCCGTTTCAACGCGAGCGCGGCCATCAGCGCGAAGACGAACAGGCCCGCCATGCCGCCGATCCACGGGCCACGGCTGCCCGAGATCACGATCGCCGCGAGCTGAAGCCCGGCCGCGAGTGCGAGGCTCGTGATGGCGATGGCGGCGACGGTCGATCGCTGCACCCGCCATGCGCGCAACCGATGCACGAGCAGGCCGAGCGTCAGGCAGAGCGCCATGATCAGGTACGCGGCCATGAAGATGGGATTCCCCAGGCTCGCGCCCGCTCGCGCGGCCATGTCGGTGCTCCACACCAGCGGATCGAGCTGGAAGTGTTGTATCAAGCCGTAAAGCGCGACCGCAACGCTCGTCAACACCACTGCGCTAAGGAGACGCTCGAGCTGCCGGTGCGTGCGCAGGCGTTGCACGATCAGGAAGAACACGCTGACGTAAGCGAGAGTCGTCTGGGCACCCTCCGGGCGCACGTACTCACCCAGAAGCGACAGGCGCGGCGCGACGGATGCCAGGGTGCTGAACAGCGTCGCCGCGACGAAGAGCAGCGCCGGTAATACCAGCGGGGTGCGAAGCAACACTGTGGCCTGTGCGCCGCTCGCTGGCGCCCGATCGCTGCGCTGGATCAGCCACGCCGCGATCATGACGCCGACGATCGAGCGCAGGACGGCGAGTTTATCAGGCTCGATGTTGCGATGGGAGTAGGCATTGAAGAACAGGGGGATGGTGATGACGGCCAACAGCCAACCGGCCTCAATCAGTCCATCGCACAGGACGCTCAATCGGGTGGAGCGCATCGTTTGTTCTTCGCCGTGTTCGGGTTTCATTCGCGCAGCCCTCGGCTCTTCTAGGGTGACAAGAAACCGGGCGGCTCGCCGGGCTTATCCGGTCGAGCCGCCTCGGCAATCGGGGCATCGGGGTGCCGGGTGCTTAGTGCAGGTCGGTCACCATGTCGATTTGCGCGGGGGCGGTGCGCTCGATGACCATGACGCCGCCCGACGGGGGCTTGATTTCCAGCGCGAAGACCTGGTTGGCGGTGATGGCCGTGGTCAGGTTGACCTCGATCTTCGCCAGTTGGCCGGAGGCCAGAATCTTGAGCGCGACAGGCGTAGTTTCAGCCGTGGTGGCGATCCACTCGCCATCAGCTGCCGTTGCGGTGGCATCGTACGTCAGGTCGACGTTGTTGACCGAGTCGCGGTACATCATCTTGACCTTGCTCAGGTCCACCGACGAGCCGCCGGCGACCGTCGCCAGGTTGAAGACCACTGCGTCGCCCGTGTCTTCCAGCACGACGCTGCCCTTGAGTTCCATCGAGCCGCGAACTTCTTGCAGGCCCGCGTACGCAGCTTCCTTGCTCCGCTCGGTCAGGAACGTGCCGGTCGAGAGCACGGTGAAGGCGAAGATGGCTGCAACCACGACGAAGGCGATCAAGATAATGGCCGTCTCCAGCGCAGTGATGCCGCTTTCATCCTTCATAAGATTCTTCACTGTGGTGTTCATTGTTGTAGCTCCTTTTCTTGATTGACTGACTTGCGAGTTATCTCACTGTCCTGGATTGGGTATAACATGCGGCGTGCGTGTGCGCCGTTTTAACTTCATCGCAGAATAATTCGGAGGTAAAAACGTGAACGCGCCTTGAAAACAGAACCGGGCCAGTGGCTGGCCCGGTCGCCTTCAACTTCGGCTGTGTGCGCGCGCTTGTTCACGCCGCGTCTCCATCAGGTAACGTATCCCCATGATCCCGACCAGGACCAGCAGCGCCAGCGCGAGGATGAGCCAGGCGAGCGGGATCACGAGGTTGACGATCGAGATGATCAGCACCGCCGCCGTCAAGGCGACGACGAAACTGGGCCGGGCGCGGAAGAACTTCGCCGCGTTGCGTTGAATCACGCCCTGCCACTGCTTGTCTTCCTCTTCCAGCAGTAAGGCCAGCGGATACATTTGCAGCAGCAGCCAGATGAGGGCGACCGCGATCCAGAATCCGCGCAACCAGGGCGCCAGTGCGGCGTCGATCGGCACGGCCAGGTTGCCCGGAATGTAGAGGTAGATGTTGGTGAATAAGCTGACGGCGATCAAGATGTTGAGCAGGGCCAACACCCACGCTTTCTTCTGCCAGCGGTTAGGCGCGGCCGGTTTTTCCGGCAGGCTGCGCTGAATATCGAGCAGCGTGCGCTGGATATCGTTCTTCAAGATTCTCATTTCGTGCTCAAGTGCTTCGATGCGCTGCTCTAGCTCCATGGTTGCCTCTCCAATATCTTGATTGAGTGCAGTCACTTCGTCGTCAGTTCACCGGAAAGCGATGGGCCGTAGCGTAGCCCCTTGCTTGCGCCCCCTTGTGGGGTCGTGGGCGTATGGCGGGCACAAGGCCCTACACTACGCCTATTTGGTTTGGCGGGCACAAGGCCCTACACGACGCCTATTTAGGCCGGTGAAAAAAAGTAACCCCGCCCGCGCACGGTACAGATCAGGCGCGGGGAGTCGGGTGTCGGCTCGATCTTTTGGCGCAGGCGAAAGACGCACGAACGGATCACGCTCTCCACCGTCCACTTGTCCATGCCTTCATAACCCAGCGCCGTGTTCGCCAGTTGATTGCACGACAATACCTGGTTAGGGCGCTCCATCAATGCCAGCAACACCGAAACCTCGCCCTCGGTCAGCTCGACGCTCCGGGCCGGTTCGCCCGCCAGCGTCGCTAGCCGTTTTTGCGCATCCAATGTGAGCGGCCCGACGCAGATCAGTTGCCCGGCCGGAGCCGGTGGAGGCAGCACGGCGGGGATCGGTAGCGTCTCATCGGCAACCGCCGTTTGTTGGAGCGCCGCCATCGCCTCGCTGACCATGTTGACCAGGTTCTGCCGGCGCAACTGCCGGGCGCGCTCTTGCAGCGTGTGAGAAATGGTGAGGGTGAGGTCCGCCACGTGGCACGGTTTCAGCAGGAAATCGGTGACGTTCAACTTCACCGCCGCGATGGCGCTGTCCACCGTCGCGTGTGCGGTCAGGACGATGATCAACACGTCGGGGCGCAACTGCCGGGCGCGGCGCATCACCTCTACTCCCGACAGGCCGGGCATCACCATGTCAAGCACCATCAAATCGAAAGTCGCCCGCTCCAGCCAGGCCAGCGCCTCGACCCCCGAGCTGGCCTCCTCGACCTCATAGCCTCTCTGCCGGAGGATCTCCGCCATCGAGAGGCGTAGATTCACTTCATCATCTACAATGAGTAGTCGGGCCGCCGGGCCGGCTTCTGGAGAGACGGGAAGGCTGTCCATACTGTTCGCAAGCGGGTTAGGTGAGTTCGTCGCTATGGTGGGTAACACTTTTGAAAAACCAGCCTATTAACAAACCCGTTTCACACATTTCAAGTGCTAGAATACACGATGCTTTGAACAGACGTGTTTGGAGTTGATGGCGATTAAGTTGGTTGTGTGTTTGGCCGCGCTGACGGTTGTCAAAGCAGCTTTGGAAGATCAAATGCGGACAGCTCTCAAGTCATCTCCAAGCACGCTGCTTCATAAAAAGACTGACGGGCCAGCTGCACCATGCAGCTGGCCCGGAATTCTCGACCTGAACGACTCAATTTATAACCTGGCGATTGCACACCTGTTGGGCGACACAACCGCTGCCGTGCTTTAGAATTGTAATGAAGGCAGCGGCTGGCACTGTCGCCCGCCGTCCGCAGTACAACTGCGGACGAACGAACTTGTGAATAATCAGCACAGGACTTACGCAGCTGCATGTTGCTGCCGCAGTTGTACTGCGGCAGCTGAGGCGGCGGCAGTGCAACTGCCGCGCCAACTGCGTAAGTCCTGAGCAGTTATAACGTCTTGACTCAGCTCAAGCCTTTCACCATATACGTTCCTTCGAGTGTATAGCCCCGCGCCGCATAATACTCGCGCGTGCCGATCGAGGCGATCACGGCCATGCGCTGATAGCCGCGTTCGGCGGCGATCTGCTCGGCTGCGGCTAATAGCTGCGTGCCCAGGCCCCGATGCTGCGCCCGGCCGTCTGCCGCATCGCCGATCGCGAGCGCCGGGCCGTACACGTGCACTTCGCGAATCAAGGCCGCGCCGCGAATTTCGCCGATGCCAAGGTCGATCTCAGAAACCCGGTTTCTCACCCCCTGCACTTCGTTCGGGGGCCTTCGGGAAACCGGGTTTCTCTGCGGGCTTGGCAATGACAGGCGCGCATAGCCGGCCAGTTTCCCGTCCGGGCTGTTGAATGACAGGAAATGCTCTTCGCTGGCGCGGGTGGCGTAAACCCGATCGTCGAGGCGCAGCTCTTGGCCGTGCAGGGCCTGGCCGCGCACTTCGCGGCAGCGGATACACTCACACTGCTGGCCGCGCGCCTGCATCGTTTGGCGCACGACCTCGCGCATGTTAGAGAGCTTGCTGCCGGACACGATGTTCGGCGCGGGGATATCCCGATAGACGCGATTGATGCGGCAGTAGCGCGGCACGCGGGTCTTGCAGGCCGCGATGAGCTCGATCAGCGCTTCGTCCGAGTACGGCTGATATTCGCCGCGCTGCCAATACTCATACAACTCGGCGTTCGCCAGGAGCGAGCACGGGTAGATCTTGATCTCATCGGGCCGCAATCCCTCGTCATCCCACAGACGGTTGAAATCGGCCCGGTCGCTTTCGGGTGTTGCGCCGAGCAGGTTCGGCATCCAGTGCAGCACGAGTTTGAAGCCGGCCGCGCGCAACCAGGTCATGGCCTGCCGGGTGGCCTCGACCGTGTGCCCGCGCTGGTTCAGGTCGAGGATACGATCGTCCAATGACTGCGCGCCCAGCTGCACTTTGGTCACGCCCAGATAGCGCAGCCAGCGAATCTCCTCGGCGTCCACGTGGTCGGGTCGGGTCTCGATCACCAGGCCCACGTTGCGCTGTTTCGCCGTCTCATTCCAGGCTTGCGCCTCGGCCAGCGAAGACGAATCCCGCCCGTTCATCGCGTCGAGACAGCGCTGCACGAACCACGCCTGGTAGTCGCGCCGGTAGCTCGACCACGTCCCGCCCAGGATCAACAGTTCGATCTTGTCGGTGGCGTGCCCGTTGCCGTCGAAGGTTTCGATGCGCGACCGCGTTTGCGCATACGGATCGAAGTGGTGCTGCTCGGCGCGCATCGCACCCGGCTCATCCGGCAGGTAACTCTTGGGCATGCGCACATCGGTCGGGCAGAAGATGCACTTGCCGGGGCAGGGATAGGGCTTGGTCAATACCGTCACCGGCGCGACGCCGGAAATCGTGCGCGTCGGCTTCATTTGCAGACGCTGCATGGTCTGCTCATCGAAGGTCAGGCGGCCCGCCTCGCACAGGTACTTGTACGTGCGTACCAGCAAGTTCTTGCTGAACATGCTTCGCCCGTCGCGCGGATGCCGCCGCAGGATCGCGCCCAGCACAGCGGCGTCGAACTGCGTCTGCGCGCGCACTTCGTCGATGATGGTGCTGACGGCGTCGGCGTAGGGCGTTACGTCGGTGATGTCTCGTCCGTTCACAATGTCCATGCCTACTGTTAACCTGTGTACCAATTCCCTGTTTACCAGTTACCTATTTACCGACTTCAGAGTAGACAGGTAGACGGGTATTAGTATAATCCAAATCGATGAAGGCATCCACCGCCCACCGGTTGCTGCGTCTGAACCGGGAGTTCTACACGACCTTTGCCGCCGAATTCGCCGATTCGCGCAGCGCCTTGCAGCCGGGTATTGTCCGCGCCTTGCGCCAGCTGGGGACGTTTGGCTCGCTCGTCGATGTCGGTTGCGGCGATGGGCGTGTCGGGCGCGCGCTGGCGGCGGGCGTGGTGGCTCATACCGTCAACCGCTACCTGGGCATCGACTTCAGCTCGCAACTGATCGAGCAGGCCCGCGCTGCACACGCGCCGCTGCCCCCTGATTCCGATTTTAGCGTGATAGATTTCTCCGCGCCGGGCTGGCTCGAGCGGCTCGGCGAACCAACTAACCAATCAGCCAACCCATCTCACTTCGACGCCGCCGTGTGCTTCTCGACGCTGCACCACATCCCCGGCGCGCGCCGCCGCTTGCGGCTGCTGCGCGAGTTGCGCGCGCTATTGGGCGCGGGTGCGCGCTGCGCGATCTCGGTCTGGCAATTCCTGCACATCTCCCGCTTGCAGCGCAAGATTGTGCCGTGGTCGGAAATCGGACTCCGCCCAGAGGATGTTGACGAGAACGACTACCTGCTCGACTGGCTGCGCGGCGGGCGCGGGTTGCGCTACGTGCATCACTTTGACGAGGCCGAGCTGGTGAACCTGTGCCGGCGCGCTGGTTTCGGCGTGCTGGAGACCTATCGCAGCGATGGGCGCGCCTCCGGCGGCGAGCTGGGGCTATACGTTTTGCTCGAAGCAGTGCTATACTAAGGCCGGGGTGGGCTGGTTGGAAGGGAGCTTCCGATGGCCAGTGCAACAGCAGTCCCGCACACAATCCGGCCGCCTGCCGTTGCCGGCGCGTTTTACCCGGCGGATCCGGCGGTGTTGACACAGCTGATCGACGGTTTTCTGGCGAGCGCTTCGGCCAGCCAGGTAGAACCGTCGATTTTAATTGCGCCGCACGCGGGCTACGTCTACAGCGGGCCGGTTGCCGCTTGCGCGTTCAAGTCGCTGGCGGGCCGCGCGCCCGAGGGCGTGATTGTGCTCGGTTTCAATCATGCGTTGAGCTACACGTTCGACGGCGCTTCGATCTGGCTCGAAGGCGCCTGGCGCACCCCGTTGGGCGATGTCTCAATCGACTCCGATCTGGCGCGAGCGATCCTCGCTGCCGGCGATTGTTTTGCGGTCGGGCTGGACGCGCACCATACCGAACACTCGATCGAGGTGATGCTGCCATACTTACAGCGTGTGTTGCCGGGGCAGTCGTTTGTCCCGATTTCCATCGGACACCCTACCTTCGACAATTGCCGCGCCCTGGCCGATGGGTTGGCGCGCGCGATAGGGGATCGGGATGTCGTCGTCGTTGCCTCGACCGATTTATCGCACTATCCGCCGTATGCCGGCGCGGTGCGAGTCGATCGTGAAACGCTGGCGGCCGTCCTCAGCCTCGATCCGCTGGCGCTCGAAGCCCGGCTGGACGATGACCCCGATCAGCCCGTGCCCAATCTCCGCACGCGGATGTGCGGCCAGGGGCCGGTGTTGACGGCGATGCTGCTGGCGCAGCAGCTGGGGGCCGGGCGAGCCGAGTTGTTGCACTACGCCAATTCGGGCGATGCGCCGCAAGGCGCGCGCGATCAGGTGGTCGGTTACGCCGCGATCGGGTTTATGCGCGGCGCGCCGCCAGCGCTGACCCAAGCCGATCGCGCCGAGCTGCTGCGACTCGCGCGTGAGGCGCTGTGCGCCCAGTTGGAGAATCGCCCGCTGCCGGAGCCGCACTTCGATTCGCCGGGATTGCGTTTGCCGCGCGCTACTTTTGTGACGCTGCGCGACCGGGCGACTCAGCAGCTGCGTGGCTGTCGGGGTGAGGTGTTTGCCCGGAGTGCGGTGTGGGAATCGGTGCGGCGGGTGGCGGTGCTCTCGGCGATGGACGATCCGCGCTTCCTGCCGATGCAGCTGGGTGAAGCCGCCGAGATGCACATCGAGATCAGCGTGTTAAGCCCCTTGCGCCCGGCCGCTTCGCCCGACGCCGTGATCGTCGGGCGGCATGGCGTGCTGTTGCGGCGCGGCGGCCGGGGTGGGCTGTTTCTACCGCAGGTGCCGCTCGAACAGGGTTGGGATCGCGAGGCGTACCTCGATAACCTGTGTACCATGAAGGCCGGTCTACCGCGCGATGCCTGGCGTAAGCCTGATGCACAGTTATACCTGTTCGAGGCTGATGTCTTCGAGGAACACGCCTAATCTCGTTTGACGAATGACGAAGTGTTCGTCCCTCGTCATTCGTCTTTCGTCTGACCGATTCTGAGCACATGCCGCGCACGTTTTTGTTCGCCTCCGCGCCGCTGCCCGGCCACCTCGATTGGGGTGGCTACCTCCAGACGGCGGCCCAGCTGACCCAAGCTGGCAACAACGTTATCTGGATCAGTGAAGAGCCGATTCGCGCGGCGGTCGAAGCCGTTGGCGTGGCATTTCGCGCCGCCGATAGCATCGGCTGGCGTTGGCCGTCGCCGTTACACGAATCTGGGTTGGAGGAGCACGCGCGGTTCCAGCGCGCCCTCGACCTCATGTTGTCTGAGACGCCCGTGGCGCATGCGACGGAGAACTTGCTCGCAGTCGCGCGTGACTTCAAGTCCGACGTGATCGTGGGCGAACCGACCATCGGCGCAGCGGCGATCGCGGCTGAGAAGTTGGGCTTGCCTTACGTGGTGTGCGGCTACCCGGCCCTGGCGCCGGATCGGCCTGCCTTCGTCGAGGCAGAGCGCGCCGTGGCTGAGGAAGGTCAGGCGCGCTTGCGACGGCTGTTCGACCGTTTCGGCGTGCAGGGTCGTAACTGGTCAAGTGACCGATCGCCCTGGCCGCAGTCACCGGACTTGCACATTGTCTATTGGACGCGCGAGTGGTACGCCGATGCACCTGAAGTGATGCCTCAAACCCGATTCGTCGGCGGCCAGGTTTCGCCGCCGATCGGAAACCCGCCCCACTGGTTCGATCGAATACCGCCGGATGCGCCGCCGGCTTTCATCACACTCGGCAGCCTGTTCACCGACGATCCAGACTTCTTCGTGCTGGCAGCGCACGCTTGCGCGGACGCGGGCTTGTTCCCGATTATCGCGCTCGGCCGCAGCGAGCGCGCCCCTGATCTTAAACAACAGCTTGCGCCTCGGCTGCCGCGCTGCATCGTCGTCGCGTGGATCGATTACGCGCGCCTCTTCCCGCGTCTTACCGTGGTCGTGCATCATGGCGGGATGGGGACCACGCACGCGGCGGTTGTGCACGGGCTGCCGCAAGTCATCGTTCCACACGCAGCCGACCAGGGTTTGCAGGCGCGCCGGGCTGAGGCGATAGGCATCGGGTTGGCGCTTCGACCGAAAGAGGCCACGCTCGACACACTGCAACAGGCAATTGAGACTATCGTGCGCGACCCCGGCTTTCGGATTCGGGCGCGGAATTTGGCGGCAGCCTTTGCCGCAGCGGGCGGCGTGCCGGAAGCGGCAAGACAGGTGGCATCTCTAATCGCTACCCCGCGTGACCGCTCAAGCGGGCGCTTGAAGCCTAGTATTCGACCAGATTGATTTTGATGGGCGTAGTGTAGGGCCTCGTGCCCGTCTTTGGCTGAAAATACGCCCACGAGGGGCTAGGCTACCCATCATTTTCGTTTTGGTCGACCACTAGTACCCCGACCACTTAATTTTGCGGGGTTCGGACGGCTGTTGCACTGCCGTCCGCCGCAGTTGAACTGCGGCGGGAACTACGCAACTTCAGATTGTTGAAGCACCTAAAGATTGGAGATTGGAATTTGGAATTGACGGGTTGCGCCGGGTATGGTATGATTGCGCCCGGTTGGAATCATCCTCGCGCTTTGACCCTATCGTCGGCGTCTTGAGAAGGAGGTGAGTGAATTGACCGTCAATCTTCGCGACGAAGAGTCGTTTGACACGTTGCTGCGGCGCTTCAACCGTGAAGTAATGAATAGTGGTGTCATGACGGATGTACGTCGCAAGCGTTTCTTCGTCACGAAAGGCGAGCAGGGCCGCATCGATGCTCGCAAGGGACGCCGTCGCGCTCGTATTCGCCAGCTCCGTTCTCAAAACCGCGACATGTAATTTCGTGACTAGCAGCAAGAGACCTCTCCAGCGAGAGGTCTCTTTTTAGATTAGGGTGTTTCCTTGTTCCTGTCGCCGGCGGTTGTGCCGCGCCCACCGTCCTAATCAGAGGCGCTCGTCGCTCGTTCGCTCGATACAAGCCGTTGCGCTCGCTCGGCGAGTTTATGCACGAGCGCGTTGACGGGCATCAGGGGCAAGCGGCCTTCCAGATGGAGCGCGAAGACCCAGGCCACGATGTCCCTGCGGCGAAAGCCGACGATCTCCGCACGCCAGGTTTCGCCGTCGAGCGTGTAGAGGATTGTCGCGCCGGCGGATGCGTCACCGACTTGCTTCATCCCCGGCAACTCGCTCGAAGACAGGACATCACCCGTCATTTCGCCCGCGAACACTGAGGCCAGGGTTTCAGCGTCGGCGAGCATTGCCAGATCAAAAGCAGCTCGATCTATGGGGTCCGGCACGCGCAGAGTGAACCCGGCGATTAACTCCGGGTCTTCGCTGATCCGCTCGAATGTGAAACCGGCTTCGATGGGCCAATCCCCAATCGGTTCTCCCGGTGTGAACAGTTGCTGCTCGGGCTGGGCCGTTCGGAAACTGTTGGGAAAGTCTTCCGGCCGCAGGATCACATCGGCGATGCTCGCTACCGGTGCGGTGGGCGTGGGTCTCACCGACACGCGCCGGGTCGGCGTGGGCGCGAAACCCGGCAGCCGATCGCACGCCGCCAAGCCGATAGCCAGAACGCAGCAGAGCGTCCACACAGTTGATTTCGCCTTGTTCATGGCTCACTCCTGATCAGCGCTTAAGCGCCAGCATGGCTCAAGGCAGCGACGCCTTGAGTGTTTGGGCCTCTTGTATCATAGCGAATAATCGCAGTTCGGCCGCCTGGGCATAATCCAACATTTTTTGGCTGGTCTCTGCGTCGATTTCCCCGCCGCCGGCCTCGCACACACTGAACACCGGCGTCGACACAAAGGCCGTGCCATCGAGCAGCCGGATGTATTCAAAATACAAGGGCTGCCATTCGGGCGGCGTGGCGCTGTAAGCGAACGCACCCAGCATCTCGGTGCGCGCATGGTAATAGTTGAAGCAATAGCCGGGCTTCCCGGATTCCGTGACATACGACAGCAGCTCGCGGAACTCCTGCACGCTACGATGAGCGCCATTCAAACTTTTGATGAACGAGTCGATGTCGAAAGGTATTGTCGTCCGATCGAGCTGCGGCGCAGTAGCCGATGTGGCCTTCGCGGCGGGCGTCGAGGTGTTTGGCGCCGTGGTCGGCCGGGGTATGGGCGTCTCGGTCGCGGTCGGCGACGGCGTGACGGTGGGTGAAGCGGTCGGCGTATTCGTTTTCGTCGGCGTGCGGGTGGGGGTGAATGAAGCTGTCGGAGTCGGAAGGGGCGTGTCGGTTGGCTCCGGCACGGCGGTGGTCGGGCTGACGGCGATGGCGGCCGGCTGCGCGGTTGTGGCGCAGGCCGCGATGGCGACCAGGGCAATCGCCATCAGCAGGATCGGTGCGGCGGTTCGAGGTTGAATCGGCATGGATATGCTGGCTCCTCATTGGATCGATTTACTTCACGAGTCGAAACGTTTGGATGATCTCGGCGAAGGTGGAGTTGTAGTCCGCAGCCTGTTCGTAAGGCGCCGCGAATGTAATCACATAGGCATAACCGTTCTCGACCAGCACATAGTGCGTGATGGTGATATCGAACGATCCGCTGAGTGGGTCATCCGATTTCTGATGAACCTGAATCTGCTCGGCCGCGCCGGTCGGTAAGTGCACGCGCTGGCGCTCGATCGGTTGCTCGGTGACCGCCGAATCCCGGTACTGATTCAGCAGCATGCGCGCAATGATTTCCAGCGGCATGCCTTCGTCCGGGCTTTTGATGATCAGCAGGTTTGCCATGCCGTTCGCTGTCACCTCTTTCAGATTGAAGGCATAAAACTTGATGCCGGCTGCGGCGGCCATCCGCGCTTCTTCTTCAATCGCCCCGGCGGCCTCCGGATCGACTTCACGCATGTTCTCCAGGAGCGCGACCATCGCTGTTGCGCCCAGATCGAAGTGCACCCAATCCGCCGGCAGCGCAATGGCGAAGCCCTCGGCCTCGACGCGGTAGAGCATCCAGCCCGATCCGAGCTCGGTGACTTCGGCATCCGGCGAACTCCAATCTTCGGCAACGGCCTGCTCGGCCGGCACAGGTCGAACGGGCAGGAACCCCCAATTCTCGTCGCGCTGCGCGTGGGCGATAAGTTCATCACTTGTCGTGCTGGCTGTGGCTGCCAGTATTCGCTCGTGTACTTCGACGCTGTCTAGCTGTAGGAGATTCGCCCAGGTTCGCGCGGCGGCAAACGCAGGCGACTCAGTCAGGGCGGCCTTCACCAACTCAACATCTTTCTCGGCCTCGGCAGGCGATGGATAGGAGTACAGGAACGTCAGCGCATGGGTCGAGGGCGATCCGCGCCAACCCACGGCCATCACGTCCCAAGCGATTTGCGGCTGTTGATCCTTCCATTGGTCGAGCCAGCTTCTAATCGGATCCTTCGACTTTCCGTAGAGTTCTTCCATCCAGTAGAGCCAGCCTGAGTAAGCCCCGGCGTCTCCGCGCGGAGCCAGGAACGCGCCCCAGGCGCCATTCAGCTGATTCATGAATGCTTTCATCGCCGGGTCCCGATCGAGACCGGGGCGCCCGCTTGTTTTTCGTTCGATGAGACTCTCGATCACGGTCGGGCTGGTGCTGATGATCATGAGATCGGATGTCTGCGCAAAACACAGAGGCTCTTCGTCCTTGAGATAAAGCATGAATTCGCCGGCTGGGCGCAGGCGATAACCCTGCTCGACAAATCGTTCTTTGATCTCAGGGCGGCTGAAATCGCCCCGCAGAATGGTCGTCCAATCATCTTCAAAACACAGCGCTTGATCCAGATCAGCGATGTCCCAACCCCAGCGCTCGAAAGCGTCCGGCTCTTTGATGCCCAGCGGCGCCATGCTAAACCCCTGGCTGTTGACGCCGAGGATCAGATCGATCTTGGCTTTGAACTCGTCGGCTCCGGTCAGCGTGGGCGAGATATCCAGGTCTTCGCGCATCTGGGCAATGTCGAAGAAGTGAAGGGCCGGGCCGATCACACCCCATCCGTGAGAATCGGCCCAAGTCGGCGAAACATATTCCAGCAGCGATTTCAAGCTGCCGGCTTTAACGGCATGGATGGGTTCTTCGGTCGGCGCGACATTCTGACGTGGCGGAGTCGGCGTGGCAGCGCTGGTCGTCGCCGGAGCCGATGTTGGCGCTGCGGCCGGTGATGGGGCAGCGGTCGATTGACAGGCCGCCAAACTGATCGCAACGATTGAGAAGATGAAGGCGGTGGATGGTCGGTTGAACATGGGTGGGTTCCTTTAGAGAGTAGTTGAGAACGCAATCTCCATCCGTCTATATGCGAATTGGCTCCATGTGACTCCCTCAAAAGAGAAATGGGAACAACTCCCTGTGAAAAGTGACCAAGAAACCGATCACCAGAGCGATAACAACAATGACTTTCACGAATGAAAAAATCGCCTCAAACGTAATCTGAGCAGGGGTCTCTTTGGTTTCGATCTTGACAGACTGTGGGCGATACGGTCGCGTGGCAGAAGACCACCAATCTTGAAGTTGAAATACGATGAAGCCGGCCAATGTCGCTACCCCGATGCCAATGCCGAACGACGTATCATCCAGCGGAATTCCTGCAAATGCCGCAAACCGCCAGACAAGGTCGGTAATGATGTAGAGGAATACAACGAGCCAGATGAGGCGCATCACAGCCGAGAACCCTCTTGAGTTAGCCAGTTAGCCGGGCTGAATAAAGCCAAACCATTCACGCTGGGGGATGCCAAGCTAGCATCGCCGAGTATAATGAATCATGCGTTCTCGATCACGGAGCCTTGTCAATGGATTTGCTCGACCTCCCGGCCTACTTTGATCCAATCGATCGAATCGAAGGCGTCGTCTCGACATTCCTCAACGCCGATTGGGCCGGCGCTTATCGGAGAGATGGCGTCGTCGGGGTGATCTTGGAGTTCTTTGCCTGTCTGACCTCGCATAACGCGCCGACGATTCGCGTCTCGCGCTATTCGCACTGGCGCGGCATCGACATCGAACGACTCTTGAAGCGTCACGGCGTCAAAGTCTGGGATCGCGGGCTTGCCGGCGACGACTTGTACTTTTGCGTCAAGCGCCGCCAAGTCCGGTGGGCCGAGTACCTCCTGCTGCGCGCGGGTGTGCCGGTGACGAGTGCTCTGACTGAACCGCGCAATCTCGAATATACCGAACGCTATCCTCCCGGTTCAGAACCGCCTACGCGTAGGCTACGCCGCTGAAAGAATTCCACTCCATGTTTAGGTTAATGCTCAATCGGCTATCGATCTGGCGCGGGTTACTCAATTGGCGGTCGGCTGACGACATTTGGAGCGCATTGCGAGGATGGGCAGGCCCCGAAGAATGTGTTCTGGATATTGAAGACAAAACCCCTCTTCTTTTGGAAGAGGGGTTTCGCAACTATCGTCTACCCGCCACCTTTGGCCCATCCTAGATGGGATAGGCCGACCTCCAGCGCGCTCTTGAATACTGCCCGGTTGTTGAACATCTTCAAGAAGGTCATCATTGGGCCGGGGCGCAGCGCCCACTCCCGAAACGCCTTGCGCTGCCAATACTCAAGTTGCTCCGCCTTCAAGTTGCCATAGTCCAGCACGGTCGAGCGGTCCATATCGACTTCTTCCCAGCGCGTGCCTTTGCGGAACCAGCCGTTCTCGACGACCTCGAAGAAGAAAGGCGTGCCGGGGTAGGGCGCGGCAATATGGAATAGCGCCAGGTCGAGCGGCAAACGCTTGGAGAAGTTGATCGTGTCACGGATCGTTTCGGTCGTCTCGCCGGGCAGGCCGATGATGAAGTAGCCCCAATTCTTGATGCCGGCTTGATGCGCCCACGTCAGCGCCTTGCCGGCTTGCTCCAGCTTGTAGCCCTTGTGCGCCTTCTTCAAGATCATCTCGTTGCCCGACTCGATGCCCCACGAGATGAACCAGCAGCCGGCCTTCGCCATCAATTGCAACTCCTCCGCGTCGACGTAATCGACGCGGCTGTTGCAGGTCCACTTGATCTTCAGACCCTCTTTGATGATCAGGTTGCACAACCCCACCACCTGATCGCGGCTCAACGTGAACAGGTCGGCGTACATGTGGATGTTGTGAATGCCGAGCTTATTCAGCGTCCACAGCTCTTCCATGATGTTTTCGGGCGAGCGAATGCGGTAGGAATACTGGTACGAGACGTGCTTGATGCAGTACTTGCAGCCGGCCGTGCAGCCGCGACTGGTCACGATGAAGGTGTACGGCCCTTTGATCATCGGGATGCGATACGATTGCAGCGGCAGTAGATGGTGCAGCGGGATCGGCAGGTCGTCGAGATTCTTGACGAACGGCCGGTCGAGGTTCATCACGATCTCGTCGCCGCGCCGCCACACCAGGCCGCGCACACGCGCCAGCTTCTCAGGCAGCGGCAGGTCTACCGGGATGGACTGCCAGGTGATATCCGACTCCTGGAGCATCTTCAGATTGTGGCCCTCAGTCTGCACGCCTTCGAGCGTGTCGATCAATTCGACCAGGGTCAGTTCCGGCTCGCCGCGCAGCACGAAGTCGAGCGCCGGGTACGGCTCCAGCGTCTGGCGCGCCATCGGCGTGACGTGCGTGCCCATCGCCATCGTCTTCGCGCCGACCGACTTAGCCAGAAAGCAGCCGTACATATCGTTGGTCAGGGTCGGCGCGGTCACCTGCGTCAGATAATACTTGGGCTGATACCGGCGCAATTTCTCCTCGAATTCCTTCCAGCCCATGCGCTCCGCAATCGCGTCGATGATGGCGACTTTATAGCGCGGATGCAGCAGCGCCGCCATTTGCGCCAGCGACACCTGCGGCCAGATCATGTTTTCGCGCGTGCGGCGTCCCACGCGGTGCTGGCTGCGGATCCAGATCGCGCCATCGGGCGACGGCGGATTCACCAACAGCACGTCCACCGAAGCGGGCGCGCGCGGCGCGACAATGTCCGTTATCGCGATCGTGGCATCGGGAAATCTAGGCTCGGGCAGCTTGGGGATGCGGCGCGTGCCCAGGTTGCTCTTCACAGATTCACTCATCGACTCACTCATTCAATCCTCCTCCTACGGAGTCCTATGGCTCATTCTGCCGCGGCCGGTGAAGCTTCGATTGTCCCACCCTGGCGGGCTGGCAGGGTTGGCTCGTTGACCAGCTTGGCTGCGGAGTAAGCGATGCCCAGGCTGGGCGTGTACAGCATCGATCCCTCGGTGATGAGTTTCGCCGCGCCGTTCAAGTCTTGCTGCGCTTTCACATCGCGCGTCGTCAAGTCGGCCAGCACGTGCGCCAGGAATCGGGCCGCGCTCAGCTGCATGCCGGTCAGCACCAGCAGCGAGCTGACGGCCGGCGCGAACCACGGCGCGGCTGAAGTCGGGGCGGTCCAGTTGTTGAGCGAGGCGATGGTGTAGATCGCCACGCCCGACACGCCGGCTATGGCGCCCATCCACCCGAAGTGTCGTTCCAGCGGCCGGCGCAGCAGCGGCCGCCCGAACAACCCCTGCCGTATCGCGCGCTTGTGAAACAGCGAGACCAGATAGTTGAACAGCGTTCCGATGGAGAACAAATTGATGCCTGCGACGGCGAGCACCAGCGCGGCGAAGAAGCGCGGGAACTCAGCCGCCGGTGCGCCGATCGCCGTGAGGGCGACCAGCAAGCCTAAGGCCATCAACGCGAAGCCAGCCAGGCCGAAGATGCGCACCGGATTATACGTGAAGACTGTCCACACGATCGAGCGCAGGAAGCGCAGGCCGTCTTTGACGACGCTGAGTTTGGAGCGGCCGACGCGCTCGCTGTATTCGATCGGCACTTCCACGATTTTCAGGTTCTCAAAAATGGCGCGGGTACTCATGGCCGGGGTGAAGTTCAAGCCGTCGGGCAGCGGATACAGTCGATTGAGCGCGTCGCTCCGAAACACGCGCATGCCGCTGGCGCTGTCGCTCACGCGCGTGTTGCCGAGCACGCTCAACAAGGCGGCGAACAACGTGTTGCCCACGCGCCGGGTCAACGGCATCTCGCTGCGCTTGCCGGACATGCGCGACCCTACCACCATGTCGGCCTGATGGTCGAGCGCCGCGCGGCACAACGCCGGGTACGCTTCGGGCGGATAAGTGCCGTCGGCGTCGAGGAAGGCCAGCAGCTCCCCGCGCGCTTCGCGGAAACCGGTCTTCAACGCGCCGCCGTAGCCGCGATTCGGTTGCCCGATCACCCGCACATCGGCGTAGTGCTGCGCGATCTCAGCCGTGCGATCGCGCGAGCCGTCGTCGACGACGATCAGCTCGAAGCCCTCGATCCCGGCTTGCGCTACGGCCGGCCGCACGGCCAGCACGCGCTCGATGATAGCGGCGATCCCGTTTTCTTCGTTGTAGGCAGGGATGACGATGGACAGGGTGGTCACGTGTCTGACTCCTTCACTCGGCGTTAATTGCGCTTTGCATCCTGCGCGCGCAGGTGTTCCAGTTCGCCCAGATGGATGGATGCTTGGGCCGCTCGCTTGACGCTCTCGGCTTCGCGCCGATCTTTGACGACATGCGCCGGCGATCCGACGGCGATGCTATCGGGCGGGATATCGCTCGTCACCACCGCGCCGGCTCCGATGACGCTGCCGCGCCCGATCCGCACGCCGTCGAGCACGATGACACCGGCAGCCAGCCAGACGTCATCTTCGATCGTGATCCCTTGCGCGGTGATGCCTTGCAGACGGATGGGTGTGTCGGGATCGCGATAGACATGGTTGACGGCGAGGACCTGAACCAGCGGGCCGGTGTACACATCGTTCCCAATCGACACGCCGCCCTGGCCGCGAATCACGTTGGCTTCACCAATGAAGCAATCGCGCCCAAGCGTGATACCGGCGTGCGGCAGGTCGCGGAAGTTGAAGACGTGCAAGATCGAGTTGTGCATGACCACGCTGCGATCGCCGATCGTGATCCCGCTGGGGCACGCATGCAGGTACACGCCGTGATCGATGAAAACGTGGCGGCCCAGCCGGATGTTCTTGGCTTGCAGGATGCGCACCCCGCTCTCGATCATCGGCAGACCCTGGCTCTGAATGATCAGTTTGTAGGCCAGCCCGCGCAGCCCGATGCCGACCAGGCTCGGCGCCCAGCCGAACAACGCGAACAACAGTTGCTCCAGGATGTAATGGGGCAAACTGGTCGCTTGCCCGGCCAGGAAGTAGCGCAGCAGTTTCATCGGAGGGCGTGCGCCGGTAAGGTGGGAAGTGCAAGCGGGCGCGTGATCGCAGACGATGGAATCGGGGTCAGGCGCTCCACGCCGAAGGCTTCCAGGTAACGAATCAGCTCGACCGCGTGCTGGAGATCGTGTGTCAGGCGAAATTCTCCCTGAGCGGAGGTCGTCCGGGCCGATTGCGTTCGACCACGGCCGGTCATGACCATGATGCAGCGACAGCCCGCCGCCAGGCCCGCCTGCATGTCGGTCATCGCGTCGCCGATCATGTACGAGCCGACCAGGTCGATGCCCAGTTCGGCGGCGGCTTGCAAGAGCATGCCCGGTTGCGGCTTGCGGCAGGCGCAATACTCGTCCGAGCGGTGCGGGCACACCATCACGCGATCGATGCGACCGCCGGCGCGCCGCACGGTCGTGAGCATGCGCGCATGAATTCCGTCGATCACGTTCGCGGCCACCATGCCCCGGTTGACGATGGCTTGATTGGTGATGACGATCGTCGCAAAATCAGTCTCGGCCAGCCGCGCCAGGCCTGCCAGCGCGCCGGGCAGAAAGCGGAACTCCTCCCACGCTTTTACATGGTCAGACCGGTTCTCACAAATGACGCCGTCGCGATCGAGGAAGATGGCGCGCACGTGTTATGCTCCTTGGACGATGACAAACGGGTCGCTGTAAACCGGCAGCGGCAGGCGCACTTTACGCAGCGCCGTGCACACGGCGTGCTCCAGGATCAGGTGAACGTCTTCGATCTGTTCCATCCAGTCGCTCGGCGCAATCACGCACACGTCGACCAGGCTCTTGAGCTTGCCGCCCTTGAAACCGGTCCAGCCGACTGTCCGCGCGCCGGCTTCGCGCGCCACGCGCATCGCTTCGAGCACGTTGGGCGAATTGCCGCTGCCGCTGATGCCGATGACGAGATCATCGGGCTGGACCAGCGGGCGCAGCTGCTCCGCGAAGACGCGATCGTAGGCCGTGTCATTGCCCCAGGCCGTGAGCAAAGGCACGTTGTCGGTCAGCGCGACCACGCGGAAAGGGCGCACGCCCGGCCGTTGAGTGCCTTTGGCCAAATCGCAGGCGAAATGCGAAGCCGTGGCCGCGCTGCCGCCATTGCCCAGGATGAAGATCATGTTGCCGTGTTCCCCAGCCCTGAGGATCTCGTCCATCGTGTGCGCAATATCGAGCGCGGGCAGGCGGCCGAGAACGTTTCGCAGCGAAGCCGTGTAGTCGTAAATGATGTCGTTTGCAGCGCTCATCGAATCGTTTCACCTAGAGTATTTTGATCGCCGTGGGATTCCCCAGAAGATCATTATCAAATTATCAACAAAAGGTTAGACCCCAGTAACCTGCTTGTTAGAGTTTCGTAGTAAGCCACTGGGAGCGGGGTTGAAGTAGCGCTTCACACAATCCGCAAACTGCGGCTGGCAAAACGTGAAGGTGCGGATGGGTAATCCGCACCTCTAACCCTCACTCGATTCGGGCCGGGTGCTTGCAGAATAGAACTTACGCAGTTGGCGCGGCAGTTGCACTGCCGCCGCCTCAGCTGCCGCAGTACAACTGCGGCAGCAACATGCGGTTAGGTGTTTGCAGAATCTTGGCGAGGCCGCCTACCACGGTCGGCTTGAGAGTGACGACCTAGCGGGTTAGCACCGAGGCCATCTCGGTGGAGACGACGCGTGCGCCGTGGAAATCGAATGCAAAGTCCATGCGGCGTAAGCCGCGCGCGCCGAGCGCTTCGGTGACGGCCGGTTGCGCCTCGGGCGGGCAGATCAACATCAAGAAGCCGCCGCCGCCCGCGCCGGTGATCTTGCCGCCGATTGCGCCGGCCCGACGCGCCACCTCGTACCACTCGTCGATGTTCGAGTTGCTGATGTTGGCCACCAGCGCGCGTTTGTTCAACCACGATTGGTGCAGCAGCTGGCCGAAGGCCGCAATGTCGCCGGCGGTCAACGCATCCCGGATTTCCAACGCCAGCGCCTTGATCGCGTGCAGCCGCTGAATCACCTCCGGGCGATCCTCCTCGCTGGCATTGCGCTGGTGCTTCAGAATGTTGGCCGAGTCGCGCGCCTGGCCGGTGTAGAACAGGACGATGCTGCGCTGGAGCCGGGTCAACGTATCGGGGTCGAGATGAATCGGCTCGACCTCCACGCCGCTCTCGGTGAAGGTGAACACGTTCAGCCCGCCGAACGCGGCGGCATATTGATCCTGCTTGCCAACCGGCATGCCCATGCGATCGATTTCGATGTGGCAGGCGATCTCGGCGATCTCGCCTTTGCTCACGGGCCGGTCGAGCCAGGCCGACAGCGCAGCGGCCATCGAGACGGCGACGCTGCCCGACGACCCCAGGCCGGTGCCGGGCGGCACTTCGGAGGCGAGGAAGATATCGAGGCCGGTCTTGATGCCGAAGTAGCCCAGCACGGTCTTGGGCAGCGCCAGGTCGCCGTCCCAGATCAGATTCTCTGACAAAGGGCGGCGATAAAAAGTGTGATAATCCGCTGAAATGATCTGCTGCGAATCGAACACACCGTCTGAGACGATGGTATAGACGTAGCGGTTGATGGCGGTGCTGATGACGATGCCGCCATAGCGACGATAGTAAGCTGCCAAGTCTGTGCCGCCGCCGCCAAAGCTAATGCGCACGGGCGCTTGAGCGATGAGTGCCACATTGCCTCCTCAGGCTGTTGTCGGGTTGATTTCAATGCGATCGAGGTGGTCGAGTCGAGTGGAGTGCGCCTGACCCGATGTCTGGCTGAATAGCTGTTGAGCCGTCAGGTAGTCTTCCGGGGCGCCGATATCGATCAATGCGCCGGTAAGACGATGGGCCTGGATATGCTGGCCGGTCTCCAGCAGGCGCGGAAAGACGTCACGGCCAAAATCGGATGGGATATCGCTGACATAGCGCAGCACGTCTGGATTGAGCACGTAGATGCCCGAGTTCGCCCAGTTCGAGAATACCTGATCGGCTCGCGGCTTTTCGACGAAGCGCTGTACACGCCCGCTCTGATCAAACTCCACGATGCCACAGCGTGTCGGGTCGTTTACTTCATGGACGGCCAGGGTGGCCACGGCGTCGCTGGTGCAATGCCGGGCGATCAGCTCGGTCAGATTCGCATCCGAGTACACGTCGCCGTAATACACCAGGAACGGATCCGGGTAGACCCAGGCCAGCTGCCGCAACGCGGTGCCGGCGGAGCCGAGCAGCGTCGCTTCGTAGGAATAGCGCAGATGCACGCCCCAATCCTGGCCTGAGCCGAAGTGACGCAGGATCACGTCCGGCTGGTAGTGCAGGTTGATCGCTACCTCGCTAATGCCGTTACGGCGCAACAGCTCGATGATGCGCTCGAGCAGCGGCTTGCCACCCAGCGGCAGCATGGGCTTGGGAGTCTGGCGAGTGAGGGGGCCGAGCCGCGTCCCGAGACCGGCCGCCAGGATGAGCGCCTTCATTTAATATGCCCCGCGTTTTTTGAAGATGGCCGGGATCGTGCGCGCAATCAGCATCAGGTCGATCCATAAGCTGTAGTTACGGATGTAGCTCATGTCGATCTGAACGCGCTCGGAATAGGATACATCGCTCCGCCCGCTCACTTGCCACAGGCCGGTGATGCCGGGTTTGACGGTGAGCAGATTGAAACGCCACTGGCCGTAACGTTCCGCTTCTTCCGGCGTGATCATGCGCGGGCCGACCAGGCTCATCTGGCCGAGCAGCACGTTGAACAATTGCGGCAGCTCGTCGAAGCTGAGCTTTCGCAACACCTTGCCGACGCGCGTCACGCGCGGATCCTCTTTGAGCTTCATGTCGCGGTTGAACTGCTCGACCAGCTCCGGATAACGCGCCAGCACCTCCGCGCTGTTGATGACCATCGTCCGGAATTTGAAGGCATCGAACGTCTTGCCGTTGGCGCTCAAGACGCGCCGGCGGTGGATAATCGGGCCGGGCGAGTCGAGCTTGACCCAGATGGCCAGCGCTACCATGAGCGGCGCTAACGCGATCAGCGCTGCGGCGGCGAGCAACAGGTCAAAGATTCGCTTGATGGCGCGCTCGGAAGCCGACAGGCGGGTGCGATTGGCCGACATTAAGGCCACGCTGCCCACCTGCTTGACGCGCATGCCCGTCGTCAGCATTTCGAACAACCCCGACGAGAGTCGCAGCGCGACGTCGTCGCGCAACGCGAAAACCTGGTAGACATCCAGCAATTCGGCGCGGGTGAGGGCGCTGGAGCAAACAATGACTTCACTCACGTCGTGGCGTTTGATCCAGTCGGCCGCTTCGTCGATCATGCCCAGGACGCGCAGGCCCGGCCCCAGCTCGCGGCCCGCATCGACGCGGTCGTCCAGGAAGCCGACGACGCGCGCGCCCAGGGCCGGCGATTCACGCAAGTGGTTGGCGATGGCGCGCCCTTCTTCATTTGCGCCGATGATGAGCACCGGCGTGGTGAAGCGGCCTTGACTGCGGATCGCTTCCACGATCCGGCGTACGGTGAACCGCCCGCCGATGACGCCGACGGTAGAAAAGGCCCAGGTCAACACCAACCAGCCGCGCGCGATGACGAAGGCGGGGATGAAGAATGAAACGGTGATCACGACCATCATGCCCAGCGAGGTGGCCTGCACGATATGGACGTACTCATCCAGGCCGGTCAGCAGCAAGTTGAAGTCGTACAGCCGGTGCAGGCTGAAAATGAACAACCAGATCGGAATGAGACCGACCACCAATACGGTGTAGAAGGCCAGCGGCGTCTCTTCCGGCATGTAGAACAGCGGCAGCTCGGCGGCGAAGCGAATCACGTAGGCCAGCGCGAACGTCGTGACGATAGCGACGGTGTCGACGAGCAGCAGCGCCAGGCGCAGGTTGTGCCACTCGGCGCGCCGCGACTGCGCGCGTGAGGGCTGAAGGGTTTTCCAGTCCTGAAGGAGGGACCGGGTGCTCATGACAAACTGCTCCCCTCCGCAGGCGATGCGCCAGGTACGGCGCGCCACCCAGTCGGCGCGTCGTTGCGGGCTAGCTGGGGCTGCGGGTGAAGGTTGCTCAAGACGGTTTGTGCGGCGCGCCGCGCGTGCTGGCTGACCGATTCGCCGTTGGTCAGCTCGGGGTAAATCTGACCCGTGGTCGCCAGATACAGGTTCTTGACCGGAGTCTGGATCGACGGGATCAGATGCGCGCTGTTCAGCGGATGAATCGGCTCGACGAGCCGTTCGCGGTGCACGAACATGTGCTTGACCCATTCGCGGCGGAAAGCGGGGAACATCTGCTCCAGGTAGTGGAGCCAGGTCTCGCGCACTTCGTCGTCGCTCATTTTGAACCACGGGCTGTTCGGCAGCGTGTACTTGGGCAGATACACCAGATGGTTGCCGCCCGCGTACTGCGGATCGATGTAGCTGGTCGTCTCGATGACGCCGGTGAACGGGATGCGCTCATCCGTGATATTCAGCGTCCAGTAACCGGTCAGCGGTCGATCGAGCACGAGTAACGGGCAAACGATTCCCAGGTACTCGATTTTGCTCAGGTGGTCACGATATTCGGGACTGAGTCCAGGCGCCACACGCAGGAACAGCGGCGTCTGAAACGTGGCGACGACCGCATCGAATTCGAGTGTGCCGGTTGGCGTGCGCAGCCCACCCAGCCGTCCATCGCGCACGACGATCTCGTTGACCGGGCTTTTGAGGTGGATCGCTCCGCCGGCTGCCCGGATGCGCTCGGCCATCGCCTCGATGAGGGTAATGTAACCGCCGATCAAGTGCCCGGCCATTTCCTTTTGATCAGCGCCTTTGCGCGTGGACGACACACGATTGAGACGCGCCCAGATGTAGGTAGCCGGCGTGTTTTCGAAGCCGCCGTCGAACTTGGCCCGCAGCAGCGGCCGCCAGATCGTGTCGAACGCCCGCCGGCCGCCAATGCGCGTCAGCCAGCGTTCGACGCTGATCGATTCCAGCGCGCGCCAGTCGCGCACCAGCTTGGCGTACACGATCGTGAGGCCGAGCCGGAAGCGATCGATCCAACGCAGCGGCGGGAACGTGAGGAACTCTTTCACGTTGGTCATGGAGTGCAGCTGGCCCTGATGGTAGAAGGCCGTCTTCGCCTCGCGACAGCGATATTGATCGCGGATGCCCAGCTCGTCGAACAACTGCATCAGGTGCGCGTCGCTGGTCAGGATCGCATGGTAGAAGCGATCGATGTTGTAGCCATCCATCTGGATTGGGCCGGCCAGCCCGCCCAGCGTGTCGGACGCCTCAAAAATCGTCACCTGGGCGCCCGCGCGCGACAAGAAGTAGCCGAGCGTGATGCCTAAGATTCCACCGCCGACGATACCGATATGCATGGGGTCAACTCCGCGCGACGATCAAGACGCCGATGGCAATCGTTGCCACGCCGAGCAGCCGCGCTGTCGAAATGCTCTCGCCGAAGATCAGCCATGAGCTCAAGATGATCAAGGCCATGCTGAGTGTCGCGAAGGGATAGACGAAACTCAGTTCAGCTTTCGAGAGCGCGATGAGCCAGAACAGCGTCCCTCCCACATAACAGATAAGACCGATGATCACCCACGGGTTCGTGAAGATGCTCCAGATCAACGATACCAGGTTGCCTTCGCCCAAGCTGAGCGGCCCCATACTCAACATGCCGCGCTTCAGCAACAGTTGCCCGATCACGCCGGCGAATACGCTCGGCAGAATGTAAACGAAGATGCCCATCATTTTTCTCCTTGCCTCCGGGAAACGTTCAGATAATTTTACTGATGGCGCTGCTCTTGATATACGCATGTGATTCACTCTCAACACTCAGCTCCCATACGGATGAAGTGCTCGTGCGTGATTACGGTAACAACAAATAGTTAGGCCAGGGTAGCGTGGCTGTTAGAGTTTCGTAGTAGGGCGCGCGGCTCGATCGACTTCAACTGTGCAGCATTACCATCTGCAAACCCAGCGTGTGAGCTGGGCGCTGCGAAGAGAAGCTGCGGTTGAACGAATTGTTGCAGATAAATAATAAATTGATAAGGGCCGGTGGAAACCGGCCCTTACGCGATTCGGCGTCCGTCAACTGGCAGGCGATTCGAGGATGGCTGGCGAGGAGGCAGTTGCTTCCGGGGGAGAGGTGATTTCTGACTGAAGCGAGACGCCGAGATCGGATGCGAGTCGAGACAGGATGCGCGCGACAGCGCCGCCGGATGCGGCATCCGCTCGCCGCCGCATGGCATCGAGCGCCGCATCTGAAGCGATCAATGGCCAGGCGCGGTCCATCAGCGAGTGGTAGGTATTGCCCACTAACGCGCTGCTGCCCAACTCGATCAGGTGCGGCCATTCGGTTTCGTTACGAATAATCAAGGCCGGTGTGCCGAGTGCGGCGGCCTCTTCCTGTAGCCCGCTGGAATCGGTGAGCAACACCCGCGCTCGCTGCGCCAGGTTCAACATGTCCAGGTAGCCCAGCGGACTGATCACTTTGACATTCTCGCCGAAGGGATTCGTATCGCCCAGCGCCTGCCGGGTGCGTGGATGGATCGGGAACACGATCGGCCAGATGCGCGACAGCGCATTGACCGCCGCAACAATCTCGCCCAGCGTGTCCGGCTCGGTATTCTCAGCCCGATGCACCGTGAGGACGATGTATTCGCGGGTGGTCAACTTCATGCGCTCCAGGGTGGGGCGCGCCTCGGCCAGGTGCAGGTTGCGACGGCAGGCATCGATCGTGGTCGAGCCGACGATGTCAATGTGACGGCTGTCCAGGCCCTCGGCCAACAGCTGGCGGCGCGCCCGCTCATCGGGCGCAAACAACCAGTTGGACATGCGGTCGATCAGCGCGCGGTTGATCTCTTCGGGCATGCGCGGATTCAGCGTCCGCACGCCGGCTTCCAGGTGCGCGACCCGCACCTCCAGCTTGATACCGGTGAGCGCACCCGCCAGGGCGGTGTTCGTGCCGCCGAGCAGAATCAGTGCAGCGGGTCGCCGCTCGAGCAGGATCGCCTCGAAACCGATCATCATGCGCGCAATCTGCTGCGCATGCGGCGCGAACCCAACCTGTAAACTGTGATCGGCCGGCGGCAGTCCCAGCTCTTCGAAGAACAAGCTATCCATTTCGGGCGCGGTGTGCTGGCCGGAATGCACCAGCGCATGCTCGAAGTGCTGTGACAGCGCCGGGATCAACGGCGACAGTTTGATGATTTCCGAGCGTGTGCCTAGAAAAGTGACAACTTTAGCCACGGGCAAACCGCGATTAGGCGTTGAGCGCGAGATGAACCGCCTCGACGATGCGGGTCAAATCGGCCTGGCTGAGCGCCGGATGCACGGGTAGCGAGACAACTTCTTGCGCCGCTTGCTCGGCAATAGGCAGATGGGTCGTGTAGCCCAGTTTCTGGTAAACCGGCTGCTGGTGGATCGGGCGCGGGTAGTGGATCGCCGTGCCGATGCCCAACTCACTCAGGCGCTGAATGAAGCCCGAGCGCCGCTCGGCCGGAACCCGGATCGTGTATTGATGGAAGACGTGTCGCGAATCGGGCCGAACGTAGGGTGTCTGGACGCCCGTCAGGGAGGTGGACAGGTAAGCGGCGTTGGCGATGCGGCGCTCGGTCCAGGCTTCGAGCGTGTTGATTTGAACCAGCCCGATGGCCGCCTGGAGTTCGGTCATACGGAAGTTGAAGCCCAGTGTCTCGTGAATGTACTTCTCGCGTTGGCCGTGGTTACGCAGCAGCCGCGCTTGATCCGCAATGTGATCGTCGTCGGTGGTGAGGATGCCGCCTTCGGCCGTCGTCATGTTCTTGGTCGGGTAGAACGAGAAGCAGCCGATCCCAAAGCTGCCGGCGCGCTTGCCATGCAAAGCCGCGCCGTGGGCCTGGCAGGCGTCTTCGACGATCGGAATATGGTGCTGCGCCGAAATATCCAGCAGCGCGTCCATGTCGGCCAGGCCGCCGTACAGGTGAACCGGCATGATCGCGCGGGTGCGCGGCGTGAGGGCGGCGCGCACGGCGTCGGGCTTGAGCGTGTACGTGTCGGGATCGATATCGACGAAGACGGGCTTCGCGCCCACGTACAACGCCGCGTTGGCCGAGGCGATGAACGAGAACGGCGACGTGATCACTTCATCGCCATGCCCGACGCCGTAGGCCAGCAGCGCTACCCACAGCGCCAGCGTGCCGTTGGTCACGGCCACCGCGTGTTTGACGCCGACGTACTCGGCGAAGCGCGCCTCAAACTCGGCCACGCGTTTGCCCTGCACCAACGCGCCCGAAGCCAGCACCTGCTGGACGGCCTGTTGCTCCTCTTCGCCCAGCAAGGGGTGCGCAATCGGAATGAACGATCGATCGGCGGCAGCAGTTGAAGTGGCTGGTTGGGCAGCCACACGCGGGAGTGGGGATGACATTTGTTCTCCTGATTGATTAGCTGACGAGGGACAACGTCGCCATTTGGACGATGGCGCGATCGTAGTTTTGCCCGAACGCGATCGGGGCGGCATTGAGAATATCGCCGATGCGCTCCGCGGCGCGTCCATCGCCGAACAGCGGCGGGTGCTCGGCTGGCGCAATAAACTCGCGCGCCGTAGTCAAGATACGATCGGGATCAGCCCCGGCCAATCGATTCCAACCCACCTTGACGGTTTCCATCAATTCCGTCTCTTCCCGTAGCGTGATGCAGGGGATCGAGAGGAAATACGCTTCGCGCTGCACGCCGCCCGAGTCCGTCAGGATCATGCGCGCATGGCTTTCTAACATCAACATATCCAGGTAGCCGACCGGGTCGATCGTCTGAACATTGGGCGCCAGCGCCAACCCGAGACGCTGAATGGCGCTCTGCGTGCGCGGATGGATTGGAAACACAATCTGCTCGCGGATCGAGTTGAAAGCGGTGAGGATGCCGCGCAGTCGATCCGGGTCATCGGTGTTGCCCGCGCGATGCACGGTGGCCAGCAGGTAACCATCGGTGTCCAGACCCAGCCGGGATAGGATGGTCGACCGGCGGCGCGCGACGGCGTGGTTTTGCTGAAGCGCGTCGAGCATCACGTCGCCCGTGTAGGACACGCCGTTGACGATGCCCTCGTCGGCAAGATGATTGACCGCGCTGCGCGTGACGCAGAACAGCGCGTCGGCCAGCCGATCGGCGACGAGGCGGTTGATCTCTTCGGGCATGCGCTTGTTGTAGGAGCGCTCGCCGGCTTCGATGTGCGCCAGCGGGATGCCTAGCTTGGCGGCGGCCAGCGCACCGGCCAGCGTCGAGTTGGTGTCACCCCGGACAATGACGAGGTCAGGCTGTTTCGCAATGAAGGTGTGCTCCAGCCGGGCGACCATCTCGGCCGTCTGCTGGCCGTGCGGGCCGGAGCCGACATCGAGGTTGACATCCGGTTCGGGCAGGCTCAGGTGCTCGAAGAATACTTGCGACATGCGATAATCGTAGTGCTGCCCGGTATGGACCAGGATTTCTTCATGGTTGCGCCGCAGCACTCGGCTGACGGGCGCGGCTTGAATGAATTCGGGCCGGGCGCCGACGATGGAAACGATCCTCATAGCGTCCCCCCGTCTGGCAACGGTTTGGGCATCGGCGCCAGGCGCAGCCGGCGCAGCAGGACGCTCCCCTGGAAGCGCAGGTGCGCCCGGATGATACGTAAGGTCTTCGCTTTCGAGGCGCCGGCCTGCCGCGCGTGCAACGTGGAAGGGTGTTCGGCCACGCGGTAGCCCAGGCACATCGCGTTGACCATCAGCTCCGTGCCGGCCAGGAAGCCGTCGGAGTAGAACGGCACGCGCTGCACCACCTCGCGCCGATAGGCGCGGAACAGAGCCGTATAGGTGGCGATGCGCCGATCGAGCAAGAGCTGATAGATGAACGACGATCCCCGGCTGAGGAAAATGCGATAGCCCGATACGTTTTCGACTTTTCCATGCTTGTGATAGGGCGACGCCGTCACGATGTCAACGTCCGGCCGGAGCCGGGCGAGGAGGGCCGGCATCTCTTCAAAACGGTAGGTCCCATCACTATCCGCCGTGACGACGATATCGCCGCGCGCATGGGCAAAACCGGTACGGAGGGCCGCGCCCAAGCCACGATTGACCGGATGGCGCGCGATCTGCATGTCGGTCTGATCGCGGATCAAGTCTTGCAGGCGCGCATACGTCCCGTCGGTGCTGCCATCGTCGACGAACACGACTTCGACAGGGCCAGCGCGACGCAGTTGCTCCACCACGGGGAAGAACTTGGCGGCCAGTTGAGGAACGCTGTCCTCTTCGTTGCAGCAGGGAATGATGATAGTCAGATCCATGCCAACCTCATACGCTGAGATTTGTCTCGCCGTTTTTTGCCAGGGGATTCACCAATGAGCCGGCGTAAGGCTGGTTCATTGACCGCACCGACTCGGCGATCTGCGCGGCATACTTCATCGCGCGCAAGCCATGTTCGACCGACACGTCGGGCTGGCGCTGATCCTGAATGCACCCGATAAAGTGTTGGAGTTCGAGCAGCAAGGGCTCCGCCACCGGGATGTGAAGCCGCTCGATCACACTCTCCTGGCGATACTTGGCGCTGATGAACTCGCTGAACACGCGGCGGTGGACGGCGATGCTCTTGCTGAGCAAATCACCTTCGACGTAAGCGTTGCGCGCGGTCAGATCGAACGTGCGCACTTTGTCTTGCGTGATGCGCGAAGCGATCAGCGTGGCGATCGGGCCGTCGCGGAAGCTGAAGTTGGCGACGGCGTGGTCGATCGCGCCGCCGACCAGCGAGCGGCCGCACGCGGTGACGCCCTCGACCGGTTGACCGACGAGATCGAGCAGCAGATCGATGTCGTGAATCATCAGGTCGTTGATGACATCGACGTCTTTGTTGCTGGCGTCATAGGAGTTTTGGCGGCGAATCGTGATCGCCACCAGCGGCAGGTCGTCAGCGACGTTCTTGAGCTCGATGTAGGCCGGGTTGAAGCGTTCGATGTGACCGACCTGCACGACCAGCCCGCTGCTGCGAGCCGCTGCGACTAGCTTTTCGGCTTCGTCAAGCGTGTAGGCCAGCGGTTTCTCGACGAGCGTGTGCACGCCCGCAGCCAGCGCCTGCATGGCCAGCTCAAAGTGATACGGCGTCGGCGTGGCGATGGTCACCGCATCGACCTCGCCCAGCAGAGCGGTCGGCGACTCGAAGTAACGTGTCTCGTAGCGGTCGGCGACTGCGCGGCCGCGCCCGGGATTATTGTCGAACACGCCGATCAGTTCTGTGTCACGCAGATTGCTGTACACTCGGCCATGCCGCTCGCCCATCATCCCGACCCCGATGACGCCCACACGAATTGGTTTCATGAGCAAACTCCTTGTGGTGGATAGTCTGTATCGACTAAGTTGAGTTAGTGTAAGTGCCTGCCAATACTTGTCGCTGCGCTTGATCTTGAGGTATTTTTGTTTGGCTTATGCATGAATGCCCGGTCTGGAAACTGCTGCTCAGCGGCGCGCAAACAGTTGAATCAGGCGATGGGTCCAATGGGTCAGGCTGGCAAGACTCTGCGCCGGGCTTGACGCACTTGGGCCGCTCACATTGCGCATCACAGCTGGCAGGAAGATTTGGTAGCGGATGGTAGCGGTGGTCGTTACCACGTCGGAGTCACCATCCTTGTCGGTGACGGTGAGCGTCACCGTATAAGCGCCCCCGGTCGCGTAAACATGACTCGGTGATTGCAGAGTCGCCGTGATACCATCGCCGAAGTTCCACAGGTAGGTGTGCGTGTCGACCGAGCCAGGATCATTCACGTTGCCGGTAAAGCTGATGGGCTGCCCCGGAACACCGGAGTATGGGCCGCCGCTGACGGCGGTCGGCGCGACGTTGTTTACGGTGACGGTGGTCGTGACGATATTCGAAGCGCTGTCTTTGTCAGTCGCCTTGAAGGTCGCCGTATATATGCCGTTATCGGCATACATGTGCGCCGGCGTGCGCAGCGTCGAGGTCACGCCATCGCCGAAGGTCCACAGGTAGGTATGTGTGTCGGCCGCGCCGGGATCGGTGACGATGCCGGTGAGGGCGATTGGGCTGCCCTCGGTGCCCGTGTACGGCCCGCTGGTCGCGGCGGTGGGCGCGACGTTGTTGACATTGAACGTCGCGATATAGGTCTCGAAGGCCCCATCCTTATCGCGCAGGCGGGCGCGCACCTGCTGGCTCGGGTTGTCGAGCGCCGAGCAGTTGAAGGCGTTGTTCGATCCATAGGCGCTAAAGCCGCTGCCGCAATCAAAGGCATACGTGAAGCCAGCGGCTGCGTCGGCGCTGCCGGGATCAGTCGGGCCGGTCAGCGTCAGGCTGAATGCCGTACCTTCGCCGAGCGTAGCAGACGGCGCGTTGAAAATGGCGTCGGGCGGCAGGTTGTTGACGGTGAGCGTCGTCGTGTAGGTGGCGAACAAGCCATCTTTGTCTTGAACGCGGCCGCGCACCACCTGATTGGGATTGTCGACCGCCGTGCAGTTGGCGGACGCGGCGGCGCTGAAGCTGCCGAAGCCGAGACCGTCGCCGCAGTCGAAGGCGTAAGTGAAGCCGGCGGCGTCATCGGTTGGGCCGGGATCGGACGCGCCCGTGAATGATAACCCAATCGGATCGCCTTCGTCGAGCGCGCCGGGCGGCGCGTTGAAGGTGGCAGCCGGCGGCAGGTTGTTGACCGTCACGGTCGAAGTGTAAGTGGTGATGGCGCCATCCTTGTCCTGGATGCGACTCTGAATAGTCTGGCTCGGGTTATCGAGCGCGACGCACACGGTGTTGGTGATAGCGCCGAAGCTGCCGAAGCCGCCGCCGTCGCCGCAGTCGAAGGCGTAAGTGAAGCCGGCCGCCAGGTCCAGGTTGCCGGGGTCGAACGGATTGGTCAACGTTGCGTTAAGCGCGCCGCCTTCGCCGACGCTGCCCGACGTGCTGAGCGTAGCGGATGGCGCGACGTTGTTTATGGTGAAAGTGACCGTATAGGTGGTGCTGCCGTTATCCTGGTCACGAATCTCGCCGAACACCTGTTGGCTGGGATTGTCGATCGCTTCACAGCTGGTCGAGTTGTTGGCGCTGAAGCTACCCCAGCCGCTGCCGTCGCCGCAGTTGAAGCGATAGGTGAAGCCGGCGCTGGTGTCAGGCCCGCTGGGATCGAATGGGCTGACCAACGACAGGTTGAGGGGGTCGCCTTCGCTTTGAGCCGACGCAGGCGCGTTAAACGTGGCCGTGGGTGCGATATTATTGACGCCGACTGTCGCGGTGATCGTGTCGGTCACGCCGCTGGTATCACCGACCAGCAGGCCAATCGTACGTGTGTCGGGACCGTCGTTGAAGGTCACGCTTGCGGTGATGCCCGCGCCGTCATCGTAAGCGCCGTCGTTGTCGACGTCCCAGGCGTAACTCAGCGTATCGCCGACGTTCGGGTCAGACGAGCTGGCGGCGTTCAGGGTCAAGGGGGCGCCTTCGTCGATTGCGTATGGACCGCTAGCGTCGGCGGTCGGCGCTTCGTTGAGTTCGTAGCCGAGGCTGACACTGCCGATTTCCGGCGAGGTGTTGACGTCGCTCGTGTTCAGCGTGGCGCGATACTGGAGATAGGCGCCGTTGGGGCCGGGGATCGCGCTGCCCGAACCGGCCACGGTTGTCCAAGCGCTCCACGTCACGCCGTCATCCGACGAGCGCGTTTCGAAGGCGGCGCTGGCGCCGGCTGGCAGGTCGGCGTTCCAGCTCAGCGTCGTCCAGTGCGTGTCGGTGAGCGGGCTGGCGACCGCGCACGACTGATATTGTCCGGTGAGTTGCGGATAGTAATCGAGGCGTACCCAATCGACGTCGATGGTGGTGCCCGACGCCATGCTGGTCAGCCAGGCGTACGGCGAGTAAGCGACCGATGAGGTGACAGTCGCATCAGGCAGGAATGTACCGTCTGCGTAAAAGCGCGTTGCAGCTGTGTCCCATTCGATGCGGAAGGTGTGAAATTGAGTCAGATCGGCGCCGAATATGGACGTTTCCGTATAGCCCTGCGTGGGCGTGATGTTGTAACCGTCCCAAGCAATGGCCAGCATTTGTTGCGGATCCGTGGTGGAGGCGAACTCGCGTGTAGAGCCATCGCAGTCTGGGTCGCCGGGACAAGCTCCCGGCGCGGCGATGCTGTTCTGCCGGCCGAATCCAATGCCGGCAAAATTCGTCGTGCCGGTCAGGCTGAGACGCGCACGAATATCCAAATAGCGACTTTGCAGGGGCAGGCTAATGGCAGAGCGTAGTCCGCTGTCGGTGAGCGTGATCAGCCCATTGCCGACGATTGGCGGTCCAGAAAAATGTACGTAGGTAGCCCACTTTGATGCATCGATGCTGGAGCCGTCGAAGTCATCTTCTAGGAAGGAGGTCAATCGGATCTCGCCGCCGTTGATGGCGCTGGCGGTCGTGCCGGTGAAGATGAGATTGGTTGTGCTCGTTAGTACCGGGCAGATATTGAAGTCGGCAACCAGTGTGTGCGTAATGCTGCCGGCATTTAAACCGGAGGCTTGCGCCGTGTGCGAAGGACTGAGCGGCAAGAGACCGACCAGAGCCAGGGTCGCGCACGTGGCCAGCATGAGAGTGGCGGCGGCGGCCAACAAACGACGGACGGCGGGATTGGGGAGTTGCGTTGTCATGGATTTTTTATCTTTCGTGCCCCGACTTTGGGACGGCAAGCGTTGTGTTCAGCTGACGGCTGCGGCAGTGTCGGTGGCATCCGATTCTGAGGGTAAATGATAGTGGTTAGATTGGCGTTGAGGATTAGTGAGAGAGATGTATTAGCGAAGGGTGAAAGTCGTTAGAGGCGCTAACGTATGGGTGGGTTGGAGAGGCATTGATATACATTCACTAGATCATGAGCAATGTCACCCCAGCGATGGTAGCGTTCGACGTACTGCCGCGCGGCCCGGGCAATCGTGTTCTGGTAAGCCGGATCGTTGATCACGTCTAAGGCGGCGCTCGTTAGTTGATCCGCATCCTGGCCGATGAGGATGTCGCGGCCGGCTTGTGTCTTCAACGCTCCGCAAACTTGCGGCGTGGCGATGACTGGCACACCGCAAGCCATTGCTTCCAGCACTTTATTCTGAATACCAGCCCCATACAGTAGCGGCGCGATGGCAACCGTCGCGCGGGCGAAGAATGGCCGCACGTCAGAAACATAACCGGTCACTTCAATACGCGGATCGGGGCTGAGTTCCTGCACTGACGGCGGCGGGTCTTTGCCTACGATCAGCAAACGGGCCTCGGCGCATCGTTGCCAGAGGCGCGGCATGATCTCGCGCGCCAGGTACAAGGCGGCGGCCGCATTGGCGTGATAGCTCATTTTGCCGCTGAACAACACTGTCGCCGGTTCGCGGGGTGTATCGGCGGGATGGAAATAGTCCAGGTCAACGCCGTTCGGCAGGATAGTGAGCCGCCCGTCGAGATGGGTATCGGCCATGCGCTCGAAGGCGTGCGCGTCGGCCGGCGACGTAACCAGCGTGCGGTCGAACTGGAACGGCGCGCGCGCTTCGAAGCGGCGGGTGCGCGCCAGGTCGAGCCGCGCCATCAACCGCTGGCGCAAGCGCGCGGCTTGCCGGCTCGTCTGTTCAAACAAGTACGCGATCGAATCGACCGAATCGAACACGCGCGGAATCCCGCGCACTCGATCAACCAGCACCGCGCCGCGCAGGTGCTCGACGTGGACGACAGCATACTGCCCGGTCTTCGCCAGGTCTTGCAGGTATCGTTCTACTTGGGGATGGTGCGAGTACGCTGCCTGCAAAGGCAACGCGGCCGGCAGTGCTCGCAGCGCGTTCCACAGCGTGCGCGCCCGCGAGAGCGGGAACACGTCGACGCGCGTGCAAGCTGCGCGCAGGTCGTCGATCGGCGCGCAGCGATCCTCAGGCGGCCGCAGCGCAACTAAGTGCACGGGATAGCCAATCGCTGCCAGCGCGCGGATCAGGTTGTAGGGCCGCACGCGGATTAGCGACGGAATGTAGGGTGTGACGAATAAGATACGCATAGCGCGGTTTAACCACGGATTACACGGATGTTTTGCAGTCAGGAGTTACGCAGTTCGATCAAGAAGCCCAATCCTTGTGTCATTCCGAGGCTGGAGGCCGAGGAATCTCAACCCCAGCCAGCGCCGACCGCCGGTCGAAGCGAGATTCCTCCTCGCTTCGCTTGTCGGAACGACACGCTGCGCGCAAGTGCGCAAGTCCAAGCAGTAATCCTCCGTGCCATCCGTGTTATTTTGATGGGTAGTCTAGGGCCTTGTGCCCGTCCAACGCCCACAAGGGGCTAGGCTACGGCCCATCACTTTCAGATGGACTGACTACTAGCCGCTTTCGGCTCTGCGGGCGATTTCGGCGAGTGAAGATTCTTGTTTCGCGCGCGCGAGCCGATCGTAAATCGCGCCGAGGGGACGGCAGGCCAAACGATAATCGTATCTCTCCACGACCAGGCGGCGCGCATTCCGGGCCAGCCGCTCGCCTTGTTCTGGATATTGCAGCAGGCGCGTGACTGCCGGTGCGTACGCAGCCGGATCGTCGGCGGCGAGCAGGTGTTGTTCGGGGATGGCGTTGATGCCTTCAAAGCCGATGGTCGTCGTCACCAGCGGCAGGCCGCGCGCGAACGCTTCCAGGATTTTCACCCGCATGCCGCTGCCGGCGCTGACCGGCACGATCGTCGCCGCCGTGCGCTGAAAGATAGCGGTCGGATCTTCGACGTAGCCGGTGACTTCGATAGATGGATCGGCTTCGGCCAGCGCCTGCACCTCGCGCGGCGGGCGCGCGCCGACGATGGCGAAGCGTGCTTCGGGCACGCTCGCTTTCACCTGCGGCCACACCTGGCGCGCGAACCACAGCACGCCCTCGATGTTCGGCGGCCAGTACATGGTTCCGATGTGCAGCACGGTGCGCGCATCCGGTAAGCGTTCGATGGGGCGCACGGCATCGGTGTCAATCGCGATGGGGATGACCGCGATGTCCACGGGAACGCCGGCCGCCTCCAGTTGAGCGCGGCGGTCGTCGTCGGTGACGGCCAACACCGCATCGAAACGACGGATCAGGTCGCCTTCGTATCGCTTGAGCAATCGCCAGTCGCGGCCTAACAGCCATTTGCGCGGGCCGTTGGGCATGGTCTCCCACACACGCCTGTACAGCAGCCACAGCGCGTTGTGCAAGTCCAGCACTTTGCGCGCCTGGGGCAGGCGCATGGCATACTGCGCCATGTTGAGCTGATCGGCGTGCGCGACATCGAAGGTGATCTTGGCATTTAGATCATCGATTACCTGGGCCAGCGCGGCGCGATGATCGCGCGTCATCATCCACGGCTTGCCGGTGAGCAGGCTGAGCGCTAAGGCGCGGATTTCGGTCGCGATCGAGCGTCGCATTGGAACAGTGTGGATGGCGGCGCAGTACGGTTCCAGTACTTTGGCCAGCTCGCGCTCTCGATCCGACCGGATGAAAGACACCAGCGTGACCTGGTGACGTTCGGCCAGGTAACGCAGCACGTGATACGTTTTGATCTTAGGCCCGCTATCCGGCGGGTAAGGCAGAACCTGAGTGAGTAATAAGACTTTCACGTGCCACCTTCGGCTGGTTTCAGCGTGCGAAATACCCAGATGGTCGGGCTACGGTTGATCCGGCCATTCATATCGCGCAGCCCAGGGCGAACCGCGACGGAATACAAGGTGTCCGGGAGCATCGGCTCGTCCGGCACGAAGAGCACTGTCGCCTCCGCGCGCCATTCGAAGTGCCCGCGCACAATCGGGTAAATCAAGAATGCCCGCTCGGCCGAGCGCCGGTCGACCGGGCGCGAGAACGTAATGCGGATCGGACTGTCGAGCGCCACGCCCATGCCGTTGGGCAATTGCTCCAGCACGCTCACTTCGTCGACGCGCGGCGCAAACGCGATGGCTGCGAGTGCCGTCAGCGCCAGCGCCAGCGACAACAGACCAACGCGCACAGTGTAACCTATCGGCGAGCGGGCCTGCTGACTTGTCCGAATCACGTTCAGCGCGTTCATGGATAGAGATACGGATCTGCTGGCCGCGATACGACTTCGATTGAAGTGGCGATCAAGGCCGGCTCGATGCGGTCGCCCAGCGCAAGCGTATCGAGCTGGCCGCGCACGCGGACCCACGCATCGACGGGCAGCGCCTGGCCGTCCGGCCAGACGACGGGCAATCGAACGGCATTGGTGTCGGCGACGCAATGCGCGATGACGTAACGCGCGATGAAGAAGCCGTCAATCGTGCGCAGCGGATCGTGGTAGACAAATCCCACGACATCCGCCTCACGGCCTGCCAGCGGGATGTTTTGCAGATCGAGCGCGGCCGCCCACTGGAGCAGATTCCATCGCTGCGTATCTTCTTGGCCCGAAATCTCGACGTTGCTCAATTGCGCCACGCCCAAGGCTGCGTTGCCCAGCGTCCCAGAGCCCAGTGGCCGCGCCGGCACGAACAGCCCGATGGCGATGGGGAGCGCCAACAGCGCGTAACCGCTCGCCCGGCCGCGCAGCGATTGAGGCGGTCGCCGCAGGCCGGTCAGCAGATGCGCAACTGCCATGAGCAGCAGCACGCCGCCACAAATCACCACCAACGGTATGTAGCTTGGATGGATATAGAAAACGAGCGTGCCATCCAGTGCTTTGATTAACAACACGGCTGCCGCGCCGGCCAGCAACATCGACTCGATCAACGCGGCCCGATTCACGTTGGATAGATTCAGCGTCGATCGATAATTCACCTCCCTATTCTCGTCGTGCTCGTTGGCGTGCATCGTGGTCATCACTCCATCAGATCAAATACAGATTGATGACGACTGCCGCCAGCAGCGTCATCTGGAAGGTGAGCAACACGATCAGCGCCACCGTGCGGCGGCGGAACGTCGAGCCGAGCATCAAAACGCTTTTGAGATCGATCATCGGCCCAAACACGAGGAAAGCCAGGATCGCGCCGGGCATAAAACTGCCGACGAAAGCGAGCGCGACGAAGGCATCGACGGTCGAGCATATCGATAGCAGCGAGGCCAGCGCCATCAACGCCAGCGCCGAGATCACCGGCCCTTGCCCGAGCTCCAACAGCATCGCGCGCGGGGCGATGGTCTGAAGCGTGGCGGCGATTAGCGAGCCGAACACCAGGTAACGCCCCATCTCGACGAACTCGCCGCTGGCGTGCTCGACGAACGACTGAAATCGATTCGGCGCGGCTTGAATGGAAGTTGCATGCTCGTGTTCGTGCGCAGCAGGTAGTGGCGCGAGCAATTGCGACGGCTGCGGGTGCGATCCAATCGCCAACCCGACGACGACTGCGATCAAAATGGTCAATGCGATGCGCCCGGCAACGATCTCCGGGCGGTTGCCGAACGCGACGAGCGTGCTGACGATGACAATCGGGTTGATCACTGGCGCCGCCAACACGAATGCAATGCCGAGCGAAGCCGGCGCGCCTTTCGCCAGCAAACGCCGTGCAGCTGGAATCGATCCGCATTCGCACACGGGGAACGCCAGCCCAATCAACGAACCGGCTACAGCTGCCCGCAGCGTCGAGCGCGGACTGAGCCGCCGGATTCGTTCGGGCGAGACGAACAGGTGAATGGCGGAAGAAACGAGAACGCCTGCCAGCAAGAACGGCAGCGCCTCGATGAAAATGCCCAGGAAGACGGTGATTAGACCGTATAGGCTGTCGCTCAACTGAAGCGGCAAGCCGGCCGCGCCCGCGAATATCCATACGATCGCGACGGCGAGGACGGCGATAGCAATGTGAGCGCGGCGCGGCCAGGCGAAGCGCAGTCGGCCTTGTGTGTACAGCGATGGCTGGCTCATATCACGGCGATGAGGCAGGCGCGGCGCTCAAGCCGTTGTGTGCATACACGTCATATGCGCCGAACGACTCGATCAGGTGGTAATCGTTGGCGAGTTCATCGGGCGAATATAAGCCGACGTACTTGGCGAACTCGCCGACAATCACGTACTCTGGCGAATATGTCTGGAAGTTGTATTGCGAAGCAGGCGATGGCCCGCTGAGCCAGATATGGCGAACCGAGGTGTCGAGCAGGGCCTGCTGTGGGAAGTGATAGCGGTGATTGGTGAGGAACCCTAGTTCCGGCTCCCAGGTTTCGATCAGCGCGTCGCGCGCGATGTTCGCATTCAGGTACTCTGCCACGTACTGCACGTCGGGTGACGGCGGTTTCAGGATATGCCGCGCCGTCAGGCTGAGCGGCAGCAGGCTCATCATGACGAACACGGCCAGAACGACCGGCGCGAGCGCGGCCCGTGTCTCGCCGCGCCGGCAGTCGCTCCACCAGGCGCGCGCTTGCGGCGCAGCGTAGGACAGCAATTGATCGAGCAATTTGGCGGCGACGAACGTCACCAGCGCGAGCGGCATGAATGCGTAGCGCAACCACGAGATCGATGCGAAGACGTACCAGGCCAGGCCGCCCAGCACGAAGATCATCACGTTGCCCCAACGCTGACCGTCGGCTGTCCTTCGCAGTCCGACGAAGACACCGTAGATCACTACGGGCACAATCCAACCGGCCAATGTGTCTTGCCCCAGCAGCAAGTTGACGCTGCGGATCATCAGATTGGGCGAGAACACCAGCGCCGCGCCAGAAGTGAACTGCCGCAGCAAGGCCAGGTTTTCAGAGAGTGTACCCGACCCCAGAAACGCCATGACGATGAGTTGCCAGACTCCATATACGGCAACGGCGACGGTTAGCGGGATCAAGAAATAGCGCTGCGGCTGGCGGCGATAATAGACGAGGTTCGCTAACCAGGCGACGAACAGGGTCGGAAGCAGCAATAGCGCGGTCTGGTTCTTGGTGATGGCCGATAGTCCGAACAACGCGCCAGCCAAGACGAGTGGCCGCGCAGTGAGACGAGTTTCCGCTGCCAGCCAGACTGCCCAGCCCAATGCCAGGAATGCGAGCGCAGGCACTTCGCCCAACACTTGCCGCCCGGTTTCGAGTAATCCAATCGCTTGCGAGCCGGCGAGGATCAAGACGGCGAACCAGGCCAACCGCGATCCGCCGAGCCGCCGGGCCAGCACGAAGCAGGCGAAGACGGCGACGAGCAGGTAGGCGACCATCACCAGCCGCGCTTGCAACAAGCCGATGCCGAACACCTTGAACGAAGCTGCGATAGGCAGCATGACGGTTGGGCCGATGCCAATCGATGGGCCGAAGTAGCGGAAGCCTTCGCTGCTGTAATCGGCGTACACGCCGTACGTGACCAGAGTCTTGGGGACGTGCAGATGTGATCCCTCGTCGAACCAGGGGCGCGGGTAGAGCGTGAGATTCAACAGCGCCAATCCGATGAGCGCCAGTCCGGTCAACACCGGCAGCACGCGGGCGGCGGTTAGCCGTTGTGAGGAGCGAGTAGTGACTTGGGATTCGATGGAGTGAGTTCGCAACACGGGTCTTCCTCTGGAGCGCGGAGCGCGCAAATCGCTGGAGGCTAACGACGATCCATCGCCAACAATAGTGGGCGCGGGTGAGAGATCAGGGGGGAAACGGTATGAAGTAGGTAGGAAGCAGCGCCTGGGTGAAATCCAGGCGCTGCTCCGTCACATCGATCGGCGCAATTGGCGCTGTTTATTCGTGCTCATGCGTGTAGATTCGTGGATCGACACCTTTGGTTGCGGCTGGGAGCTGCGCTATGGATTCACTGTCCCACCGCCGAAGTTATCGAGCACGGTGTTGCTGGACCCGATGAACCACAGGCCGATGTATCCGGCGTTGGCGTAATAGGGCCAGGCAGTGATGCTGCGGGTGGCAATCGCCTGGCCGTTGCGGTAAACGGTGACCGTGCCATCGGCGGCGGCGCGTGCGCCAAACTGATCGCCGACGCCAAGCGAGACGGGAATGTCCGTGCCGCGTTGTTGCCAGCCCTGGCTGCTGGTGAAAGTCCACACCTGCGCGCGCTGATTAGCTGGGTCGTACCAAATCTCGACGATCCCGGCAGTCCAGCTGGACGAGCTCTGCGCTTTGAGCACTAAGTCGATCTCACTGCTGTTGGCGTCGATGGCGTTGAAGGTGACGAAGACTTCCTGGGTCGCCCCGAAGGAAGCGGCGCTCCAGTAAATATCGTTGCCGGAATTGACGTCGAGCTGGTTGTTGGCGATGGCATACCCGCCGGTCGAGCCGCCCCAATTGCTGCCGATTGCGCCATTGGCGCGATTGAACGTATCAAGCACACCAGCGCCGGGGAAGGTCGAGCCACCGGATGTAGGCGTGTAAGTCGGCGTGACGCTCGGCGTTCGAGTCGGCGTAGGAGTGGGTGTCGGGCTTGACACCTGCGTCGCCGTGCTGGTCGGCGTGCTGGTCGCCGTCGGTGGGATCGATGTATTTGTCGCCGTGTTCGTTGCCGTCGGTGTCTGCGAAGGCGTAGCCGTAGCGGCCGGTGTGTTCGATGGCGTCGGCGTGAGTGTTGAGGTCGCCGTTGGCGGGATCGGTGTGTTAGTCGCTGTGTTCGTTGCCGTCGGCGTATTCGATGGCGTCGGCGTGTTCGTGGGGCTGCCGCCGGTGTAGTGAATCCGCACCGGAATCCAATCCAGATAGAAATCACGCGCCGTGCTGCTGGCGATGTTGGTCACCCGCACGCGCAAGGTGGCGCTGGTCAACTCGTTGGCGCTCCAGGCGCGGCCCCACGTGTCGGTCGAACTGCCGAGGACATCGCTGCGCTCGGTGGTGGCTAGCGTGCCGGTCGTCTTGGCAGTTGTCCAGGAAGAGCCATTGTTCCAGGACAGCGCCACACACATCCTGGGTGAACCGCTCGTGCTATCGGCGCGGGCATCCAGGCGCACTTCGATGCCGGTGACGGTGACGCCGGGCGGCAACGAGATGGAATAGCTGTAAAAGGCGTGGCGATCTTTGCCGCTGTTCGCGCAGTTCGTATTCGTGTTGGCGCCGCTATTGATGTCGCTGGCGAAAGTGGCATTGTCGGTGAAGGCGTTGGTCGGCGATGTCTGGAAGCCGTTGCCATCGCCGCCCGACTGTGCCGCTTGAGCGCCGGGATTGATCCAGCCGGTGTTGCCAGCAGCCTGAGTCGCTGTGGCTGTCGGAGTGTTGGTGGCGGTGCTCGTCGCTGTCGCCGTCGCCGTAGCGGTTGCCGTGTGAGTCGGCGTTGGTGTTGCGGTAACCGTGCTCGTCGTGGTCGCGGTCGGCGTAGAAGTGTTAGTGCCGGTCGTCGTCGGTGTGGGCGTTGCGGTATTCGTCGGCGTCGGCGTTGGCGATCCGCCCGTGCCGATCGTCAACGTGACCGAGTTGACCTGCGGCGAGACTTGATCGTCACTCGTCGCCAGCTGTAGCTGGTATTGAGCGTATCGTTCAGCCGTGGGAATCGATCCGCCGCTGACGATGGATGTCCAGCTGCTCCAGGCGGAGCCGTCCGGCGACGTGCGAACCTGCGCCGTCAGGCTGGCCCCGGCGGGCAAGACAACATCCCAGGCCAGCGTCTGCCACGTCTGCCCGGCGCCTGCATCGAGCGTGCAGCTGGTGTACGTGCCGCTGCCGACAAAAGCAGGCGCCAGCGAGAGATGGCTGGCGCGCAGCGCCGGATAGCTGCCCTGGCTGTTGTGCGAGAGGTACACGTACAAATCGGGTTCTGCGTTCACCGTGTGCGTGGCGAGCAGCGCGCCATCGATGTAGTAGCGCACTTCGTCCTGTGTCCCATTGACGGCAATCCACTCGATGCGATAGCGATGCAGGCCGCTGAACTGCGACAATGCGCCGATGTCGGTGCGCGTCTCACTGCCATTGCGGGCGGTGCGCGCGAACAGCCGATCGGCGGTGTTGAAGGTGCTGAACATCAGGTAGTTCCCGTCGGCAAAACCATCGCCGCCGAATCCGAAGTGCTGCCACGGCCCGGCGCTCAATTCCACCACGCCTTCCAGTGTGCGCCCGCGCGCATAGAGCGCTTGCGAACGAACCCAGGCTCCGTTTGGCCCGTTGAGCACGATCGCGCCGTTCTCGAATGCCGGGGTGTAACTCTCGCTGCTCCAGGTTCCTGCCGTCCACAGCGCGCCATTCAACGCCGGGCCGGAGAAATCGTCGGCCAACACGCCAGCCAGCCGGATGCTGCCGCCGTCGATGTCGCTAATGTAGCTGTTGGCTAATACGGCGCACGGTTGATCGAAATCCCCGAGCGTGGTGTGCGTGACGCTGCTGCCCGGCGGCGTAGTCGCCGTCGGCGGGACGGTGGTTTCGGTCGGCGTGGACGTGTTCGTCGGGCTGGCCGGAGTCGTCGTAACCGTTGGCGTATGGGTAGGTGTCGGCGTCGACGGGCCAGCGGTGTACGTGGCGACGACGGCATGCGCGCCGGCGGGGGCAGGGAGGAAGGCGAAGGCCGTGCCTTTGATCGATTCGGTAGTGTAGGCCGTCGGCACGCCATCGAGCGAGACCGCCTGCAAGACCCGCC
>DATDPU010000049.1:0-69751 GCA_035292585.1 Anaerolineae bacterium | reverse complement strand
GACAACTTGAAGTTGCATAGTTCCTGCCGCATGACCGCCGCCTTTCACTGCCTTCTTAAAGAGGGCGGCGGCCAGCACTGCGGCGGACGGCAGTGCAACTGCCGTCCCAACCCCGCAGAATTAGGCGGTCGGGGTACTAGTATTACAGCGCAAAGTCGGGCTAATTGCCACCATATCTGGCGTGTCCGGCAACGCGAGAGCACCAGATGTGGGCCAGAATGCGGCAACTTTGCGTTGTAATACTAGGCTACCCATCAAAATCGAAATCAACTGGACTGACCAGTAGCCATCCGTGGTCACATTGGATGTTGAGTTCGCCCATATCCCGGCCGGCCCATTTATCTATGGCCCGGAAGAATGTTACGAGCGCTTGGCGCAGTGCCCGCCGCTCCGGCCGCGACAGACAATCGACCTGCCGGAATTCTGGATCGCAAAGTATCCAGTCACTTATCGGGAGTGGCGCGCGTTCCTGGAGACGACAGGCTATCGGTGGGAAGGACAATGGTATCGGGTTGTGCGCGGTTGGCGGGGGACATTTTTGAGGGCATACACGCCGACGGCGTCATATCCCGACGGCCACGATCGCTATCCCATCGTAGACGTATCCCAGGCGGATGCTTACGCTTATTGCGAGTGGCTCTCGGAACGGCTCGATAGGCGCTGCACGCTGCCCACCGAGTTCCAATGGGAAAAGGCGGCGCGGGGGACAGATGGCCGCTTGTATCCGTGGGGCAACGAACCGCCGCGAACCGACATTCAATGGCAGAAACGATTCCCGGTCGGGTTGGAAAGCTATCTCTTCACGTTGCTGGTGAAGCCCCGGCGCGAGTGGGCGCGCGCCGGCTGGTATTGGCGCAACGGGTTTCCCTTGCCGGTCGGCTCGATCGCGCGCAACGTCTCGCCCTATGGCTGCGCGGATATGAGCGGCAACATCTGGGAATGGACGAGCAGCTTGTACAACCCCGACCTGCCCGATTTCCACGTCGTCAAAGGCGGCTCGTGGGGCTACAGCGTTCACCATACGCAGCTCAACGTGCGATCCGCGTGCAGCGTCACAATACCGAGCGTGAACTATCGGGCGCAGGGGACGGGGTTTAGGGTGAGCAGTGAGGACGGGTAGAAGGTACACAGGTAGAAAGTAGACAGGTAGACCTGATACCTGTTTACTTCAGGACTTACGCAGTTGCATGTTGCTGCCGCAGTTGTACTGCGGCAGATGGGGCGGCGGCAGTGCAACTGCCGCACCAACTGCGTAAGTCCTATACTTGATACTGGCTATTACCAGGGGAGCGCAATGAGCGGTGAAACGATTTTTCTAATCAACTTCCGCAACCAGCGCGATATGTATCCGCCGTTCGGCATCATGTATGTCGCCGATGCGCTGGAGCAGGCCGGGTTCAAGGTCAAGCTGTTCCACGAGACCGAAGCGTTCGTCGAGCCGTTCGTCCGGCAGGTGGCGGCCGAGCAGCCGTTGTTCGTCGGGTTCAGCACCATCACCGGCCCGCAGCTCCGCCCGACGATCGAAGCGTCGCGCCAGGTGCACGCGCTGAACATTCCCGTCGTGTGGGGCGGCGTGCACGCGACGATCATGCCGCTGGATGTACTGAAGGAAGACTACGTCGACTTCGTCGTCGTCAACGAAGGCGAGGAGACGGCGCAGGAACTGGCGCAGATGCTGGCCTGGCAGAAACCGCGTTATTGGGCCGGCGTGGCGGGGCTGGCCTACAAAGAGTCGGATGGGACGCCGACCTTCCAGCGCGAACGACACTTCATCGAAGACCTCGATCGCTTCCGCCCGCGTTGGGACAAGATTCCGGTCGAGCGTTATCTCATCCCCAGCGGGCCGTATACGCGCGCGATCCCGGTGTACATCTCGCGCGGCTGCCCTTTCCGCTGCGGCTTCTGCTACAACGAAGTCGTGATGAAGCGCACCTGGCGGCAGCACTCGGATAACTTCATCACCGATCAGATTCAGTGGCTCAAAGACAACTACGAGATTGACGCCGTAGACTACGCCGACGATTATCTGTTCGGCCGGATCAAGCCGATGCAGCGGCTGGTCGAAAAAGTCGGCATGCCGTGGAGCGGCCAGGTGCGGGTGCAGCTGCTCTCGCCGGAGTTCGTCCAGTGGATGCGTGACACGGGCTGCCAATGGGTGAACATCGGGGCCGAGTCGGGGTCGCAGGCCGTGCTCGATAACATGCACAAGGATCAGAAAGCCTGGCAGATCGAATGGGGCATGCGCAACCTCACTGAACACGCGCCGCACATCGAGGCCAACCTGTCGTTCATCATCGGCCTGCCGGGTGAAACGCCCCAGGACACCCAAATCACGTTCGACCTCATCGAGCGCATCTGCGACATGAGCCAGAAGGCGCGTTGCTCGGTGTGCGTGTACATGCCCTACCCCGGCACGCCGCTGTGGCCGCAAGCGCTCGAACTGGGTTACGTCCCGCCGGCGAATCAAGCGGGCTGGTGCGATATGGACCTCAATCGCGGCAATACCCCGTGGATGGACGATGCCGAGGCGCAGGTGATGAGCGACATCAACGATATCCTGTTCGTCGGGCGCTCGAAGGGTCATTGGCTGCTGAGGCCCTATTACGCGCTGCTGCGCTGGCGCTGGCGGCGGCGCTATTTCAAGCATTACTGGGAAGGCGCGCTCAAGCGGGCGATTGCGCACTCGCCGCTGCGCGGCCTGCTGCATCGGGCGACGCGCCGCCTGGTCGAGTTCAACCCCATCACCCACAAGGGGCCGGCGGCGACAAGTGAAACGTAATACGTAATGCGTGATACGTGATTACCCGCTACCTGTTTACTTGTTTACCTGCTTACTTCATCACTCATCACTTTGTTTATCAGAGCCGGAATCGCCCGGACCTCTGACCCTAACCGCAGGAGGTACGCCGGGGCAGCCTCGACCAAAGCGCGCAGCACCTTGAGATGTTCCGGGATCAGCTCGCGATCCCATTGCTCGACGGCGTGGGGCAGCAGGCGGCGTAATGCCTCTGGCGCGTTGAGGGGTTCAAGCGCATGATCGGCCCGCGCTTCGATGTGGGGAAAGAAGATGGCGCCGGCGGGCGCGCGATCGAGCCATACATCCGGCCAGACTTCCTCGGCGGCGAGTGTCAGTTTTTGGCGGCCGCGCGCAGTGGGAACAGTCTGTGCAAGTCCGGCCGTTGCCTCGAATCGGGCAAACGTATCGGGATAAGCGGCCAGCAGACCGGGGTAGCTCAACACTTCGGCTGAGCTATTGAGGATCGGCGAATCGTTCGAGAGCAGCTGCCAGCCGGCGTTCAGCAACGACATGCCCGTCGTCGTCTTGCCCGACCCGATCCCGCCGACCAGCAACACTCCCCTCTCCCTGGTTAGGGAGAGGGGTCTGGGGTGAGGGTCGGCCGCGGCAAAGGCGTGGATCAAGAACAGCCCGCGCCGTCGCAGGTGCGGCGACAGGCCGATGGCGATGAGGTCTTCGAGGACGCCATAAGTCGTCAACACGTCTGCGACGATTTGCCCTTCGGTCGCGCCGTTCGCTAAATCGAGGCGCAGCTGGCCGAAGCGCGGAAAGTGCGCAATCACTGTGCGCCCTTCAAGATGATATTCCAGCAGATCGCCCTGCCGGAATTGCGGTTCACGTTGAGGGCGCGGCGGCGCTTCGGATACGAGATTCAGCGAGAAGGATAGATCGGGCGCGGCGGCGCCAGGGCGCAGCGAAGCAAACGACATCTGCCAGCGCTCACGCACCGCGGCAGCGTTCGTCGCACCTTCGATAGTTAAATCGTGGAACTTCCAGCGCATCGCGCGATAGTATACCTCAACCGAGGTCGATCTTGGACGCGACGACCAAACTGAAACGATCCGATAACACGACTTATCAAACGGTGGCCGAAGAGGCGATTTTGATCCGGCTCGATACCGGCACGTATTTCTCGCTCAACAAGATCGGGACGGAGTTCTGGGAGCTGCTCGACGGCCAACATACCATCGAAGAGCACGCTGCAACTCTCGCCGCCAAGTATAACGTAGATGCGCCGATGGTCGTGAGCGACCTGCTTGAGCTGGCTGAGAAAATGGCGGCGGACGATCTGGTGGATCGGGTGAAGTGAGCAGCCGTCTGCGTCACTTGTGGCTGGCCATCGTCACACTTCCCGGCCTGCTCTTCAGCCTACGGCGGCGCGCGCTGTTTCGCGAGATGCGATCGTTCAGCCGCTCATTGCCTGCGGTGTTAAAAGCGCCCTTGCCCGACGCGCTCCAACAGCTCACGCCGCTTCCGCAACCGGCCGCGCTGTCTGAGCGCGACATCCGCAACCTCGCCGATCTGGTCGCGTTGCTCGATCGGCGCTCGCCGCTGGGGTTGTGCCTGCGCCGATCGTTGACGCGCTATCACTTTTTGCGCCGCGCCGGCATCCCGGTCGTGTTGCGCTTCGGCGCGAAGTTCGTGAACGGAAAAGCCGATCGCGACATTGCCGGCCATGCCTGGTTGACGCTGAACGGCGCGCCCTATTACGAATCGGGCGAGAACTGGCAGGGCTTCAGCGTGATGCTGTCATTTCCTGAAGAGAATGGTAAGATCAAAACATGAGCGAGACACGTGTTCCATCCGCCATTGCGAAGATCGCGCCCGATGGGAATCTCACCCCGCGCCAGGCGCGCCACCTGCTGATCGAGATGAGTGTGCGCAAGCAAAAACCGGGTACGGGTAGCAGTCTTGAATTCCTCAGAAAGAGAACAGCCATGAATCAGTGGCCGGATTTGCGCGATGTTCTGAAAGGCATTCCGTGGGCCATCATTGGCGGAGTCGCGACGCGCGCCTACATGCCGGAACGCATGACGAACGATTTAGACATTCTCGTTGAAGAGGCTCGCGGCAAGGAAGTCATCCACCGGCTGAAAATTGCGGGGTATAGTGTGGTGTCCCAACTGAGCCTGCCAGGTTACTTACTTCGTTCGTCGGAAGGTGTTGAAGTCGATGTGCTGTTTGGTAATACCCCGTGGCTCTCCGCTGCTCTGCGGAACCCCCGACACGATCCGGTGGGTTACCCGGTTTTAGACCTGCCGTATCTCGTGCTCATGAAACTCAACGCCATGCGCACTCAAGATTGGGCTGATGCTGCGCGCATGCTGGGTCTTGCTTCTGAGGTCGATCTTGATCGGGTGCGTGGGGTGGTGGCACACTACAGCCCGGAAGACGCCGAAGATCTCGAATCCCTCATTTTTCTCGGCAAGAAAGAACAGGAAATTCCCCCGTTGACGAATTCTTGAGCCAAGACACGCCGGGCAGCTCTATTCGGTCATTCTACATTCCGCATTCTCAATTCTGCATTCGACATGTGCGGCATCGTCGGCCTACTCGCCCCGGAACTTTCACACGCAGAACTTCAACGCATCAACGCTCGGCTCGCGCATCGCGGCCCCGATGATTCGGGCGACTACCTCGGCGCGGGCATCGGTTTGGCCGCGCGCCGCTTGAGCATTATCGATCTGGCGGGCGGCCATCAGCCGTTGAGCAACGAAGACGGCAGTGTGTGGATCGCCTACAATGGCGAAGTATACAACGCGCCCGACTTACGCGTCGCGCTCGAAGCCGCCGGGCACGGCTTCAAAACGCACACTGATACTGAAACGATCGTCCATGCCTACGAACAGTGGGGCGTCGATGCCGTCGCCCGGCTGCGCGGCATGTTTGCCTTCGCGCTGTGGGATGCGCCACGCCGCCGCTTGTTGCTCGCGCGCGATCGCTTCGGCATCAAGCCGCTCTACTACGCCGAACACGCCGGCCGGTTCGCCTTCGCCTCCGAGATTCGCCCCCTGCTCGCGGCGCTGCCACACCTGCCGCGCCGCGCCAACCTGACAGCGCTCTGGCAACTATTCGAGTGGGGTTTTATCCCGTCGCCATTGACGGCCTTCGAGGGCATCCACAAGTTGCCGGCCGCTCACACGCTCGTCGTCGAAGCTGGACACATTCGCATACAGCGCTACTGGCAACTGCGTTATCCGCCGGATGGACAGCATCGACGTATCGAGCCAGCGGAAGCCGCGGATGAATTCCTGGCGCACTTGCGTGAGGCCGTCGCGGCCTGGCGCTTGAGCGATGTGCCGGTCGGGTCGCTGCTGAGCGGCGGGGTCGATTCGGCTTCGCTCGCCGCGCTGCTCACCGCGATCAGCGGCGGGCCGATCCACACCTTCACCATCGGTTTCACCGCCGCCTCGCACGATGAATCGGCGCTAGCGCGTGAAACGGCGCGCGCGCTGGGCAGCCATCACCACGAACTGACTTTCTCCATGTCCGACTTCGAGCGCTTACCGCTCGTCGTGCGTCACCTGGAAGAGCCGCAATGTTCGGCGACCAGCGTCCCGATCTACCTGCTCTATCGAGCCTGTCACGCAGCAGGATTCAAAGTCATCCTGACCGGCGAAGGCGCGGACGAACTCCTGGGCGGCTATCATTGGTTCGAGGGCGATCGCCGCGCGCGCGCGTTGCTGCGCCTGCCGCAATCGATGCGCAGCGGACTGGCCCGCCTTCCAGTCCCGATATCCGCCGCCGCCCGCCGTGTCCTCGCTCACGGCACTTCCGATCCGGTTCAGCGCTACCGGCTGTGGCAGCAAATCGGCAATCGATCTCAACTTGCTGCGCTACTGCGCACGCATCCCATCGCCAACCATCCAACCAGCCAATCATCCAACCCACTCACTGAGTTGCATCCACTCGACCAGTTTCTCTTCCTCGAAGCCAACACGCGCCTGATCGACTTCATCAACTTTGAAGTCGATCGCATGAGCATGGCCTCCTCGGTGGAGGCGCGCCCGCCGTTTCTCGATCATCAACTGTGGGAGTTTTGCGCCGGCTTGCCGCCCGAGTGTAAGCTCAGCCCCAATGGAAACAAGCTGCTGTTGCGACTGGCGCTGAAGCAGCGCCTGCCCGACACGATCCTGCGCCAACCCAAGCGCGGGCTTGCCACGCCACACGCCGCCTGGTGGCGATCCGAATCGCTCCCGGCCTGGGCCGAAGCTTGCTTGCACCCCAGTGCTTTAGCGGAAGCGGGTTACTTCGCTGCCGAGGAGGTCGCCCGGCTGCGAGCGCTTCATCGATCAGGCCGCGCCGATGTCTCGCGGTTACTGATGGGCGTGCTGACCACCCAGCTGTGGCACGACGAATTTATCTGCTAATCACCAATTACTACTTACTGTTCACTGTTCACTGTTCACTGTTCACTGCTCACTACTCGCTATTCACCCATGGCGAACCTGCACGTCCTCACCTACAATCTCTACCTCGGCGGCGCCGATCGGATGGATGCGATCCTGGCCGTGCTGGCGCACGCCAATGCCGATATCGTGGCGCTGACCGAGGCCGACGATCAGCAGGTCGTTGCGACACTGGCCGAGCGATTGGGGATGCAGCCTGTCTGGGCCGAAGGCAGCGGCGATCGACATATCGCCACGCTCTCGCGTTTCCCGATCGTCGAGTGGCGCATCTACAACAAACCGCCGCTCACGCAGGCGGTGTTGGAGACGAAGGTCCAATTCCCTCACCTACCCCCTTCGCCCCCTCCCTCTCCCCATGCATGGGGAGAGGGAGGGGGTTGGGGGGAGGGTGAGGGCCTCACCCTCTACAATTGTCACTTTCTGCCATACTTGTTATTGCCGTTCGAGGTCCGCCGCTGGCAAGCCGTCGGCAAATTGCTCGACATCATTCGCGCCCGGCAACCAGGACCACACCTGATCTTGGGCGACCTGAACGCGATCGGGCCGGGCGATCGCGTGCTGCAACGCAACAACCCAGCCCGCATGCGGCGCGTGATGGCGTTGCAGCTCAACCTCATCTTCCGCCTGGCGATCCCACGCCTGCGCCAGCGCGGCTACGTGGATTGTTTCCGACGCCTGCATCCGCACGACGATGGTTTCACCTGGATGCCCGGCAATCGCACCACGCGGTATGATTACATCTTCGCCGATCCCGCCTTCGCGCCGGCGCTGCGCGCCTGTCGGGTGGTCGACGAAATCGAGGCGGTGAATTCGGCCTCCGACCATTTTCCAGTGTTGGCCGAGTTTGAACTGGATAGGTGATACGCATTACGTTTCACTCATTACCATGACCGACTCCCTCCCTCTGCTCCTTCCCACCGACGACTTCTGGTCACGCCGGGCCAACGCGCAGGCGCATGCGTTCGAGTGCGCGCCGTACGGCATCCCGACCCGCATGACCGCTAACGATCCAGATGTGTTACGCGCGGCCCAGTCGTCGGCGCGGCGTTACAGCACGGCAGCGGGCGAGGGATCAACCTCCGATCCGATCACCATCCAAATCGTCGTTCGGCAAGCTGCCGATGCGCCCGTGCCAGATGACCTGCCGGAGCAGTTGGTCTATTCAGGCGTTGGGGAATGGATCACCGTTGCAGCTGGCGCTTGGGGACACGGCTTCGCCAATCTCCGCACGCGTAGCGCCTGCATATTTCTGGCGCGTGCGCTGGCTGAGGAGGTGCGACTGGTCAGCCGCTACTTCATCGACCATTACGTGCTCAATCTCGCTCTGACCGAGTGGGCCATGCTGCACGCTTCGTGCGTGCTCGACCCTGGCCGCGAGCATCTCATCCTCATGGTTGCCGCGCACAACACCGGCAAGTCCACCACGGCGCTCCACTTGCTGCGCGCCGGTTACGTGTTCCTCTCTGACGGCATGGCCTTGTTGCGACAAGACACAGGGAGATGGATTGTCGGAGGGTATCCGATCGGGGAAGTGAAATTGCGCGACGATGTGCTGGCGTGGTTCCCGGAATACTCAGGCGAGACGACTCGCGTCCGCGAACAGCAGAAGACCATCGTCGATCTGCGAGCGGCCCACCCGAATCGAGTAGCCGAAGCGCTGATCGCGCCGGCGCAGATTCACCTGTGCTTCGTCGAGCGGCGCGATCGATCGGACACGCAGCTCACTCCAGCCGATAGGGCCGATGCCGCCCAAATGTTGTCGGCAAACACCGTCTTCTGGAACGAGAGCGCACAACTCGAACACAACACGGCGACCCTGCACCACTTGCTCCAGACGGCCTCCCTGCACCGCCTCTTCCTGGGCGCCGACCCCGACGGCATTTCCACCGCCCTCAACCAGCTGACCAACCATCCAACTAACCAACCCAACTAGCCAACCAGCTAACGCCTCGGCACATACACCACCTGCGGGCGCACCACCATGCCCGTCAGCGTCGGCGGTGCATCGCTCTCCGTCAGCAACTCGCTGCGCACGTAGTAGGCTTCGAGCAACTCCGCGAGCGGGGGATCGGTCTCGAACAGGCTTTCATCCGAGATGATGGCCGCGTAATATCGGCTTTGCAGTCGGTCGACTAGATCACCGGGAAGCGGCAGCACGCCGCGCTCGCGCGCATGCCAGGCAATCGCAATCTGCGCCGACGGCGGCTTGCCGGCGAGCAGCGCGTAATACGGGTGCATCATCACGAACACTTCGCCGTCGATGGCAGCGATACGCGCGATCAGCCGATCGCCGCTTCGGCGCAGCTCGGCGTTGGGAATGAAACGGAAGGGGTTGTAGACGCCGAGGGCGAACTGGAGCAGGATGGCCGCCGCAAGGAGCTCGGCGCGAGGTGAGAACAGACGAAGGACGGAGGACGAAAGACGAAGCGGCTCATGCGTCCGTAGCCCAGCGGCTTCTGCCCGCGTCATAGGGCGGAGCGGGTTCGTCGTTTGGATAATACGCCACTCGCGCACCAGAAGCGCCGGCGACAGGCACAACCACGCATAGACCGACATGAGATTGTTCAGCGCGCCGCCGACCGAGGCGCGGCCCATCCCGCTGATGAGCACCGCCAGGGTGACGCCAATCAGCCAGGGGCGTTCGCGGATCACGCTCAGGCCCAAGCGGCGGACGCTCAGCACGCCTACCATAAGCGCCATCACGCTCAGAGCGGCCAGCGAGCCAAATAACTCGAAACGGATGTAATTGACGATGCGATCAATTTCGATCGGGTTGGAAGACGCGATCCCAAAAGCGTAATAGTTGAACCAGCCGTCACTCTGGGCATTGAGCACAACCACCGGGACAACGATCAGAATGGCGTACACGCCGACGAACAACCAGGCGCGCCGCCCGACGGTAATCAACAAGTAAACGCTCAAGCCCAACGCGAAGACCACGCCGGTCTGTTTGGTCAGGAACGCCAGCGCCAGCACCACGGCGGACACAACCAGGCGGCGCGTCGAAGCGCCCGCATAGACGCCCAGCATGAATCCGCCGAGTGACAGCGCGACAAACAGCGGATCGACGCGCGCGAGCTCATACCAGCCGTCGGTGAGCCGGTAGCCTCCCAGCCACAACCCGGCGCAGGCCAGGGCGACCCAGCGCAGCCCGCCCGCGCGCCGGGCGATCCAGTAAATGAGCACCGCCGTCGCCAAAGTAGCGGCCAGCGAGATCAGCCGCAGCGGCGCAAAACTTACCCCGGCCAGCTTGACCAGCAGCCCGCCGAGCCAGAAGTACAACGGCATGTACACATGCGGCACGAACTCGGCGTTGAGCGGCGCGTAAACCGGTTGCGCCTCGGCCAGACGCGCCGACTGCATCAAAACGCTGTCTTCGAGAAAGTCGAGATCATAGGGGTAGGCGATGCGGGAGAACGCAATGAGGAGGTAGGCCAGGCCGAACAGCAGCGCCACGCCAACAGCCAAGCCTGGGAGAAAGCGTAACGCATGAGACGTGAGGCGTGAAACGTGAGGCGATAAGCGATAAGCCATCGGCGATACGCTAATAGTGCGCCAGCTCGCCCGTCCGCTTCAAATAGCGGATAGCCGCGCGCATCGACCACAACGCCAGCGGGAGCAGAATGACCGTGAAGGCGAGGAGCGCCAGCAGGTCGGGTGCCAGATCGGCTAGTGTTGCATTATTCAGCAAGGCGCCGCGCAGTCCCCGCAAGGCATAGGTGAACGGCAGCAGGTAGGACACCACTTGCAACGGCGGGGGGAGGATCGTGATCGGGAAAAAGACGCCGCTGAATACATACGCGATCGCGCCGACCAGCCAGTTGATCGGATCGCTGCGCTTGAAGACGACGGTGAACGCGGCAGACAGGATGCCCCAGCACAGCAGCGAGGTGATACTGACCAGGACGACGAGGGCAGCCGATAACCAGTTCGCCCGTGAGAAATCTGCGCCGAACACCCCCCCGATGATTAGCTGCACGAAGACCAGCAGCGTCCCTTCGATGAGCATGAACGCCGACGGGCCGAGCAGGGCCAGTCGTACCGGCGTGGCCGTCGCCAGCAGCGGCTCCAAAGTGCCCATCAACATTTCCTCGCGCAGCGTTTCGGCAAAGGCGCGCATGCCCACGTCGAGATACTTCGAGAACGCGCCGCCGATCAGCAGGAAGGCGAAATACGTGCCGCCCTCGACCACGTGCACCCCGGCGCGTTTGAACATCTGATCGAGGAAGTAAAAGAACAACACCGATACGAGCAGCGCCACGTAGCGACTGGCGAAGTTCAGCTGGTACGACCAGGCGAGCGTGAAACCTTGAGCGGCGAAGGCAGAGAGTTTGGCGAACATAGACGGCGAAGGTTTAAGCAATACGGAATACGTATTCCGCATTACGTATTCCGTGCTGTTTGGGTGAAGTGCTTGATCACCTCGCGCAATGAGCCATCGTCGACCCGGCGATACGCTTCGACCCGCCCACCGCATATGCCGACGGTGTTCAACACCTCCAACCACACGCCCGACAGCTCATCGGCCAGCGTCACGTCAAAAGCCGTCAGCGCCAGACCGCGCGAGACCTCGGCCACCGTTTCAACCTTCGACAAAGCCCGCCAGCGCGACGCAATACGCTCGGCATCCCCCTCCACTTCGATCCGGTAAATGGCTCGCCGTGGCAGACGCGCGCGCAACTCTGCCGGGGCGCCGATCGCGCGCAGCTCGCCCCCGGCCAGGATCGCCACGCGATCGCAGAAATTGTCCATCTCGTACAACTCGTGGCTGATGAACACGATCGTCTTGCGCTGCCGGGCGACCAGCTCCTCTTTGATCAGCGCCTTGACGAAATCGCTCGTCTGCACGTCCATGCTTTTGGTCGGCTCGTCGAGAAACAGGATCGGCGGATCGTGCACCAGCGCCCGCGCCAGGTTCAGGCGTTGCCGCTGCCCGGTGGACAGCGATTGGAACGGCGCATCGGCCTTGGGCAACAAATCGAAGAGGTCCAATACGCCCTCGACCCGGCGCTTGACGTGCGCGCGCGGCACGTTTTGCAACGCCGCATAAAACGACAAGTTCTGCCGGCAGGTGAGGCGGCCGTAGAACGATCGCTCATCGCTGGCCACTAACCCCAACGAGGCGCGCACGCGCAGCTCATCGCGCATGATATCGAAGCCGTTGACGCTCGCCGCGCCGGAGGTCGGGGCCAATAGCGTGCTCAGCATGCGGACGAGCGTGCTCTTGCCCGCGCCGTTCGATCCGAACAGCCCGAACAGCTCGCCCGGCTCGACGCCGAACGATACGTCGCGCACGGCGCGCACTTCGCGCCCATAGGCCGTGAAAGTTTTCGAGAGGTGGTCAACGCAAATGATCGGTGTCATGACGGGAGATTGGTAATTGGTTATTGGTGATTAGCCCATTCGCCGGGGGCCAGCCAGCGCTTGACTTTCGCCTCCAGCACGGCCAGCGGCAGAGCGCCATCGCGCAACACGATATCGTGGAACTCGCGCACGTCGAAGCGCGATCCAAGCTGCTGCTCGGCCTGCGCGCGCAATTCGCGGATCTTCAACTCGCCCAGCTTGTAGGCCAGCGCCTGCCCCGGCCAGGCGATGTACCGATCGACTTCGTTGGCAAGGTTGAGCAGCGTCGAAGCGGTGTTCGCAGCCATGTAGTCGATCGCCTGCTGGCGCGTCCAACCGAGGCTGTGCAGCCCGGTATCGACGACCAGGCGGCAGGCGCGCCACATTTCGTAGGTGAGCCGTCCGAAGTCGCTATACGGGTCTTGATAGAATCCCATCTCCAACCCCAACCGCTCGGCGTACAGCGCCCAGCCTTCGCCGAAGGCGGTCACCCACCCGAAGCGGCGGAAGTTGGGCAGGTCGGCAATCTCTTGCTGCAAAGCGATCTGCAGGTGATGGCCCGGCACGGCTTCGTGCAACGACAACGCTTCGATCTCGTACAGGGGGCGGCTCTTGAGATCGTAGGTGTTCACGTAATAGAATCCGGCGCGCGAGCCGTCGCCGGCCAAGGGAAAATAGTAGGCGGTCGTCGTATACGGCGCGATGTGGTCCGGCACCGGCTTGATGCCGTACGGCGCGCGCGGCAGCGTCTGGAACAGCCTCGGCAGCTCGCCATCGATCTTCTTAAGGACGAGCGCGACTTCTTTCATCAACGCAGCGGGCGTTTCCACGTAGAAGCGCGGGTCGGTGCGCAAGAAGTCAATAAACTCTTTGAAATCACCTTGAAAGCCGGCCGTGTGCATAACGGCTTCCATCTCGGCGCGGATACGTTGCACTTCGGCCAGGCCGATCTCGTGCACGCGCTGCGGTGTGATGTCGAGCGTGGTGAAGTAGCGCACCCGATGTGCGTAGAATGCCTGGCCGTTGGGCAGAGACGACGCGGCAACATCGGCGCGCGCCGCAGGCAGATATTCGCCCGTCACGAAGTCCAGCAACGCGCGATAGCCGGGCACGATCGAATTGGCAATCGCGGCGCGGCCCGCTGCCGCCAGCCGCCGCTGGTCAGCCTCGCCGATCGTCTTGGGGAACAGCTCGAACGGCTTGAAGAAAACACTGCGCGTCGCGTCATCCACGCTGAGCGAGCGCAGTGACTCATCCACACCGCTGAGGATAGCGCGCGGCGGTAGATGTCCCTCGCGCAGACCCGCGCGCATCACCTCGATCTGGCCTGCCACATAGGTCGGAAAGGCCTGGAGCCGGGCGATGTAGTTCTCGTAATCGAGCGGCGTATTGAACGGGGCGAAGTCTGGCAGCTCGGTGAAGGTGGAATGGAAGCCGCCGGCTTTGGCCAGCGGCAACCGATAGGCGCGAAATTCGATCTCGGCGATCTCGTCGGCCAGGTAGCGCGCAAAGATCGCCTGATTCAGACGATCGGCATCGGATAGCGCGGCGCCATCGATGGCCTGCGCGCGAACGCGGAACGCGCGCAGCTGCGCCAATCGCCGATCGGCATCGGCCTCCGATATCGTTGGCAGGCGATCATCATAGCGATGATCGCCGCACTGCGTGGCGAACAGCGGATCTTCGCGCATTCTAAATTCCCACTCGTCGGCCAGCAACGCCGGGAGTGCTGGACTCGAATGATCGGGCATGCTGCCTCCTCGGAACCGACGGGAACGGATGTCATCCGTTTCCATCCGTTAATCCGTTAATCCGTTTATCCGTCCGTTGATAGCATTCCTTCCAGCGCCTTGCGCCGGGCAGGAGCATCGGCCTCGCCGTCCGTTTTCCGAGGCAGCTGCACTTCCTCGTGATACGAACGCTCGACGTTCACGGACCACACATCGTGCCGTTCACCCAACAAGTTGCGCACCGCCAGCATCGCCGTCAGCATCGAATGGTCCTGGTTATTATACATGTGCAGGCCATTCCGGCCGACCGTCTGCAAGTTGGGGATCGCTTCGAGGAAGCGGCGAATGCGTTCCAGATACGCCTGGTATTCGCCGGTGTACACCGGGTAAGCCTGCGGCTGGCGGATCACCACCCCATCTTCAACCTCTTCCGCCTTGACCAGCTGGATGTGTTCGAGCTCGGCCGCCCCCAGCCGGATCAGCTCCGCGTCGCTCTTCTGCCACAGCTCATCGCCGACGGTGCAGAAGTATTCCAGCCCCAGGCAGGTCTTGGCCGGGTCGGGCGCCATCTCCGGACTCCAGTTCTTGAAGTTCTGGATGCGCGCGACGCGCACGCTCGGCGCGTGAATGTAGAGCCAGTTATCGGGGAACACCTCCGCCCGATTGACGATCAACGCCACCGTCAGAAAATCGCGATAGGTCAAGCGGGCCGCATTCGCTCGCACGTCGTCCGGCGCCGGCGGATCGAGCTGGGCGACCAGCTCGCTGATCGGCATGCTCGAAATGATCGCGTCGCCCGCCAGCGTTTCTTCATGCCCCGCGCGCCGAATCACCACGCCGGTGACCCGTTGATCGCGGTGCAGCACTCGCACCACATCGGCGTTGAGATGCACGTCGCCGCCGCGCGACTCGACGCGCTCGGCCACGCGCTCCCACAACATGCCCGGCCCCAGGCGCGGGTACTCGAATTCCTGAATCAACGATTTGACCTGACCATCGCGTTGACCGAACACGGCATTCCAAACCGCGCGCGGCAGCGACAGGCTCTGGATGCGCTGAGCCGCCCATTGCGCGCCGATTTCATGGCAAGGGATGCCCCAGACTTTTTCCGTATAAGACTTGAAGAAGATTTCGAACAGGCGCCGGCCAAAACGGTTCGACACCCACTCCTCGAACGTGCGCTCCGTGCGATACGGGAAGAGTCGGGAGCGCACGTAGCTCGATACGATTCGCGCGCTTTCAAGCAGTCCCAATTTCGAGAGCGCATCGCCCAGGCGCAGCGGATAAGCGTACAGCTGGCGGTTATAGTAGATGCGGCTGAGGCGCGGGCGAGCCAGGAAATCCGAGCCGAGCACTTCGCGCCACAACGCTTCGACCTCGCCAACTTTGGTGAAGAAGCGATGTCCCCCGATGTCTACTCGATAGCCCTTATACATTTCGGTCCGCGCCAGGCCGCCGACGCGCGCGCCCTTCTCCAACACGATCGGACGAATGCCAAGCTGACTCAGCTGATACGCCGCCGTCAACCCGGCCGGCCCCCCGCCGATGATCAAGACACGCTCCACGCCCATTCTCCCCCCTTGACAATTGAGGATTGTAGATTGCTGATTGTTGATTTTGAGACGCTGAAATCAGAAATCATCGATCAACAATTAGTAATGCCCTAGCGCCCCGCTTTGCTTCAAATACCGCGCCGCGGCATTCACTGAATACAGCGCAATCGGCAACAGGACCACCGTGAACAACACCAGCGCGCCGATGTCCGTTCCCAGGTCGAGCAAGCCCTTGCCTTCGCGCAGCGCGCCTCGCAACCCGCGCAGCGCGTAGGTGAACGGCAGTACCGCCGAGATCACTTGCAGCGCCGGCGGCAACGTGGACACCGGGAAGAACACACCGCTGAACACGTAGGAGATCGCGCCGACGATCCAATTGATCGGGTCGTGGCGCTTGTAGCGCAGTGTAAAGGCGGCCGAGATGACGCCCCAACAAAACAAGCAGCCAACCAGCAGCACCGTCATGCCTATCGCCGCCAACCAGTTTGCCCGCGAGAAATCTGCGCCAAAGGCCGCGCCGATCAGCAACTGCGCCGATACCAGCAGCGTGCCTTCGGCCACGATGAATGTCGCCGGCCCCAGCAGCGCCAGCGTCAACGGCGTGGCGGTGGCCAGCAGCGGCTCCAGCGTACCCAGCAGCATTTCTTCGCGCAGCGTGTCCGACAGCGTGCGCATCCCGATCTCAACGTACTTGGAAAACGCGCCGCCGATCAACACGAACGTAAAGTAATCGTTGCCGGCTACGATCACATTCGCGCGCCTGAACATCTCCGCCAGGAAGAAGTAAAACACCACCGTCACGAACGTCGCCAGGTACTTGGCGACAAAGTTCAGTTTATACGAACGGGCCAGCATAAAGCCGTGCTCGAAAAAAGTTATCAGTTTTAAAGCCATCATGCTGTATCGGTTGGTTAGTTTGTTAGTTGGTTCGTTGGCTGGTTTGTTTTGAATTCTCACGGCGCAAGCCATTCCAGACAATACTGATTTCAAATCAATCCGTGTTCATCCGTGTCCATCCGGGGCTGAATTACCGCCGACGGTTGAAAGCGAAAACAGCCAGTGCGATCAACCCGATCCAGATGCCCGTCACGGCCCACGTGCGCCCCCCATCGATGGCGACCGTCATCCCGGATACCCAGGTCTCGGCCAGGCCGCTGCTCGTCACCTGCGCGTAAACCGGGTAACTCCACTTGTTGTAAAACGGACTCTCAAACGGCAGCGCAAATGAACGATACGCGCCGTCTGCCGGAAAGTCCGACCCATTCAGGATGCGATGTAGCAGGAACACGCCCTCGCCGGAGAAAACGTCGATCGACAGCAGCGGCGAATCGCCGGCAGGAACCTGCGCCGCGCGTGCATCGAAGCGCAGCGCATACGATCCAATCGTCAAGTCTCTCAGGCTGGAACTTTGAATAACCACCCCACCCGACCCGATCGGCGTGTGCCAGGCCAACCGATCGACATCGGCGACGACCCGCGCCGTCGAAGGGGCATTCGGATCGGGATCGACTCTGCCCCCGCCGCCCATCGCCGGCAGCCCACGCCACAACTCCAGCGGCGTCCCGCGATCGTAAATCCACACAATCGACTCGCGATACCCGGCGATGCCCGGCAGGCCGAGGATCAGCGTTGTGTTGAGGAGACTGATCACCAGCGTCAAGAGTACCATGGCTCGAAAGAGCGGGCCGCGCACATGCGCCAGTGCGAGCGCCAGCGGCGCAGCCAGCAGCGGCAGCCCGACGACGAGATACCGCGCCCCAATCTCCCAGCCGATCCAGAACCCGCCCCAGGCCACCGCCAGCCCGTAAGCGATCAACAGCGGCATAAGCAGCGCCAGGCCGACCCCGCGCAGGCGACGCCACAACAGCGGCAGGCCAATCAGCGCCACGACGTACACCGGCGAATCGATCAGCAGCCCGCGTTGCTGATCGAGCCACCAGCCGGCCAGGCCACGCAGGAGACGCTCGAAAGCAACGTCTTGAAAACCGTGCGCGATCGACCCGCTGTTGAAATCGATCGCGCCCGATCCGCTACCGGTCAGCCACGCATTCACCACAAAATAGCTGATGAGCGAAAAGGACGGCAAACCGAGCGCCAGCGCCAGTCGCCGCCGATCCCCCTGCGCTTGCCGTGCACTCCACAACCCCAGAAAGGCGGCGATGGGGATGAAACGGACGGAGAGCCAGGGCAACAGGCCAACCGCCAGCGAGACGAGCAGGAGGGCGCGCGGCGCATCAGGCGTGAAGCGTGAAGCGTTAAAGGCCAGCACGCGCACCGCCCAGATCACCAGCAGCGCGCCGATCATCTCCGGGTAAACCAGATACGCATACACCGAGAGCAGCGGCGTGAGGCTGAACACGAGCCAGGTGATCACGGCCACTTTCGAGTTGGAAGTGACCTCATACGCCAGCAGATACACATTCACCGCGACGAGCGCCGCCACAATCGCCAAAAAGACCAACACACCCGCGCGCCCGCCGAGCGCGTAGGCCGGGCTGATCAAAATCGGCAGGCCGAGGTCGTGCGACAAATAAGCCCGGCCATCCCGGCCGATCCGCACGTGTCGATCGAGCGCGTCGGGATAGAAGCGCGCGTAATCGCGCTGCGCGTAATTGTTCGCCAGGTCGAGATCGCCGTCGACGACCAGGCTGTGCGCGGCCAACAGGTAATGCGGCTCATCGCCCTGCGGCGCCCACACCGTCGAAACCCACGCCAGGGGCAGCAGCGTGATGACGAGCGACAATACGAGAACAATCCACGTCGGCCGGCGCAAAATGGACGTGAAGCGCGAAAAGTGAAACGTGAAACGTGATGCGTGATACACGATTTCTACACGCGAAGCATGCATTCTACATTCTCAGTACATCACGAAATCCGTAGTTTAGCCCCCTGCTTGCGCCCCCTTGTGGGGTTGTGGGCGGCAAAAACGGGCACAAGGCCCTAGGCTACGGGACGTTTCGTGAACTACTGATTCTTCATTCAGGGAGGTGTGATCAACTCCGGCACGATGTCGGCTGCCACGGCATAGTAGGCCGCCGCCCGTTCGTGCTCGCCCTGCCGCCGATAGACGTCGGCCAGGAACAGGTTGGCCGCATACGAGCGCGGGTCGAGGGCAAGGGCCTGCATGAGTTGCGCCTGCGCCTCAGCCAATCGATCTTGTTCCAGGTATACGCGCCCCAGGCCGATCAAGGCATCCGGGCTAATCGGATTTAGACTTAGAACCTGCTCGTACTCGCTCACGGCAGCCTCGAAACGCCGGGCGCGGCGCAGCACATCGCCCAACTTCAGGGTCAAGCCGATCGTCTGCTCCGGCGAAGCGGCGAGCGCAATTGCCTCCCGGTACTGCTCGGCCGAAGTATCGGCCTCGCTCGCGGCTTCGTACTGTTCGGCTAATGCCGCGTGCGCCTGCGATGTGTTCGGCGGCTGGATCGATCGGGTTGCGCGCAGCAGCTCCACCTTGCTGTTTGCTGCCGCGACGAGAAACACCTGCACGGCCTCATCCACCCGATACTCGACGCTGACGCGCGCACCGGCCCACTCACGGTAGACGTCGGCCGGATAGACGTAGCGGTTGGTCACCAGCCACAAACGCTGATCCGGCGGCAGTGCATCCGGCAGATCAGACGGCAGAGCAGACGATCGAACCTCGGCCGGCAGTGCGGGCGCGTAAAACAGAATGATGTCGCTATGCTGCGCCGCCGCCACCCGATCGCCCGCGCGCACGTTCTCGCTGAGGAACCGGCCGGCCTCGCGCCAATGCTCGCGGCCCGCCGAGACGTACAAGGCGGCTTGCTGCCAGGCGAAGCCGAGTAGCATAACCAGGGCGGCAAGAATAATAGCCGGTACCAGGCGAAAAACATGAAACGTGAAACGTGACCGGTTTTGTTCGTGTTCATTCGTGTAGCTTCGTGGATCCGCATTCGCGTCTTTGGTTGTGGCAATGTGCTGACGTGACACTTTCACCGGCGAGGCGAGTATCGTCTGAGCCAGACTGACTGCGCCGAAGGCGATCAGCAGCAACAGCGCCGGAAGCACGAACAAGATGTAGCGAATGGCAAAGAACGTCCCGCGATGATACAAGAAAGCGATTACCAACGCCGCGGGCACGACGGCCCAGATCAGCACCCAGGCGAGCGAGCGGCGCGCGCGCCGCAGCCCGAACCCGATCCCCGCTGCCGAAAAGAATACAAAGACCGGCGGCAAGATCGGCCCTGCGCCGCTGAGGCTGCCCAGCAGCCGGTCTTGAAAGAAGCCCAGGTCGATCGGCGTTGCGTCGCCGCGCAGTTCGCCCACAAAAGAATCGGCTGGCAGCGCGCCCGGCGCGATGATCGATACGACGAACAACCGACCCGCATCGAGCACCGAACCGAACCAGGGCGTGAGCGCCAACGCCAGGAACGTCGGCGCGAGCGCCAAGGCGAATCGCGCGTAAGCCCGGCCATTCGCTCGCGCGCGATCCATCAGCCACAGACCGCCCACGATCAACGCCTGGGCGGCGATCACAAACAGCATGAAGTAATGCGTGAAGACTCCGGCAGTCACGACAGCGCTGTAGCCGAGCCAGTCGCGGCGGCGGCCGTCTTGCCAGCTGCGGAGGAGCAGGTAAAACGACAGCGCGGCGAGCAGCGTCACCAACGCATACGGGCGCATCTCTTGAGAATAGAAGGCATGCACCCCGGACAGCGCCAGCAACAGCGCTGCGCCAATGCCGGCGTTCCGCGAGAACAGCCGCCGGCCGATGTGGTACAGCAGCGGTACGGTCAACACCCCCCAGGCCGCAGCCGGAAAGCGTAGCAGGTATTCGCTCCGGCTAATCGATAACACGAAGTGCGTAACCAGGTAGTCCAGCGGCATGGCCGCGTGCTGGCCGAGTTGCGAAAATAGCGTCGGGATGTCCTGTGCGGCGAGGTTGACCTGCAACAATTCGTCGAACCAGAAACTGTCGGCGCCCAGGTTGACGAATCGGAACAGCGCCGCGATCAGCAAAATGATCAGAAGGGTGGGACGCGGGTTTACACGGAGCACACGGCTAAGATTCAATCTGTGTTCTTCAGTGTGCATCCGCGTCCTGATATATTTTCCCAACCCGATAGAAAACGACACGCCGTTGTACACGTAGTACAGCCAGTGTAGCGGGATGGCGCGCAGGGCGAAGAACAGTCCGCGCTTCGACGCGAAGAGCCGGTAGACCGGCGCATTCAGCCGCAACAACAGCAGCGCCAACACACTCATCGCCAGCCACGCTGCCGGCCAGGCCAGCCCCAACAACATAGCCAGCAACAGCCCGTACACGGCGGCGACGCTGACGCGGTTGTGCGTCTGCAAGTTGAGGTCGTTGACGAACGCGCCATCGCGCAGGATCAGCTCGGTCCACGGCACGCCCCGATCAAAAATATCGGAGCGCAGCAGCGAGCGCCACGTCCACCGCTTGAGATGCTTGCCTTGCAGGTCTTTATCCAGCCGCAGCGTGCAACCGGCGGCCTTCAGGCGATAACCCAGTTCGATGTCCTCGATCGCCGGGCGCGTATAGCGCTCGCCGAAGCCGCCCGCCGATAGAAACACGTCGCGCCGGATCGCGCCGCAGCCGGCCCAGAAGGTAGAAGCCTCGGCGCGCGCGGACTGATGCACGTAATGGTGGAAGAGATTTTTGTATTGCGATAGGAAATTCGACGCAGCCGGCGCATCATCATACGAGCCGAAGCACGCGGTCAGGTTCGGGTCGGTCTCGAAGCTCTGCGCCACGCGACCGATCGCATCGGGATGCAGCGCCACGTCGGCGTCGACGAACAGCAGGACATCGCCGGTTGCCTGTTGCGCGCCCAGATTGCGCGCCCGCGCCGGGCCGCCGCGCGGCTGCGTTGTAGACAAAACACGCGCGCCCCATGCTTGAGCGGCCTGCGCCGATTCATCGGTCGAGCCATCGTCGACGACGATCACTTCCGCCGGCGGCGGGTCGCACGCGCGCACCGCTTCCAGGCAACACCGGAAGTTCGATCCACCGTTGTAGACGGGGATGATGACGGAGACGCGGGTAGCGTGATGCGTGAAACGGGAAGCGTGATTCAAGGATACGACCTGTTGATTTCTATCGTCGTCTGTCCCCTTCGCTCCGCTACGGGGATCTCCGAGAGACGACGCCTACCTTCGCCATCCGTTTATTATCGTCGTCGAGAGACGACTCCTACCTTCGCCATTCGTTTATTATCGTCGTCTGTCCCCTTCGCTCCGCTACGGGGATCTCCGAGAGACGACTCCTACCTTCGTTTATTCGCTGTCTATCCGTTGCCGCTCCGTCTTCGTCCAGGCGCGTGGGCGGTTGAGCAGGGATTCGATTGCCGCGCGGGCGGCCACCCACACATCCAGGCTGAACAAGAGCGGGATAGCCGGCAGGCGAACCCACATGGCGCGCGAGGCGCGCGCCCGACTCAGGGCCGCGACGATTTGAACCAACGGCATGAGCAACGCAAATCGCAACATCCAATCGAGGAATTCGTCTTTCGTCTTCCGTCTTTGGTCGGGCCACAATACCCGCCTCGACATCGTCACACCCAGCGCCGCCAGCAACGCCAGACGATCCAGGTAGCCCAGCGCGAACAGCGTCAGCTCGAACCGCAGATGCAGCGGCAAGCGCCGATCGGCCAGCACGCCGCGCGTGTGATCGCGCGCTACGTCGTTGAAGCCGCGCGCCCAGCGCAAGTGTTGCCGCACGTAGCCGCCGGCAGTTTCAGGCACCTGATGCCACGCGATCGATTCGGGCACGAACCGCAGCCGGTAGCCCTGCCGGGCGAACGCCAGGGTCAGGTCGCTATCCTCCAACAACACGCCGGGGCGAAAGCCGCCGGCCTGTTCCAGCGCATCGCGTCGATACGCGCAGTTCGAGCCGAGCAACGCCGGCGCCAGATCGAGCCGGTCTTTAGCCTGCATCGTGATCAGCTGATGCACCAGGCTCTCGACCGTGGCGTAGTAGGCGGGCAGGCTGGCGGTCGGGTTGAGCGGGATCGTGCGCCCGCTCGCGCCCGCCACACCCGGATCGTCAAACGCCGCCAGCAGCTGCTTGAGCGAATCGGGGGCGGGTCGATGGTCGGCATCGTAGACGACGACGATATCGCCAAACCCGATTTGTGCGAGCGCGTCGTTCAACGCGTGCGCTTTGCCGCGACTGGCAGCGTGATGGATCGCCCACCAACCGGAATGATTCTCAGCGGCCAGAGCGATCAATCGGCGCGTCTTGTCGCGCGATCCATCGTCGATGAGCGCGACGCGCAATCGGCCAGCCGGGTAGTCCAACCGGTTGAGCGCCGCGATCAGGCCGGGCAGCATGGCGGCTTCATCACGGCAAGGCACAAGAATCAAGACCGAAGGTTGAATTGAGAATTGAGAATGCAGAAAACCCCTGCGCTTCCAGAACGCTGCAACCGTAAAAATAAGCCGCCGCAGGTTGAAGCCGGCGAGCAGTAACGCGATCGGGAACGCCAGCCAGCGCCAGCGGTCGCGCCTCATACCTCACTTCCCAGGCGTGCGAAGCGGGTCAGCGCGCGGGCGAAAGGCCACACCGTGCGCCACGTCCGACCCAGCACATACGGGATGTAGAACGGGATGGCGAGCCAGCGCCGTTTCAACCGGTACCGTCCGATGATGAACTCGCGCGGCGGCAGCAGCGCGTAACGCGCCACACCCAACCACTCGCGCAACCCCAGGGCGCTCGACCAGGTCAGCACGTAGGCCGCGCCTTTATCCGGCCGGCGCTGATCCATCAGCGCAACGGCGTCAGCAGCGGATCGATCGACCCGGCGGCGCAGCGGAGGAGGACAACCCGCGCGCAGCTCGTCCGTAATCGGCAGCGGAGGACGCGGCGCGCCGAAAGTCCGATGTGCGATCATCAGCGCAGCGAAAACGAAGCGGGTCACCTGCGCCTGATGGCTCACCCGCGCGATCAACGGCCAATCGAGTTGAGCGCCGAACGCGCGCACAAAGCGATCGAGATCGACTAGCTGGATGAGCCGGGCTTCGCGCTCGATCCAGTGACAAGCCCAATGCACGCACAGATGAATCAATATATCGTCTAACGAGAGTGTACGCATCGGGCAACCGGCCACATGCGTGACGCGGCTGCGCTCCCAAACTCCAGCCGGATCGCCTAAACGCAACCCGCGAAAATTCGTCTCCCACAGATGAGTGTGCAGCTCGATCGAACGCGGGTGCAGCGGGTCGAACATGTTGGCCAGTGGATAAACCACCGCACGTCCATTCAGCCGCCAGTACGCCGGTAAATGTTTCTCGACCCATGCATCTCGATTAGCCGGCAGCGGCTCCAACCCGGCCAGCTGCAACGCGCGTAGCGCTACCGGCGCGTGCACGGCCGGGATTAAAAGGTCCATATCGGTGATCAGCCGCAGCGCGGGCGAGTGGTATAACATTTCGACCAGCGGCCAGCCCTTGAGCAAGATCGCGGGGACGTTCGCCTCGGCGATCAGCTGCCAGTACTCGATCACCTCGCGACGAACGCGATCGTTCCGTGCGGCATTGTCGCGTCGCGCTTTGAGCAAACGGTCGCGCACCTCGATTGGCAATCGATCTAACAGGCCGAGCGCCTGCCAGCGATCAGCGACGAGCGGCGTGACGCCGTGCCCATCGACGCAGCGAAAAAAGCGCGGCCAGTCGATGTCACCGCACGCAGCCAACGCCGCCTCAAACCCGGCCCGTTCGACATCGACGCGCAGGCTCAAGACGATGAGATGTGCTAGGGCAGTTTGTCTATTAATCACGCTATCACGCACTAGACATTTACCTGGAATAAGGCTTTATCCACGAAGTTACACGAAGCGGCGCGAAAACTGCTGTTGTTTTTTCGTGTGTCTTCGTGTGTCTCCGTGTGTCTTCGTGTCTCTTCGTGTGTCTTCGTGTGTCTTCGTGGATCGATCTTGTTTCGGATGAAGTCGATTGCTTTTCATCCGATCGTCACGGCAAAATCCATCGGCACGATTTGAATCCAGGTGACGCCCGGCTTGAGGTTTAATGGATCACCGGCTGCATCCGTGAGTTCGAAAAAGGCGTGCGGATCGGGGCGCGACCACCGGCCCTCGTACACCTGCCCATCGCGCAGCAGTTGCGCGCGGCCGCCGCTCGTGAGATCAATCTGGATCGAGCGCGAACCCAGGCTATCTTCGATGATGTCGGTCTCGGTGTGTGCGGCGTAAATGACCAGCACATTCGCGGCGCGCAGCTGCTCGCCGGTTGCCAGATCGGTGTGCGGGAAACCGGCCATGCTGCGCAGATACACCCCGCTCGCCGCGTCGTAAGCATACGCCACGTCGGTCACGCCGGGCCGGATCGGCAGGTCGATGCGCGTGGCCGGGCCGCCGTCACTCGGCAGCCGAGCATCGAACGGCAGGACCGTCACCCGGTCCCCCGACGCCCAACCGCGTTCGCGCGCCAGCGACCAGATCAGCTCGGTCGAGGTGTAGGCATTGAACGGCGGCTGGCGCGTCGTGATGCGCGTGATGCCCGGATCGCCCACGTACTCGTCGAATTTGGCCTGGTTGATTTCCGATGCGTTGAAGCGCGCGAGGACGCCGTTGCTCGCGCCGACGTGGACGAAGATCGCGTTCAGCATCGGCACGTTCTCCAGGTTCACCAGCCGGCCGCTGCGCACCGGGCCGATGTTCAGCGCGGTCTGGCACAGATACACCGCCGAGAAACGCGTGATGCCGCCTTCGGTGAGGTGCTCGAACACGAGGTCGGCCAGCGCCAGCTCCGATTGCGGGCGCTCCGGCGGCGAGTTGCCGAGCTGCACCAGGATCGCCCGGCGCTGGCTCCAATCGAGGTCCTCAACCGGCAAACCGGTCAGCGGGCAAGTATGCGGATCGAATGTGGGGGTCGGCAGAGCGGTGGGGAGAGTAGCTTGCAGGATCGGCGTTTGAACGGCCGGAACGGAAGTCGGTGAGAGCGGAGCAGATATAGGCGCGGCAGTCGGTATGCTCGTCGCTACGCCGCTGGCCGCCGGTCGATCGGTTGAACAGGCGCTCAAGCTGAAACTGAACAGGATAGTCAGGCAAACCGACAGCCGGCGAACGGCGCTGGTCATGCTCCCTCCCCCGCGAGTGATGGCGCGCTGCAAACGTCTCGGCGAGATTATACTGCCGGGCCTGGCGCGCACCAAATTTTCCGCTGTGTGTGCATGGGCTGTTTGATTTACGAATATTCGAGGAGTTTGGATTGAGCAAGATGAAGAACCCCGGTTTCTCAAAGAAACCGGGGTTCTATCTTCGGCCCAAAATGTGCCAGGCCCGATCGAGGTTGATCAGCACGTAGCACATCGGATACAGCGGCGAGGCGGCCAGGCGCGGGTAACGCTTGACGAGATTCCAGCGACGCGGGAACAACGAGCGCAGCCACATCCGAATGCGCTCGACGCGCGAGCGCGCCAGCAGCCGCGCCATGCCCAGACCGATGCCGCTACGGGGGTGCGGATTGGATTCGGAGGCATCGGCCAGCCGGGCGCTCTCGCTCCACTCGCGTAAAGACAGCGGGACGCGCACGCGCAACGCCGAGAGGATCGCCATCGGGATCGAACCCGGCGCATAGCGTTCGACGACGGCGAGCGCGGGATAAACAAAGCGCGCGCCGGAGGCCGGGATCGAGGCGAGGAACGCTTCCCAATCCGGCGGCTGCATTCGCGCGGCGACAATCTCCAAATCGCCAAGCTCCATCAGTTTCCCACGTTGAATCAGCAAATCGCTCGTGGTGTGCGCGCACAGATGGTGCAGCATAATCGGCTGGGCGGGGATCAGCGCTTCAGTATCGCCCCAATAGGAACACGTTTGCGCCGAAGCCCACAGCGCATCCGTAAGGTCGTAAGCCAGGCCGGCATACTCTTCGCGCACGCGGAAGTGCAACTCCACCGGCTGCACGTTGTCCGGGCGCCATACGTTCGGCTGCCGCTCGCCGCGCAGGTAGACGAAGTCTTCAGCCGAGCGCGAATAGTAGCTGTAGCCCAGGCGCTCCAATACATTAATGCCCTTACGCACGTCACGCTCGCGCACCAGGATGTCGAGATCGGCCAGCGGGCGCGATGCCGGATCGGAGTAGTACAGCGGCGCAAGCAGCGCGCCTTTGAACGGCAGCGCCTCGACGCCCTCGGCATGCAGAGCGCTCATCAGCTCGGCCGCCGCATCGAGCATCCGGTGCGTGCGTTGGCGGCTGAGCGCGGCGATGGATGAGAGACTTTGCCGCGCCACCTCCGGCATTGGGATGCCGGACTGCCCGACTCGAGCGTGTAACCAGGGGATGGCATTTTGCCAGTAGGCGACCCATTCGGCAGCTAACCATTCGTCATCGCCCCACTGACGCGGCGCGTGCGACTCGTCGCCGGATGGCAGCCAGTGCGCGAGCGTCTCGGTCACGGAGGCGATCAGACTATCGGGGAGCGCCGGGCGGATTGTGTGCATGCTTGCTACCTGTTTACCTGCTACCTGTTTACCCGCTACCTGCTACTTCTCTACCTCCACCAGTACACAAGTAGACAGGTACACCTACAACTTCACCAGTTTCGCTACCTGCACGTCCGGGAGCTGGCGCAACTTGTCGAGCACATCGCGCGGGCAAGCGGAGTCGAGATTGATGAACGATACCGCGCGGCCGCCGGGTCGATCGCGGCCCAGGCGCCATTCGCCGATGTTCACACCGTGCGCGCCGAGCAGCGTGCCGACGCGGCCGATCACGCCGGGCACATCGTGGTTTTCCAGAAACAGCAGGTAGCCTTCGGGCTTGGCGTCGACGCGAATATCGCCAAATTGCACCAGGCGCGCCTCGCCGCCGGCGAATAACACCCCGGCCACCGTCTGCGACCCGCCCGGCCAGTGTACCCGGCACAAGATCAAGTTGGGGTAATCTACCAACTCCAGCCCGACGACCTGCCGCATTTGAATGCCCTGCTCGTGCGCGATGACCGGCGCGCTGACGTAGTTCACCGCGCGCGCGCCTGCCGGATACGGCTTCAACATGCCGGACAACAACCCCACGGCGATCGGGCGCACCAATGCTTGCAGACCGTCGCCCTGAACCTCGATCTCGACCTGATCGATACGACCCTCGGCCAGCTGCCCCTGCAACTTGCCCAGCTTCTCGGCCAACTTGAGGTAGGGTCGATACACCCGATACTCCGCGCCCGGCCCAAACGGCAGGTTGACGACGTTGCGATAGTCGTCGCCGCGCAGCGCGTCGAGCACCTGCTCGGCGGCGCGCCGCGAGGTGGAGCGCTGCGACTCGATCGTGTTCTGATTGAGATGCGGGACGGCGATCACGTTTGGGTGATGAATCAAGGGGTGATCAGCCGGCGGCGGCTCCTGCGCCAGCGTGTCGAGCGCGGCGCCGGCCACCTTGCCGGATTGCAAAGCGTCCAGCAGAGCGGCTTCGTCGATCAGCCCGGCGTGAGTGCAGTTCACGATCCGCACGCCCTCGCGCATGAGAGCGAACGCATCGGCGTTCAGAATATGCGCCGTCTCGGGCGTGACCGCCGCATGCAGCGAGATGATGTCGGCGCGCGCCAGCAGTTCCGGTAGCGGCACAATGCCGACGCCGTGCTCGCGTGCGAAACTCTCGTCGATATAGGGATCGTAGGCCAGGACGCGCAGGCCAAACGCCTGCGCGCGCGCGGCCACTTCGCGCCCATGCCGCCCGTAGCCGATGATGCCCAGCGTCTTGTCTTTCAATTGGATGCCCAGCATCTGGTGTCGATCCCAGCGTCCGTCGCGGAGCGAGGTGTAGCCTTGCGGGATGCCGCGCGCCAGCGCCAGCAGCATCGCCAGCACGTGTTCGGCGACGGCCACCACGTTGGCATCGGGCACGTTGATGACCAGGATGCCCCGGCGCGTGGCCTCGTCGATATCGACGTTGTCGAGCAACGCACCCGCGCGCGCCACTACCCGCAGCCACGGCGCGTGCGCCAGCAGCTCGGCGTCAACTTGCGTGCTGGAGCGAATGATCAGCGCGTCGGCCACTTCGATCGCAGCCAGGACGCTCGCGCGGTCAGGATATGGCCCGTCCAGCTCGACCTCCGGCGCGGCATGCAGGACCTCCCAACCTTCAGGATGCAGATGATCGGATACCAGGATGTGGAACATAGCGCGGCCCCTCGCCGCAACCAGGCTATAACCACGGATATCACGGATTTCACAGATGTTAAAAGAGTATCTGTGTCATCGGTGGTAAAACCGCTAACGCAGTCAACGTCGAAGCGCCGCTAAAAATATCTCGCGCGCCGATTCGTCCTGAAAGATCACATCACCGCTCTCGACGCGCTGCAGGCCGTCGGCAAACAAGTAATGCCAGGGCGGCCGGTTGCCCACGCGGCCCAACGCAATGGGCAAGAGCGGCGACAGGCAGGGCGACTGGATGTAAATCGGCGCGTGCGCGGCCACCCGGTCGCGATAGGTTACGCCGCCAAACCCGACGAAGAGCTCCACGTGCGATTGAGCTTCCAGGTCCGAAATGCCGTCGCCAACCAGCATGACCCGGCCGGGATAGCGCGCCCGAATCCGATCGACCACTACACCTTTGCCGCCGGTCCCGGTTAACGGGCTGCTCTTGACGGCCAGGTAGTTCGCCTGCGGATTCTGCCCGCCGGGCTGTTCCCAGTAGCGCCACCATTGGCCGGCCAGCTGATCGTATTCCATATCGACGGCGTAAATGTGATCGCGCGATACATTCAACCACGCGCCAAAATCGCGCACCGGATCGATCAACCCGCCGCTGACGATGAAGACCTGGCAACCCAGGTCTTGCAAGGCGGCGATCACTTCGCGCGCGTCGGGGATGACGTTCTCGCGATAGATGCGCCGCAGGTGGCCAACCTGCGCCTGCGTGGGATTGGACGCGATGAGGCGTCGCGCGTAAACACTTTCGAGCGGCACCTCGCCGTTCATCGCCCGATCGGTCAGGGCGGCGATGTCGGTCTGCGAACCGGTCAAGCGCGCCAGTTCGTCGATGCCTTCGACCCGACTCAGCGTGCTGTCACAGTCGAAGATCACCAGATCGGTTACGGGCCAGACGGGAGGATGATTGTTGAGCATATGGTTGATGGCAAATCGCGTATCGCATATCGCATATCGCGTATTCCGTCATTCTACATTCTTCGCTCTGCATTCCACGTTCTGCATTCTTCATTCTGCATTCCACATTCTGCATTCTACATTCTACATTCTTCGCTCTGCATTCCACGTTCTGCATTCTACATTCTACATTCTACATTCTGCATTCCACATTCTACATTCTGCATTCATCAATATCCCAGCGCGCAGCCGTCCTTGCGCGGGTCCGAGCCGCCCAGCAGCGCGCCGCTCTCCTCGTCGATGGCGATGATCTGCCCACCGCCGTAGTAACGCGCCGGATCGTCTTGCGCCAGCAGGTGGTGTCCCATCCCGGCCAGAGCCAGGCGGGTTGCGTCGGGAATGCCGTCTTCCAGATCGACGGTTGCGCCGGTATGCCAGATGGCGCGCGGCGCATCGAGCGCCTGCTGCGGGTTCATCCCGAAATCGATCAGGTTGCACGCGACTTGCACCTGCCCTTGCGGCTGGACGAAGCCGCCCATCACGCCGAACGACATCCACAACTGGCCGCGCTTCAGCGCCAACGCCGGGATGATGGTGTGATAAGGACGCTTGCCGGGCGCGATACAGTTGGCATGCCCGGCTTCCAGCGAAAACAGCGCGCCGCGACTGTGCAACGCGACGCCGGCCGCGGCCAGACCCGACCCGAACCCCCAGTAGTTGCTATTGATGAACGAGCAGGCGTTGCGATCCTGGTCGATGATGCTGAGATAAGCCGTGCCGCCGCGCGGCTGGCCCGGCGCCGCGCGTCGCGCCGCCCGTTGCGGATCGATCGACTTGCGGCGCTCGGCGGCGTAGGCTTTGTCGATCAGGCCGGCGGTCGGCACGGAAACCCTGCGCGGATCGGCGACGTAGGCCGAAGCATCGGCGAACGCCAGCTTGAGCGCTTCGAGCACGTGATGATAGTAGTCCGGCGTAGCGTAACCCAGCGCCGCCAGCTCGAAGCCTTCGAGGAGGTTGAGCGTTTCCAGCGCGACGACCCCCTGCCCGTTCGGCGGGCACTCGACCATCGTCACGCCGCGATAATCGGTTTGGATCGGCTCGTCCCAGGTCGAGCGGTGCGCGGCGAGGTCGTCCAGCGTCATCAGCCCACCGTGAGCTTGAATGACTTGAACGATCGCCTCGGCGATCGGGCCACGATAAAACGCATCGGGGCCGCCTTCGGCGATCGCGCGCAGCGTGCGCGCCAGTGTCGGGTTCTTGAACACCTCGCCGGGGCGCGGCGCATGATCGTCGATCAAATAAGTCTGCGCCAGCGTGGGAACCTCGCGCGCATCCTGCTCCAGCGAACTCCACGCCTGGGCGATGAGCTCGGTGACCGGGAAACCCTGCTCGGCCAATTCGATCGCCGGTTGAAGCGCATCGGCCAGCGACATCGTCCCATGCCGCCGAAGGAGATCAGCCCAGCCGGCAACCGCGCCCGGCACGGTGATCGTCAGCGCGCCGCGTTCGGGCATGGCGGTATAACCGCGCCGCTGCATCTCCGCAAGCGTCTGCGCCTGGGGCGCGCGGCCGCTGGCGTTGAGCGCGGTGATGTCGCCGGTGCGAGCGGTGTAAGTCAGCGCGAAGGCGTCGCCGCCGGCGCCGGTCGAAACCGGCTCGACGACGTTCAGCGCGGCCGCGGTCGCCACGGCGGCATCGGCGGCATTGCCGCCTTGCAGCAGCGTACGCAGCCCGGCGAGCGCGGCGAGCGGCTGGCTGGTAGCGACCATGCCGTTGCGCGCCATCACCACGGATCGACGTGAAGGGAACTGGAAGGGAGCGATTTTCATCGGCGTGATGCCCGCGATTATAACACGAGGCCCGCATGCGCCCATGCGCTGTGATATAATCGCAACGTGCTACAGGAGGAACAGGATGGCAGTTGCCGAAGCGACCCAGGCCGGGCCGAGCCTCGAACTCAGCGCAGAACACAGGATGATCCGCGATGCAGCGCGCGATTTTGCGCAGAAGGAAATCGCCCCGATCGCCGCGCACTTCGACGAAACGGGCGAATTTCCGCTGGACACGATCAAGAAGATGGGCGCGCTGGGCTTGATGGGCGTGGAAGTGCCGGAGGAATACGGCGGGGCCGGGATGGATACACTATCCTACGTGCTGGCGATGGAGGAAATCGCCAAGGCCGACGTGAGCCACAGCACGATCATGTCGGTCAACAATTCGCTGTACTGCCACGGCATCCTGAAGTTTGGCACGGCGGAACAGAAACGCAAGTACGTCCCGCCGGTGGCGTCCGGCCAGGCGGTCGGCGCGTACTCGCTGACCGAGCCGATGAGCGGGTCGGATGCGGGCACGATGAAGAGTCGGGCCGTGCGCGAAGGCGATCATTACGTCATCAACGGCCGCAAGTCGTGGGTCACCTCCGGCCCGGTCGCCGATTACCTGGTGCTGTTCACGCTGACGCAACCGGAGCGGAAGCACAACGGCGTCAGCGCTTTCATCATCGATACCCGATTGCCGGGCTTCGTTCGCGGCAAGACCGAGCCGAAGCTGGGCATCCGCGCCTCGGCCACGTGTGAGATCGTGTACGACAACTACCAGTGCCCGGCCGAGAACCGCTTAGGCGAGGAGGGCGAAGGCTTCAAGATCGCGATGACGGTTCTCGACGCGGGACGCATCGGCATTGCCGCGCAGGCGCTGGGTGTGGCCGAAGCCGCGTTTGAAGCCAGCGCCCAGTATGCCAAGACGCGCGAAGCGTTCGGCCAGACCATCGGCCAGTTCCAGGGTATCCAGTGGCTGCTGGCCGACATGAAGACGCGCATCGAAGCCGCTCGTTTGCTGATCTGGAACGCGGCGCTCGCCAAGGAACGCTCCAAGCACACCGGAGGGCGCTACACGCTCGAAGCCAGCATGGCCAAGCTGTACGCTTCGGAGACGGCGATGTGGGTGACCGAGAAAGCGGTGCAGATTCACGGCGGCATGGGTTACAGCAAAGAGATGCCGCTAGAACGCTACTTCCGCGACGCGAAGATCACCGAGATTTACGAAGGCACCAGCGAGATTCAGCGACTGGTCATTGCCCGGAGCGTGCTGGGGATGAAGTAGTTGAATGGTTCAATAGTTTGATAGTTGGTTAGTTGGATAGTTGGCTGTAGCAGCTCCAACTGACTAATCAACCAGCCAACCTGATCGGAGAGCTGCGTCCCGATCACAGCCAGAAGGATCTCGTCCCCTGTTCGGGCGGCGGGATCCTTCACTACGCTGGCAAACTGCTTGCCGAGTCTGCGAGCAGGTAGCAAGTTCGCTGAGGGGAAGGTGATAACCCAGAGCCGACACATCCCGTCGGCTTCACCACAAAATTCAACGGAGAGGAACATTTGAAATGACCGATATGCGAGACGTGTTTGACGCACGCGAGTACCTGGCCCGATACTTCGCCGAACCTAGCGCCGAAGATCGGTTTACGTTGACGTTCTGGATCGAACAAATCCGCCAGCTCCCGCCGGGTGTGCGCGTGCTCGAATACGGCGGCGGGCCGACCTTGTATAGTGTGTTGGCGCTGGCCCGCAAAGCGTCAACCGTTCATTTCAGCGATTACATGCCCGCCAGCTTGAACGAAGTGCGGCGCTGGATCGCGGGCGACGCCGGTGCGCACGATTGGCGACCCTACATCCGCTTTATGCTCGAACTCGAAGGCGCTCCCAGCGACAAGGCGGCGGTGGCGCTGCGCGAAACGGCCCTACGCCGACAAATGACGCACCTGAGCGTGGGCGATGCGCGCACCCCAGCGATGCTGGAAGAGCCCCGCCCGCCTTACGATGTGATTACCGCCCACCACTGCCTCGATGTCGCGGCCCGCGATTTTACGGACTTCAAACGCATGGTCACGCACCTGGCCGACATGCTGACATCCGGCGGGCTGTTCCTGCTGAGTATCACCACCGGCACGACGCTGTACACCGTCGATGGCGCAACCTTCCCGTGCCTCGACCTGACAACCGAGCAGCTGCGCGAAGCGCTCAGCGAAGCGGGGATGGATCCGCAGCGCGTTTTCCAGGCTGCCATGCCGATTGAGCGGGAAGAGTACAACGGCGTCATCCTGTCCGCCGGCTGGAAGCGACCGTAGCCTTCGGTTGTCCAGTTGTGTGCTGATCTTCTGACCGGCACGCGGCCTGCGCCTGTTCTGGACGTAGGTCCCAACACGAGTCACGGCTAAACATGAATCGCGATCCACTTCAGGCACGAGAAAACACGCCGACCGGGGCAGTGCTGTTTCGCGTGCTGCGTGACGATCGGATAACAGGGCTACTTATCGGCGTAGCCCTGTTTGCGTTTGGGCTATGGCTGTGGCTCATCTCACCCCCGGCCGACATTCGCCCACCGCTGACGAACGAGCTGGCCTTTCACTGGCTCATGCCGTTGCGCGGAGCGCTGCTGTCGCAGGCGACGAACAGCGGCCCATTTGTTTTGGGGCTGGGCGCGGTCAGCCTGATCCTCATCTGGGCGCTGGCACTCCGGGGGCGGCGTGTCCATCAGGCCGTCTCAGCCTCGATCCTCGTCGGGTGCAGCCTGCTGGCGTTTCAGGCGCAAGTATTCGTCCTGCACCAGCAACACGAATCCGGCCTGGCGCTGTACCTCTTCGCCGGTACACTCTTCTTCGCGTGGGTGTGGATCAAGCGGAAGACCTCTCCCGCCGCGCCAAGAGCCGGGCTATCTTATCGCATCGAAATTCTCCTGCTCGCGTTGGTGCTGGCGATAAGTGTGTTTGGCCGCGTGTACGACCTCAAACGTATACCGTACGGCGTCGATGGCGACGAGAGCAAATGGACGGAGGAAGTGGTCACGCTCATGGTCGACGGCCACGACTGGGGAGCGACGGAGTATCATCGGCGCTATCTGCCCATGTCATTTTGGATGGAAGCGCCGTTCCAGCGGCTGATGGGCGCCGGACTGACGCCGGGGCGGGTCGAAGTCGCCGTCTTCAGCGTTGTCGCCGCGTATGTGTTCTATCGCTTGGCGCGCGAGTTGTTCGACGCGCCCACCGCGCTCATCGCCACATTCTTGCTCGCGGTTTCGTTGCCCGATCTCAGCGCCAGCCGCGTTGGCAACGTCGAGTCGCACGTCAAGCTGTGGTCGATCCTCCCGTTTTACGGCCTGGCCGTCGCATTGCGCACGCGCCGTCTGCGCCACTTCCTCTTGACCGGCGGCGCTATCGCCGGCGCGATGCTCACCTACGAAACGTTGATGCCGCTCCTCGCCGCCGTCTTCACGCTGGCGATCGGCGCGGCGCTGCGCGAGCGGCGCGAGTGGCGCACCTGGCTGCGTTACCTGGCCGCGTTGGTGACGGCGCCGGTCGTTGTGTCTGCCGGCGCCCTCGACTATTTGTTCGGCCGCATGCAATACTATACTTCTTTCGGCGATCAAACCGGAAGTCCGTTTGTCGATCAGTTGCAAGTCGGTCTCGAGGGATTGCTGAAGGTGTTTTTCGGCCAGGCCCCGGCGGACTGGTTGTATCTCCGCTCAGGACCGTATATCAATGGGTTGCTGACGCCGCTGCTCGTCCTCGGCCTGCTCTACGCCCTCGTCCATATCCGGCGGAAAGGGCATGCGTTTGCGCTCGTCTGGTGGGCGTGGGTATTCATCCCGATCCCGCTGCTCCTGCAGACGCCCTGGCCGCGCATCCTGTATCCCGGTGTCCCCGCTTTATATTTACTGATCGCGGTTGTGCTGATAGCAATCTACCGGACGCTGGCGCAAGCCACACGCCTGCCGCGCACGCTAACCGGGATCGGGCTTGCGGCGCTGGGTGGTTTTGGGCTGTTGAACCTGACCATCTGGTTTCAGGAGATGCCCGATCCATTTTTCGAAGTACGCCGGCGCGAGGTGGCCGAGATCGTCGCGACACAGGTTGAAGGGGATGGACCGTTACTGATGCCGTACATCATGCCCGGTGAAGCGGTCGAGACGGAGCAACCGATGATCGCGCTGCTGTTGCGTGAACGGCGGGGCGCACGCTACGCCGGTGAGTTCCGCCCGGTGCGGTATTCCGAGCTACTCCCCACGTTGGCCCAGCGGCGCGGAACCGCGCGACAAACGAAGGTGCTCGTGGACATCTCCGAGACGATCCTGCAAGACCAGCGGCAGAATATCCTCGCGGCCTTTCACCGGTGTTACCCGTCCGAACAAGTGACAACCAATTACTTCCAGTTGTACACGGTAGCCGAGAACGATTTGAACCGGCCGGCGTGCTGGAGCGGCTATCTGATCATCACGCCGCCGCTCGCCGTGATCGAGGGCGGTGCGGCGACGCCGATCGCGATCGGTTGGTCGCTCAACCCGACGCCGGCTTCACGATCCACTCTCGAATGCTGGCGCGCGCGCGACGACGTTCTGTGGATCGAGGGCGAATCGTTTGAGGATCGCGCCGGCTGGATTGCCGATAACCAGTTCGTGACCGGGTTCTCCGGATCGGGCTACCTGGCCGACGATCCGGGAAACCAGTATGCGGCAACGACGATCGACATACCGCGCCCCGGCGCTTATCGGCTGTGGGTGCGCGCGTATCGACGGCAGAACGACCCCTTTCCCGGCATCATCGAGATCGCCGGGCAGGCATTCGCGTTTGCCGAGGCCCAACCGGGGACGCTCAATGCCTGGCAATGGCAAGCGTTGGGAGAGCTGACGCTGGATGCCGGCCCAGCGCCAATTCGCGCGCTGCGTCCCTTCGACCTCAGCCGCATTCGCCTGTACATCGCGCTATTTGTGGATACATTCGTGCTCTCGGCCGATCCCGATTTCGATCCGGCGCGTGACGATCGCTGGCAGCCGGCCTTACGGCAGTCCGGTTCGGAAGGCCGACAAACACAGGGCCGTTTTGAGATCCGTCTTGCGCCCGGCCAGTATCGATGTGAGATCGTCGTCAGCGATGGCGCCCGCCTGGTGGATGAAACCGGCGGCGTCGGCATCCGGTCTGATCCGGTATACTTCAGGGTGAACGAGTAGAAGCCGGTGCAGATACGCACTACGTATTCCGTAGTGCGTATCTGGTTTCGCCGTGAAAGGAACTCTCCATGAAAGCCTTGTACTTCACCGAGCACGGCGGGCCGGAGGTGTTGCGCTACGGCGATCTGCCCGATCCGATTCCAGGGCCCGGCCAGGTGCGCGTGCGCGTCAAAGCGGTCGCGCTCAATCATCTCGATTTATGGGTGCGGCGCGGCGGCCCGGCCTTCGCGCAGCTGCCCAGGCCGCACATCGGCGGCTGCGACGTAAGCGGCATCGTCGAAGCGTATGGCGCAGGCGTATCGGCTCCGCCGCTCGGCGCTCGCGTCGCGATCGATCCGGGCCTGACGACGCTCGACGACGAGTGGACCCGCCGGGGCGAAGATAGCGTCTCGCCGGGTTACCTGATCTTGGGCGAGCACACAACGGGCGGCGCGGCCGAGTTGATCGTCGTGCCGGCGCGCAACCTGTTGCCGCTGCCCGATGACGTTTCGCACGAGATCGCTGCGGCAGCCTCGTTGGCGGCGTTGACGGCGTGGCGCATGTTGGTGCATCGGGCGCAGCTGAAGCGCGGGGAAAGCATCGCCATCGTCGGCGCGGGCGGCGGGGTGAATCATCTCGCCCTTCAAATCGCCAAGCACGTCAGCGCGACGGTCTTTGCCATCACGTCGAGCGCAGAGAAAATGGAACAGGTTAGAGCGCTGGGCGCCGACCACGCGATCAACTATAAGGACGAAGACTGGTCGAAAGCGGTATTTCTGGCGACGGGCAAACGCGGCGTGGATGTGGTCGTCGATAACGTCGGGCAGGCCACCTGGCACCAGAGCATCCGCGCGCTGGCACGCGGCGGCCGGCTGGTGACGGTTGGCAACACCAGCGGTTATCAGGCCGCCACCGATGTCCGGTTCGTGTGGTCCAAGCAAATCTCGATCTTGGGGAGCACGATGGGCAGTCACCAGGATTATCGCGACGTGATGCAGCTGGTCTTTCACGGCCAGATTCGTCCTGCGATTCACACCGTGTTACCCTTGAGCGAGGGCCGAATTGCGCACGAGGTCTTGGAGCGCGGCGAGCAATTCGGCAAGGTGGTCTTGCGCCCCTGAGTGACGGGATACCTCACTTTCGCCGTTCCGGCAGCGGCTGGACTGCGGCGGAAACAAGCTAGGCCGTGGTCAAGGTGAAACGCTCGTTCCTGATTACCTTATTCGCGCTCGGCGTGCTATCATTGGCAGCGTTCAACCTGCAGCAGGCGCTTGGCGCCAGCCAGCAGGCCGAGTTCATGCGCAGCCTGGGTCAAGCCGGGCCGCAGGCGGCGCTGACGGCGACCGGCAGCGCGTGGGCGATCGGGTTCGGCGTGGCTGCCATCGGGTTGTATCGGCTGAAGCGCTGGGCGCGACGGTGGCTGCTGGTCGCGATCGTCCTGTACCAGGCCAACCTGTGGCTGATCCGGTTGTCGTTCGGGCGATCATCCTACGAGCTGCTCACCCGGCCAACCGACGCCGTCATCTCGATCCTGAGCATCCTGTTCGTTTGGGCTTTCTTGTCTTGGCCCCGCGTGCGAAGGGCATTTTCGTAACTGTCGCGCATCTCGCCTGTTATAACTGTACGTGATCAGGCAAAGGTTCTTCGGTGGAGCGAAGCATGGCACTGGATCCTAAACTTCAGAAATTACGCGAGACCAAAGCGCTGGCGCGCGAGGGCGGCGGCGCAGAGCGCATCGAGAAACAACACCAACAAGGTAAACTGACGGCGCGCGAGCGGCTCGATCTGCTGCTCGATTCCGGTTCGTTCCGCGAACTCGATATGTTCGTCACTCATCGCGCCACCGATTTCGGCATGGCGGACAAGAAGTATCTGGGCGACAGCGTCATCACGGGCTGGGGCACGATCGATGGCCGACTGGTGTACGTGTTCTCGCAAGACTTCACCGTCTTCGGCGGCAGCCTGAGCCAGGTGCATGCCCAGAAGATCATCAAGATCATGGAGCTGGCCATGAAGAACGGCGCGCCCCTGATCGGGTTGAACGATTCGGGCGGCGCGCGCATCCAGGAGGGTGTGGTCTCGTTGGGCGGCTACGCCGACATCTTCTTGCGCAATACGCTGGCGTCGGGCGTCGTGCCGCAGATCAGCGCGATCATGGGGCCGTGCGCGGGCGGCGCGGTCTACTCGCCGGCGCTGACCGATTTCATCTTTATGGTCAAGAACTCCTCGTACATGTTTGTGACCGGGCCGGACGTCGTCAAATCGGTGACACACGAAGACGTCACCTTCGAGGAGCTGGGCGGCGCGAGCGTCCACAACAGCAAGAGCGGCGTGGCGCACTTCGCGGCGGAGAGCGAGGCCGACTGCCTGTACCTGATCCGGCAGTTGTTGAGCTACTTGCCCCAAAACAACATGGAAGACCCGCCACTCGTCAAATCGGCGGACGATCCGCTGCGCATGGACGAACGGCTCGACTCGATCGTGCCCGACAGTCCTCACAAGCCTTACGACATGAAGGAACTCGTCCGGTTGGTCGTCGACGAGGGCCTCTTCTTCGAGGTGCACGCGCACTTTGCAATGAACGTGATCGTCGGCTTTGCGCGGCTGGGCGGGCATAGCGTCGGCATCGTCGCGCAGCAGCCGGCGGTGCTGGCCGGCGTGCTCGATATCGACGCGAGCGAGAAAGCCGCGCGCTTCATCCGCTTCTGCGATTGCTTCAACGTCCCGATCATCACCTTCGAAGACGTGCCGGGCTTCCTGCCGGGCGTGGGGCAGGAGCACGGCGGCGTGATCCGGTCGGGCGCGAAGCTGCTGTACGCCTATTGCGAGGCGACCGTGCCGAAGATCACCGTGATCACGCGCAAGGCTTATGGCGGCGCGTACTGCGTGATGAATTCCAAGCACATTCGGGGCGACCTGAACCTGGCCTGGCCCACCGCCGAGCTCGCCGTGATGGGGCCGGATGGCGCGGTGAAAATCATCTTCCGCAAGGAGCTGGCCGAGGCCGAAGACCCTGTGGCGAAGAAGGCCGAGCTGGTGGCGCTGTACCGCGAGAAGTTCGCCAACCCATACATCGCCGCCGAGTGGGGTTACATCGACGACATCATCGAACCGAAGGAGACGCGGCCCCGTCTGATCAACGCGCTGGAGATGTTGCAGAACAAGCGCGATGCGAACCCGCCCAAGAAACATGGGAATATACCGCTGTGATTGCCCTGGGCACAGCTAGGACGCTGTACACTTGCAGGAAGTGAGGTATTGTGAGGAACAGCCGCTTTAATCAACGTAGAACCAATCCGACACAGAGAATCAAGCAGACCTCAGCTCCACCCAGGAATGCTCAACGGGTTCCAGAATCTTTCTATTGGTGGCCGATTACCGATGCGAAGATTCGCCAGGCCGCTCGAAAGATCGCGGATGCCGTTCATCCCGAAAAGATTATCCTATTCGGATCCTTTGCCTACGGCCAGCCAACGCCAGACAGTGACGTCGATTTGTTAGTGATCATGGAAAGCAATCTGAGACCTCAAGCCAGGGTCATTCAAATCTCAGAGATTCTCGATCCCCGCCCGTTTCCGGTAGATATTATTGCGCGAACACCCGCCGAAATTGAAGAGCGCCTGCGCATGGGCGACGTTTTTTTTCGTGAGATACTCAGCAAAGGCAAAGTTGTATATGAGCGTGCATCCCTCTGAAGAATGGGTTGAGAAAGCGGAAGACAACTACGTCAGCGCAGTCGCGTTAGCGCGCCATCGGAATCGACCCGTGCCCGATATCGTCTGTAATCAATGCCAACAATGCGCCGAGAAATATCTCAAAGCGCTACTGATTCGGCGCCGAATTGATTTCCCGAAGACCCATGACTTGATACAGCTCAAGAACTTACTGACGCCAGCCGATGCTGATGTGCAGTTAATGACCGATCGGCTCGCGGTGCTCACGCCTTATGCAATCGATGGACGTTATCCAGGTCTTGAGGCTACGGTGGAAGACGCCCGTGAAGCGGTCAATGCAATGAAAGAAATGCGCAAGTTCGCGCGTGCAAAGTTGGGCCTGAGGTAAAGCGATACCGTCTACGTTAAGGTAAGGGCCATGTTCAAGAAAGTTCTCGTTGTCAACCGGGGTGAAATCGCCGTCCGCATTTTGCGCGCGTGCCGCGAGCTGGGCATCCAGACCGTGGCGGTGTACTCCGAGGTCGACCGCAATGCCTTGCATGTGCGCTACGCCGACGAGGCCTATTACATCGGCACGGCTCCGGCGCGCGATTCCTATCTGCGCGCCGACGTGATCCTCGACGTCGCTCAACGTTCGAGCGCCGACGCCATCCATCCCGGCTACGGCTTTTTGGCCGAGCGCAGCGACTTTGCCGAAGCGTGCGAACGCGCGGGCATCGCCTTTATCGGCCCGCGACCCTCGGCCATCGCGGCGATGGGCGATAAAGCCGTGGCGCGCGCGATGGTGCAAAAAGCGGGCGTGCCGGTCGTGCCGGGCACCGAAGGCGAAGGCGGCTTACCCGACGACGAGATCATCGCCATCGCGCCGCAGATTGGGTTCCCGCTGCTGATCAAGGCCACCGCTGGAGGCGGCGGCAAGGGAATGCGCCTGGTCGATCGGGCCGAAGATTTGCCCGGCGCGCTGGCCTCGGCCCGGCGCGAGGCCGAGTCGGCGTTTGGCGACGGCTCGGTCTATCTGGAGAAGCTGGTCATCGGCGCGCGGCACATCGAGATTCAGCTGCTGGCCGATATGCACGGCAACGTGATTCACCTGAACGAGCGCGAGTGCAGCCTGCAGCGGCGTCACCAGAAGATCATCGAGGAATCGCCGTCGATGGCGGTGGACGACGACTTGCGCGCGCGCATGGGCGAGGTGGCGGTGAAGGCGGCGCAGGCGGTGAACTACGTCAACGCGGGCACGATCGAGTTCCTGGTCGACAAGGACAAGAACTTCTACTTCCTGGAGATGAACACGCGCCTGCAGGTGGAACACCCGGTCACCGAGATGGTCACCGGCGTAGATATCGTCAAGGAGCAGATCCGCGTGGCGCGCGGCCGGCAGTTGCGCTACACGCAGGACGATATCGCCATCAACGGCTGGGCGCTGGAGTGCCGCATCACCGCCGAAGACCCGCTCAACAACTTCATGCCCTCGACCGGCCGCATCACCCGGCTGAGCCTGCCGACCGGGCCGGGCATCCGCGTCGATAGCGGCGTGTATGAAGGGTTTGAAATTACGCCGTACTACGATCCGCTGATCGCCAAGCTGATCTGCTGGGGCGAGACGCGCGGCGAGGCGATCTTGCGCATGCGCCGCGCGCTGGAAGAGTTCAGCATCATCGGCATCAAGACCAGCATCCCGTTCCACCAGGCGATGATGGACAGCCATCGCTTCATGGCCGGTTCGTTCGATACGCGCTTCGTCGAAGAACGGTTTCTGCTGGAAGAAGAGCCTGACCCGAACCAGCTGCGCGTGGCCGCGATCATCGGCACGCTGGTGGCGCACACGCGCGGCCAACAGGCGGCGCAGGTCGTGCGGCCCGCCGCCCGCGACACCAGCAACTGGAAGTGGCTGGCGCGTTGGGAGAGATTGCAGCGGTAGCGGGTCGGTCAGGCGTGGGGTAACGGATGAAGTATGCGACGACGGTAGGCGCGCGAACGTACATTATCGAAATCAATCGCGATGGCGAGGTCGTCGTCGACGGCGAGTGGCACTGGGCCGATCTACGCTCGATCGACGGGATGGGCACCTTCTCGCTGCTCCTCGACACGGACTCGTTCGAAGCGCTGGTCGAAGCGCGCGACGGCGAGTTCGGCGTGCTGTTGCGCGGACGTTTCTACCCGGTCCAGATCGAAGATGAGCGCGCCCTGCGGCTGGCGCAAGCTGCGCGCGGCCAGGCCGCGCCGAGCGGCGAAGTGGCGATCAAGTCGCCGATGCCGGGGTTGATCGTCGCGGTTAAAGTTGTTCCGGGACAGGCCGTGCGGAAAGGCGAGACGTTGGTGATTCTGGAATCGATGAAGATGGAAAACGAACTGAAAGCGCCGCGCGATGGCAAAGTGGGCGCGGTGCGCGTCGAGCCGCGCCAACCGGTCGAGCAGGGGCAGACGTTGGTGACGATCGAATGAGGTTTGGCATTGGTCTTAGCGCCGGGGCGCGGTCAGAGACCGGCGCCAGTGGCTAGGTAGTGACGACTTCAGTCGTCGATGATTGAAGTCCCCGCTACGACAGACCGACTGAAGTCGCAACTACGCTCCATCAAGCCTATCACGGATAAGCCCGGATGTTATTTGAATGAGCGGGTCAAGCCTTGAGACCGAAGTGAAGTTTCGCGCCGCCGATCTGGTTGCGCTGCGCACCCGGCTGCTCGAGCACGGCGCGATCGTCACGCAGTCGCGCCATTTGGAGCGCAATACCCTGTTCGACGACGCCGAGAACAGCCTGGCCGCACGCGGCATGCTGCTGCGCTTGCGCAGCGCGCTGGAGACCCGGCTCACGCTCAAGGCGCCGGCCCCCGCCGACCAGCAGAGCGGCCAGCACAAAGCGCGCGTCGAGATCGAGATTACCGTTAGCGATTATGCCGCGACGTACGCGTTGCTCACGACGCTGGGTTACACGCCGGGCTGGCGCTACGAGAAGTATCGCGAATCGTTCCGGCTGGAGGAGGCGATCGTCTCGCTCGACCACACGCCGATCGGCGACTTCGTCGAAATCGAAGGGCCGCCCGATGCGATCCGGCAGCTGTCCGAACGTTTGGGCTTCGAGTGGGAGACCCGGAATTTGCAGACGTATCGCGATTTGTTCAGTGAGGCGAAAATGGCGGGCCAGACAGACATGGTTTTTGAAAGGGAAACGCGAACGACATGAGCACCTCAGCACACCCCAAGCACGCTTGGGAAAAGCGCGTCGTCGAGCCGACGCTCAAGAAACAGGCCGAACGCAAACCCCGTTTCACCACTTCCTCAGACATCGAACTCGATCGGCTGTACACCCCGTCCGATCAAGATACGGCGGCAGCGTATGAGCGCGACTTGGGTTTCCCCGGCGAATACCCGTTTACGCGCGGCGTGCAGCCGACGATGTATCGCGGCCGGCTGTGGACGATGCGCCAGTACGCCGGCTATGCTTCGGCCGCCGAGAGCAACGCGCGCTACAAGTATCTGCTGGAACAGGGACAGACCGGCCTCTCGGTCGCGTTCGACCTGCCGACGCAGATCGGTTACGACGCCGACGATCCGCTGGCCGAGGGCGAAGTGGGCAAAGTCGGGGTGAGCATCTCGTCGATCCACGACATGATCCGGCTGTTCGACGGCATTCCGTTGAACAAGGCGTCGACGTCGATGACGATCAACGCGCCCGCCGCCGTATTGCTGGCGATGTACATTGCAACCGGCCAGCGGCAGGGCCTCGAACCGAAGGACCTGCGCGGCACGATCCAAAACGATATCCTGAAAGAGTACATCGCGCGGGGGACGTACATTTATCCGCCGGCCCCGGCCATGCGGCTGATCACCGATGTGTTCCAGTATTGCGCGGCGAACGTGCCGCGCTGGAACACGATCAGCATCTCCGGCTATCACATCCGCGAGGCGGGCAGCACGGCCGTGCAAGAGGTCGCCTTCACGCTGTCGAACGGCGTGGCGTACGTGCAGGCGGCGATCGACGCCGGGTTGAACGTGGATACCTTCGCCGCGCAGATTTCGTTCTTCTTCAACGCGCACAACAACTTCCTGGAGGAGATTGCCAAGTTCCGGGCCGCGCGCCGGCTGTGGGCGCGCATCATGCGCGCGCGGTTCGGCGCGCAGGACCCGCGCTCGTGGATGCTGCGCTTCCATACCCAAACCGGCGGCTCGACGCTGACGGCGCAACAGCCGGAGAACAATGTCATTCGCGTCACGTTGCAGGCGCTGGCCGCGGTGCTGGGCGGGACGCAGTCGCTGCACACGAACTCGCGCGACGAAGCGTTGTGGCTGCCGACCGAGGAATCGGTGCGGATCGCGCTGCGCACGCAGCAGATCATCGCCCACGAATCGGGGGTGGCCGATACGATCGATCCGCTGGCCGGCTCGTACCTGATCGAAGCGCTGACGGATGAGATCGAGAAACGCGCCCAGGCTTACCTCACCCAGATCGAGGCGTTGGGCGGCGCGCTGAACGCCATCGAGCACGGGTTTATTCAGCAGGAGATCGCCGATGCAGCCTATCGGTATCAACAGGCGGTGGAGCACAACGAGCAAATCGTCGTCGGGGTGAACCAATTCCAAACCCAGGCCGAACCACACCTGGGGCGCTTAAAGGTCGATCCGGCGATCGAGTTCGAGCAGCGCCGGCGGCTGGCCGAACTACGCCAAAGCCGGGATAGCGGCAAAGTGGCCGAGCTGCGCGCGCAACTCGACGCCGCGGCGCGGGGCCGGACCAACCTGATGCCTCTCTTCATCGAATGTGTCGAACAGCATGTGACACTCGGCGAGATTTGCGGTACACTCAGACAAGTTTGGGGTGAATACAAGCCAAGGGCCGGGATTTAGGGAGAGGGTTGGTTAGTTGGCTAGTTGGTTGGTTGGTTAGTTGATTGAGCGGGGGCGGGCGAAATCATCCCTACAGGGCACGGAGTTTAAGCGGTATGAGTATCAAGCGGATTGACCACATTGCGATCGTCGTGCAGGACATTGATGCCTCGCTCAACTTCTGGGAAGACGCGCTGGGACTCGACGTGTCACACATCGAAGAAGTGCCCGATCAAGAATCGCTCGTCGCCTTTCTGCCTTCCGGCGAGAGCGAAGTGGAATTGGTGGAACCGACCAGCGAGAGCAGCGGCGTCGCCAAATACCTGGCCAAACGCGGGCCGGGCATGCACCATATCTGCCTGGAGGTCGACGACATCGCCTTAACGCTCGCCCGGCTCAAACGCCACGGCGTGCAGTTGATCAACGCCGAACCGACGATCGGCACCGGCGGCAAGAAGATCGCCTTCATTCACCCCAAGAGCACCGGCGGCGTGCTGGTCGAATTGTACGAGTTGACGCCGGACGAGCCGCAGCGCCGCAATGCGCTGGTGCGCCGTATGCGCCATCAACTGATGGTGCGCGGCTATGCGGCCGGCGCCGGTCTGCGCGAGTTCGTGCGGACGTGGCGCGACCGCGATGGACGCGGGGACAAGGCCGGTATTGCCAACGGCAAAGCGCGCGTGAACTGACCCGGTTCGGTTGGTCCAACGACTCGCGCTAGTTATTCCCGCGTTGAGGATAACAAACCTCGCCGTGTCAGCTGAAGCGCCTCTCCCCGATACCTCGGATGCATCTCCGCCCCCGGACGCCCTGTCCGAGCGTGGAAACGGAGCTGATCCAGCAGCTGAAGCGAAAGCAACACCAGCGCCGGATCAGCTTCCGCCAACCGATAGCCACCCGTTCACGCCCGATTCACCTGAGCTCAAGCCTCAGCCCGACAGCGTTGCCCAGCGCGCGCGCGCGACGCTGTGGTTTATCGCGGCGGCTGCCGTGATGGCCTTCACCGCCCGACTGATCGCACAGGGCGATCCTGAAATACCACCGGCTATACCGACGGGGCTGTACGTCGTCAGCGGACTGATGATGGTCGGCATCCTGGCGGTGCAGCGCCGGCTGCAGACGCTCCAGCGACTCGTATGGCCGAATTGGACCTGGCAGGCGCTGGGACTCTTCCTGGCGATCGTCAGCTCCTATGCGGCCGCGCAGATCAGCTGGTGGTCCGAAGATCGGCTGGTCACCGAGCAGCAAGCCGTGCCGTTGTGGTTGCTGTCGATCCTCGGCGCGCTGGTGTGCGTCTGGCCCGCTGCTAAACGGCGCACGCCGGAATCCGCCGTTCCACGTTGGGAAATGCTGGTGTTGCTGGGCATCGTTGCGCTGGCTTTCTTGCTGCGCGTACCGGACTTGCGTAACATTCCGTATGCGCTCATGGGCGACGAGACGAAATTCGCAATGGAAGCGCGCGGCGTGCTCGAAGGCAGAATCTTCAAGCCGTTCACGACGGCAGTGGACGGGCATTGGGCGATGTTCTTCTCGGTGATGGCCGCCTTCATGCGCGCGCTCGGCCAGTCGGTCGAGGTCATCCGGCTGCACAGCGCGCTGGCCGGCGTGTTAAGCGTGCTGGCGACGTATGCCCTGGCGCGCCAACTGTGGGGCGGTCGGGTGGCGCTGATCGCCGCGGCGCTGCTGGCGACGTATCACTACCACATCCACTTCAGCCGCAACGCGATGAACAACGTTTACGACGCGTTGTTCCTGGTGTTGATCTTCGGCTGGTTGTGGCGCGGCTGGCTGACCGGGCGGCGTGTGCCGTGGTTGATGGCGGCGCTGGCCGCCGGCCTGGCGCAATACTTTTACGTCGGCGGGCGATTGATCCTGATCGAGATCGCGGTGCTCGGACTGTTCTGGCTCGTCACCCACCCGCGCCAGTTACGCGCGCGCGCGTTCGACATCGTGGCGTCGATCAGCCTATGCCTGGCGGTGGCGATGCCGGTCGTGTACTTTGCCCAGAAACGGCCGGACGATTATCTCACTCGCATCAACCAGTCGAACGTGATCCAGTCCGGCTGGCTTCAATCGAATATGGCGCAACGCGGCGTGGGCGCGGTTGAAATATTGGGGGAACAGTTCAGGGACGTGCTCAAGCTGTTCGCGCAAGGCCCCGACGAGTTGTTCTATACGGGCCAGTCGCTGCTGACACCGGTCATGTTGGTGCTGGCCGCGTTGAGCCTGATCTATTTAGTGAGCCGCCTGCGTGAAGGGCGCGCGTTTTGGCTGCTGTCTTCGCTGGGGTTGATCGTGCTGTTTGGCGGGGTATTGACGGTGGGGCCGATGTCCGGTTCACAGCGACTGCTGGGCGCCGCGCCGCTGCTGTATATCGGCATCGCCGTGTTCATCGATCAGCTGCTCACCTGGGCCGGCGAAGGTTGGAACACGCCGCGCGTGTGGCGCGCGCTGGGGGCGGCTTTCGTCGGCGCGCTGATGCTGCTCGACGCCAATATCTACTTTGGCCAATACGTCCCCGCGCGCGTCATCAACAGCCCCGACATCGAGTGGAGCATGCAGGTCGCCAGCTATTTGAGCGAAGTAGAAGGACGCCAGGAACCCAGCGAGTGGCAGGTGGTGTGCGACGGCGGCCCGTCGTTGTACTGCGAACATTCGACCATTCGATTCCTGGCGCCACGGCTATCCCAGCGCGCGCAGACGATCAATCAGCCGCTCCTTTCGACCGACATTCGACCGGGGCCGGGCGTGGGGCTGATCGTGTTCGTTTCCGCAGATCGGCTCGACGAGGCGACCGCCATCGCCCAGCAGTATCCATCGGCCATTCGCCGGGATCATTACGGCGTGCACGGCGACTATCTGTTCAGCTCGCTTGAAATTCCACCATCTGCGGCCTATGCTATAATGGAGCCGCATTTACCCTGACCGCGTGGAAAGCTCTTCGTGCGCAACTCCGCGTTTCGCAAATTGCTCATCGTCGTGGTCGCACTGAACGCTGCGCTGATTTGGCTATGGCGCCGCTCCCAACAGCCAGCGGTTCAACCACCGGCGACCCTTCCGCCGCAACCACAAGCACCTGCCCGTCCGCCAGTGACAACCTCCTACCCGACTCCGACTGCGCCCTTCGCCGTCCAGCGGCCGGCCTCGCCGGCTCAGGTTCGGGTCTTGCGCCTGCTGCTGTTGATCGCGTTAGGCTTTGCGCTTCTGGGTCAGTCTCGCTTCGACGAAGGCCGGCCCTATCCCACCGAAGGCATTTCAGCGTTTGCGTCCAGCGGGATCGCGTTATACGTCGTCGCGATTGCGGCCTTCACCCTGGCCGTTGTGCAGGCCAACCGGCTCAGGCGCAACCCGGTTGAGGAGAACCGTCGCCCAGCCCGGCGCTCAAGCGGACTCGGGTCGATCTTCTCCTTCAAGACTGCGCAAGAATTGACGGCTCAAACGCTTCAAGCGCTGCGGCAACACCCGCGCCGCTCGGGCGCGCTGCTGCTGGCTGGCCTGTTGACGATCGTCCTCCTCAACTTGCTGTCGGCGGAGCCGCCCCTGACCAACTACACCTTGCCCTTCATCCTGTGGTTGAGCGCGATCGGTCTGTATGTCCGAACGACCGTGTTCCCGTTGCGATCCGCGCCCAAGTCCGGCGCGCCCTGGTGGAAAACCGATTGGCCGACGGCGGCGGCGCTGTTGGCGATCACGCTGGCAACGTTCGTCCTGCGTGTGTGGCACATCGAAAGCATCCCGCCCACGTTGGCCGGCGACGAGGGCACCTTCGGGCTGGAATCGATCAAGACGATCACCGGCGAGATCAACAACCCCTTTACGACCGGCTGGTTGAGCGTGCCGACGCTCAGCTTCTTCTTTAACTCGCTCTCGATCCGGCTGTTCGGCCAAACCATGTTCGCGCTGCGCCTGCCCTGGGCGCTGATCGGGACCATCACGATACCCATCGCCTTTCAACTGACGCGCCGCCTGGCCGGCCGGACGCTCGGCCTGATGACGGCGCTGCTGCTGGCGACCTATCATTTTCATATCCACTACTCGCGGCTCGGCGTCAACAATATCAGCGATCCGCTCCTGATCGCTTTAGTGCTGCTCCTGTTCTACCGCGCCGTCGATCGGCGCAGCCGGCTCGACTGGGCGCTGTGCGGCGTCGCCATCGGCGCGGCGCAGTACTTCTATTTCGGCGCGCGCTTCGCCGTCATCCTCGTCGGCGTTTTGCTCGCTTATCTCTCGCTACGCGACGGCGCGCGTTTCTGGCGCGAGCAAGGGCGTGGGATATTGATCCTGATCGGCGCGGCGATCATCGCCGGCGCGCCGATGATCCAGTACGCGATCCGCTATCCGCTCGACTACAACGCGCGCGTCAATCAGATCGGCGTCATCCAAAGCGGCTGGCTGGACAACGAGCAGATTGTGCGCAATGAGGGTGCGTTCCCGATCTTGATCGATCAGCTACAGCGCGCCGCGCTGGCTTTCAACGCCTACCCCGATCGCACCGGCTGGTATGGCTTGCCGCAGCCGCTCTTCGATTTTGTCACCGGCATCCTGTTCTTGCTTGGCCTGGGCTACGCGACGTTGCGCCTGGACGATCGGCGGCTGTTCCCGATGGTGGCCTGGTGGTGGGGCGCAATGATCCTGGGGGGCGCACTCACCGAAAGCCCGCCGTCCAGCATGCGCTTGATCACGCTCGCGCTGCCGGCGGTCTTTTTCGTCGGGCTGGCGTTGGTCAAGCTCGGCCACATCCTCCAGCACGCCTGGCGCAGCTGGACTCCGCAGCAGCTGGCGCCCTACGGCGCGGCGGTGGTTCTGATCATCAGCTGGGCCAGCGCCAAGTGGTATTTCAGCGACTTCACGCCGCTGCGCGTGTACGGCACCTTCAACGCGGTCGTCGCCACGGAGATGGCGACCTACGCGCACACTAAACTCGGCGCGGACTGGCGCATGTACTTCTTTGGGGCGCCGCGCATGTATCACGACTTCGGGACGATTCCATATATCGCGCCCGAGGTCGAAGCAACTGACGTGATCGATCCGTTGGTCGCCCCACCCGATGCCAGTCTGGTGCAGCCGGACAAAAACGCCGCGTTCATCTTCCTGCCGGAACGGCGCGCCGAACTTCAATTCGTCCAGCAGACATTCCCAGGCGGCGCGCTCGAAGAGATCCCCTCGTTCTGGGAAGGCGATCCGAACCCGTTGTTCATCGTCTATCGTGTGCTCCGCCCGGCGGCGCAGTGAAATCCCCCCGAGCGATATGATCGCTACGCGCGAATGATCGAAGAAGCGTAGCCGATCGAGCTGCATACTCCAAAAAGGCCTCCTCTTTTCTCTAGCCGATCACTCAAATAGTCAAAGGCGTCCGCGCGGGCGTTTCCAGCCATGCACCCGACCGCGACGGGAGCCCCCCCTCCGCTGCGCTACGGGGGCTATAGTGCACCCGCCGCAGGCGGGTGGGACGTGGGTCGGGGGGCAGACTGCGTAAGGTGAGTCCGTAATTGAATCGAGTGGGTGATGAAGTCCGCGTGATGTCTATGGTACAATGGCCGCCATCCTCTTCAGGTGATCTCAATGGATTTGCTAAAAGGGCTTAATCCACAACAACGCCGCGCCGTCGAGGCGGGCGACGGGCCGGCGCTGATCCTGGCCGGGCCGGGGTCGGGCAAGACGCGCGTGTTGACGCATCGGGTGGCCTACCTCATCGAGGTGCGCGGCATCGATCCACGCAACATCATCGCGGTGACGTTCACCAACAAGGCGGCGCGGGAGATGAAGGATCGGCTCGATCGCGCGCTCGGCGGGAATCGCACGACCGAGCTTACGCTGGGCACCTTCCACGCCAACTGCGCGCGCTTCCTGCGCCGCGACGCCCCCCACCTGGGCCTCAGCCGCGACTTCGTGATCTACGACGCCGACGACCAGGAAGCGGTGGTCAAGCGCGCCTTGAAGGATTTGAACATCGACGACAAGAAGTACAAGCCCTCGTCGGTGCTCAACGCGATCTCGGCGGCCAAGAACGAATTGATCCCGCCCGAAGCCTACGTCGCGCCGTCGTACTGGCACGAAGCGGTCGGGCGCGTCTACGTCCGCTATCAGGAACTTCTACGCGCGAACAATGCGCTCGACTTTGACGACCTGCTGATGGAAGTGGTGCGCCTGTTCGACGAACAGCCGGTCGTGCTCGGCTATTACCAGAATCGCTATCAGCACATCCTGGTCGACGAGTTTCAGGATACGAACACCGCGCAGTATATGCTGCTGCGGCAGCTGGCTGCCCGCTCGCGCAACTTGTTCGTCGTGGGGGACGAGGATCAGTGTATTCCAGCAGACACACGAATTCAGACAGCCGACGGCCTTAAACGAATCGAACAGATACAGCCTGGAGATCAGGTCATCGCCGCCAGTGGGCGTGGCGCGTCAATGCCCGCCGAAGTCCGCCATGTGGAGTGTCGGCCTTACCAAGGCGAGCTAATCAAAGTAACAACGCGCCAAGGCCAGTGTCTCCGCGCAACACCCAACCATATTGTTTTCGCCCGGTTAGGCGTCTCGGCAGATGTTCATCATATCCCCAAAGCCAAGGAACTCAGGCAAGTTGTCAACCTGCGCTACTTCAGCGACGCTCGCCGCACCCTGCGGACGCCGTGGAATGCTCATCGCGTTAGCATCAATTGCGAAAACGCTGAGTTGCGGCGAGAACTTGAAGCACGCGGTTATCCAACACGTCGAGGTGGTCGCAACACCTGGCGAGCCGAATTCTCCAGATTGCAGTTTGAAGATGCTGAGGCAGTTGCGAAGGAGTTGTGCAGAACAGGCGGTGGTTTGGAGATCAGCGTCGGCGCGTTCCTGGTGGAGTCAATGAATGGCCTTGTCGCGCGGCGCTTTAGTCTGATGCCCGCCAGTCATTTGCACCCATCAATGCTCATCGCCATTGAACAGGACGGGCGGATCATCCAAGATGAAATCGTCGAAGTTAAGCGAGAAACCTATCATGGCAAGGTGTATGACCTCGAAGTGGCCGATGTTCACAACTACATTGCAGGCGGCGTCGTCGTCCACAACTCCATCTATCGCTTCCGAGGCGCAGACTTCCGCAACGTGCAGCGCTTCCAGCAAGATTATCCCGATGCGCAGGTGATCCTGCTCGAACAGAACTACCGCTCGACGCAGCTGATCCTCGACGCCGCGCGCGCCGTCATCCGGCGCAACGTGCAGCGGACGGATAAGCGCCTGTTCACCGAGCGAGACGGCGGCGCGCCGCTATCCGTCTACGAGGCGTACAACGAGGACGACGAGGCGCTGTACGTGGTCAACACGATCGAGGACTTGATTCGGGGACGCCAGTATCGGGCCGGCGATTTCGCCGTGTTTTACCGCACCAACGCGCAGTCCCGCCCCGTCGAAGAAGCCTTCATCCGCGCGGGCGTGCCCTATCGGTTGGTCGGCGGCACCCGCTTCTACGCCCGCCGCGAAGTCAAGGATGTGCTCGCCTACTTGCATTTGATCCACAACCCGCACGACGCGGTCGGCCTGATGCGCGTGATCAATGTCCCATCGCGCGGCATCGGCGCCAAGACACTCGCCGTGTTAGATGAGGCCGCGCGCGCCGGCGGCCAAAGCCCGTATAAACTGATTCGCGAACTCAAGTCCGGGCGGCCCAACTCGGCGCTCGGCTTGGGGTTGACGCCGAAGGCGCGCCAGTCGTTGATCGATTTTATAACGCTGCTCGATCGTTGGATCGCGACGAAGGATCAGTCTCCTTCCGTCGCCGACTTGCTCGATACGGTGGTGCAAGAGTCGGGTTACCGGCGTTACGTCGACGATGGCAGCGAGGAAGGGCGCGAGCGTTGGGAGAACGTCCGCGAGCTGCGCAACGTCGCCGCCGATTACACGCCTGCGGTCGGCGCTGATCCGCTGGCCGAATTCCTCGAAGACGTCGCATTGGTGTCGGATGTGGATGCGCTGAACGATGCTCAGCGGGTCGACGCGCCGACGCTGATGACGCTGCACTCGGCCAAGGGTCTGGAGTTCCCGGTCGTGTTCATCACCGGCCTGGAGGAAGGGGTCTTGCCGCACGCGCGCTCGCTCGAAGACCCTGAAGAGATGGACGAGGAACGCCGCCTGGCTTACGTCGGCATCACTCGCGCCAAAGATCGCGTGTTCCTGAGTTACGCCTTCCGGCGCTCGACGTATGGCAGCAGCGAGGTCAACGCGCCTTCACGTTTTTTGAACGATATCCCGAAGAACCTGTTGAGCGGGACGATGTCGTTTGCCGGCAGCACGCCGCGCGCTGCCCAGGCCGAGCGGGCCGCCACCTGGTCGCCGCCCCCCCGGCCCAGCCGCGAGCCGAACTTCAGGCCGGGCCAGCGCGTGAGCCACGCCCGCTTCGGCGAGGGTATCGTCGTCGAGAGCCAGGCGCAGGGTGTTGACGAAGAACTCACCGTCGCCTTTGAGAAAGCCGGCATCAAGCGGCTGCTGGCGAGCTTCGCCAACCTCAAGAAGCTGCCAGGCTGATGCGATGCGTCAACTCCTCATCGACGGCCACAACCTGATCGGCCAAATGCCTGATCTGTCGTTGGCCGACCTGGACGACGAGGAGAAACTGGTGGCGTTGCTGCGCAAGTACGCGGCGCGGCGCCGGGCGCGGATCGTCGTCGTGTTCGATTCGGGTATGGCTGGGCACAGCGGCGGCCGCTCGCAAACATTGAGCGGCGGCGGCGTCGAAGCGGTATTCGCCGGATCGCACACCGATGCCGATCGGGTGCTGATCGAGCGCATGCGGGAACTGAAACGCCCGCGCGAATGGGCGCTGGTCTCCAGCGACCGCGCCATTCAAGCCGCCGCGGAGCGCCACCGCGTGAGCGTCGTCGAAGCAGCGGAGTTCGCCAAGATGCTCGCGCCGCCGAAGCCAGCAGAGAAGCCGCCTGACGAAGACCGGGACGACAAGCCCGATCGAGAAGACAATATTTCGCAGTGGCTAAGACTCTTCAAAAGAAAGTAACGCGACCCGATCAGTTGATCGGGTCGCGCCGGCGTGTGGGCCCACTTGGATTCGAACCAAGGACCGACCGGTTATGCATCCCACTACAGCTTGCGCTGCCCCTTTCGAGTTTGTGGGCTGGACTATCCCTTCACCCTATGAGGGTGTCTGCCGTCTAGTCTCTACACCTTCCTCTTATCAGAGGCTTGGCTCGGGATTACCTTAGGTTCCAACTTAGGCTTCCCCGAATTTGGCAGATTTCACCTGGAGGTTACGCCCCAGGTGGCCCTTAGCAAAGAGTCATATCGGAGTACAACACAGCGATGAAGAGACAACCTTGCTGCATTGTATGTGGCACTCCCCTCTGCGGCAGACAAACACGATTCTGCTCAAATGTCTGCAAGAACAAGCGCCACCAGAGTTATGAATCTCAAAAGCACAGAGGACTCGCCAGAAAACTAGAACTTGTCAAAGCGAAAGGCGGTCATTGTTCAGTCTGCGGCTATCACACCAACTTGGCCGCTCTTGCTTTCCATCACACAGACTCCCTGACTAAAGACTTCAAGCTGGATATGCGCTCTCTGTCAAATCGAAAACTGGAGTTCGTGATGTCAGAGTTAGACAAGTGCGTTCTGGTCTGCCACAACTGTCATGCTGAAATTCACAACCCTCGTCTCGACTTAGACTCCTTGCTTTGAGCCGGCTGCTCTAACCGCTGAGCTATGGGCCCGCACCCGCGAGTATACCGTGCCCCTCGATCAGCGTCAAGCCAAGACGGTCGCCGCTTCGCTTTGGCTGGTCGTGGTGAGCAGTCTATAGCGCCGGCGCACCGACATCCTTATAGCCCGACGTCGCCATGATGTTGATACTGTTCTCGGCGATCAGCGTCAGCCGCTCATCGGTCTGCTCCTCTTCGTTCAGCGTCTTTTGCAGCAGGTCCGCTGCCTCTGAGTCGCCGATCAGTTCAGCATAAGCGCGGGCGGTTCCATAACCGGCAATCTCGTAATGCTCGGCGCGCTGCGCCGCCGCGATCAGCCCGGCGTCCATGACTTGCGCATCGGCCTTCTGCTGCAGCATCTCCTTGCCTTCTTCGATCAACCCCGCCATGCCTTTGCACTTTTTGCCTTTGAGGCTAACCCCTAACCGCTTGGCGATCACGTCCAACCGATTCACGTGCTCTTCGGTTTCCTGTAAATGAGTTTCGAAAGCCTCCTTCAATTCAGGCGAGGTCGCCGCTTTCACCATCCTGGGCAGCGCTTTAAGCAGCTGGTTCTCGGCGCTGTACAGGTCTTTCAATTGATCCACCGTGAGGTCGCGTAGGTTTTCAAGTTTCGCCATTCGAGTATCTCTCCACCGGTTGGTTGACGCTACTGCTTGGATCGTTGGCGCATTTGTACTTATCATAGTAGAGGGGCGAACGAGCGCTCCTCGTACATCCGAATACGACACACCAGCTAAAAAGTCCCAAACCGCACTTAAAAACAACGGCTCGCCCGACTTTGGCGGGAAAGAGGACACAGAAAACACGGACACCTGCACCCACCTGCGGTGTTTGTCCGGCGATGGTACATCCTGCGGCTGTACCACAGGCGCGGTGTGAACACTGAAAACGCTCAAAATCCGTGCAAATCAGTGTTCACACTGCACTGCACCAACCCCCTGCCTTCGGCGGGAGCAGGTCGCAGTGCGGTGCAAGTGTCTGCGTTCAGCCGCGTCCTATTCCCGTTCGATCCGGGAGAGCCATACTTTCAAAACTTGGGGAAACCCGGCGCGCTGATCACCAGGCGATACACATCTTCCACTAAGCGGCAATGCTCGATCGCGTCTAATACATCCCGGCAGGGCACCAGGCGTGACCGCGTCCGATAGCTGGTGTTCTGCGCGGCAATCTCGCGATACGCCTGCTGCACACCGACGAACCATTCGCGCAGCATCGGCAAATCGATCACGTACAACAAATCGCCGCTGAGGTTGAGGTTCGCCAGCAGGTACTCTTCCCCCGCCGTCCACAGCTCCTCGATCTCCCCGATCGTGCGCGGGATGGCCGCAAAGTAATACAGCAACATATCGGCGCCAGAGCCAAACACCCAGCCGGGCTTACCCACCACGTCGTTGGCAACGGTCTCCAACGCAAAGTTGCTCGTCGCCAGCCCGTAATAAGGATACTCAGCCGATCGCGCTAAAGTCTCATCCGTGCCGGCATGGGTATCGCACTTGATCTCGACCAGCGTCTGCTCGTGACCGGGGATCGCGCGACGCCAGATCAGATCGACGCCCCGGCGCTGAAACTCGCGATCCAACTCGACGTTTTCGAGCTGGAGCGAACGCGGTCGCAGCATCAGAAAGCGCGACAAGATCAACGTGCCCACGTCGGTGAACAAGCGTTGGCGATCGAACTCGAAGGTCAGGCCCTCACGCACTACCCCGCTCCAGCAATTGACTAAGAGCCTGTCTGAAAAGGCCCTTCATCTCACCACCACCGGAAAAGGCGTCGTAGTATAGCCGCTTGTCGGCGTTCGACGCGTGAACCCTTAACGCCCACAAGGGGCTGAGCTACCTTTTCCAACACCAACGGGGTAGACGCCGATGAAGGCGCATGCGGGAGACGCCCTCACGCCTCGGCTGCAAATTCGGGCAGCACGACGCGGATCGCGCCAGGTAGAATCTGGGCCTGCACGGGCGATTTACCGATGATCTCGCCATCGGCCTGGACCGTCTGCGGCGGATCGGCGACCACACTGATCTCGCGCGCCTGCCAATGCTGGAGCGCCTCCGCATTCTCATTGCCGGCCATCGCGCTGGCGAGCAGTGAGAGCAGCGCGCCGAGATCGCTCCGGGCAATGATCACCACGTCGAGCAGGCCATCGCTCACGTCGATGCCGGGCGCCAGCGACACGCCGACCCGGCCCAGATAACCCGAGTTGGCGATCATGCACACCAACCCCGCGGTCTCGACTTCACGTCCATCGAGCGTCAACTGGTAGCGTGCCAGCTGCGGATTGCTCAATGCCTGGAGCGCCGACAGCATGTAGGCCAACGGCCCAAAGCGATCCTTCAATTCGCGATCCGCGCCCTCGACGACGTCGGCCTCAAGTCCCACGCTCACGCGCAACAGGAAGTAACGTTCGCCGACCTGACCCATGTCGATGGGCCGAATGCCAACGGCAGCCGTGCAGAGCAAGGCGCAGGCTTCGGTCAAATTCCGTGGAATCCCCAGCCCGGCGGCGGTGACATTGCCCGTGCCGCCGGGCAGGATCGCTAAGGGGATCGCCGCGCCGATCAACCCGCTCGCCGCCTCGGCCACCGACCCATCGCCGCCATAGACCGCCACGACCTCCGCGCCGTTGGTCACGGCTTGCTGCGCCAGGCGGCGGGCATCGCCGGCTGCTTTCGTAATCGACACATCCCACTCGATGCCGGTATCTTTGAAGACACGGTTCAAGACGTTCAGCACGGGCGCATCCTGGCCGGAGGCCGGGTTGATGATCACGTGCACTCGTTTGAACTTTCCTGCGTGAACAACTTGATCGGCCATATGGGCGACCTCAACCAGCGTCCGGGCGTAAGAAACTTTACCCCACAGTCTGCACCATACATATATCCTCGATCCCCCTGCCCGTCAAACCACACGGCCCTCGCACTGGGCAGGCGAGGGCCGTGCAGCGTCAACCGGCTTCGCGTTACTGCGGCAACAACTCGTCCTTGAGCACTCCGACGAACGGTAGATTGCGAAACACCTCGTCGAGATCGAGGCCGTAGCCGAAGACGAATTTATTCGGGATATCGAAACCCACGTAGTCCAGCGCCACGTCCACCTCGCGCCGCTCGTACTTGTTGAGCAGCGTGCAAATACGCAGGCTGGCCGGGTTGCGCGGCTTGAGCAGGCTGTAGATGTAGTGCAGCGTCCGCCCGCTGTCCACAATATCCTCGACGATGAGCACATGCCGGCCGTCGATGTTCTGTTCCAGGTCCATGATGATGCGCACCGCGCCGGTCGATTGGCGCGCGCCGGCGCCATAACTGGATACCGCCATGAAATCGATCGAGTGGGGAATCTGCAGCTGCTTGATGAGATCGACCAGGAACACAATGCCGCCTTTTAAAATGCACACCAGCAGCGGCGTCTTGTCGTGGTAATCCTCAGAGATCTGCTGCGCCAGTGCGACCACCCGGCGCTGAATCGTCTCGCCGTCGATCAGCACTTCGCCCAGGTAAGGCTCGTAGACAATGGTCATATCGCTTTCACCTGTAGAAACCGGGTTTCCCGAAGGCCCCCGAATGCAGTGAAGGGGATGAGAAACCCGGTTTCTAGCTCATGACTGCGGTCGCCCCGGCACCTCGTGGTGCAGCCGGCAGCGCGCCTCGTACGATTCACTGCCGCCGACCAAAATCACCGGGTCGTGATACGCGGCCGGCCGCCCGTCGATCAGGCGCTGGGTGCGGCTGGCGGGCGCGCCGCACACGACGCAGATCGCCTGCAACTTCTCCACTTGCTCGGCCTCGGCCATCAACAGCGGCATCGGCCCAAACGGCTCGCCGCGAAAATCCATATCCAGCCCGGCGACGATCACGCGCAGCCCGCGCTCGGCCAGCGCTCGGCACGCCGACACCACCTCCCGGCCGAAGAACTGGACTTCGTCGATCGCCACGATCGCCGTATCGGGTTCGAGCAGGCTCAGGAGCGCCTGCGCCGAATCGACCGGAACCGCTTCGGTATCCAACCCGTTGTGCGACGTGACTTTTTCGGTCGCGTAGCGCGTATCCAGGATCGGTTTGAATACCTGCACCTTCTGCCGCGCGATCTTCGCACGCCGCACCCGCCGGATCAATTCCTCGGTCTTGCCGCTGAACATGCTGCCACAGACGACTTCGATCCCGCCGCTCGCCGATCTCCCGTCCATTCCGCCTCCAGCCATTTGGGTGTGACATGGACCTTGCCGCGGTCCCGCGCTTCTGCAAAAACGACACGCGCTAACAAAAAAGGGCAGATGGTGTGTTCTGCCCTTTCGGTGGCTCGATGTCTGACCGCTTCCTCAACTGCCCTCAGAACAGTTACTCGGTTGCAGCCTCGCCGGCCGGTGTCTCCTCGTCTTCCTCCACCAGTTCGACGATCGTTTGCCGTTCGCGCCGGCGTTGCGCCTTCTTGCGCTTCGACGACGGCTCCAGGCCCTCGCGGCGCTCCAGCCGTTTCACAAAGCGCTCAACCTGACCCTCGGTATCGACGATGCGCTGCTGGCCGGTGTAAAACGGGTGCGTGCCCGACCACACTTCGACGTGCAGTTCCGGCGCCGTCGCGCCGACGGTCATCACCACCTCACCGTTGCAGATGACCTGCGCATCGGGATACCACTTAGGGTGAAGCTCGTTCTTCATACTCCCCTCCCTATGCGGTGACTTCAGCCGGCGCTGCTTGCTCCGCCGGGTATACGCTGACGCGCTTACGGTCGCCCGGCAAGTGCTCGAACTTCACCACGCCGTCGATCGTCGCGAAGATCGTGTAGTCCTTACCCAGGCCAACATTGCGACCGGGCTTGATGTGGGTGCCGTGCTGGCGCACGATGATGTTGCCCGAGCGAACGCTCTCGCCGCCATATTTCTTCACGCCCAATCGCTGCGACTGGCTGTCTCGACCGTTGCGGCTGGAACCGCCGCCTTTCTTATGAGCCATTTCAACCTCACCTCAACCCCATACTGTTCAGAGCAGCGTAGTTTAGGCGCGAGGCCCTATACTACGGCAGACTAAACCGTATTGCAGCTTAACCGGGAATAATCTGCTCGACCTTGAGCCAGGTGTAATACTGGCGATGACCGGCCTTCACGCGATGGCGCTTGCCGCCGGGCCGGTAGTCGAACACGATGATTTTCTTGCCTTTATTCTGCTCGACAACTTCGGCCACCACTTTGGCGCCGGATACGGTCGGCTGGCCGACCGTTAGATTGTCGCCGTCCGACAGCATCAACACCTGCTCGATCTCGACTTTTTCGCCTACGGCCTGCGGCAACTGCTCGACTTGTATCCGATCGCCCTCGGTTGCGCGATATTGTCGGCCGCCTAGTTGAAAGACTGCGTACACGAGCGCCTCCACTGCCATACGAACAATTCGCGGCCGACACAGCAGGCCGCGGAGCATTGCCATTATACCGGCTTAAGCCGAGTTGTCAAGGATAAAGAAAGTTGCACCCAGGGCAATCGTATCTAAATTCTCGCACAGCGCAAATACAGACGGGATGGCTCACCGTCCGCGTCCCCGCGGACGGCCCGCGCGGACGCGGGCCGAGAGCAGTGGCCTATTTTCAGAGCCGATCGGCTATTGACATATTAGATGCGATTGCCCTAAAGTTGCACCGCCGAGACGCAGAACACGCTGAGATATTTCAAATCGCTGCGCTCTCAGCGTGCTCCGCGGTAAGATCATCCCCTCACGCCAGGATGAGCCTGCGCCGGTGAATCTTGACCAACGCCGAGTCGAACCCCAGCGCCGCCGCCGCCTCGTCAGGCCGGCCGGTGCCCGATTCTTCTGCCTTCAACTTCATCCCGATGCGCGCCCTACCCTCTGCATCATTTTCCACCCACATGTCCAGAAGCAAGGGGCGCAAATCGTACGTCTTGTCGCGGCGCGTCCGCTCGATCGACGGCGCATCGAGTAGCGCCTGAACACGCGAGCGCAGCTGCTCAACCGGCGCAGCTTCAACCGGTGTAATCACAAACTCAGCGGCGCGCGTCTGGGTCTGGAGCGCCGGCGCAGAATAGGGAGCTTCGGCCACATCGACCACGTCGATGCCCGCCGGCGCAGCCCGATCCAACTGAGCACGGACATGGGCCAGATCGCAGGGGTGCGACAAAATCACGTCCAACACTTCTTGATCGCTGGTACACCCGACGGGCAGCGCGGCGGCGAACATCAGCCGGGGGCGCGGGTTGAAACCTTCGGAATACGCGATCGGCAGATCGGCGCGGCGAATGATGCGCTCCCAGGTCCGCACCATATCGAGATGCCCCACGTAGCGCGTATTCTCGCCGCGCGCAAAGGTGATGCGCAGGCGCTGGCGCGTAACGACAGATGGCGGTAACGTGACGACTCCCTCTTCAGTGCTCATCGGCTTACTTCAAGACCTGAGATTCCTGTTTGATTTACAGCTCACCTTACGCAGTTTGCTCCCCGACCGCGAGGACGCGGTCGGGTGAATGGCTGGAGACGCCCGCGAGGACGCGGGCTTTGAGCATTTGTAGAATTTGCTGTAAGGCCTGAGAGTTGCTTGTCAGCAGGTCTCGACCCTACACAGCCACATACCACGCCGCAACATGACCTTCGATGCCTTGCGGATCGCGCACGCGCAGCCATTGATTCACCACCCCGATCTTCCGCGACGCTTCGGCAGCCGGGTTTAACACCGTGAGCCGCGTGTTAAAGGGCAGTCGCTTGATCAAGGTTTGATCGCCCAGCACCGGCTGGCTGCGCAGCGCCACATCGGGCGTGGTCGTGCGCACAACCAGCGCGCCGGGGGCGGGCGTTGCAGAACCCGTCGATGACGCCGGAGCAGGCTTCTCTTTGGAGGACGACACATACCAGGCCGCCACATAGCCTTCGACCCCGCTCGCATCGCGCACGCGCAGCCACTGGCCCACCACGCCCAATTTGCCGCGTGCGGCGTTCTCCGGCTCCAACGCAGACAGCTCGCTTTGGAGCGGCAAGCGTTTGATCAGATTCGTCGCGCCGACACTCGGCGAGGAGCGCAGCGCCAGATCCGCTTCGCTGGCATACACCTTCAACCCCGCCGGCCCGCCCCCGGTCGATGGGCTGGTCGTCGATCCGGCAGGCGTGCTCGCAGAGGATTGCGGCGAACCCGCCGCCGGCTTCTTGATCGGCCCTTCCAGAAAAGCCGCGCCGGTGATGATTCGATCGGGCGCGCCGGCAAAGGCGTACCGGCTCTTGGTCAACAGCACTTCGCCGGCAGGCGGCGGATAGGGATAAGGGTCCTGCAGCAGATAATCGCCATCCCGCTTGCCGTACAAAACGATCCAGTGATATTGATAGCCCGGCGTGTTCTCGTAATCGACCTCGATGATGACCGGGAAGCCGGCGGCTAATGCTGCATCGATCTCGGCGAGCGGTGCGGGCGTATTGTCGCAATCGACCAGGCGTTTGACGGTGACGCCGGGCAACGCTTTCGGAACGCCGCCCCAGGCGAGGTAAGCTCCCACGAAGCCGGCATTGGCCTTCAGCTTCTCGTTGAGCGCAGCTGGCGTGACATCGAAACCAAAGCCGGTCGCGACCATCGACAGGCAAGTGAGCAGACAACCATACTTGCCCAGGGTCGATTCGTCGTCGAATCCCAAGAGCGCATTCTTCCAGCGCGGATCGGTCTGAGAGTATCGCGCGAACTCGAACATCGCTGTTCCCTTTAATCCGACGTCAGCTTGAAGGAGTCGAGAAAGCGGTCGATGTCGGCCGAGCCGCTCGTGTCGGTCCGACCTGCCGCATAGACCTGGAAGACGCGCTCGTTCACGAGGTAGGCGCGCGCCTTCATCGTGCCATTTTCACCCTCATACGAGAATGAGCCGCCGGCCTCCAAACCGGTGAAGCCATTTAGCGTGACGTCCCGCTGGCTCTCGATGCTGCCGCCGACGTTGCCAAACGCGCCTTCCATCGCGCCTTGCAGCAGCGTGGCCGCATCCGTCAAGCCCAGCAGCGACTCAGGCAGATCGAAGTAACCGACCACGTACCCCTGGTTGCCTTGGTCCAGCGTGAACAGGTGCATCTCGATGTCGCCGGCTGCCGTCGGGACGCTTTGTGTCTCTTCTTGCGGCTGGCCGGGAAATGAGACCGCGAAGCCGCCTGCGCTGGAGGAGAACTCTTTCCATTCGGCCGGCCCGCCGCATCCGCTGAGCATGAGTGCGACGATAGACGTGAACAACAGGACCTTGGTTTTCATGTGCCTTCCCCTTTCTTGGCTATTCAAATGGTAAGGAGCTCAGCCAATCCGTTGAGCTCCTGATTACGCGACATTGACGATTTGCAGCGGAATCACTTCCGCCGTGGATTTCGGCTTGGCGCCGCGTTGATCGTACGGCTTCACCTCCGGACACTCCCAGGCATCGCCGGGCGTGTTCATGCGCAGCACTTTATACTTGGGTAGAATACCGCAGGCAAAGCACTGCTCGCGGCAATCGACGCGCGTCTTGCCGTCGGCGCTCCACAGAAAGTCCTGCAACAGGAACTTCTTGGTCACGCCAATGTCGATATGATCCCAGGGGAAGACTTCGTCGATCGGGCGTGGGCGGCGCGCGTACCAGTCCGGATCGAGACCGTGCTCGGCGAACGCCTGGTTCCAGGCTTCGGGCTGGTGATGCTCCTGCCAGGCGTCGAACTTCGCGCCGAGCTGCCAGGCCCGATAGATCACCGCGCCCAAGCGCCGATCGCCGCGCGAGAGGTACGCTTCCAACAGCGTCTCTTCGGGATCGGTCCAATTCACTTTCAAGCCGGCGCCGCGCAGCTCGCGGCGCAGCAGGCTCTGCTTGGCGCGCGTGTTGGCCTCATCGTCCAGCGGCACCCATTGGAACGGCGTGTGCGGCTTGGGGACGAACGTGCTCGCGCCGATGTTGACCTGCGCCGCTTTGCCGTGCAGCTTGCGCCCTTCGGCCAACACCGCCTTCGCCAGATCGATAATCGCCTGTACGTCGGCCATCGTCTCGGCGGGGTGGCCGATCATAAAGTAGAGTTTGATCGTGCGCCAGCCACGCGCGTACACTTCGCGCGCCGTGTCGAGCATCAATTGCGTCGGGATGTACTTGTTGATCACGCGGCGCATGTGCTCGGTGGCCGCTTCGGGCGCGAAGGTGAAGCCGCCGCGCTTGTTGTCGCCCAACGCATCCATCAGCTCGGCCGAAGCGGTCTCGATGCGTAGCGAAGGCAGCGAAATCGACAGGTTCCGGTCGCCGAACTTTTCGGCGATGGCTTTGACCAGCGTTTTGACGTGCGTGTAGTCGCTCGACGATAGCGACAGCAGCGCGATCTCTTCGAAGCCGGTGCTCGCCAGGATGTCTGCGACGGCGGCGACGACCTCGTCGACTTTGCGCTCGCGCACCGGCCGGGTCACCATGCCGGCATGGCAGAAACGGCAGCCGCGTGTGCAGCCACGCATGATTTCGATCGGCGCGCGGTTGTGCGTGATATCAAGGAACGGCACGATGAAGTGGGTCAGCGGCGGCGGCAGCACCGGCACAATCCGCTTGGCGATCCGCCCCGGCGCATCGGGCAGCGTGGGTCTGATCTCCGCGAGTGCGCCATCCAGGTGATAAGTCGGCTCGTAGAAGCGCGGCACGTACGCGCCATCGATGCGCGCGATGCGGCGCAGCAGCTCTTCGCGCAGTGTGTGTAGTTCACCCCTGCTCCGATTCGTCCAATCTCCAATCTCCAACTTCCACTGCTTAATCGCATCCGCGAAATCCACAATGATCTCTTCCCCTTCACCGATAGCAAAGACGTCGATGAAATCGGCCATCGGGTCGGGGTTATAGGTTGCGTGACCTCCGGCGATAACGATCGGGTGTGTTGCATCGCGATCGGCGGAGAATAGCGGCACACCGCCCAGGTCGAGCAGGTTGAGAACGTTCGAATACAGCTGCTCGTAAGGCAGGCTGATACCGATCAGGTCGAAGGCGGCCAGCGGGCGCCGCGTCTCAAGCGAGTACAGCGGCAGGCCCTCGCGGCGCATAACCGCTTCCATATCCGTCCACGGGCAGTAAGCGCGCTCGGCGAGCACGTCGGGCCGGCGATTGAGCAAATCGTACAGCGTCGCCAAGCCCAGGTTCGACATGCCCAGCTCGTAAATATCGGGGAAAACCAGGACTGCCCGCACGCTCGCGGCATCCCAGTTTTTGACGACCGAGTTGTGCTCGCCGCCGACATAACGCGCCGGTTTCTCGACGCTCAACAGGACGCGATCGAGGGTGCGGGAGAGTTGTTCCGGTGTCCAGTTCGTGTAAGCCATTATCAGGGTTTATCCCACCGCCTATCTTCTATATTCTACGCCATTTTACCACAATGCGCGCCGCTTGATTGACATTTACCAGAGCGGCTGGTAGAATGGCCGCCGGTGCCGTTGGCTGTGAGGAACAAGACTACCAAGCGCGTAAAAGTGTCCGTTTCGCTGTGGTTCAGCATAGTGATCGTATTGGCGGGTTGCGCCACCGAGCCACTCGGGCCGGCCGATACAACCAAAGCGTGGTTCGACGCGATTGCTCAACTCAACCTGGCTCGCGTGAAAGAGTTGACCTGCACTTCGGACATCCAGGCGGTTGAGACGGCGTTGGCTTCATCGGGCGGTTTGGGCAGCGAAGTCGATTTGAGCGAGCTGAACGCGCAGCTTGAGGTAGATGTCTCGGACTTAACCTTCGAGCAGCAAAGCGCCGGTGACGAGGCAGCCGTCGTCCGTGTAGCAGGCAATCTCGGCGGACAACCCATCGAGCAGGAAATCGGGCTGCTGAACGAAGACGGCGTGTGGAAGGTCTGCACGTCGAGTCTGCCCGGTGAATGACTTCCATTCGCATACCCGGCCCATTCGTCTAGCGGACTAGGACGCCGCCCTCTCAAGGCGGAGACCGCGGGTTCGAACCCCGCATGGGCCACCAGGCTGACGTGCGACGCACTTTACCATGAGTGCGTCGCACGTTTGTATTGATCGCGGTGATATAATGAGAGCGCCACACACCGGATGCACGCGAAAGGAGGTTCTATGTTCGCCATCCGCTACACCTTCGTCCGGCCGATCCTCGCGGTCTTCGCGCTGGCCTTCCTCGCCGCCGGAGTCTTCCTCGCGCAAAACGTCGCCGCCGTTGCAGCCTTGTTGGCGCTGAACCTCGCCACGGCGCTGTCGTGGATCAATCCACCCGGCGTCTTCGGTTGGTTGCTACAGGGCGCATGCCCCGTGTGCGACGGCCCGATCGTTTGGGAAGTCCAACAAGAGCCTCAGCCTTACGACGAGAGGATCGTCGTTCACTGCAAGAACTGTGACTGGCGTAAGGTCGAGTTCGCTTATCAACCCAACTGACAACGGATAAGCGATGGCTGCGTTTCGATGACGCGCGGCGTACATCGTAAGCCGATCTTCCCATTGAACGCCCTCGCCCGACGCGGTATCATGGCGCGTGTTGTGATGCAGCGCCGCAAATAACTCGCGGCTGACCTGCCCTTGCGTGCAAAGCACGCGGGGGTTGCCCTCCTGCTGTCTCATCGTCCAACCAAAGTCAAATCGCGCGACACCCTCACCCTTGTAGCGCCGGTGCAATCTCCTTGATTGCAGCAGCCTATCATTCAATGGAGAGAAATCATGAAGACCACCCTTGCACTGATCAGCCTGGCTCTCATCTTGACGGCGTGTGGCGGCGGGACCGGCACGCTGACCGGTTCACCGCCCGAGCCGACGACTGCCGGCGATAGCGTCCCGGTTGCCCCGGCGCCAACCGATACGCCGGCCAGCGTCGATACGCAGCCGACGGCGCCCCCGCCAACCGATGCGCCGACCGAAGCGCCAACGGCCACGGCGACGCAACCCGCGCGCCCGCGCCCAACCGCTACGTCGTCCGGTCCGCTCGATTTCCAGTTCTACGTCGCCGGCTGCCGGAATGCGCCCACGGCCGAAAAACCGGACAACGTCGTGATCACGATATCGGTCGAAGCCACCGGGGGCAACGGCGTCTATCGCTACTTCCATCGCGGGGTCGAGGAGGCGGATAAGTTCATCGACGTCGAATGGGGGAAGAACACGCGCCTGAACGGCGAGGCCACCGTCACCTCGGGCGACGGCCAGAGCTTGACGAAGGAATACGATATCAGGCCGAGCGACCACTGTCCGTCGTCAATCTGATGGTGCGCGAGACGAGCAAGCCCCTGACCAGGTCAGGGGCTTCGCTTTAAAGTTGATGCCGAATGGTAGTGACGACTTCAGTCGTCGTTCAGCCGAAGCGCCGCGTCGGCTACGGGCAAGTCGCAACTACGACTCCCAGCCATTTCAGCAGGGTCAACTACTATGGAGTAGCAGTCGCGATCGGGATTGGAGTTAGAAAATCAGAATTCCAACCCCATGCGAGTTGAATATGCGCCCGCAGCGATTGCTCGTAGTACTCGACGCGGACATTGTGCTGTTCCGCATCCAAATCGACCAAAACGCTGTAGACATCTGAGTCGCTCGCGTGCCATTCGTTGACTACAAGATTGTCACCCACAAATAGTCGTACGCCGTCATCGGCCGTCAACGAGAAGCGATACCGACCCGGTTTCTCAATTGTGACTATGCGCGACCAGCGGACCGAAAAGTTATCGATAGGCATGTAGGACTCAGGCGGATCGTAACCCCAGTCAAAATTGAACCCATCGGAGCTGCCATCATCACGAACTGTCACCGGCAATCCAGCCAAGTTCCGGTTGTTGAAGTACTCTCCTTTCCACCCCGAAAAACGATCATCTGGCTTTTGGTAGACAAAGGCAGCGAGCGCATTGCCCGTGTTCTCATAGTACTCGTAGACAATCGTGTGCGCACCCTCAGCTAAATTCATTGTCTCCGTATACCGCGTTCCAGATGCTAAATGCCATTGATCGAGATTATTGAGTAGTACGCCATCAAGCCAGACCCGCACGCCGTCGTCGGCCTGGGCAATAAACAGGTGCGTCCCGGCGTCGAAATCCATCGTGCGCGTCCAACGCACCGAAAAATCATCAGCCGGGATCCCTTCACCCGGTAATCGGTTCTCCCAGTTGAAATTAAGCACAGGATCGTCTCGAACGAGGAGTGGCGCGCCGTCCAGATTCGCACCGGCAAAGTATTCACCTTTCCATCCCTTATACCGTTCGAGCCTTTGGTGTTTGAAATGGATGAAGGCTGGACCACCCTGCTCAACCATTTCGACACGCAACTCGTGCTTCCCAGCTCTAAGGAATACATGGGCGATTGACGGTTGAGCGGTTGACGCGCCATTCCAGCTCTCCATCACCATGTTACCATCAACATATAGCCTGGCTCCATCATCTACTTGCAGCGAGCAAAGATACGTGTCTGACTGACTGACATTCACAGTACTCGTCCAGCGTACCGAGAAACGGTCAGCGGGGACAAACTCAAGCGGTGCATTACCACCCCAGTCAAAGTCAAGCTCCGCCCCATTACCCTGATTCAAGCTACGTACAGGTTGACCGGCCAGCTGTGTATTATCGTAATACTGGGCAACCCATTCACCACTGGAATCTAGATCGATCGGCGTCGGCGTGTAGGTGGCAGCCGGCACGGCCGTCGAGGTGTTGGTTGGTTGAGGTGTCCATGTGGGCGGTGGCGTATCCGTCGGCGATGGCGTGTTTGTCGCCGACGGCGTAAATGTGGCGGTCGGGGTTTCCGTGGGCGGCGGCGTCATGGTGATCGTCGGGAGCGGCGTCATTGTCGCCGTTGTCGTTGGCAGAGGCGGAAGCGGAGTGGGCTGCACGACAACCTCGACGGCTACCCGTTGCGAGACTTCGATCGCCAGGGTCTCGCTCCGCACGATCACAGCGACGCTAGGCAGCGTAGTCCAGGGTGGATCGATCGGATAGAGGACAAACAGATCGAACTGACCGCGCGCATCGGTCTGCGTGCTGAAAATCGGCTGCCGGGCGCCGGGTCGGGCAGGATTGTCCAGGTAGATGAACACGATCTGGTTCGCGGGCCAGCCTGATCCAAACAGGTGGAAGCTTTCACCGCTGCGAACGGCCGAGTCTATGATCAGCGCGCGGGGTGAGGCGGCGTCCACCGGCGCATCACCGGCGCAGGCCGCCGGCACAAGCCCGATCAGGACCAAGCTGGAGATGAACACCACCAGGCGGAGCGGCGAGTTGTGTCTTGAGCGCGGGTTGCTCATCGAATTTCTCCACTGGATGTGTCGAAGGAACCTGATTGTCTTTAGCCAGCTGCAAGCATAGACTTTACCGGCTGCAATCTTCGGTGGTCTCCCGCCAAAGTGTTGTTTTTACCACGGAGCACGCAGAGATATTCAAGTTGCTCGGCGTCCTCTGCGCTCTCGGCGGTGAGAAATTGCGCCGAACCGCTCACCCACACTGAAGAGGGAGGCCACCCAGTCTTCCTAAATGGAATAAGGCATTTTTACGCCCAGTGCTTGCTGGAGTGTCAACGGTCTCCTACCAATTGTCTTTCAGCCAAGGTCCGGGCGGTTTGAGTCTTGTTGAGGAACGAAGACGTATTTGCTACGGAGCAGTCAGGATCGGATAAAGCGTCGTACTGAGATAGCACGACGTGATTTATCTCACCTTACGCAGTCGGGCGGGATTTTACCGCAGAGGGCGCGGAGGACGCAGAGATGTGCTAGGAAATCCGCTCCGCGCTCTCCCCGCACTTGCCGCTACGCGGCAGCGTGGGGCAAGTGTGCGTTCTCAGCGGTGAAATG